>NZ_CP080504.1:0-82308 GCF_020342435.1 Candidatus Vallotiella sp. (ex Adelges kitamiensis)
CTAGGCTAGTCGACTGCGATAATTAAACGATTATACAGCTTCTTTATAAAGCGCTTTTATAAAAGTTATTAATACAATAGTAGTTTAAAAGTTACTTAGATAAATAAGGATAGTAAGGAGGGTCGCTTTTGACGAAGTTAACCTATACTGGGGTAGTTGACACTCGCATCTAATTAGCTGACAATGCCTATCCTTTGCAGGAGGGGTGCCCGAGTGGTTAAAGGGGGCAGACTGTAAATCTGTTGGCTTTACGCCTACGTTGGTTCGAATCCAACCTCCTCCACCAGAATTTATTGATAGTAATATAAGAAAAATTATCTTGCGGGTGTAGCTTAATGGTAGAGCAGAAGTCTTCCAAGCTTATGACGAGGGTTCGATTCCCTTCACCCGCTCCAATATATAGGTATTTGCCCATGTGGCTCAGTGGTAGAGCACTCCCTTGGTAAGGGAGAGGTCGGCAGTTCAATCCTGCCCATGGGCACCAGTAAGTTTTAGTGATGCGTTTTCGCGCGAAGCAACAGATCAAATTCCTGTGAGGAGTCAAAAATGGCTAAAGGCAAGTTTAGACGAACCAAGCCGCACGTGAACGTAGGCACGATCGGTCACGTTGACCATGGCAAAACCACACTGACGGCGGCACTCGCGACAGTGCTATCATCGAGGTTTGGTGGCGAAGCGAAGAAATACGATGAGATTGATGCAGCGCCGGAAGAAAAAGCTCGTGGCATTACGATCAATACAGCGCATATTGAGTATGAGACAGAACAGCGTCACTATGCACATGTAGACTGCCCGGGTCACGCAGACTACGTGAAAAATATGATCACGGGCGCAGCACAGATGGATGGCGCGATCCTAGTTGTGTCGGCTGCTGACGGCCCGATGCCCCAAACGCGTGAGCACATTCTACTAGCACGTCAGGTGGGTGTACCGTATATCGTTGTATTCCTGAATAAATGCGATATGGTAGACGATGCGGAGCTGCTCGAACTAGTAGAAATGGAAGTGCGCGAGCTGCTATCTAAGTATGAGTTTCCTGGCGATAATACACCGATTATTAAAGGTTCGGCGAAGCTAGCCCTAGAGGGAGACAAAAGCGAGTTAGGTGAGGCAGCGATGCTAAGTCTGGCTAATGCGTTAGATGTGCACATCCCAACACCTGAGCGTGTGGTAGATGGCACATTTCTCATGCCGGTGGAAGATGTCTTCTCAATTTCCGGCCGTGGCACCGTAGTTACTGGACGCGTGGAGCGTGGAGTAATTAAGGTTGGTGAAGAAATTGAGATTGTGGGTATACGCAACACATCAAAGACAACATGTACAGGCGTGGAGATGTTCCGAAAACTTTTAGACCAGGGTCAAGCTGGTGATAACGTAGGTATACTACTACGTGGTACTAAGCGTGAGGATGTAGAGCGCGGCCAAGTATTATCTAAGCCTGGGACAATCACGCCACATACGCACTTCACAGCAGAAGTATACGTGCTAAGTAAAGACGAAGGCGGGCGACACACGCCATTTTTTAATAATTATCGGCCGCAATTCTATTTCCGAACGACAGATGTGACAGGCTCAATTGAGTTACCTCTAGACAAAGAAATGGTGATGCCGGGTGATAACATATCGATCACAGTCAAGTTAATTGCGCCAATCGCAATGGAAGAAGGCCTGCGCTTTGCAATCCGTGAAGGTGGTCGTACTGTCGGTGCTGGTGTTGTTGCTAAGATTATTAAATAAAACACAGCTTTTATTATAGGAATATATTGTAGTTACAGCGCGCTTTAGGGGTATAGCTCAACTGGTAGAGCGTCGGTCTCCAAAACCGAAGGTCGGGGGTTCGATGCCCTCTACCCCTGCCAATACAACACCGTTTATACGGTATATTTGTTTAGAGTATTATGGCAAATTCATCCGCTGAAACTGTAAATACTATAGGTAATAGATTACTATTTGCACTAAGCATACTACTAATTATTGCTGGAGTTTCTGGTTTTTATCTACTGGAGATGTATGATTGGTATATACGTAGTCTAGTTTTGGTAATTTGTGTTGTTGTAGGCATTGCAGTAGAGCTTGCCTCTTCTTCAGGCAGAAGCTTTATTATATTTGTGAAAGATTCATATCGTGAGGTTCAAAAAGTTATTTGGCCAACCCGAAAAGAGGCTAGTCAAACAACTATAGTCGTATTTAGTTTTGTGTTGCTGATGGCAATCTATCTATGGATTAGTGATAAGACTATTGAATGGATTATCTTTTCACTGATTTTAGGTTGGAAGTGATATGAATAATAGTACAGCACCACTAGGTGAAAATCGTTGGTATGTCGTACATGTCTATTCTGGTATGGAAAAAAGTGTACAACGTACGCTTCAAGAGCGTATTGAACGTGCTGGTATGCAGGATAAATTTGGTCAGATCTTAGTTCCAACAGAAGAGGTTGTCGAAATTAAGGGTGGACATAAATCACTAACCGAACGCCGGTTTTTTCCGGGTTACGTGTTAGTAGAAATGGTAATGACTGATGAAACATGGCATTTAGTAAAAAATACCGCCAAAGTTACTGGATTTGTCGGTGGTGTTCGGAATCGTCCAAGTCCTATTTCTCAGCATGAAGTTAATAAAATTATGTCGCAAATGCAAGAAGGCGTCGAGAAACCACGGCCAAAAACTTTGTTTGAGGTTGGGGAGTTGATTCGTGTTAAAGAGGGCCCTTTTACAGATTTTAATGGCAGTGTTGAGGAAGTAAATTATGAAAAGTCGCGTGTTCGTGTTTCAGTAACAATTTTTGGTCGAGCTACGCCAGTTGAGCTTGAATTTGGCCAGGTTGAAAAGGTCTAAATTAGATTTCATGTTTAATATAAGCTTTCCACGTAACAGAGTCTTATCCAGTATTGAAGTACTTTTAGTTTGCTTCATTAGCTATTAAGAAGCATTGGTATAGTTTTATAAAAGCATCTTACTACTTGCCGAACGCCTAGCGTTCACCCGAGATTTTAAATGGCAAAAAAAATTATTAGCTTTATTAAGCTTCAGATTCCTGCGGGTAAAGCCACCCCTTCCCCACCTATTGGTCCAGCACTAGGTCAGCGAGGCTTAAATATAATGGCGTTCTGTAAGGCATTTAATGCGCAAACACAAGGCCTTGAGCCGGGTTTGCCAACGCCAGTTTTAATTACGGCTTATGCAGATAAAAGTTTTACGTTTGTTCTAAAAACCCCCCCAGCAGCCATTCTTATTAAGAAAGCAGCAAAGGTTGATAGAGGCTCGAATAAGCCACATATGGATAAAGTAGGTAATATTACATACGCACAAGCCACAGAAATTGCTAAGACAAAGATGCCAGATCTTACCGCAGCTAGTCTTGATGCAGCAGTTCGTACAATCGCCGGTACTGCTCGTTCGATGGGTATTACTGTGGGAGGTGTGTAGATGGGCAAAGTTTCAAAGCGCTTAAAAGCACTGGAAAGTAAAGTCAATCACCTAAAGCTATACTCTATAGATGATGCAATTTTGCTTGTGAAGCAGTGTTCGACTGCTAAGTTTAATGAATCAATAGATGTGGCAGTACAGCTAGGTATTGATGCAAAGAAATCAGATCAAGTAGTTCGTGGTTCAGTTGTATTACCAGCTGGTACCGGAAAAAGTGTGCGCGTTGCCGTATTTGCGCAAGGCGATAAAGCAGAACAGGCTAAAGCTGCGGGCGCTGAAATTGTTGGGATGGAAGACTTAGCTGAGCAAGTAAAAGCAGGTAATCTAAATTTCGACAGCGTAATAGCGTCACCAGACGCGATGCGTGTTGTTGGCACGCTCGGTCAAATTCTTGGCCCGCGTGGCTTAATGCCAAATCCTAAAATGGGCACAGTTACTCCTAATATAGCGACAGCAGTGAAGAATGCGAAAGCTGGCCAGGTGCAATTCCGTGTTGATAAAGGTGGGATTATCCATGCGACTATTGGTCGTGCATCATTTGAATCAAGCGATTTGAAATCTAATCTTACTATATTAGTAGATACGCTACAAAAAATGAAACCAGCAACTAGTAAAGGTATTTACCTACGTAAAATTATGATATCAAGCACGATGGGTATCAGTGTGCGAGTAGATTTAAGTACGGTTATCGCAAAATAAGTAATTACACAGTAAGATGTACTAATAGTTAAGCTTTTCTACCGCCTATAGGCTAGGTGTTTATGTGGTTGCTATAAGACGACATAGTTAATTATTAAGATCGTGGGTAAAAGTAGTTGTAGCACCCAATCTTTATTAAAGCCAACGCAGATAGCAAACTCGAAATAGTTTTGCAGAATATAAGCTGGGTGCAGTACTGTAATACCAGTGAAAATACCCCAACAATCTCGGGCGCGCTGTTCATGAAACGCGGTGCGCGATGTGGTCGGAAAGACCGTCTAACGGACCAAATCTGGAGGTTAAACGTGCCACTTAATCGTGAAGATAAGCGGGCCGTCGTAGCTAAGATTTCTGCAAAAGTTGCGAAAGCTCAGACTATTGTATTGGCTGAATATCGAGGGATTTCGGTTGGCGATCTAACCCATCTTCGCGCAAAAGCATATGAGCAACACGTATACCTATGTGTGTTGAAAAATACGCTTGCGCGCAAAGCGGTTATGGGTACGCCGTTTGCTCCACTTGCCGAGCATATGAGAGGTCCTTTAATTTATAGCATTTCAGACGATGTAATTCCGGCAGCTAAGGTTATTTATGACTTTAGCAAGGCTACTGACAAGCTTGTAATTAAAGCCGGCTTCTATGAAGGTAAGGTAATAAACAAAGTTGACGTGCAAGCGTTAGCTTCTATTCCGAGCCGAGAGGAACTGCTTGTGAGGCTGCTAAGTGTTATTCAAGCACCTGTTTATAGCTTCACATATGCTTTGGCTATTCTAGCCGAAAAGCGGCAGAGTGAAGCCGCCTGACAGGTAGCCGGGCACGAGCCCGGTTAACCGCGGATCGTTGGCTAAAAATCCAAATTCCAAGTTAGGAGTATTTTAAATGGCAATCGCAAAAGAAGACATCTTAGAAGCCGTTGGCGCGATGTCAGTCCTGGAGCTAAATGAGTTAGTTAAAGCCTTCGAGGAGAAGTTTAATGTATCGGCTGCTGCGCTTGCTGTTGCGGGTCCATTAGGTACCAGTAGTGACACTGCGGCGGTAGAAGAACAGATAGAGTTTGTAGTAAACCTACTAGAAGTTGGTCCGAATAAAGTATCAGTTATTAAGACTGTTCGTGAACTCACTGGCCTAGGTCTCAAGGAAGCAAAAGATTTAGTCGATAGCGCACCCAGATCTGTTAAGGAAGCGGTATCGAAAGACGTCGCTGAAGAGGCAAAGAAGAAACTTGAAGACGCTGGCGCAAAAACTGAAATTAAATAATTCCAGTTTTTGCGCGAAGGGCTGGCGGTTCCAGACCGTCAGCCTTTTTGCGCTTTGTAGATCTAGCGAGCGCTTTAATAGCACTATGTTTGCGTCAAAGAAACTAAAGAAAAAAGCATTTAGCAAAATTATTTGCTTTTTTCTTTGCTTTCTGAAGCGACTGCAGAAGGCAAGTTTGGTCCGGGTAGCGGGCAATATGGGCAACCGCTGCTGTCAGCCAGCGGTTGGTAGCGGCCAACCACCAAGCTTCTTGGTCCATTCAGATATCTGGATGACCATAGGGTTTCAGTCGGTGAACACTCAGGCAATTTTATTCACTGCTGTTAGAGCAGTGTACTATCACGCCATGATTCGGAGATCGCATGCAATATTCTTTCACCGAGAAGAAGCGTATTCGCAAAAGTTTTGCAAAACGCCCTATCGTTCACCCGGTTCCTTTTCTACTAGCTACTCAGCTTGAATCATTTAGTGCTTTTCTCCAAGGAGATGTGCCTGCTGCACAACGTAAGTCAGAGGGACTCCAGGCTGCTTTCACGTCTATTTTTCCGATTATTTCGCATAATGGTTTTGCCCAACTTAAGTTTGTTAGCTATGCGCTCTCATTGCCGGTATTCGATGTCAAGGAGTGCCAGCAACGCGGCTTAACCTATTGTTCTGCATTACGGGCTAAGGTTCGCCTGGTTATTTTCGACAAAGAATCTCCAACTAAACCGCTTGTTAAGGAGGTTAAAGAGCAAGAAGTGTATATGGGCGAAATTCCGCTTATGACGCCAACCGGCTCGTTCGTAATCAACGGTACTGAGCGTGTAATTGTTTCGCAGCTACATCGGTCACCGGGCGTATTCTTTGAACACGATAAGGGTAAGACGCATAGCTCGGGTAAGCTATTATTCTCAGCGCGAATTATTCCGTACCGCGGCTCCTGGCTAGATTTTGAATTTGATCCAAAAGACATTCTGTACTTTCGGGTTGATCGTCGCCGTAAGATGCCGGTAACAATCCTGCTTAAAGCCATTGGTTTGACGCCAGAGAAGATCTTAGCTAATTTCTTTGTATTCGACAACTTCACGTTGATAAACGAAGGTGCGCAGATGGAGTGCGTACTAGATCGATTGCAGGGCGAGGTTGCACGTTTTAATATTGCTGATCGAGATGGAAAAGTTATTGTCCAAAAAGATAAACGAATCAATGCCAAGCATATTTGTGATCTTGAGAATACAAAGACGAAATATATCTTAGTACCGGATGACTACTTAATTGGTCGTGTTCTTGCCAAAAACGTGATTGACACTGATACCGGGGAGATAATTGCCCATGCTAATGAGGAGATAACTGAGATTCTACTCGATAAGCTTCGAGAAATAGGAATGACAGAAATCCAGACGTTATACACAAATGATCTGGATCATGGTCCATACATATCAGCAACGCTGCGTATCGACGATACTACCGATAAGACTGCCGCGAGAATTGCAATCTATCGGATGATGCGGCCAGGTGAGCCGCCCACAGAGGAAGCCGTCGAAGCGCTGTTTAACCGTTTGTTTTATAGTGAGGACGCGTACGACTTATCGAAAGTCGGCCGCATGAAGTTTAACCGACGTGTCGGTCGTGACGAAATTCATGGTCAAATGACTTTGACTGATGCTGACCTTCTTGCCGCGATTAAGATCTTAGTCGAGTTACGTAATGGTAAGGGTGAAGTCGATGATATTGACCATCTTGGCAACCGTCGCGTACGCTGTGTCGGAGAGCTAGCTGAAAATCAGTTTCGGGCCGGCTTAGTGCGTGTAGAGCGTGCGGTTAAAGAGCGCCTTGGCCAAGCAGAAAGTGAGAACTTGATGCCGCACGACCTGATTAACTCAAAACCGATTTCGTCAGCGATTCGTGAGTTCTTCGGCTCCTCACAGCTATCACAGTTTATGGATCAGACTAATCCACTATCTGAGATTACGCATAAGCGGCGCGTATCAGCGTTAGGACCAGGCGGGTTAACACGCGAGCGCGCTGGTTTTGAGGTGCGTGACGTTCACCCAACCCACTATGGCCGCGTATGCCCGATCGAAACGCCGGAAGGTCCAAACATTGGTCTTATTAATTCACTTGCATTATATGCCCACCTGAATGAATATTGTTTTCTTGAGACACCGTACCGGAAAGTAATCAATGGAAAAGTAACAAACCAGATTGACTACCTATCTGCGATTGAGGAAGGGCGATATGTAATCGCTCAGGCAAATGCGGCGATTGACGATGAAGGTAGGCTAATTGACGAGCTGGTTTCGGCTCGAGAAGCTGGTGAAACGCTGATGGTTATACCAGATCGCATCCAGTATATGGATGTTGCGCCATCACAGATCGTGTCTGTAGCTGCATCGCTTATTCCATTCCTCGAGCATGATGATGCAAACCGTGCATTAATGGGTTCAAACATGCAGCGTCAAGCGGTACCTTGCTTACGGCCAGAAAAAGCGGTGGTTGGAACTGGTATTGAGCGTAGAACTGCCGTGGACTCCGGCACGACAGTACAGGTATTCCGCGGCGGAGTGATTGATTATGTTGACGCGCGCCGCGTAGTAATTCGCGTAAATGATGAGGAAGCGGTAGCTGGTGAGGTCGGAGTCGATATCTATAATCTGACTAAATATACGCGCTCAAACCAAAATACGAATATCAACCAGCGGCCTATTGCGAAAGTTGGAGATTGTGTCACGCGTGGCGACGTAATTGCTGATGGTGCGTCAACGGATCTAGGCGAGCTTGCGCTTGGCCAGAATATGCTGGTTGCTTTTACGCCGTGGAATGGCTACAACTTTGAGGATTCGCTTCTTATTTCTGAACGTGTCGTTTCCGATGATCGCTATACCTCGATCCATATTGAAGAGCTGAATGTTGTAGCACGAGATACGAAACTCGGGCCAGAAGAAATTACGCGAGATATCTCTAACCTAGCTGAAGTTCAGTTAGGCCGCTTAGATGAATCAGGTATCATTTATATTGGTGCTGAAGTTGAGGCGGGTGATGTGTTAGTTGGCAAGGTAACACCGAAAGGCGAAACTCAACTGACCCCAGAAGAAAAGCTGCTGCGCGCAATCTTCGGCGAGAAAGCCTCTGATGTAAAAGATACCTCCTTGCGCGTTCCATCAGGTATGACTGGCACAGTAATTGATGTGCAAGCATTTACACGCGAAGGGATCCAGCGCGATAAACGCGCACAGCAGATTATTGATGATGAGCTTAAACGCTATCGATTAGATTTGAATGACCAGTTGCGTATCGTTGAAAGCGATGCGTTCGAACGGTTAGCTCGGATGCTTAACGGTAAAGCTGCGAACGGCGGGCCGCAAAAGCTTACGAAGGGTACAAAGATTACACGCGAATACCTAGATCACCTAGATCATTATCACTGGTTTGATATTCGCCTATCTGATGAAGATTCGGCGGCTCAACTAGAGGCAATCAAAGAATCGATCGAGCAGAAGCGCTATCAATTTGACCTCGCGTTTGAAGAAAAGCGCAAGAAACTTACACAAGGCGATGAACTGCCCCCGGGTGTACTAAAAATGGCTAAAGTATACCTAGCAGTCAAGCGTCGCTTGCAACCCGGTGACAAGATGGCAGGTCGCCATGGTAACAAGGGTGTCGTCTCCAAGATCGTTCCAATTGAGGATATGCCATATATGGCTGATGGCCGCCCATGCGATATTGTGTTAAATCCGTTAGGTGTCCCATCGAGAATGAATGTTGGGCAGATACTCGAAACTCACTTAGGCTGGTCCGCAAAAGGCTTGGGTTGGCGTATAGGTGAAATGTTGCAGGCTAAGAAAGCAACGCTAGTCCAGGATCTACGATTATTTTTGACGAAGATCTATAACGAGTCCGGTCATCTAGAGTCGATTGATGAAATGTCCGATAATGAAATTATCGAGCTTGCGCAGAACTTGAAAGAAGGTGTGCCATTTGCAACACCGGTATTTGATGGTGCACATGAGAAAGAAATTTCTCATATGCTCGATCTAGCGTTCCCAGATGAGATAGCACAGCAGCTAGGAATGACAAAGTCGAAGAACCAGGTGACACTGTACGATGGACGCACAGGCGAGGCTTTCGAACGTCCGGTAACTGTTGGTTATATGCATATGCTAAAGCTTCATCATTTAGTAGATGATAAGATGCATGCACGCTCGACTGGTCCGTATTCACTAGTGACGCAGCAGCCGTTAGGTGGTAAAGCCCAGTTTGGGGGGCAGCGCTTTGGGGAAATGGAAGTATGGGCGCTAGAGGCATATGGTGCATCCTACGTGTTGCAGGAAATGTTGACAGTGAAGTCAGATGACGTAACAGGCCGTACAAGGGTATATGAAAACCTTGTTAAGGGTGATCATGTAATCGATGCGGGGATGCCGGAGTCATTCAACGTACTTGTGAAAGAAATACGGTCGCTCGGTATTGATATCGACCTAGACCGGAACTAATCGGACTACTGGAGAGAAGCGATGAAAGCTTTGCTCGATCTATTCAAGCAAGTCCAGCAAGAAGAAGTTTTTGATGTAATCAAGATAAGCCTAGCCTCGCCGGATAAAATCCGGTCGTGGTCGTTTGGTGAGGTGAAAAAGCCGGAAACAATTAACTACCGCACGTTCAAGCCAGAACGTGATGGTTTATTCTGCGCGAAAATATTTGGCCCCATTAAGGACTATGAATGTCTATGCGGCAAATACAAACGCTTGAAACATCGCGGTGTAATCTGCGAAAAGTGCGGCGTTGAAGTAACGCTTTCGAAAGTGCGCCGAGAGCGTATGGGTCATATTGAGCTTGCTTCGCCAGTTGCGCATATATGGTTTCTAAAATCACTACCGTCGCGCCTAGGTATGGTGCTCGATATGACATTACGCGATATTGAGCGCGTTCTTTATTTCGAAGCATATGTCGTAATTGATCCCGGTATGACGTCTCTCAAGGCGCGGCAGATCATGACCGAAGAGGATTACTATAAAGCTGAAGAAGATGGTGAGGAGTTCCGAGCGGAGATGGGCGCAGAAGGTATACGTGAACTACTGCGCTCAATTGATATTAATTCTCAGATCGAGCAACTTCGTGCTGAGTTGAAGAATACCGGCTCCGAAGCGAAGATCAAGAAGTATGCAAAACGCCTAAAAGTACTTGAGGCATTTCAGCGTTCTGGCATTAAGCCGGAGTGGATGATTCTTGAGGTACTGCCTGTTCTACCGCCAGAGTTGCGTCCACTAGTACCACTGGATGGTGGCCGGTTCGCGACGTCAGATCTAAATGATTTGTATCGCCGTGTGATCAATCGTAATAATCGGTTAAAGCGCCTACTTGAGCTAAAAGCGCCCGAGATAATTATTCGAAATGAAAAGCGAATGTTGCAGGAAGTAGTAGACTCGTTGCTAGACAATGGTCGTCGTGGTAAGGCTATGACTGGCGCTAATAAACGCCCCCTGAAATCTCTTGCAGATATGATCAAAGGCAAGGGTGGCCGCTTCCGCCAGAATTTACTTGGTAAGCGAGTTGACTACTCTGGCCGATCAGTAATTGTTGTTGGTCCGACACTTAAACTTCATCAGTGTGGTTTGCCTAAGTTAATGGCACTTGAATTATTTAAGCCGTTTATTTTCAATAAGCTTGAAGTGATGGGCGTTGCAACAACTATTAAGGCGGCGAAGAAGGAAGTTGAAAGCCAGACACCAATTGTATGGGATATTCTTGAAGAAGTAATCCGCGAGCATCCAGTAATGTTAAACCGTGCGCCAACGCTGCATCGGCTTGGAATTCAAGCGTTCGATCCTGTACTAATAGAAGGTAAAGCAATCCAACTACATCCGCTCGTATGCGCAGCGTTTAACGCTGATTTCGATGGTGACCAGATGGCTGTGCATGTGCCGCTATCGCTCGAAGCACAGATGGAGGCGCGCACTCTAATGCTTGCGTCTAACAACGTTCTGTTCCCAGCCAACGGCGATCCTTCAATTGTTCCATCACAAGATATCGTACTAGGATTGTATTACGCGACGCGCGAAGCAATCAATGCTAAGGGTGAGGGAATGACCTTTACTGGCGTTAGCGAAGTCCTGAGGGCATATGAGAATAAGGCGGTAGAACTAGCATCGCGTATTAATGTGCGAATTACTGAAATGGTAGCTAACAAGATTCAATCGGATAGTGAACCAAAATTTATAGCCAAGACCTTACTATATACAACTACTGTAGGTCGTGCAATTCTCTCAGAGATTTTGCCACCAGGTCTGCCATTCAGTGTCCTGAATAAACCCTTAAAGAAGAAAGAAATTTCTCGACTGATTAATACTGCCTTCCGTTGTTGCGGTCTGCAAGAGACAGTGATTTTTGCCGATCAGCTCATGCAATCTGGATTCCACCTAGCTACCCGCGCCGGTATTTCGATCTGTGTTGATGACATGCTCGTACCGGCGCAAAAAGAAGCGATTGTAGGCGAAGCTGCTAAAAAAGTTAAGGAATATGATCGACAATATATGTCAGGCCTAGTTACTGCCCAGGAGCGCTATAATAACGTAGTCGACATTTGGTCAGCAACCTCTGAATTAGTTGGTAAAGCAATGATGAAGCGGCTGTCAACCGAATCGGTAATCGACCGCAATGGTAATGAGACACGCCAGGAGTCATTTAACTCAATCTATATGATGGCAGACTCTGGTGCACGTGGTTCGGCAGTACAGATTCGTCAATTAGCGGGTATGCGTGGGCTTATGGCTAAGCCAGATGGCTCAATTATTGAGACGCCAATTACCGCAAACTTTCGAGAAGGCTTAAATGTATTACAGTATTTTATCTCAACGCATGGTGCCCGAAAGGGATTAGCAGATACTGCGTTAAAAACTGCAAACTCAGGCTATCTAACTCGTCGTTTAGTCGACGTAACGCAGGATTTAGTAGTAGTTGAGGATGATTGCAATACTAGTAAGAGTGTGGCAATGAGAGCGCTTGTAGAAGGCGGTGAAGTTGTCGAAGCGCTGCGTGACCGGATTCTTGGTCGGGTAGCAGTAGTCGATATAATTAATACTGAAATTCAGGAAGTACTGTACCAATCAGGTACGCTGCTAGATGAAACTGCAGTTGAAGAAATTGAGCGTCTTAGTATCGATGAAGTACGTGTACGCACCCCGTTAACTTGTGAAACACGCTATGGTTTATGCGCAAAGTGCTATGGCCGCGATCTTGGGCGCGGTACACTAGTAAATGTGGGCGAAGCAGTTGGTGTAATTGCCGCACAATCAATCGGTGAGCCGGGTACGCAGCTAACAATGCGCACATTCCATATTGGTGGTGCAGTATCACGAACGGCGGTGGCATCCAGTGTTGAGGCGAAGTCTAATGGAACTGCACGATTCACTCCGACGATGCGCTATGTGACAAACGCAAAAAACGAACAGATTGTTATTTCTCGCTCCGGAGAAGTAGTTATCACAGATGACTACGGACGAGAGCGCGAATGCCATAAAATTCCGTATGGTGCAACGCTATTGCAGTTAGATGGCACGCAAATTAAGGCAGGCACCCAGCTTGCAACGTGGGATCCAATGACACGTCCGATTATCACGGAGTACGGCGGTACCGTAAAGTTTGAAAATGTTGAAGAAGGCGTAACTGTTGCAAAACAGATCGATGAAGTAACTGGTCTATCGACTCTCGTTGTAATTGATGCAAAGCACTGCGGTTCTCAGTTGTCTAAGAGTGTACGCCCACAAGTAAAGCTGCTCCATAAAAGCGGTGACGAAGTAAAAATTCCGGGAACAGAGCATGCGGTACAGATTGGCTTCCAGGTCGGTGCACTAATTACTGTTAAAGATGGTCAGCAGGTTCAGATCGGTGAAGTACTAGCTCGTATTCCAACCGAGTCACAGAAAACTCGTGACATTACCGGCGGTTTGCCTCGAGTTGCCGAGCTATTTGAAGCGCGTTCACCAAAGAATGCAGGCTTCTTAGCGGAAGTTACTGGAACAGTATCGTTCGGAAAAGATACGAAGGGCAAGCAGCGCTTGATCATTACAGACCTAGATGGTAATCAACATGAATTTTTAATTGCAAAAGAAAAACAAGTACTTGTACATGATGGCCAGGTTGTAAACAAGGGCGAGATGATTGTAGATGGGCCTGCCGATTCGCATGACATACTACGTCTACAGGGAATCGAAGCGCTATCTCGATATATCGTTGATGAAGTACAAGACGTATATCGTTTGCAGGGTGTAAAAATTAATGACAAGCATATTGAGGTGATTGTGCGACAAATGCTGCGCCGCGTACAGATTATTGATAACGCTGACACGCGGTTTATCCCGGGCGAACAAGTCGAACGCTCTGATATGCTGGACGAAAATGACCGGATCATTACGGAAGGTAAACGTCCGGCAACCTATGAAAACGTGCTGCTTGGTATTACAAAAGCGTCACTGTCAACTGATTCGTTTATCTCAGCTGCATCGTTCCAAGAAACAACGCGCGTTTTAACTGAAGCTGCGATTATGGGCAAGCGCGACGACCTCCGTGGTCTAAAGGAGAATGTAATCGTTGGCCGCTTAATCCCAGCTGGTACAGGGCTTGCATTCCATAAGGCTAGAAAGAGAAAAGAAGTGGCTGATCAAGAACGTTTTCGGCAGATTGTAGCAGAAGAAGAACACGCGAGCCCATTTGACTTTACTTTACCAAAAACTCTAGTCGAACAGCCTCATTCTAAAAATGAGTAATATAGCGCTTGCTAGAGAATAATCAATAGTATTAGTGGGTTGTAACTACTTATTCCCCATTATAAAATGGTAATCCCCATATGTGAAAGCGTATGGGATTTTATCCTTGTATGAAGTATACTAGATATTGAATAGTGAAACTTTATCGCCTAGTACTTGATATTTAGAGTTTCTCTAAGCGTTAAAAGCATCGAAAATAATAATATACACATGTATTGACTGTGATAAATACACTGTAAAAACGATGAAATGCCTCGAAGACTGCTACCAGCATACTGCCTAGTACGTAACATATATCTCTACTATAAAAAGATGATAAGTTTTTACTATAGAGAGTAGATAACTACTACTAGACGGCCCGATAGGGCGCGCTCTAAAAATATAGCAATATCAAGACTAGCCTATCTTAATTTTAGTAAAATTAAATAAGCTTAAGATACTAATGCACTGCATGATACTGCATCTATACTCTAATCTTCTCATTGCTTTGTGTTTGTAAGTTTTATTTTGTATAAAAAGTTTATTATCATGCGGGGAATATTATATAGGGGTAAGTGGCGGGCGCGGCAGTTTTCCTGACATCTAAAATTATAGATGCAAAAACGCTTTAAATAAAAGATACAAGACTATCTAAATTTCGTCCTCTCTATCTTGTTTGGGCAAGAATTTTGTTGCTTGTGTGAGTAATATTTTAGGTATTTCAAGAGGGAATATAAATCTAGCTATTCCGGGATAGGCGCATTAAGCTACCTTTATCAGCTATTGATAGAACATACCTGCCTATGCGCGATTGATAAAATGCGTTGATCTAAATACGCATTGTGCAGCTGTGTTCTTATCCGTGGAGTTTCATGTCCCACTGTCTTACTTTACTCAAAAAAGTTTTCGGATATCCTGCGTTTCGCGGTTCGCAAGCTGATATCATCGAACATGTTGCAGCGGGACACGATAGCCTCGTGCTAATGCCAACTGGGGGCGGTAAGTCTTTATGCTATCAAATTCCAGCGCTGATACGCCATAATGCCGGCCTGGGCGCTAGTATCGTAGTATCGCCGTTGATCGCATTGATGCAGGATCAAGTTGCGGCATTAACTAAAGCAGGAGTACGGGCAGCATACCTAAACTCCTCACTTACCTTAGCTGAGGTAGTTATAGCCGAGCGTGCATTTGTACGTGCTGAGTTGCAATTATTGTATATTGCACCAGAGCGACTAATGACATCGCGGTTTCTAGAGCTACTGACAAGAAGCCGAATAGGGTTGTTTGCGATCGACGAAGCCCACTGTGTGTCTCAGTGGGGTCATGATTTCCGGTGCGAATACATGCGTCTATGTGCGTTGCATAAGCGTTTCCCGAGGGTACCTCGTATCGCTTTAACTGCGACAGCAGACACACTTACGCGAGAAGAAATAATCGAGAGGCTTGCACTACACCATGCTCGAGTATTTATTTCGAGCATTAATCGACCGAACATTCGTTATCGAATCATTGAAAAAAATAACGCGCGTGCGCAATTACTGGATTTTATCCAGGCTGAACATACTAAGATAGATGGCACTACCGATACAGGCATTGTTTATTGCCTATCGAGACGGAAAGTTGAGGAAACAGCCAACTGGCTTGTACGACAAGGGTTACGTGCGTTGCCATATCACGCCGGTATGGATGCGCGGCTTCGCCTGAAAAATCAACAGGTTTTCCAACACGAGGAAAGCGTTGTAATATGTGCAACAATTGCATTTGGAATGGGAATTGATAAACCCAACGTGCGCTTTGTCGCACATTTAGATCTGCCTAAGAGCATTGAAGGCTACTATCAAGAAACCGGTCGGGCAGGCCGAGATAACCACGCATCTAATGCGTGGATGGTTTACGGACTAGGTGATGTTATGCAACAGCGTAGGATGATTAGAGAATCTACGGCTAATGAGTTGTATAAAAGAGTGCAAACAGCGAAGCTTGAGGCATTGCTTGGATTATGCGAAACAGCTAAATGTCGGCGCGTGCAGCTACTCAGCTATTTTGGAGAAACAGGCCAGCCATGTGGCAACTGTGATATATGTCTAGATCCGCCAGCAACCTATGATGGTACACGTGAGGCACAGATGGCGCTCTCGTGTGTATACCGTGCGAAACGAGCTAGTGGCTTTGGGTTTGGCGAGAGTCACCTGACTGACATATTATGCGGTAATAAAACTAAGCGTGTTAAGAGATGGGGGCATGACACCTTAAGTACTTTCAGTATTGGTGCATCATTGCCGGCGGAGCAATGGCGATCTATTTTTCGTCAATTAATTGCGCTGGGCTTGCTTTCTATCGATCACGGAGGTCACGGCATACTAGTCCTTACAGAATTAAGTAAATCTGTGTTGAAAGGGGAGCGTAATATTACGCTGCGCCAATACAGCAAATTTAAACGGGATACGCAAGGCGGATGGCACACATTATGGTAATTTAGTTTAATCGCTAGTATGTCGTTATTCAGTATACGTACTAGAGGGGCAGTTAACGCCTAGCGTCGCTAGAGCGCTCAAGCCTAGCCCACGTTATTTTCACAATGTAATACTTAACGAACTAGCCTACACTGCGGAAAATATCATCCGATAGACTATGCCGCGCATCAAGCCGAAGCACTTTTAAATTTGAAGGGCTCAGTCACTAGAGAGATAAGCAGGCACCCATTTTATAGCATCAGTCATTCTCTTATCATAATAAGATTATAAAATCTGTTGACGTACTTACAAAGTTTAGAATAGCATGAAGAGATATTCTATCGGCAAAACCGTGCACGCATCGTTGGCTATTCTTTCGATACTTAGACCCCTGCTAGATTATCTAGCATGACCTCTACCTAGGCCTGCGTCATCCGGTTTTGACTACTTCTAGGAATCAATATGCCGACCATTAACCAATTGGTTCGCAAAGGTCGCACTTCGGAGCATGCGAAGAGCAAAAGCCCGGCTTTGCAGGACTGCCCGCAGCGGCGCGGTGTGTGTACTCGTGTGTACACGACAACGCCCAAGAAACCAAACTCAGCGCTTCGTAAAGTCGCAAAGATTCGTCTGACGAATGGCTTCGAGGTTATCTCATACATTGGTGGTGAGGGCCATAACCTGCAGGAGCACTCAGTTGTATTAATCCGTGGCGGCCGGGTTAAAGATTTGCCAGGTGTGCGTTACCACACAGTGCGAGGATCACTTGATACCCAGGGCGTTAAAAACCGCAAACAAGCTCGATCAAAGTACGGCGCAAAGCGTACTACTTCAGGTAAGTAAATAGTATTGCTATCGAAAAGCAGTGACGCTAAATAATTAAACTCTATCAAGCAAGTACTCACATAGTAAGGGTAGTTAATCACAAGATAGAGAGAAATTTAATAGGTAGCCGCATAAGAAAAAACCACCGCAACTGAATAGTTAAAGGAAAAAAATGCCGCGTCGTCGCGAAGTCTCCAAGCGAGAAATATTGCCAGATCCAAAATTCGGTAATATTGATGTTGCAAAATTTATGAACGTGCTAATGCTTTCAGGAAAGAAATCAGTCGCTGAACGTATTGTATATGGGGCTTTTGAGCAAATACAAGGCAAAAGCGGGAAAGATCCACTTGAAGTATTTACTGCCGCGCTGAATAACGTGAAGCCAGTAGTTGAAGTAAAAAGTCGTCGCGTTGGTGGCGCGAATTATCAGGTCCCGGTTGAAGTGCGGCCATCACGCCGCATGGCATTGTCGATGCGTTGGTTGCGCGAAGCCGCGAAAAAACGTAGTGAAAAGTCCATGGTACTGCGTCTAGCCGGAGAATTGCTCGAAGCTATAGAAGGCCGAGGCGGGGCGATGAAAAAGCGCGATGAAGTACACCGGATGGCGGAAGCAAATAGGGCTTTCTCGCATTTCCGTTTCTAATAGCTAGTTAGACTGGAAGTCTGTAATAAGCAGAGAAAGAAATTTCGGGCGGGTGCGCTTCCGGAGCGCCTCGCCCGTTTGTGTTAGAGCGCATCGCGGTTTTTCCGCTGCGCAATCTTCTTGAGAGATTAAAGTGGCTCGTAAGACTCCTATCGAGCGTTACCGTAATATCGGTATTAGCGCTCATATTGACGCCGGAAAGACGACGACAACAGAGCGTATCCTGTTTTACACGGGTGTAAATCACAAGATCGGCGAAGTGCATGATGGTGCTGCAACGATGGATTGGATGGAGCAAGAGCAGGAACGTGGTATCACAATTACATCCGCTGCGACAACGGCCTTCTGGAAAGGCATGGGTAACAACTACCCAGAGCACCGAATTAATATTATCGATACGCCCGGTCACGTCGATTTTACAATCGAGGTCGAGCGTTCAATGCGCGTCCTGGATGGCGCATGTATGGTGTACTGCGCTGTCGGCGGCGTTCAGCCGCAATCGGAAACGGTATGGCGCCAAGCTAATAAGTACAAGGTGCCGCGTCTCGCGTTTGTTAACAAAATGGACCGTACGGGCGCAAACTTCTTTAAGGTATATGAGCAGTTAAAGATGCGCTTGAAGGCTAATCCAGTGCCGATCGTCGTGCCGATTGGTTCAGAAGAGTCATTTAGAGGTGTTGTTGATCTCTTGAAGATGAAAGCGATTATTTGGGAGGATGCTTCACAAGGAACAAAGTTTGAATATACAGATATTCCGCTGGAACTCGTAGATACGTGTAGAGAGTGGCGTGAGAAGATAATCGAGGCGGCTGCTGAAGCGAGCGAGGCACTAATGGAAAAGTATCTTAGTGGTGAGACGTTAAGTGAAGCTGAGATTGTCAAGGCGCTGCGCGATCGCACAATTGCTTGTGAAATTCAGCCAATGTTATGTGGGACTGCATTCAAGAATAAAGGCGTGCAGCGCATGCTAGACGCGGTGATCGATTTCTTACCATCGCCGATCGACATTCCGCCGGTTAAAGACGAGACTAAGAGTGGTGAAAATGTAGAACGCTATGCGTCAGATAGCGAAAAATTCTCAGCACTCGCGTTTAAAATTATGACAGACCCATTTGTTGGTCAATTAATTTTTTTCCGTGTGTATTCAGGTGTCGTAAATTCTGGCGATACAGTGCTAAATTCAACAAAAGGCAAAAAAGAGCGTATTGGGCGGATTCTACAAATGCATGCGAATCAGCGCGAGGAAATTAAAGAGGTACGTGCTGGCGATATTGCCGCTGCAGTTGGACTGAAAGAAGTGACCACTGGTGACACACTATGTGCTCTGGTGAACCCAATTGTGCTTGAGCGTATGCTATTTCCAGAGCCAGTTATCTCACAGGCTGTTGAACCAAAGACAAGAGCTGACCAGGAAAAGATGGGTATTGCACTCAACCGTCTAGCTCAAGAAGACCCCTCTTTTCGCGTACATTCTGATGAAGAATCTGGGCAGACAATTATCTCGGGTATGGGAGAATTACATCTAGAAATCTTAGTCGATCGGATGCAGCGCGAATTTAATGTCGCAGCGACAGTCGGTAAGCCACAGGTTGCTTACCGCGAGACAATACGAAATTCAGCAGTTGATGTCGAAGGCAAGTTCATTAAGCAATCTGGAGGGCGAGGTCAATACGGTCACGCCGTAATTATGCTAGAACCCAATGAACAGGGTAAAGGCTATAAATTCATTGATGAGATAAAAGGTGGTGTAATTCCGCGTGAGTATATCCCTGCGGTTGATAAAGGCATTCAAGAAACACTAAAAAGTGGCGTGCTAGCTGGCTTCCCGGTTGTCGATGTGATAGTACATTTAACGTTCGGTTCATATCATGATGTAGATTCAAACGAAAATGCATTCCGAATAGCCGGATCAATAGCGTTCAAGGAAGCAATGCGGCGAGCGAATCCAGTAATTCTAGAACCAATGATGGCTGTCGAAGTTGAAACACCAGAAGAATATATGGGAAATGTAATGGGTGACCTATCAGGTCGCCGCGGTATTGTGCAGGGTATGGAGGATATGGTCAGCAGCGGTAAGATTATTCGTTCTGAGGTACCGATGTCAGAAATGTTCGGTTACTCAACATCGTTACGTTCGCTGACGCAAGGCCGCGCTACATACACAATGGAGTTTAAACACTATGCCGAGGCTCCACGCCATGTTGCTGATACGATTATAAATGCAAAGACGAAATAATTAGTTAGTACGGTATTCAAGAAACATTTTTAAAAGAAGAGAAAATGGCTAAAGGCAAGTTTAGACGAACCAAGCCGCACGTGAACGTAGGCACGATCGGTCACGTTGACCATGGCAAAACCACACTGACGGCGGCACTCGCGACAGTGCTATCATCGAGGTTTGGTGGCGAAGCGAAGAAATACGATGAGATTGATGCAGCGCCGGAAGAAAAAGCTCGTGGCATTACGATCAATACAGCGCATATTGAGTATGAGACAGAACAGCGTCACTATGCACATGTAGACTGCCCGGGTCACGCAGACTACGTGAAAAATATGATCACGGGCGCAGCACAGATGGATGGCGCGATCCTAGTTGTGTCGGCTGCTGACGGCCCGATGCCCCAAACGCGTGAGCACATTCTACTAGCACGTCAGGTGGGTGTACCGTATATCGTTGTATTCCTGAATAAATGCGATATGGTAGACGATGCGGAGCTGCTCGAACTAGTAGAAATGGAAGTGCGCGAGCTGCTATCTAAGTATGAGTTTCCTGGCGATAATACACCGATTATTAAAGGTTCGGCGAAGCTAGCCCTAGAGGGAGACAAAAGCGAGTTAGGTGAGGCAGCGATGCTAAGTCTGGCTAATGCGTTAGATGTGCACATCCCAACACCTGAGCGTGTGGTAGATGGCACATTTCTCATGCCGGTGGAAGATGTCTTCTCAATTTCCGGCCGTGGCACCGTAGTTACTGGACGCGTGGAGCGTGGAGTAATTAAGGTTGGTGAAGAAATTGAGATTGTGGGTATACGCAACACATCAAAGACAACATGTACAGGCGTGGAGATGTTCCGAAAACTTTTAGACCAGGGTCAAGCTGGTGATAACGTAGGTATACTACTACGTGGTACTAAGCGTGAGGATGTAGAGCGCGGCCAAGTATTATCTAAGCCTGGGACAATCACGCCACATACGCACTTCACAGCAGAAGTATACGTGCTAAGTAAAGACGAAGGCGGGCGACACACGCCATTTTTTAATAATTATCGGCCGCAATTCTATTTCCGAACGACAGATGTGACAGGCTCAATTGAGTTACCTCTAGACAAAGAAATGGTGATGCCGGGTGATAACATATCGATCACAGTCAAGTTAATTGCGCCAATCGCAATGGAAGAAGGCCTGCGCTTTGCAATCCGTGAAGGTGGTCGTACTGTCGGTGCTGGTGTTGTTGCTAAGATTATTAAATAAAACACAGCTTTTATTATAGGAATATATTGTAGTGTCCGGAGCAGCTTACCCGTTTTCTATTAGGGAAGCTGCTTTGTGTTCTTTTATTATAGCGACGTAATATCGCTTCGCTCTTTACAGGAAATGTCATGCAAAAGCAGAAAATCCGTATTCGACTAAGAGCTTTCGACTATAAGCTAGTTGATCAATCGGCGCGCCAGATTTTCGAGACAGTACAGCGCACCGGAGCGGTTCTCGTCGGGCCAATTCCGCTGCCGCGGCGCATCCAGCGGTTCGACATCCTGCGCTCGCCACATGTGAATAAAACATCGCGCGATCAGCTAGAGATCCGTACGCACCTACGCCTTTTAGATATTATTGATCCAACAGATAAAACCGTCGATGCACTTATGAAGCTTGACTTACCTGCCGGCGTAGACGTTGAAATAAAGCTACAGTAACAGCTTCTCTGCCCCACACGTCACGCAGTAATAGAGCGACACCTGAAAGTCATTGATTTCTTTCAAAAATACGAGATTTCTGCTAGAATCCTTTCGTATTTACGTTTTAAAAATTAATGTAACTTATAAGCGTTAAGCTTTTTTGATTTGCCAGTAATTAGTAATCAGCCCCGACCAATCGTAGTCGGAAATGGAGAGAACAATGAGCCTTGGACTTATAGGTCGCAAGGTTGGGATGACCCGAATTTTCGCGGATGATGGTGATTCGATTCCTGTGACTGTTTTAGACGTGTCAAACAACCGTGTAACACAAATTAAATCCGTTAAAACAGATGGTTATACAGCAGTTCAAGTCGCCTTCGGAAAGCGACGCGCCTCGCGCGTAACTAAACCAAATGCCGGCCATTTTTCTAAAGCCGGTGTTCAGGCTGGAGAAATTCTCAGAGAATTTCGAGTTGAAGCCAATAAAGCAGCTGAGCTATTGCCGGGCGCATTAATCAATATTAACTTTTTAAAAGTAGGACAAAAAGTCGATGTGCAGGGTATCTCTCTTGGTAAGGGCTATGCCGGTACAATTAAGCGCTATAACTTTAGTTCGGGTCGAGCATCGCACGGTAATTCACGTTCGCATAATGTACCAGGTTCTATTGGTATGGCACAAGATCCAGGACGTGTATTCCCCGGTAAGCGTATGACTGGTCACCTTGGCGATGTAACAGTTACTACCCAAAATCTTGAGATTGCGCGTATCGATACAGCACGCGCTCTTATCCTTGTTAAGGGTGCGGTGCCCGGCTCAAAAGACGGAAAAGTTTTTATAACGCCGGCTATCAAAGCTCCTGCAAAGAAAGAGGCGTGATAATGGAACTAAAGCTTCTAAACGACCAAGGTCAGGAAAGTTCGGGTATAAACGCGTCGGATATTATATTTAATCGTGCTTACAATGAAGCGCTGATCCATCAAATTGTTGTCGCATACCAAGCAAACTCACGCAGCGGAAATCGCGCGCAAAAAGATCGACAGCAGGTCAAGCATACAACTAAGAAACCATGGCGACAAAAAGGTACAGGCCGGGCCCGTGCTGGTATGTCTTCAAGCCCGCTATGGCGCGGCGGTGGCCGGATCTTTCCAAGCTCGCCAGAAGAAAATTTCAGTCAAAAAGTTAATAAGAAGATGTTTCGTTCTGGGATCCGATCGATCCTATCACAACTTGCCCGAGAAAGCCGTCTATTAGTGATTGAGGATATTAAGATCGAAGCGCCAAAGACAAAGCTACTATCGACTAAATTGAAGACGATGGGTCTCGAGTCAGTGCTTATGATTACCCATACTATTGATGAGAACCTATATCTTGCATCACGCAATCTACCGTATATAGCAATTGTTAAGCCACGTTATGCCGACCCATTATCGCTGATCTACTTTAAAAAAGTACTAATGACGAAGACTGCGGTTGTGCAAATCGAGGAGTTACTGTCATGAGTAATATTCGCAGGAACAATCATCGTTTGATGCAAGTTCTACTTGCGCCAGTAATTTCTGAGAAAGCGACATTGGTAGCCGATAAAAATGAGCAAGTCGTATTTAACATTGTACCAGGTGCCACAAGAAAAGAGATTAAGGAAGCGGTAGAGTTATTATTCAAGGTCGAAGTAGATTCGGTTAACGTGCTTAACTTTCGGGGTAAAGTCAAGCGCTCTGGCCGTTTTATAGGCCGACGAAAGGGCGTGCGCAAGGCGTATGTGAGTCTGAAGCCGGGTCAAGAGATTAACTTTGAAGCGGAGGCTAAGTAATTATGGGGCTTATTAAGCTTAAGCCGACTTCGCCTGGCCGTCGTGCAATGGTGAAGATATTCAACAAAGAACTGCACAAAGGTAAACCTTACTCAGCACTTCTAGATAAGCAAATTTCTACAGCCGGCCGCAATAATAATGGCCACATCACAACGCGACATAGAGGCGGTGGTCATAAGCATCACTATCGTAGTGTCGATTTTTATCGCGATAAAGATGGTATTCTAGCAAAAGTTGAGCGTCTCGAATACGACCCTAATCGCAGCGCGAATATTGCTCTTCTATGCTATGTTGATGGAGAGCGCCGCTATATTATTGCACCGAAAGGCATAGTAGTTCATACGCAGCTATTATCAGGCTCAGAAGCACCAATTCGGCTAGGCAATACGCTACCAATACGCAATATTCCAGTAGGTACAACTATTCACTGTGTTGAAATATTGCCAGGTAAGGGAGCGCAAATCGCTCGCTCAGCTGGTTCGTCAGTAATGCTATTAGCTCGCAAAGGCGCATATGCACAGCTCCGCCTGCGCTCAGGTGAAATTAGGCGTGTACATATTGAATGCCGCGCAACAATTGGTGAGGTCGGAAATGCAGAACACGGTCTGCGTCAAATTGGTAAGGCTGGTGCCAATCGTTGGCGCGGTATTCGTCCAACGGTCCGCGGCGTCGCAATGAATCCGATTGATCACCCGCATGGTGGTGGGGAAGGGCGTACTGCAGCAGGTCGTGATCCGGTAAGCCCCTGGGGTAAACCGACGAAAGGCTTTCGCACGCGTCGTAATAAGCGCACGAGGACGATGATCGTCCAGCGCCGTCATAAGCGTTAAGGAGTAGGCAATGGCACGTTCTGTTAAAAAAGGTCCTTTCTGCGATGTTCATTTACTTAAAAAAGTTGGAGTAGCCGTAGCTCTGCGTGACAAAAAACCAATTAAAACTTGGTCGCGTCGTTCAACTATTCTGCCCGATTTTATCGGCCTGACAATCTTTGTTCATAATGGCCGACAGCATGTTCCCGTATATGTATCAGAAAACATGGTAGGTCATAAGCTTGGCGAATTCGCGTTGACTCGTACGTTTAAGGGACACGCAGCCGACAAAAAAGCTAAGAAATAAGGGGCAATTAAGATGGAAGTGAGAGCAATTCATCGCGGCGCCCGCATTTCAGCGCAGAAAACGCGTCTTGTAGCCGACCAGATCAGGGGTCTACCAGCTGAAAAAGCGCTACATATTTTAACTTTCTTACCAAAGAAAGCAGCCGGCATTATTAAGAAAGTGCTGCTATCAGCAATAGCCAATGCAGAGCACAATGAGGGTATAGACATTGATAGTTTAAAGATCAAGACCATTTGTATTGATAAAGCAGCTTCGCTAAAGCGTTTTTTCGCTCGAGCGAAGGGTCGAGGCAACCGTATCGAGAAGCAATCTTGTCACATTACTGTGACAATCGGGAATTAAGGAGTCACACGGTGGGACAAAAAATTCATCCGACTGGCTTTCGTCTATCTGTCAGTCATAACTGGGCATCGCGTTGGTACGCAAATAATACTCAGTTTGCTGAGATGCTTAAAGAAGATATCAGCGTTCGCGAATATCTGAAGAAAAAACTAAAAAATGCATTAGTAAGCCGTATTGTAATTGAGCGCCCAGCAAAAAATGCGCGTCTTACAATCTTTAGTTCACGTCCGGGTGTTGTAATTGGTAAAAAAGGTGAAGATATTGAGTTATTAAAGACTGAATTACAGCGCCGCATGGGCGTACCAGTCCACATTAATATTGAGGAGGTTCGTAAGCCAGAAACTGATGCGCAATTGATTGCTGATTCTATTACTCAACAACTTGAGCGACGGATTATGTTCCGTCGCGCAATGAAGCGCGCGATACAGAACGCAATGCGCCTAGGTGCTCAAGGCATTAAGATTATGAGTGCGGGGCGTTTAAACGGTATTGAAATCGCGCGCACCGAATGGTACCGCGAAGGCCGTGTACCACTGCATACACTGCGTGCTAGTATTGATTATGCAATGTCAGAGGCAAAAACAACTTACGGCATTATTGGTGTTAAGGTGTGGGTCTATAAAGGCGATACACTTGATCGCAACGATCTACTAGTTTCTGAAGAATCTCGGGAGGACAAGCGTACTCGCCGCAATGTCCGGCCAAGTGATCGTCGCCCGCGTCGTAGCGGTTTTGTTGTTAGCGGCGATGTAAAAAGTGGGGCATAAGCATGCTGCAACCGAAGCGCAGAAAATATCGTAAAGAACAAAAGGGTCGTAATACCGGCATTGCTACACGCGGTAATGCTGTATCTTTTGGCGAGTTCGGCCTGAAAGCAATTGGGCGAGGTCGTTTAACCTCGCGTCAAATTGAAGCCGCGCGTCGAGCGATGACCCGTCACATCAAGCGTGGTGGTCGAATCTGGATTCGGATATTTCCAGATAAGCCGATTTCAAAAAAGCCCGCTGAAGTACGAATGGGTAATGGTAAAGGTAGTCCTGAGTACTACGTTGCTGAAATTCAACCCGGTAAAATGTTATACGAGATGGATGGTGTAAACGAAAAATTAGCACGTGAAGCATTTCGTTTAGCAGCGGCAAAGTTATCGTTAAAAACAACATTTGTTACTCGACAGATCGGTGCTTAAGGAGTTAAGCAATGAAAGCTTGTGAGCTTCGTAATAAAGATAAAACCTTCCTTTATAAAGAATTATCAGATCTACTAAAGGCCCATTTCGGTCTGCGCATGCGACTTGCAACACAGCAATTGCAAAATACTAGTCAGCTTAGAAAAGTCTGCCGAGATATTGCTCGTGTTCGTACAGTATTGACTGAAGAGGCAAATCAAAAATGAATAATAGTGTTAAGACGTCGCTTAAGCGGATGCTAGTAGGGAAAGTCGTTAGCGCTAAAATGAATAAGACTGTAACTGTTCTAGTTGAACATCGCGTTAAGCATCCAATCTATGGTAAGTACGTTGTACGCTCAAAAAAGTATCATGCGCACGATCAAGCAAATATCTATAACGAAGGCGACCTTGTAGAGATTCAGGAAAATCGCCCTATTTCAAAAACAAAAGCCTGGACCGTATCTAGCTTAGTAAAAAGTGTATGATTTATTTAAATGCAGGCCGTGTTATTTTATACGATTTAAGAAAATAATCATGGCAAGTCTATAATTATTTGTTATAGTTATGGACTTGCTGCAATAAAAAAGCAATAGCCTCTAAGTAGTAAGCTAAATTAGTTACTACACATGAAAGTAGTCATTGTTTCGCCGCGAAAATTTCGGGATTTAATTTCCGCTTTGATTTCGCTACTTTCTAAATAGTCAGTAAAATCGGCTGACAAAACCAAAACTAACCGGTATTCCTACTGTAATGGTATACCGGATTAAGTTGGGGAAAATAAATATGATTCAGACTGAATCTCGGCTGAAGGTGGCTGACAATACGGGTGCGCGCGAAGTGTTATGCATTAAAGTACTCGGTAGTTCAAAACGTCGCTATGCATGTATCGGTGATCTTATTAAAGTAAGCATCAAAGAAGCTACTCCTCGTGGACGAGTCAAGAAGGGTGAAGTTTATAGTGCAGTAGTAGTTCGCACGCTCAAAGGTGTGCGTCGCCAAGATGGATCACTTATTAAATTTGATAGTAATGCTGCTGTACTTTTAAATAATAAGCTTGAGCCAATCGGAACACGTATTTTTGGACCAGTCACACGTGAATTACGAAGCGAACGCTTTATGAAGATAATTTCACTCGCGCCAGAAGTGTTGTAAAGGGAGTTGCAATGAATAAAATTCGAAGGGGTGACAAAATTATCGTTGTTTCTGGTAAGGATAAAGGTAAGCACGGTACAGTTCTAGTAACTGCAGGTGACTATGTGATAGTTGAGAATATTAATCTTGTAAAAAAGCACCTCAAGCCTAACCCGATAAAAAATATAGCTGGCGGTATAGAAAATAAATCAATGCCGATACATATCTCTAATGTTGCCTTAGCTGATGTAAATGGTCGCGCTACACGTGTTGGTATCAAGATTAAAGATGATGGCAAAAAAATGCGTTTCCTAAAAACCACCGGTGCTATGCTCAGCACTTGAGTTTGGAGGCAATATGGTACGCTTGCAAAGAATTTACAAAGAAAAAATTGTTTCCGAACTTACTAACAAGTTCGGTTACCAGTCTGTTATGGAAGTGCCTCGTATTACTAAGATTACTTTAAACATGGGTCTTGGTGAAGCAGTTGCTGATAAAAAAATTATTGATAGCGCAGTAAGTGATTTAACAAAAATTGCTGGGCAAAAGCCCGTTGTAACAAAAGCGCGCAAAGCAATTGCTGGATTTAAGATTCGTCAAGGCTATCCGATTGGGGTAATGGTAACACTTCGCAGTCGAGTAATGTATGAATTTCTAGATCGTTTTGTAACAATTGCACTACCCCGTGTTCGAGATTTCCGTGGTATCTCAGGTCGAGCATTTGATGGTCGAGGCAACTATAATATCGGAGTAAAAGAGCAGATTATTTTTCCCGAGATTGATTACGATAAAATCGACATGCTGCGCGGATTAAACATAAGCATTACAACTACTGCTAAAGCTGACGAAGAAGCGAAAGCACTACTCACAAGCTTTAAATTCCCTTTTAGAAACTGAGGTTACTGTGGCCAAATTGGCATTGATCGAGCGCGAAAAAAAGCGCGCTTATCTCGCGGTGAAGTATGCGCCCATACGCGCAGCTCTAAAAGCGATTATTAATAATACAAGCAAATCCGAGGAAGAGCGTTATAAAGCGCGTCTGAGATTACAGCAACTTCCGCGTAACGCTAATCCAACTCGTAAGCGTAATCGCTGTGCAATTACTGGACGCCCACGCGGTACATTCCGAAAATTTGGCTTAGCGCGTGGTAAAATTCGAGAAATTGCATTTCGTGGTGAGATTCCTGGCCTAACAAAGGCGAGCTGGTAAAAGGAACATAATATGAGTATGAGTGATCCTATCGCGGATATGCTGACTCGCATTCGCAATGCGCAGACAGTCGAAAAATCAGCAGTAACGATGCCTTCGTCAAAAGTAAAAGTCGCGATCGCGCACGTCCTTAAAGAAGAAGGCTATATTAATGATTTCGTCGTAAAGACAAACGCCCCAGGAGCAAAACTAGACATTACGTTAAAGTATCATGCTGGTCAGCCAGTTATTGGGCGTCTAGAGCGCATCTCTAAGCCCGGACTTCGTGTATATCGTCGTCGAAAAGAAATCCCTCGAGTCATGAATGGTCTAGGCGTTGCTATAATATCTACCCCGAAGGGAGTAATGACTGATCGAAAAGCACGTGCAATAGGCGTAGGCGGTGAAGTAGTTTGCTATGTCGCTTAAGAGCCGACAGGAGGTTGCAATATGTCTCGAGTAGGTAAAAGCCCGATTCCTCTGCCTAATGATATGGAAGTAATGCTTGATAATGCACAGATTACCCTAAAAGGGCGGTTAGGTTCGATTTCTCAAAGGCTAAATCCGCTTGTGCAAGTAATTAATAATGGCCGTGAATTAAAATTTCAACCGACTAATAAGTCGATTGAAGCAAAAGCGCTGTCTGGAACAATGCGCGCGCTTGTTGCAAACATGGTAAGTGGAGTAACGAAAGGTTTCGAGCGCAAGCTCACACTAGTCGGCGTTGGTTACCGTGCGCAAGCACAGGGTAATACATTAAATTTGTCATTAGGTTTCTCACATCCGATTACACATCAGATGCCAGAAGGTGTAGACGTAGAAACACCATCGCAAACAGAAATTGTTATTAAAGGAGTCGATAAACAAAAAGTTAGCCAAGTAGCTGCAGAAGTGCGCCGCTACCGCCCACCTGAACCCTATAAAGGAAAAGGCGTGCGCTATACCGATGAAATCGTAATCCTCAAGGAAACAAAAAAGAAGTAAAGTGCGCAATTATGGATAAAACTCAATCTCGCCTGCGCCGCGCTCGTCAAACGCATATTAAAATATCTAGACTACAGATTGCACGTTTAGCCGTGCACCGAACTAACCAGCATATTTATGCTCAGGTATTCTCGCCATGCGGTACAAAAGTGGTAGCTGGTGCATCAACTGTTGAGAGCGAAGCTCGCCGGCAGTTAGATGGTAAGTCAGGTAAAGGTGGTAATATTGCTGCAGCTCAGCTGATTGGCAAGCGCGTTGCCGAGAAAGCTAAAGCTGCCGGTATTGAATTTGTTGCCTTTGACCGTTCTGGCTTTCGCTATCATGGTCGTGTTAAAGCACTTGCTGATGCCGCACGTGAAGCAGGGCTCAAGTTTTAGAACGAGGATTTATCGTGGCAAAAATGCAAGCAAAGATTCAAGCAAGTGAACGTGATGACGGCCTGCGCGAAAAGATGATATCAGTCAATCGTGTAACTAAAGTTGTAAAAGGTGGCCGCATTCTTGGTTTTGCCGCACTAACAGTAGTAGGTGATGGTGATGGGCGGGTTGGTATGGGTAAAGGTAAAGCTAAAGAAGTACCAGTCGCTGTTCAAAAGGCAATGGAGCAAGCTCGCCGCAATATGTTTAAAGTTTCGCTAAAAAACGGCACTCTTCAACATGAAGTAAATGGTAAGCACGGTGCATCACAGGTTTTACTTGCACCAGCTAAGCTGGGTGCAGGAGTAATTGCTGGCGGTCCAATGCGTGCGGTATTCGAAGTTATGGGTGTAACAAACGTCGTAGCCAAGAGCCATGGCTCAACGAATGCATATAACCTTGTTCGTGCCACACTTGATGGTTTAAGTCGTCAGTCAACTCCGAGTGAGATTGCAGCTAAACGAGGAAAAAGCATCGAAGAAATTTTATGTTAAGACAAGATGGTTACTATGTCTGAGAAAACTATTAAAGTCCGGCTTGTAAAAAGCCTGATTGGTACTCGTGATACGCATCGTTTAACAGTGCGCGGTCTCGGTTTGCGCCGCTTGAATTCAGTAAGCGAATTGCAAGATACGCCGGCGGTTCGAGGCATGATTAATAAAGTCTCATACCTTATTAAGATCGTTGGTTAAACTCTATACGAGCTTTAGAGGTAAATATGCAACTCAATAATCTAAAGTCAGCCATGGGTTCTAGGCGCGAAAAACGTCGCGTTGGGCGTGGCATTGGGTCAGGTTTAGGTAAAACTGCAGGGCGCGGGCATAAAGGTCAAAAATCGCGTTCAGGTGGTTTTCATAAAGTAGGTTTTGAAGGCGGGCAGATGTCATTGCAACGCCGTTTGCCTAAACGTGGGTTTACATCATTAACAAAAAAATGTGCTTGTGAAATACATTTAGACGACCTAGAAAAATTAAAAGTTGAGGAAATTAATCTATCTGTCCTAAAGCAGAAAGACCTTGTAAGCACTTTTACTAAAAAAGTAAAAATTATTGCAACCGGTAAAATTAAGCATAAAGTTGTAATTAAAGGGCTAAGTGCTACGAAAAGCGCTCGTACAGCAATTGAAGCTGTAGGCGGGCGATTCATTTTCTAATTAAGTCTTTGTTTATAAAGTTATTTGGACTTGTTACGGAGAAGATTATTGGTTAATAGTCCAATTTTTTCAAAGACTAGATGCAATAAACCGCATTATAGTGATTTACGTCGACGATTAATTTTTCTACTTCTTACATTAATCGTCTACCGGATTGGTGCGCATATCCCAGTTCCGGGAATTGATTCTTGTCAGCTAGCTAAGCTGTTTCAAAATCAGTCCGGTAGTATTTTAGCCATGTTTAATATGTTCTCAGGTGGTGCACTATCACGATTCACGATATTTGCACTGGGAATAATGCCGTATATTTCGGCATCAATTATTATACAGCTATTAGCGCTTGTATCCCCTAGATTAGAGACTCTTAAAAAAGAAGGGCATGCTGGTCAGCATAAGATTAATTGTTATACACGTTACTTCACAGTTGCATTAGCTACCCTTCAGGCTTTCAGTATCGCGCTGGCACTTGAAAATCAGCTAAATTTAGTGGTTGATCCGGGCATAATATTTCAGCTTACGACAGTAGTAACATTAGTAACTGGCACTATGTTTCTGATGTGGCTGGGCGAGCAGATTACTGAGCGTGGCCTAGGTAATGGAATTTCGATTATTATCTTTAGCGGCATTGCTTCGGGATTGCCAAATGCGATTAATAGTTTATTTAAACTAGTAGATACTGGGTCAATAAGCATTGTTTCAGCAATTATTATTATTGCGTTAATTTCTGCGGTTACATATTTAGTCGTTTTTATCGAACGAGGGCAACGCAAAATTCTTATAAACTATGCAAAGCGTCAAGTTGGAAAAAAAATATATGGTAGTCAGTCATCACACTTGCCATTAAAACTAAATATGGCAGGTGTGATTCCACCTATTTTCGCATCCTCGATTATTTTACTACCTGCGACTATTGCTAATTGGGTGGGTACTAGCGCCAATATACATTGGCTTCATAAGATGATAGTAATATTAGAACCGGGGCAGCCGCTATACGTTATTTTGTACTCATTAGCTATTATTTTCTTTTGTTTTTTCTATACAGCATTAGTGTTTAATAGTAAAGAAACAGCAGATAACCTAAAAAAAAGTGGTGCGTTTGTTCCAGGAGTGCGTCCAGGCGATCATACTTCGCGTTATATCGCTAAGATTCTTACTCGTCTAACTCTAGCTGGTGCAGCTTACATTGTGTTCGTTTCTCTTTTGCCTGAATTCCTAGTGCTACACTGGAATGTACCATTTTACTTTGGGGGTACTTCGTTATTAATTATTGTCGTTGTAACAATGGACTTTATGGCGCAAGTACAGTCGTATGTTATGTCTCAACAGTATGAATCGCTACTCAAGAAAGCTAACTTTAAGAGTAGCGGCCTTCCGATGCGTTAAGCACAAGGAATATGACCAAAGACGATGTTATTCAGATGCAAGGTGAGGTTCTTGAAAACCTCCCTAATGCAACATTTCGGGTCAAACTCGAAAATGGTCATGTTGTATTAGGGCATATCTCCGGAAAGATGCGTATGCACTACATTAGGATTCTTCCCGGCGATAGGGTAACGCTAGAATTGACGCCTTATGATTTGTCTCGTGCACGGATTATATTTCGGGCGAAATAATTGAAGAAAAGGTAATAAAGGTAATATTATGAAAGTGATGGCATCGGTTAAATGCGTTTGCCGTAATTGTAAGGTTATTAAACGTAAAGGCGTTGTACGTGTTATTTGTAGTTTAAATCCACGTCATAAGCAGCGCCAAGGTTAAGGCAGCTGCGCTTACGCTTTTCTGTTTGGGGAAAATAATGGCTCGTATCGCAGGGGTAAATATCCCAGTTCATAAGCATACCGTGATTGGCTTACAGGCGATCCTCGGTATCGGTTTCTCGCGCGCACGGTTAATCTGTGCATTAGCTGGTGTCGATACTTCAAAGCGAGTTAAAGAACTAACCGACGCAGATTTTGAAAATCTGCGAGATGAAGTTGCGAAACTTATCGTCGAGGGCGATTTACGCCGTGAAGTGACGATGAACATTAAGCGCAAGATAGATATCGGATGTTATGAAGGTATTCGTCATCGCAAGGGTTTACCTATGCGTGGTCAGCGCACTCGCACGAATGCTCGTACTCGTAAAGGTCCACGTCGGGCAGCTCAAGCGCTGAAGAAGTAAGCGGAACTGATAGTTATAGTATAGGAAAACTTAATGGCTAAAGCTTCGAATAGCAGCGCAGCGCAACGCGTTCGCAAGAAGGTCAAAAAAAGTATTGCTGAAGGCATAGTACACGTCCATGCGTCATTTAATAACACAATTATTACGATTACAGATCGTCAGGGTAACACGCTAGCGTGGGCGACATCTGGTGGTCAGGGGTTTAAGGGTTCTCGAAAGTCAACTCCATTTGCTGCACAGGTTGCCGCCGAGGCAGCTGGGCGTGTTGCGATGGAGTATGGTGTAAAAAATCTTGAAGTACGGATTAAAGGTCCTGGCCCGGGTCGCGAATCGGCGGTCCGCGCGCTTCATGGTCTTGGTATTAAAATAACAACTATTTCTGACGAGACGCCCGTACCACATAATGGATGCCGCCCGCCGAAACGCCGACGTATTTAAGAACATAAGCTTATTGGAGGCTCTCTGTTGCATATAACAAGCAGCCCTCCTTGAATAAGGTACTAACTAAATCTACCATTTGGCTTAAAAGTGCAATCTAGCGTAGATTAATTAGATCTGCGCGAATTAATGTTAAGGAATTGCAAAGTGGCACGCTATACCGGTCCAAAAGAAAAACTGTCTCGCCGTGAAGGTACTGATCTCTTCTTGAAGAGTGCGCGTCGCTCGCATACTGATAAATGCAAGAGCGATAGTAAGCCAGGGCAACATGGTCGTACTTCAGGTGCGCGCACATCTGACTATGGTTTTCAATTACGTGAAAAACAAAAAGTAAAACGGATCTATGGTGTGCTTGAGCGTCAGTTTCGGCGTTACTTTTCCGAAGCTGATCGTCGCAAAGGCAATACTGGAGAAACGTTATTACAACTTCTTGAGTCACGCTTAGACACGGTTGTATATAGAATGGGGTTTGGTTCGACACGCGCTGAAGCGCGTCAGCTAGTTAGCCATAAAACAATCCTTGTGAATGGTAAAGTAGCGAACATTCCATCATTCCGGGTAAAAGCTGGCGATGTACTTACTATACGCGAGCTGGCAAAGAAGCAGACGCGAATTCAGGAAGCGTTGTCGCTAGCTGAGCAAAATGGTTTTCCAAGCTGGGTGTCGATAGACTCAAAGAAATTTGAAGGCGCTTTTAAGCAGGTGCCCGAGCGTAGCGATATTGCCGGCGATATAAATGAAAGCTTGATCGTCGAATTGTATTCACGCTAATCGTATTGATAGTAGCATTACTTATTTTCGCCTGTACATACAGGTGTTTAGCTATGTATCTTCAGGTTGTCACTCAGTCAGCCTTATCGGTGTAACGAGCCGAGGGTATTGAAAAGAAAAACCTATGCAAACCAGTTTGTTGAAACCTAAAATTATTGCGGTAAATTCGCTTGGTGATAACCATGCAAAAGTGGTTATGGAACCATTTGAACGCGGTTATGGTCATACTTTGGGGAATGCGCTACGGCGTGTTTTATTGTCATCAATGATTGGTTATGCGCCGACCGAGGTAATGATTTCTGGGGTCGTTCATGAGTATTCAACTCTTGATGGTATTCAAGAGGATGTAATCAACTTACTATTGAATCTTAAGGGTGTAGTATTTAAGCTTTATAATCGATCTGAAATTACAGTTACATTGCGCAAAGCATGTGAAGGTGTAGTAATTGCTGGTGATATCGATATTCCTCATGATTGCGAGATCATTAATCCGGGACACGTTATTGCTCATCTATCAAAAGGTGGTAACCTTGATATGCAAATCAAGGTTGAGAAAGGGCGGGGCTATATGCCGGGTAATGTGCGCCACTATAGCGACGAAAGCTCTAAGGTTATCGGGTGTATTATTCTTGACGCATCATTCTCGCCAGTTCATCGAGTTAGCTACGCAGTTGAGAGTGCACGTGTCGAGCAGCGTACAGACCTAGATAGGCTTGTAATTAATATTGAGACTAATGGCATAATTTCGCCAGAGGAAGCGATTCGTCAATCAGCTCGAATCCTAGTTGAACAATTATCTGTGTTTGCGGCGCTTGAAGGAACCGAAGCAGTAGCTGAAACACCTTTACGCGTACCACAGATTAATCCAATGCTTCTGCGGCTGGTTGACGATCTCGAGCTAACAGTCCGATCTGCAAACTGTCTGAAAGCCGAGCATATATACTATATTGGCGATCTAATCCAGCGCACCGAGAATGAGCTATTAAAAACGCCGAATCTAGGCCGTAAGTCGTTAAATGAGATTAAGGAAGTTCTGGCTTCGCGGGGTTTGATGCTCGGCATGAGACTAGAAAATTGGCCGCCAGCAGGCCTTGATAAGTAATCGACGGTTATTGCTGCGCATTCTTATAAGTTGTGCCAACTTATAAACATATTTTACATTGAGTTACATAATAAAAAACTAATCAAAACTCTAAATCAAGGAAATTGAAATGCGTCACCGTCACGGTTTTCGGAAATTAAACCGCACAAGCAGCCATCGCCTAGCAATGCTCCGTAATATGTCGAACTCATTAATTGAGCACGAATCTATTAAAACAGCTTTACCTAAAGCAAAAGAGCTTCGAAGAGTTATTGAACCACTAATTACGTTAGGTAAAAAATCTTCCATTGCAAATCGCCGACTTGCCTTTGCGCGGTTGCGTGATGACAAGTCGGTATCAAAGTTGTTTGAAGTGCTGGGGCCGCGTTATATAACACGCTCGGGTGGTTATCTTCGGATTCTTAAGTTTGGCTTCCGAATTGGTGACAATGCACCGATGGCGCTAGTTGAGTTAGTAGATCGACCGCTTGTTGAGAAAGCAGAAAAAGCGGCAGAGAGAGAATAAGCGCTGCATTAAAGAATAAGCCAAGCTGAGCTTAGCTTATTCTTCCACTATATAGTGTTTATCTAGAGATAAATCTGAAACCCAGGTATGATTAAGCTTGAGCATAAGTTCATATATTAAAGCAAAATAAAAGTATTGAGTATCGAAGTATTTAGCAGGCTTGCGCATTATTATTTAATAATGCCGGAGAAACATATGTTATCGACTCTAATTTTAATGTTTACAACATTGCCCGATGCTCATTCTGCTGAAACTCTTTCCCGCGCTGCACTAGATGCTAGGTTAGCCGCCTGTGCCTCCCAACTTTCGCCGTCACATTCGATCTATCACTGGCAAGGAGAGCTAAAACATACTAATGAAGTACCCCTCTTATTTAAGACGACAGTAGAACGCGCATTTGAGTTGGAAAAATTTATTGTTGAAAATCATCCTTATCAAACACCAGAAATTTTGTCTTGGTCTGCTACATCATCGCCTGCTTATTCATTCTGGGTTAACACGGAGACATTGCGCCCGACTAATGTATAGTTTTAAGATTTTAGTTAACTGTGCTGCGTAATTGGTCTTGAATTTTCTTTACAGGCTAAGCAGTAAAAAAACAGCTTAATCACAATACACAATTAGCTCTTATAATCTAATTATAGAAGATGCAATAAATATAAAAATTGATATTTAGCATTTTTATAAATTACTTTATTAAGTATTTGTTTGCTTTTAAGATAAAATTAGGCGCCTACTAGCCAGTATTTTAAGAGTGCATGGGCCTGGCTCAAGCCGATCTTCGTAAGAGCCGAGAATAGCTGTATCGTAATTTTGCTTTGTAAACCAGAGGTTTTGTAAAAAAAAACAGATTTCTGCGCAGTACGCAATGCGTTTATACTGTCATTTTTCGACAGTTTATCACATTTAGTTAACAATATATGGATTGGACGTGTAGTCGTGCTAAACCACTCAATCATATGCCGGTCTAATTCCGTAAATGGCCGCCGAGAATCCATTACGAGAATCAGGCCGCGGATTTGGGGGCGTGTTATCAGATAGGTACTCAGTAATGCTTTCCAATATATCTTCGTTGCGTTAGGAACTTTAGCGTAACCATATCCGGGTAAATCTACAAGATATCCTACAGGCGTTCTCGCTGGCCCAATCGAGAAGTAATTAATATGTTGTGTACGTCCAGGTGTTCTGCTTGAGAACGCAAGCCGCTTATAGTTACATAACACATTAATCGCAGTAGATTTACCAGTGTTAGAACGGCCAGCAAATGCTACCTCTGATTGTATGGTTTTGGGTAAATCTCGTAGATGATTGACGGTCGTGAAAAAATGAGATTGATGCAAAAAGGACATGAAATTAGAGGAAACCAATAAAGCGGCGCAATATCGGGATAGCGGGTAAGTGATAATCCGAAGGCTGACATTATCGAAACAAAGTGTTTTTGCACGCTACGTAAATTACTGGCTATGCAAGTGCGTGTTTATAGTAAGCAGGCAATATAGATATAAGAACCTGGAAGAAATCCGTGTATTAATACTAATTCTATGTGTAGCCATTAAAAATGTTGCCTAGCATGCTAGGATTATGTCTAGGGCATTAATTAGGTTCTATAATCTCTGATATGAGTTTCTTATTATCTGCCTTACATAGTAACAACAAACTATAATTGGTGCTAGTTCATATTATACCTTTCTAAGGTGGCTTGTTTTTTATTATATTATACGTAAGACAAATATCGCATGCACGTATTGTAGTTATTTTATACCGTCAGGCGGCAATGCAAATTCTCCATCTGTCAACTGCGCGAGCGTTTCGCGTCGACGGGCCACATGTACTCGATCGCCATCTACAAGTAGTTCAGCAGCTCGGGGTCGACTATTATAATTTGAACTTATAGCGAACCCATATGCACCAGCTGACCGTATTGCAAGAAGATCTCCGGCCTCTAGAACAAGCGGGCGATCGCGAGCTAACCAGTCCCCGCTTTCACATACTGGACCGACAATATCGTAGGTCACTAGCGGCTGGTCATTGCGTGGCATAACTGCGTCGACGGCGTGGTATGCATCGTACATAGCGGGGCGGACGAGATCATTCATTGCTGCATCGACGATCGCGAAATTTTTGGCAGCGCCCGGTTTTAAATATTCGACGCGGGTTAGTAAGATCCCTGCATTACCGACTAGCGAACGGCCAGGTTCGAACCAAATCTCACGATGACCGTGTCCACGTCGATCGAAATAGTCTAGTATTGTTTTTACAAATGTGCCGATGTCTGGAGGTATTTCGTTATCGTAGCGAATGCCTAGACCGCCACCAACATCAATATGGTGGATTAGTACACCGTCCGATTCAATTTGAACGACTAACTCAAGTATCTTCTCAAGAGCATTGAGGTAAGGCGAAATTTCGGTAATTTGAGAGCCGATATGGCAATCAATACCAGTAATACGCAAATATTTCATGTCTAGCGCCGCACGATACGCTGCGCGCGCATCATCGAATGCAATACCAAACTTGGTCTCTTTTAAGCCTGTTGAAATATACTGATGAGTTTTCGCATCAACATCGGGGTTTACTCGTAGCGATATCGGTGCGATCTGTCCAGATTCACCAGCAACCTGGTTTAGTTGCGCTAATTCAGCCAGCGACTCGACATTAAAGCAACGCCCACCTATATCTAATGTACTGCGCATCTCGGCGGCACTCTTGCCGACGCCAGAAAATACTACGTCGCTTGGTTTTCCACCTGCGGCAAGCACACGAGCGAGTTCACCGCCAGAAACGATATCAAATCCGGCGCCTAAGCGTGCAAACACGCTCAAGACCGCAAGATTGCTATTAGCTTTAACTGCAAAATAAATCTTTGCGCGATGTCCAATACAGGCATCTGCATACGACTGGTATGCATCTGTCAGCGCAGCCCGTGAATAAATATAGAGCGGTGTACCATATTGTTCAGCAAGCACACGAGCGGGCACGCGTTCGGCATGTAGTTGATCGTCAAGATAAGTGAAAGCATTGATCATAATAAATCAATTTTGAGTAGATCGTAGAATAGCGGTGGATGACATCGTATATTCGTGTATGCCGCTCCTGGCAGACGACGTAGTAGCACGGGGACACAGGTATGTGATGAATCCATCTACTAATAAGGTAGACAGTGAAATAGTTACTCCATGGGCGGGAATTCTATAAGATACTACAATAGCGTGCGCATGCAGTACTACCGAAATGTTTAATGAACCTAAGGCTACGCGCATGACAGACCTTGTCTAATCTAGCTATCAGAGTTTAGCAGACGAATTCTCACCATTTAGTGCTAAGCTAAATAGGTGCTGTATAGATAGTAATCATAGGTGGAACTGATGAGTTGAGTATCGATATCAGAGATAAATTCGGAAAAACTTATTGATGCTTTAGTTTGAAGTAATGCACTCATCATAGTAAGCTCGCCGATACTAAAGCACAAAAATTACTTTAAGTATGTTAGCAGCGTATGATACGGTACTTGCACATTAACTATTACAGATGTTTTTTTAGGTATTATCTTCAGTGATATTGTCAAATCTAGGTCGGTCTCAAATTAGCGTATTACTATAGTGCGCGTGTGCCCCCTAGTCCTCGAATATTTTTAATATATGTTCTAATTTAGATCTCCCAACAGTCGTGTTGAGGCTTGAGTCAAGAGTGTCGCTTATTGATTCCTCAATAAGCGCTGAGGAAGGCATATCTACCCTTTCAACAAAACCTAAGCCTGGCAGCATATTAGCGTAATATAGCTCGCCATCGATTTCTTCTATGCCTGATGGGCATGGCATAGTATACACAGGCTTGTTTTGAAGCGCCCGGTCCATGTAATTAATCCAAATAGGCAATGCAAGGCTGCTCCCGGTTTCATGATCGCCTAGGCTATGTGAGCTGTCAAAGCCGATCCATGCTACCGCTACTAGCGTGTGCTGGTATCCAGCGAACCAAGCGTCGCGAGATTCGTTAGTCGTTCCGGTCTTGCCACCAATATCAACACGCTTTAGTACATTCGATTTAGCGCCTGTTCCATGCTGTGCGACGTCAATTAGAAGATTATTCATGATATACGCATTACGTGGATCAAGCACCCGAGGCGCATTTTGCTCAGCTATTACTGGCCGTGCTCGCGTAACGAGCACGCCGCGCGCATCAGTCACCTCAGCAATCAAGTAGGGATTAATACGGTAGCCGCCATTAGCAAATACCGCATACCCAGCGGCCATTTGCAATGGTGTGACAAGCCCTGCGCCAAGTGCCATTGGCAGATAGGCAGGATGTTTATCTGGGTTGAAACCGAAGTACCTGATATGATTCCTCGCGTAATGCGTACCGATGTAGTTCAAAATTCGGATTGATACAAGGTTTCTCGACTTCTGTAGCGCAGTGCGCATCGTTATTGGACCATCATAGTCTCCGCCGTAGTTCCTCGGCTCCCAAGCCCGGCCGCCTGGAGTAGTTGGCGGAAAGTATAGCGGTGCGTCATTGATAATCGTTGCTGGACCCAGGCCCTTATCCAGCGCAGCGGAATAGATAAATGGCTTGAAGCTTGAACCAGGCTGGCGCCATGCCTGCGTAACGTGATTAAATTTACTCTTATTGAAATCAAATCCGCCAATCAGAGAGCGGATTGCGCCGCTCTGTGGCGTGAGTGCGATGAGTGCGCCCTCAACCTGCGGCAACTGTACAATGCTAAACGAACTATCTGTATTTTTAGTGATGCGGATAATCGATCCTGGGTAGATGCGCTGCTGCCGGTGGGCCCGACTAGATAGGGCTGCGGATGCAAAACGCAGCCCATTGTTTCGAATAACAATGGTGTGTCCATTAACTAGTGAAGCTTTAACTTCGTGGGAATTGGCTGCAGTGACAACAGTAGCGATCAGGTCGCCACTGTCCGGATGCTTAAGCAATGCATCGTCGATCGCTTGTTCTCGCTTAATGGCGTCACGAGGTAATTTAACGAATCCTTCTGGCCCACGATAACTATGTCGCCGATCGTAGTCCATTACACCTTTGTATACAGCGCGATATGCCGTTTCTTGATCCGATGAGTTAATAGTTGTCATAACTTCGAAGCCGCGCGTGTAGATCTCATCGTGATATTGCGAGTACATTAATTGTCGCACTATCTCCGCTACATATTCAGCGTGTACGCTGTATGGAGTGCTCACTTTTTTAAGCGTAATTGGCTCTTGTATCGCCGAGTTATATTGATCTGTATTGATGTAGCTTAACTTAAGCATACGCTGCAGGATGTACTCCTGTCGAATCTTTGCTCGTCGAGGGTTTACTATAGGATTATATGCAGATGGTGCTTTAGGTAGACCGGCGAGCATAGCCGCCTGAGCAAGTGTTAAATTTTTTAAATCTTTTCCGAAGTAGACGTGCGCTGCACTAGCGAAACCATATGCACGGTGGCCAAGATAGACATGATTCATATAGACCTCTAGAATCTGATTCTTCGTTAATGCTGACTCGATCTTGTATGCAAGCAGAATTTCGTACAGCTTGCGCGTGTAAGTTTTCTTGCTAGATAGGAAGAAGTTACGAGCAACCTGCATTGTGATTGTGCTAGCGCCTTGAGCATTACTACCTTGAGTAAAATTAGCTATGCTAGCGCGAAGAATACCGGTTAGGTCAACGCCGCTGTGATCGTAGAATCGATAGTCTTCGATCGCTAGCACTGCTTTTTTCAGCGTTTCCGTGATTTCATTAAGTTGAACAACATTTCTGCGTTCCTTACCGAATTCTCCAATTAGCACATGATCCTCTGTATAGATACGTAGTGGAATGTTAGGCCGATAGTCCGTCAGTGCGTTCAACGGAGGGAGGTTGCGCCCAGCAACGATTACCACGTAGTACAGCACTAATCCTAGTGCCACAGCTGTTCCGATAAGTAGGCTGATGGTCACAACCAAAAACCGCCACCACGACGTACCTTTATACTTAGTATCGGATGGAGAAAAAGAGACGTCAGGTGTCGTCGATTGCATGAGAATACCAAAAACACGAACCCGTAATTATAATGTGGGCTGCTGACATAGTTGTTTTTCCCTAGATAGCAGGGATACTGATTGTCAGCACATATGGTGTGATTGATCAACTAATAGTGGAGCAACTAATTTTTAAAGAAAGTATAGTTACCTAGATGCCTCTTCGAACGCAAAGTCATAAGATTTCTGTTAGAAGCAGCGGAGTGAGAGCAAGCTAATTTAGAATGTGCTTTTTTTGTTAGATGCTGGTTCTAAAATTTGGCGTGTCATACGTATTCGAGCAGTATGCTTGTACAATGTTTCCATGCTAGTATCAGCACTAGTCTACCTTACTTATTAGGCTAGCACGCTACATTCATGGCTTTACATCGGGGGAGGTTCAAGTTTTTCGTATTTAATAAATAAATTGAGGTCTTAATTTACTTAACATAGATCTATTGTCGACCAATGTTAGTTGTCTATGGTAAATCATCGCGAGAAAGTGATGGCTACTATCGTTTGCAGTATATTATAAATCAATTTCACCTATAAAAAAAGCTCATATCTGACATTTATAGATTATGTGTGGGTCTATGTCGGGGAAAGACAGGCTTCGCACTGAGCTGCTTTTATAAATAAAACTGTATATTTCGGGGCCTATAAATCGCTTTAATCCGATGCGCGTTGGTAGTGCCACAATGACAGTGACTAAGCTTAGCTTGCGAATAGCGTAGCCACTGCCACGCTTCCGCATATTAATTCTCACTCATTACTTCGATTTTCTCATCGTGCATTGCCTGCACCGACTCTCGATGTGCAACACTGACAATTGCTGCATGAGCTAGATTTGTCCTTAGCACTTGGTATAGCGCTGTCTCGGTATCAATATCAAGTGCGCTAGTAGATTCGTCAAGGAATAGGAAATCGGGCTTTTGTAATAGCACGCGAACAATGGCTAGGCGTTGCTGTTCGCCCGGCGATAGAATGCGCCCCCAATGATCGATCACATCGAGCTTGTCGACTAATTTACCTAGCCGACATACTTGAAGTACATTAATATAATCTTCATTAGTAAAAGCGATGGCATCCGCTGGATAAGATAAGACTTTCCTGAGCTCGCAAATTGGCACATAGCTTTTCTGTGGTACAAACATAAGCTTTGCATTAACAGGGATTTCGATTGTGCCGCTACCAAATGGCCATAGGCCGGCGAGTGAGCGCAGCAGTATGCTTTTACCGGAGCCAGATGCGCCTCGTACTAGAACCTGCGAGCCAGATGCGATATCAATCGAGCCGATTGTCGACAGCAGTGTGCCATCTGGATGTAGAAGCTGAAGCGCCCGTACTCGTAGCGCCGTTGTATCGGTGATCCGAGTGTGAGTGATATTATGCTTAGTAGAATGAGAGGCTGACTCGAGTAACCTCGGTTGCACTATGGCGTGTTTGAATTCCTTTAGACGATTAGTCACTGCGCGCCATGTAGCTAAAGTTGAGTAGCTTCCAATAAACCACGAGAACGAGCTGCTGACGGTACCGAACGCGCTTATTGTTTGCTGATAACCGCCATAGCTGACTACCTTAGAAAAGTATTTCGGTGCAGTAGCGATAAACGGGAACACAATAGCTAGTTGCGAATAGCTGACTATGACAAAGTTCAGCCGCTTTGTGTAGCGCATAATCATCCGCCAATTATCGCGGATACGCTTAAAACTGCCTTGCAGTGCTTTCTCCTCAAATAGCTCGCCCTCGTATAAGGCAATCTGATCCGCATTTTCGCGTAAACGAATTAACGAAAAACGAAAGTCTGCCTCGACACGTTGTTGTTGGTAGTTAATCGACATGAGTGGATTATTAACGCGATGCGTGATATATGAGCCGACTACTGCGTAGAGTAAGCTAGTCCATACCATATAGCCAGGCACTGTTACATCGGTGCCAAACACGGTAAAGTTAAGTGAGCCAGCTAAGTGCCAGAGGACATTACTAAACCAGAGTAATGTGACAGACGTGGACAGAAAATCTAGTGAAAGAGAAAGTGTCGTACTTGCCATTTCCTGTAGATCTATTGAAACTCGCTGGTCAGGATTGTCTAAGAGCTTATCACGTTCGATACGATAGTACGCGCGGCCTAATAGCCACTCGTGCATGTATTGTGTGGTGAGCCACTGGCGCCAGCGGAATTCGATCATCTGTCGGAAGTATATTCGGTATGAACCGAGAAGGATCAGCGCCATCGCGATTACTATAAATTGCAGTAGAGAATGCTTAAAAACCGGATAGTTATACTGCTGGATTGCATCAAAAAACACGCGCTGCCACGTATTAAACCACGCGTTGACTGCTACCATTATCATATTTATCGTGACTACCAGTAAGAGCAGTCCCCAGGCGATCCACTTTTCGTTTGATACCCAATACGGTTTGATCAGGTTCCATGTCGTAATTCGTTCGTTAGCGACTAATTCTGGTTGACTCATAGGGGGGGGATTCCTTAAATCAGGCTATTCACTGGTGCTCGAATTATGTCGCGAATATCCTGGCAACAGCCGACTCATTCCAGTAAAAATTATTGGGGTTGCTGTCATTCCGGTTTAAGGCTCGAGATAGGCAGCTCAGTTAGCTGCTATTGTGCCAGAGCAGCTCATTGCAACTTAAAGCAGTTTTGTGATCTAATAGGAGTGGATAAAAAATGATTTGCGCGATACTTGCACTGATGTATGTTTTTAGATCAACGTACATCAAACTGTGCATTTCTAAGTCGGTTAAAAAGCCTGTTCGCACTTGCTAATAATTCATTGCGGGCTAGGTCTCTACTCAGATCTAGATCTCCCAGTTTCGTCCTTGTACTCCTATTCCCGTATATAGAATTCGATTGCCGTGCACCAATCTAATTCCCATTTAGAAACGGCATTCCGCGCCACGCTGACGCCTGATGTCGCAGTATTAGGCGGTGGCTTGTCGGGCCGTCTCATTGCTTGGCGGCTCGCGCGCACTGGCCATTATGTCGCACTGTATGATCAGGGTGAGCCTAGCGGCTACTGCGGCGCAGCGTGGGTCGCTGCGGCTATGCTAGCGCCACTAGCCGAAGCAATTAGTGCTGAGAGATTTCTGGTGGAGCTGGGTGCCGTATCACTCGAGCGTTGGGCTGAATGGTTGCCGCAGCTGCCACAACCAGTATTTTTTCAGCGTAACGGCACTTTGATTGTTTGGCATGCACCTGATCGCGCAGAATGGCTATTGTTCGAGCGTCATGTGCGAGTGAATGTGCCTATTACCATGCAGCGCGATGGCATCGTTTCGCTGCACGGTGCCCAGGTTACCCAAGCTGAACCGGCACTTGGTACGCGTTTCCGCGAAGCACGTCTTTTAGTTGGCGAGGGGCAATTAGACAATCGGCAGTTGCTATTAGCTTTAGCTAATGCACTCGACGAACTGCATGTCAAAACGCATTGGCATACCCATGTGCGCGAGGATAATATGCCTACCGCTGGTTTACTAATCGATTGCCGCGGACTTGGTGCGAAGTGTGCATGGTCCAGTTTGCGCGGCTTGCGGGGCGAAGTTGCTCGTGTTCATGCACCAGGCATTGGTTTAAGACGCCCAGTGCGTCTTTTACATCCACGCTATCCTTTATATATCGCGCCTAAACAGAATGATCACTATGTGATTGGAGCTACTGAGATCGAGGGCGAGGATATGTCGCCAATGAGCGTAAGATCAGCGCTCGAGTTATTGTCGGCAGCATACTCCATACATCCCGCCTTCAGCGAAGGTCGGATCCTTGAGCTGAATACACATTGCCGGCCTACATTACCAGACCATCGACCTATCCTGTTATGGGATGGCGCGTCTATGCTGCGAGTTAATGGCTTATACCGCCATGGTTATATGATTGCACCGGAGATAGTACGTGAAACCGTAGCAATAGCCGGTGCGTTGCTTAATACACAAGTAAAAGATCTAGATGATTTTAATACATGGCGCACCGCATCGCGCTGGCCGATGCTTTATCGTATGGCTAGCTAGCCTAATAAATAAATGAATATTCGAATTAATAATCAGCCGTTTTCTGTGCCAGATAATACGTGTCTTACTGCCGCGCTAGCCTCGTATGGTGAAGTGCCATTGCTGTATGCAATTGCGATTAATGGTGAATTTGTGCCACGCGCACAGCATTCTTCGCGTGAACTTAAGCAAGGTGACAGAATTGACGTTATAAAGCCTGTAGTAGGAGGATAAGAAGTAGCAACACGCTATGGGTAGCGATAATCTGACCTATCGGTCATCAAAACTGACGGAAATAATGATGAATTCGCATTCCATCTCTGACGCGCTAGTCCTGTATGGACAACTCTTTACAAGCCGGATGTTGCTCGGTACTGCCCGCTACCCCTCGCTGCATGCACTCGAAGCTTCAATTAAGGCTGCTCAGCCGGCAATGGTAACCGTTGCACTGCGTCGCCAACTGGCTATGTCAAGAAACACCGATGTTGGTTTTTTAGACATGTTGAGGCGACAGAGTGTGGCGTTGTTACCTAATACTGCTGGTTGTCATACCGTCAATGAGGCGGTAACGACCGCTAAGATGGCTCGCGAAGTATTCGAAACTAATTGGATTAAGCTCGAAATTATAGGAGATGACTACACCCTGCATCCCGATCCAGTTGGTTTAATTGAAGCTGCGGAAATTCTTGTGCGGGACGGCTTCAAGGTGCTGCCGTATTGTACAGAAGACCTTGTTGTTGCGGAGCGGCTGGTCAATGCCGGGTGCGAGACATTGATGCCGTGGGGAGCGCCGATTGGTACTGGTAAGGGAGTAGTAAATCCATATGGGCTTAAGCTATTGAGAGAGCGCTTGAGGGGTATTCCGCTTATCGTCGACGCGGGACTAGGTGTCCCATCACATGCTTGCCGGGTAATGGAATGGGGGTTTGAGGCTGTACTACTAAATACGGCGGTATCGCAAGCGGCGCAGCCTGATACGATGGCGCGGGCATTCTCAAGCGCTATCAATGCAGGCCGTCAAGCATATTTGGCTGGGCCAATGCTGGAGCGTGATAGCGCTTGTCCAAGTACACCGATAGTTGGTATGCCCTTCTGGCATCAGAAGGACGACTGCTCCTCATCAGTTGGCGCTGCCTTCCCCGCTCTATAGGGGAGAAGCTATGAGCAATTTTTTGCTATGGGAGAATAAGATTTTTTATCCAGCATCGGATAAACTGCTGAAGACTACAAAGCAAATACGAGCAAAGTTGGGTGATTGGCCGCATGCACGCCAGCCTATACGTATTTGTTTTATGCCGTTACCGCCCTTTCTAGGGCAGCATGATGTAATCATAGCAACTGGTTCGCGGCTGCACGCAACTGATATCACGTTCTGGGTGGCTTCTGGGGCTGCGGTGCTAGATGCATCAGCATCTACTACCATTAGGTTATATCGGGGAGATACGATTCGTATATTAGAAGCCTCATCTCGGTGTGACGACTGGATTTCAGCGCTTGCCGCATTTATTGATTGTGGCTACGAGATACATGATGCCTTATGTCTTGCCTTGGCTTGGCGACATGGCGATGAGCATAAGCAGGATCCATGGCCGACTGACTTATCACGCTTCCCGCGCGTACTGGGGTTGCCCGATGCGCCGATCCTACCATTTGCCAAGTGCCCGGAGCGTCTTGGTTTATATCCCATCGTACCTACTGCTAACTGGATCGTCCAACTTCTACCTTTGGGTGTACGTACGGTGCAACTACGCCAAAAAGTTGATATAACGAATCCGTATGATTTAGCCGCCCTGCAGGCCGATGTGCACAGAGCTGTTATAGTTGGTCAGCGCTATAAGAATGCACGTGTGTTTATCAATGACTACTGGCAATTAGCGCTTAAAGAACGCGCATACGGCGTACATTTAGGTCAGGAAGATTTATGGTATGCAGATATTAATGCCCTTATGCAAGCAGGCATTCGGCTAGGAATATCCTCGCACGGATACTATGAAATATTAGTCGCGCTGCACTTCAAGCCAAGCTATATTGCGCTAGGCGCAGTTTTTCCAACCTCTACTAAGATGATGCCTAGCTTGCCGCAGGGGCTTACGCGCCTTGCGCGTTATGTGCACTTCCTGGATGGAAAAATACCCTGCGTTGCAATTGGTGGCATTGATCTGCAATCTCTAAACAACGTACTATCTACTGGTGTGCGTAGTGCTGCAGTTGTGCGCGCAGTAACACAAGCTCATGACGTCGAAAAAACAATTTTTGCGTTACAAAGCAGATTTATGCGATGACAAAAGCTTTTCTACCTCGTCAAGCAGTATGTAGTTGCTTCTCCCCCCACCTTATCTTATGTAAACGCCTACTACTTTAGCCCTGTATCGCAGTGTCTCATGGGAGATTTTGCGTCTTTTCTATCTGCGTAATAGTCTTGTTCCAATCTATATCTTGAATATAAATTTCAAGTGTGAGTAAACAGTTGTTACTTAGATGACTATCCCTAGCAGGACGACACTCAGATGACAGTATTATTTAGTAGACTCATAAATAGGCGTCCTAGCCTAGGATAGAGTATTGTTCTAGTTCGGGGCTGTTTTATATGAAATATTAATTATTTCATATTGCGCACTGTGGCATATGCGCATTGTCCACTAAAGAGATCTTATTTGTGCATATCCTTCTGACGAAACTTAATGTAGTTAACTTATCGGTATACACAGTGCATAGCACACATTCCTCGAAGTATCGGAAGATATAGTGTGTTGAACAACATTAACATATACGCCTACACTAGGCGTTATCGCATTCTGCGCTTATTTATTCTTGTGATGTACGATGTGCTAGAGTTGACGTCAATCTCTAAGCTATTCGTATTCTCTTTCAGCAGACATGCTATTCGAGACACTTCTCCGAAGTTATATATGCCCAAATATCCTGAGTATGTAGCTATATATAGATAGTGAGACTGATAGTCTTTTGATTAATGCTATATGTAAGCACAATGCTAATACGGGCTTCGGTTCCCCCCTTAATAGGAATTAGCGTACCGTCGAGGACAGAGGATACTATCTATTGGTTAAAACTAGTATATGCGTTCTCTGTTCTTTAAATCTAGCTGCGAGAAGAAAATAAAATTCGATAGCATCACTTGACTGAAGCTGTATGTAGCGTTCAAGAGTGTCTATGTAAGGCTAATTTCTAAATCTTAATGATATTACTGCTCGACTAGAGTTAGAAGCGCACGTACTAAGTTAGTACATCACTCTGATCATCGGTTCTTCTTAGGGCAGGTCGAATATTTAATATGGGGGATATATCTAGCGAAGATGAGATGTAATTCAGATAAGAAACTATAGATGAACTAAGTTAGTAAAATTTTTACTGACACCAACTGGTATTTCAATATATTTGTCGTTCAGTATTAATTCACTTGCTGCAACATGAGCTATTAATTACTGGGGCCCCGGAGCATAAACTAGTGACATTTTAGAACCTACCTACTGAGCATCATTTGAGACAAACTGTTGATCAGATATGCGAGGAGATTTACCTATTGAGTCCAAAAACGCTGAAATTAACTAAGGCAAAATCGATAAGTGAAATTCGAACGAGAATAAATGAGATAAGCTAGCTGTGACAAACGATATCCCTGCGGCCCAGGCGGGCAAATACGGCGCGTCTGTTAGCAGTACAACGCGGAAGTAAACCAATGGATAAATTATTGATCGACGGGGGGGGGCGCCTCAATGGGGAAATCGCGGTATCCGGCGCTAAGAATGCAACGTTGCCGATTTTATGTGCAAGCTTGTTGAGCACAGAGACAGTTCGACTAGAGAATGTACCAAACCTACAGGACGTGCGTACTACGTTAAGATTACTCAAACAGATGGGGATGCACTTAGAGATGAACGGTAACGTCGTAACGCTAGATGCATCAAAGGTCAATAATCCAGTAGCACCATACGAGTTGGTCAAGAGAATGCGCGCATCAATACTGGTGCTAGGACCGCTGGTGGCGCGCTTCGGTCATGCTCAGGTATCGCTTCCTGGTGGATGTGCAATTGGTGCGCGCCCAGTCGATCAGCATATTAAGGGATTGACTGCGATGGGCGCAGAGATCTCGATCAAGCATGGTTTTATTGATGCACGAGCGCAACGCTTGAAAGGTGCGCGCGTAGTTACCGACATGATTACCGTAACCGGCACGGAGAATCTTCTAATGGCAGCAGTTCTCGCAGAGGGGGAAACTGTGCTAGAGAATGCAGCGCGTGAACCGGAGGTTGCTGATCTCGCAAATTTTCTTATCGCAATGGGTGCACGTATTAACGGGATTGGTACGGGCCGGCTTGTAGTGCATGGTGTACCGCGCCTAAATAGTGCACACCATGCGATAATCGCAGACCGTATTGAGGCTGGCACATTCCTATGTGCGGCCGCTGCGACAGGTGGTGACGTAACGCTACGTGGTATAACTCCGCTGATCCTAGAAACCGTTATTGATAAATTACGTAAGGCAGGCGCGCAAGTATCGGCTAGCGATGATTGGATCCGTTTGCAGATGCAAGGCCATACACGTGGGGTATCATTTTGTACTGCTGAGTACCCTGCGTTTCCAACCGATATGCAGGCCCAGTTCATGGCTCTAAACACTATTGCAGCAGGAACATCAAAAGTAGTTGAAACAATTTTTGAGAATCGCTTCATGCATGTGCAGGAACTAAATCGGCTTGGCGCGAATATTACAATTGATGGCAATACTGCTCTAGTACGCGGCGTAGATAAGCTATCCGGTGCGAAAGTGATGGCTACAGATCTACGTGCGTCAGCTAGTCTTGTGATCGCCGCACTAGTAGCTAACGGACAAACGCTTATCGATCGGATCTACCATCTTGATCGGGGCTATGAACGCATGGAAAGTAAGCTCAGTGCGCTAGGAGCAAGTGTTAGTCGTGTCAGTGAAAATATAGTAAATAATACGGACGAAGCATTAAGTAATGCTATGCAAGATACGACAGAAACTGTTTTTCCAAACAGTGCTATAGCTTGGCAAGATACTGTCGGTCCGACATTAGCTGATACTAGGGGGGAGGTAGTACGCGGAGAGATAATATGAGTGCGTCGATCGCGTCCAATACATTAGGTGCATTGGCCCTAGAAGTTCAGTCAGGTATGCCGTTAACATTAGCATTGTCTAAAGGCCGTATCTTCGAGGAGACATTACCGCTACTAGCAGTAGCTGGTATTACCGTAACCGAGGATCCAGAGCTGTCGCGCAAGTTAATTTTGCGTACGACGGATCCCGGCCTACGTGTAATTATTGTCCGAGCAACTGACGTTCCAATCTACGTAGAGTACGGCGCAGCAGATTTTGGTGTGGCCGGCAAGGATGTACTGCTTGAACATGGAGGAGACGGTCTATACCAGCCGATTGACCTAAATATTGCTCACTGCAGATTATCAGTCGCAGTGCCGCGAGGTTTTGATTATGTAAATGCAGTTCGACAAGGAGCACGATTACAGGTAGCTACGAAGTATGTAAATAGCGCACGCGAGCATTTCGCAGCTAAAGGAGTGTACGTAGACTTAATCAAGTTGTATGGCTCGATGGAGCTTGCGCCTCTCGTTGGCCTAGCAGATGCTATCGTTGACCTAGTGAGTTCTGGTGGCACGCTACGTGCGAATAACTTAGTTGAAGTCGAGCAGATTATGGAAATCTCGTCCCGTCTAGTGGTCAACCAAGCTGCACTCAAGCTTAAGCGAACAAAACTTAGGCCTATTCTTGATGCATTTGAGCGTGCTAGTAAGGCTGAAACATAAGTCACATCGTGAGGCCGTGTAGATACCGGAGCGTTATTCACATGATGCCTATACAACAGGATATAAAGGACTCACATGGCAATCAAGATCCGAAAACTCGATTCCTCTGATGCTAGTTTCAAGACAGCGTTAGCAGCCGTTCTTGCATTTGAGACAAGTGAAGACGAAGCAATTGAACGTTTAGTCGCACAGATTTTAGCTGATGTAAAATCACGTGGTGATGCGGCTGTGCTAGAATACACTAAGCGTTTCGATCGGCTTAATATTGAAAATATTGCATCTCTAGAGTTACCAACTGCTCGGCTACGATTAGCACTAGATGCGCTGGATCCCAAGCAACGCGTAGCGTTAGAAGCGGCGGCAGAACGCATTCGGACGTATCACGATAAACAAAAAATAGAGTGTGGCAGCCATAGCTGGCAATATACCGAGATGGATGGAACAGTGCTCGGCCAAAAAGTTACACCGCTGGATTACGTCGGAATATATGTTCCAGGCGGCAAAGCCGCCTATCCCTCTTCGGTATTAATGAATGCGATTCCGGCGCGCGTGGCTGGCGTGCAAGAAATCGTGATGGTAGTGCCGACGCCGGATGGCGTCGTCAATGATCTTGTGCTAGCTGCTGCGCTACTCAGTGGTGTAGATAGAGTATTCAGCATCGGTGGCGCCCAGGCTATCGGTGCACTCGCATACGGTACAAATACGATCCCAGCTGTGGATAAGATCTCCGGGCCGGGAAATGCCTACGTTTCTGCTGCTAAAAAGCAAGTATTTGGTACGGTCGGCATTGATATGATTGCGGGTCCATCAGAGATATTAGTGTTATGCGATGGCACTACGAATCCGAATTGGGTCGCAATGGATCTATTTGCGCAGGCTGAACACGATGAACTTTCGCAGTCGATTCTATTATGTCCGGATGCCACATTCATACGGCGAGTCGAGGAGGTGATTGATCAATTAATCTTAACAATGCCCCGGCGGGATGTGATCATCCATTCGTTGCAGAATCGCGGTGCGTTGATTAAGGTCCGGGATATGACTGAAGCATGTGCGATCGCTAATAATATCGCACCGGAGCATTTAGAAGTATCGGCAAGCAACCCACATAAATGGGCGCAGCATATTCGCCATGCTGGCGCAATATTCCTAGGTCGCTACTCTAGTGAGAGTATCGGAGACTATTGCGCGGGCCCGAACCACGTACTGCCGACTTCCCGTACCGCGCGGTTTTCATCCTCGTTAGGCGTATATGACTTTCTAAAGCGCTCCAGCATAATTGAAGTGAGCCCTGAAGGGGCACAGATGCTAGGTGAAATTGCTTCAGAACTCGCGTATGGTGAGGGATTACAGGCCCATGCAGTCAGTGCTGAATATAGGATGAGACCCATAACTAATCGCGCCTGAGGCGTAGGACAGCTGGACATTAGACTATGACGATGCCCCGGGACGTTATTCGTGCAGATGTGCTTTCGCTAACGAGCTATCCAGTACCGAATTCCGTTGGTTTTATTAAGCTTGATGCTATGGAAAATCCCTATACTCTACCCTGGCCGCTTCAGGAACAACTTGGCGAACGGCTTGCGCGAGTTGCGTTAAACCGCTACCCACTGCCGCGCCCAAGCCTGTTACTAGACAAGCTAAAGTACACGATGCAGGTACCGGATGATTGTGACATACTTTTAGGTAACGGCTCAGATGAGTTGATCAATCTGATTGCAACAGCGTGCGCAAAATCAGGAGCTAAAATCTTGGCGCCAGTACCTAGCTTCGTGATGTATTCGATATCAGCAGTGCTTGCTCATGTGGAATTTATTGGTGTGCCCCTAAATGTTGATTTTACACTAGACGTGGCAGCAATGCTGGAAGCCATCACTGCGTACCAACCTTCGGTAATTTATCTGTCTTACCCCAATAATCCAACTGGTACGCTGTTTGATGACGCAGATATTGAGCAGATCGTGCGCACGGCTAACCGCTCTCTAGTAGTCATCGACGAAGCATACCAACTATTCGCTCAGCGAACCTGGATGTCTAGGACTAACGAATTTGATAATGTAGTAGTCATGCGCACTGTCTCCAAGTTAGGTTTGGCTGGCATCCGGCTTGGCTATCTAGTTGGTTTGCCAGATTGGATTAGAGAATTTGACAAAGTACGTCCTCCCTACAATATTAATGTTCTAACGCAGTCAACAGTCGATTTTATGCTTGATCACCTGAATGTGCTTGAAGCGCAGGCTGCTAAATCTCGTGCCGAACGCGAACGGCTTGCTGAAGCGATCAGCTTATTGTCAGGCGCTCATGTGTTTCCAAGTTCAGCAAACTTTTTGCTAGTGCGTGTTTCGGATGCCGACATGGTATTCGAGGCACTACTTAGCGCATGGATTCTAATCAAAAACATGAGTAAAATGCATCCGTTGCTGGGTGAGTGCGTGCGGATTACAATTGGCACACCAGATGAAAATGCAAGACTGCTGACTGTATTGAAAAGTATTCAACTTTAATTTTTCGCGAGTTGCAGTTTAACTGTATCTATTATTTTCAGGAACATCTATGCGTATTGCGGAAGTCGTGCGTAACACACGCGAAACGCAGATCCGAGTTAAAGTTAATCTGGATGGCACGGGCCAAAAAAAGTTAAGCACCGGAGTATCATTTCTTGATCACATGTTAGATCAGATTGCTTGCCACGGCTTACTCGATCTTGAGGTTGATGCGCTGGGCGATTATCACATCGATGACCATCATACAGTTGAGGACATTGGTATAACAATAGGCCAGGCTGTTGCCAACGCAATCGCCGATTGTAAAGGTATTCGCCGCTATGGCTACGCTTATGTACTACTTGATGAAGCATTGTCCCGCGCTGTTATTGATTTTTCCGGGCGCCCAGGACTAAATTTTCATATTCCGTTTACGCGTGGGCGGGTCGGTAACTTTGATGTTGATCTAATAAGTGAATTTTTTCGGGGATTTGTTAATCATGCTAGCGTCACGCTGCATATTGACAACTTGCGTGGCGTGAATGCACATCATCAAATTGAAACTGCATTCAAAGCGTTCGCTCGGGCGCTACGCATGGCTATCGAGATCGATGAACGTTCAGCCAGTCAAATACCATCGACTAAGGGTAGTCTATAAAATACGTTAATATTATTAATTCCTAAAGATAATCAAGTGTTTTTAGAGACCAGGCCTAGAACTGAACTATGCGCGAAGAAAATTGCGCTGGAGAAAGAGATGTAAGAATATAGTTGCATCGATACTAATGATCCGTATCATCTCAGTATCTGCCTCACTTAGACAGTGTATTATTTATTCTTTGATATTAGTGTACGATAAATTACTCTACTAATATGGCTTGAGTGAAAAAATTAAACATCACTACTTAGATAGTGATGTGCGCAGTATATAGTAATGCCACTATGCCACTCGGATCTTTAGAAGATATGTATTAGAAGTTGATTCTTATGAAAACCTTGATAGCAATTGTTGACTACGGGATGGGCAACCTGCGCTCAGTTCGGCAGGCTATATTGCATGTAGATCCAGGAGCTGATGTAGAGGTGGTCAGTACTGCGAACAAGATACGTGCGGCGCATCGCGTGGTGCTGCCCGGACAGGGTGCAATGCGCGATTGCATGACATACTTAACTGCTTCTAAGCTTCAGGACGCAGTATTAGATGCAACACGTACTAAACCTATCTTAGGCGTTTGTGTAGGTGAGCAGATGCTGTTCGACTATAGCGAAGAAGCCAACACGAAAAGCCTAGGAGTACTGGGTGGTAAGTGTATGCGCTTTCAACTGGATGGCAAGCTACAAGACGACGGCTCGCGCTTTAAGATACCGCATATGGGCTGGAACCGAGTTCGGCAGACTAAGACCCACCCGCTATGGGATGGAATCGCTGATGAAAGCTTCTTTTATTTCGTGCACAGCTATTATGTAGTGCCGAATGACATATCTGATTCCGCGGGGGAAACCGTGTATGGTGCACCGTTTATGTCTGCAGTGGCACGAGATAATATTTTTGCTACTCAGTTCCATCCTGAAAAAAGCTCGGAAGCAGGGCTACAGTTGTATCGAAATTTTATCCGGTGGAATCCATGATTTAGCCAGTATTTTTCTTTCGCTGGGGCGCTAGCAAGTACAGACTAAGACTAGCTAATTACTTATATTTAAATAATGGCTTAAATACGCCATCAAACTAAACTTTCCTCTACACTGCAAACTTATAATTATGTTGCTTATCCCGGCTATCGATCTGCATGACGGCCAATGTGTGCGCCTAAAACAAGGTAATATAAATCAGGTAACAGTCTTTTCTGATGACCCAGCGGCTATGGCTCGCCATTGGGTCGAAAACGGTGCACGCCGACTGCATCTGGTTGACCTAAACGGAGCGTTTGCTGGTGAGCCAAAGAACGTAGGGGCGATTAGATCAATCATTAATGAAATTGGTGATGAGGTTCCGATACAGCTTGGTGGCGGGATTCGCGATCTTAATACAATCGAACGGTATCTAGACGATGGATTATCATATGTAATTATTGGTACCGCTTCCGTGAAGAATCCTGAATTCCTTCGGGATGCATGTGATGCGTTCGGTGGCCATATTATTGTCGGGCTAGATGCAAAAAATAGAAAAGTAGCCACGGATGGCTGGAGCAAGCTGACAGAGTATGAGGTAGTTGACCTAGCACGCCAAGCCCAATGTTATGGCGTTGAAGCAATTATATATACCGATATCGGCCGTGATGGCATGTTGCAAGGAATTAATATTCCAGAAACCGTACGTCTTGCGCAAGCGCTTAAAATTCCAGTGATTGCTAGCGGGGGCTTGTCGAAGCTAACCGACATTGACGCTCTATGCGCTGTTGAAAAAGACGGAATTGATGGGGTAATTTGCGGGCGCGCGATCTATTCTGGAGAGCTGGATTTTACCGCTGCACAGAATCTTGCCGATTCGATATGCGAGAGTACAGCGAATAAAGCTTAGACGCTTACATAGTAATATATGCCTGCTAAGCATATGCCTTTCACTTTTTAGCATTTACTTTTATGGTTTTACCGAAACGCATTATCCCATGTCTTGATGTATTTGCGGGACGCGTTGTCAAGGGCGTTAATTTTGTCGAGCTGCGAGATGCTGGTGATCCGGTTGAAATCGCACGCCGCTATGACGAACAAAGAGCTGACGAACTTACGTTTCTAGATATTACCGCAACATCTGACGAGCGAGACTTGATCCTCCCAATTATTGAATCGGTTGCCGCGCAGGTATTTATTCCGCTGACAGTTGGTGGTGGCGTGCGTACCGTCGGGGACGTACGACGATTGCTTAACGCGGGTGCTGACAAGGTTAGTATAAATTCTACTGCAGTAGCTAATCCACAGTTCGTCCAAGAGGTAAGCCAGCGATATGGTTCCCAGTGTATTGTTATTGCGATCGACGCAAAGTGGGTCAGCAATTCGCATGAGACTCCACGTTGGGAAGTCTTTACGCATAGCGGTTGCAGGGCAACTGGGCTCGATGCCATACAATGGGCATATCAGATGGCGAAATTTGGAGCTGGGGAGATCTTACTAACTAGTATGGATCGGGATGGTACTAAAAAAGGATTTGATCTAGCTCTCACGCGCATGGTATCGAACGCAGTACCGGTACCAATTATCGCCTCTGGCGGGGTAGGTTCTCTACAACATCTAGCTGAAGGGGTTACTGATGGCTGTGCAGATGCAGTATTAGCTGCTAGTATTTTCCACTATGGAGAGTACACGGTAGGCGATGCGAAAAAGTTTATGGCCGAACGTGGTATTACAGTAAGACAGTAATGAATAGCAAAAATTGGTTAGATAAAGTAAAGTGGGATGCAAATGGCTTAGTTCCCGTAATTGTCCAGCAAGAGCTAAGTAATGATGTATTAATGTTTGCATGGATGAACCGCGAAGCATTGCTCAAAACGCTTGAGCTAGAGCGCGCTGTTTACTTTTCTCGTTCGCGTAACAAGCTATGGTTCAAGGGTGAAGTGTCTGGCCATTTACAGTACGTACGTGAAGTACGGCTTGACTGCGATCAAGATGTTGTTCTATTAAAGATAGAACAGATATCTAATATTGCCTGCCATACTGGTCGGCATTCGTGTTTTTTTTGGAAATTTAAAGGCTCTCTAGACAGGGGTAACTGGGTATCAGTTGATCCCGTATTGAAAGATCCAGAGAACATTTATCTATGACTTATCATACTCAACCTACATTAGATAGGACGTCTAGTGGTTTGCAGGATAACCATACCCAACTTGACGTTTTGATGCGACTTGCAGCAACGATTGACAGTCGCAAGACAGGCGATCCCAAGGCTTCTTATGTTGCACAACTTTTTCATAAGGGCGCCAATGCAATTCTGAAAAAAGTTGGCGAAGAAGCTATTGAAGTCGTGATGGCAGCAAAAGATGCTTGCTTTAATAATTCGAGTGTAACGCTGGTGAATGAGGTAGCCGATCTATGGTTCCATTGTCTTGTAATGCTATCGTATTATGGTGTTGGGCTCCATGATGTTCTAACTGAGTTACAATGTCGCGAAGGCTTATCGGGCATTGAAGAAAAAGCTTTGCGTAAGTGAGGAGCGGTATTGTGAAACTCCCTGCGGTCAGAGAGTTCCATTACGTTACATTTTATAAAAAATACCGTAGTTTAGATAAACTATAAGTCTGAGTTGAGCTGGTTGTGTAAGAGAAAGCACTCATTGCTTAGACTTTATTATGATAAAGTCTTCAAAGCATATAGTGTGATATAAAGCTCTTAAGTATCGTTTATAGTTTATTCCTATAAATCCAGATCTAGCGATAATAAAATCGTAAAGAGATTTTACTATACGTGACTGTTAGAGCATCTAAAATCTATCTCACAGAGATCCTATGGGATCTCTTCTATTAATTTATTTTTGAGAGGCTATCGACTACTACTATATAAATTAATATTATTAGTGACTTAATCGATGATTAAAAAAATGGTAATTATAGCCAGTTGTAGCTTTATTTAAAAGATGATTAGCATAACTTATCACTAATTATGCTCAATATAAATTTGTCTAATCTTTGCTAGGGTAGAGGTAAGCGCCTGCTAATCTTTACGTTGATGTCTATTTCGCAAGATCTGTGCCGCAAATGTACTTTGGCAACCGCACCCGTCTTAATTAGAGTGATTACGTTAATTACTTGCTGTATCTGAAATATTTTCATCGCTGACTTTCATAAGAATATCGCCTAGTTTGATTACTAGCTTTATCCGCCCGCCAGCCCACCAGGTAACATTCTTAAACAATCACGCCAGATTTTTGCCTCAAACTAAATAATTTAGTTATTTCCGGCCTCACTTTCTTAAGTTCGACCCCGATCCAGCCCCGCATTACTGCCCCCGTTTTGATGATACCATCAAGCACACTGTAGGCTGTCGATACTAGACTAGCAAAACCTATTCCTAGCGAGCCGCTGCTACGAGAATAAATGCGGTATTAATTCCAAGCAAGTGACTATTTATATCAACTAATACGCCTCCAGAATTTCTCTAGATTAATCAATGTATTAGTTTAAATAAAGTTTTAGAATGTGTTAATCCTTGAATGATTACCCCCGAGTGCGTTGATAATATGCATTGTAACTGTTTGAAGACTCTAAACGGATTTCCAATTGCTAGAACAGGTTGCCCACGCGTGTATTTTCATCCGTATAAGCGTAATTTTAGGCAAATTAGATAGAGAAATCTTAAGGACTGCTAAATCTGTTTCTGGATCTACTCCAATAATTTTAGCATTTGCTATACGTCTATCGGAAAAGGAAACTTTGATTTTATCGGTGTCATCTACTACGCGCTGGTTTGTTAAAATATAGTCTTCCGAACTTAGAATAACTCCGGAACTAAGATTATCTGCTAGCTCCTGATGTTTGTTCTCATAATTATCTTCCTCGAAGATAATAGCGAAATAATTGGTTATTAGGGCGCTGCCCTAACATCTAAGAACTATCTTTTCTAGTAAATATATTGACTACAGCAAGTAATGCACGCTAGGCAGTGTCTGAATATGATGTAACTAGTTGTCCGCAGCTGCAATACTTGGGGCAACTTTCTATCGCGTGACGATTATGGACGTTAGATATTGCCTAAGGTTACTTTCTTCGAGCGGCAGCCAGTTCGGCTTTAGAGTCGATACAATAAACACAAACGCAAGCAGTACCGTTACCGCTTGCGTAAAAAATAGCTAAAAGCGTCTTAGCATTAGGGCTTATAGAGCTAGCATAGAAAAAATACTTTGGATTTGAAAGGGTTTGTAGAAACTTCCTATTCCTATAGCTATTGCTCTAAATCCCTACAGTTCGCAAGTTTAATATCTGCTGTCAGATGGAGAAAAACTTTGTAAGCATTACTGCTTATGCCCTACTTTTCGAGAGAGTGATCGATTATGAAATTAACATAGTAGACTCGTGCCTTTTACCTCTTTCTCCTAGAAAGAGGTAATAAAACTATGAGACTAGAAATATAGGTAGGTGAGTGCTTTAATCCAGAATAATGTTAACTTGTTAACCTATTAATTGACACTAATAGATAATTATTTAGAGTTGAGGCATGATATGCGTCCTTTAGTACGACACTAAATTAGCTAGTACGACATAGAAAGACACTATGTCAATATGATCTAGATTGCTAAGATCTATTTTTGGAGTAGAGTATTTTATCTTTTATCTTATTACCTACTTAGTAGTGGAGGTAGGTTTGTATATATATGGACTCATCGCTATGTCTTGAGCATTATGTTATGTAACTCCGTAGAGCTAATAGGAGCGATATCTTTAGAGATTATCTGTATTTGATAGCTAAAAGCTAACTAAATTAAGCTATATTAATATCCTAACTAAAAATCGGTATTAAATCAGATAGGAACAGTAGTGAAGCATGTTAAGTATACACGATGCATTAATAGTATCAAACGCTAGAGTCATATGTAGCGTACGCATAAATTTCGCGCAACGTCTATTTTGATCCCTATTAAGTACAAACAAGATACAGTGTCGCGCTGTACGAATTTATGCTGCTCAACCCTGATATAGAAGAATTTTACAAGACGAGCTGTAGTCTAAGTTTGCCTATAAAACGATTTTATCCACTATAGGTGCTTGCCTGAAGACGGGATCTCCTCAGATTATATTATCTATTTGCTTAAAACTATCTTTGGTTGTCCGAAGCAACTATGTCAATATCAATGTTACATTGAGCTATTTTTTATGTTTAAAGTGATAAAAATCTGCTAGATAGCACTTGATTCAAGCTTCGTATTGATCAAATTTATATGCTTTTTTATTTAGTTTAATGCGATTGTGTTCTTTAAAAGCAACGCGTATACATAATACGCGAGAGATGCTAATCGAAAGTATACTAGTCTAAGAAATACGACCATATTCCACTCAATCTGGCATGGAATACTAAGTCTTTGTAGGCTATTTATAGTGATACTGCTCGAATTAATCAGCTCAATCACAGCCTGTACTGAGCCAAAATTAGCTAGTTACGCCTCCTGCTAGTGTCCTCTCAATAATTAGCGTTAAACTCAAGTACTAGCGCATTGTTATTATAGTGGTATTTTTACCTGTGTTTTATAGGGTAACGTAATCTACGTCTAGACAAGTTTATTCTTCATCATCTATATTTTTTTATTAATTCTTCTATGAGATCTTTATGGTTCTCTCTTTATTGTTTTCTTCCAGATACCACCCTTTCTCATCACTCGGCCTATATCTTTAGCTATAAGTGTAATCGCGTAGACTTACTAATACATTTAAATTTTTCCTAAAACTGCTAACCTTCTTTAGCCTACACTTATTTTCTTATTCTTATAAGTGCGTAACTTTCAAACGAAATTTTATATTCATGAACGATTACATTCCTAATACACACGAGTAGTGGAGCGTGTTGCGCTGTTCATGGCATCAGATGTGGAATTTATCAAAAATAATGATGAAAGCATTAAGGTAACTTACACATTAAATGGTTTTACCAAGATGATGATTAGAAAATCTTCTCAATAAACTATGATGCGCTTGTTTCTTAAAAAGCTGGCCCTATGCGCCAGGAAACCTGCGTACTGATTTAAGAAAACACGCGATTAGCGTGTTTAGACTGGATAGTAAACAAGAGCGGCGCGACTTTTTCTATCTAGTTCTTTAGTTTTTTAAGGAAAGTAAAATGATGGTTTTGTATTCCGGCACTACCTGCCCATTCTCCCAGCGTTGCCGGTTAGTGCTGTTCGAAAAGGGCATGGATTTTGAGATCCGTGATGTTGATCTGTTTAAAAAACCGGCGGATATATTAGTAATGAATCCGTATGAACAGGTACCAATTTTAGTGGAGCGCGACCTAATCCTATACGAGTCAAACATCATTAATGAGTATATCGACGAGCGCTTCCCTCATCCACAATTAATGCCTGCTGATCCAGTTCAGCGTGCCCGTGCACGCCTATTCCTTCTCAATTTTGAGAAAGAGTTATTCGTACACGTTAACGCGCTCGAGCACGAAAAAAGAAAGATAGCTGAGAAAGTATATGAACGCGCGCGCGTAAAGATTCGCGATCGGTTGACACAACTCACGCCGATTTTCGTTAAGAATAAGTATATGTTGGGAGAGGATTTCTCGATGCTCGACGTCGCGATTGCACCATTATTGTGGCGCCTAGATCATTATGGTATCGAACTATCTAAAAATGCGGCGCCACTTATGAAATATGCAGAACGCATTTTTAGCCGGCCTGCCTATATTGAAGCGTTGACGCCATCTGAAAAAATTATGCGTCGTTAAGTGACAACAGGCCCGTGTCCTTAACCGCTAATTGCAGATGTGGTGCCTGCGTGTCAGGCGCCATACACAGAGTTTCATAAAAAATGCAAAATATTTCTATTAAACCCTATTTATTACGCGCACACTATGAGTGGTGTACAGATAATGGATTTACGCCACATATCGCGGTGAAGGTTGATAATCGCACACGCGTACCTTATCAGTTCGTGCGTAACAATGAAATTGTTCTTAATATCAGCTTCAACGCGACTAGTCAGTTACAAATAAGTAATGACTTAATCGAATTCCTTACACGTTTTTCTGGTAAATCTTATAAAATTAGAGTGCCAATATCTAACATTTTAGCGATTTATGCGCGTGAGAATAGTCAGGGAATAGCATTCGAAAGATTAACAGATGAGACGATCGACGGAGCATCAGCACTTATATCCCTTATAGGGAATAAGTTTCGTGATATAAATTCACAGGAAAAACGACGTATGCTAAATGAGCGCGCGTTTCAGCAGCCAGAGATCAGCAAACTAGGCGTAGAGACACAGTTTAATCTGCCTCACTATGCCAGTGAAATACAAGGAAAGCATATTCCAGATTTAGATAATGTAGTTGCTGCAGATAATATTCAGAATAGTAGGGAGCATAAGCACCTAAAAGTAATCAAGTGATCTTTTATCAAACACTAGTGTTGTAGTACACTTAAGCGCTACGCCGGCTTAGCTCATCTGGTAGAGCAGTTGATTTGTAATCAACAGGTAGCTGGTTCGAGTCCTGCAGCCGGCACAAATACTAGAAATAATTTCAGTAAATAAAACTTATTTGGGTACTTCACTAACACTATCTACTACGCTTATAGGCGTAGTAAGTTGTGATGAATGTGAGGCTGGGATATCTTCTCAACTGAAAGCTACTCAGAAGACTAAAACTGTATGGCTACATGCAGCGAGATAACACTTTATTTTCTGTGCTACACCTGGTCAGAATTGATGTTTTTCAGACACAAAATTTCGATAATCGCTGGGCTATAATTGCTTCTGAGCTAGATTAGCATCTATAACGTAGCTTCTGCTTTTCAAAAGTCCCCCTCGCTTTATGCGAAGGGGGGGTTAGTGTATTAGGACGTAGAAGAAGAAACTTATGCCGCCCGAATATTGGCTGCTTGCTTGCCTTTTGGGCCTGTCTTTACTTCGTACGTAACTTTTTGATTTTCTTGAAGGGTCTTGAATCCATCCATGCGAACTTCTGAGAAATGCGCAAATAGATCTTCACCACCGCCGTCTGGCGTAATAAAGCCAAAGCCTTTGGCATCGTTGAACCACTTGACGGTTCCGGTTTCCATAAAACAAATCCTTAAAAATAAATAAGGCCTAAGGCCCAATGGCACATGAAAATCAAGGAGGGTTGAGAGGAACAACCGGAGTACCGTCTTGGGGGACTATGTACAGATGCACAACAACCAACACTCGCCGCTTGAAATCTTGTGAGCATAATTATATTGTGAAATATCAGACCCAGCCAATGCTTTTTTTGAAAACTGCACTTTCACCGTGGGGGCACTAGATTGAGCTTTTTTTATTGTTTTCACATAGCAGTACAGATCTGCATTTAAAATTGGTCTAAACAGCACTCTCGCTCCACCGACCCCCGGCAGTTTATGCTAGCCGATTGTCGGCTGGTTAGTTCAGCGTGCAAGGGTTATTCCATATTCGTAGAATTATCCCGTGCTTTTCTGATTTATAACTAATCAGGCAGTTGAAAGGTGACACCGTTAAACTTCGCGCCAGTTACAACTGACTGACGTGCGAGGCGTATTCACGAGACGTGCCAGCCGGTGAGGGTATAGCGGCAAGGTGCGCTCATGTTCCTAGGAGATGTTGTGGATAGTTCGATCAAGCGAAATATCAGCCCATTCGCGCTGATGTTGACTGGCTTGGGCTCGATTATTGGGTCAGGCTGGCTCTTTGGGGCCTGGAAAGCGGCAAAAATTGCAGGACCTGCAGCAATTATTGCATGGGTAATTGGCGCTGTTGTGATCCTTGCGATCGCACTAACCTATGCGGAACTCGGTGCGATGTTTCCTGAGTCGGGTGGCATGGTACGCTATGCTCGCTATTCTCATGGCTCATTGGTCGGCTTCATCAGCGCATGGGCTAATTGGATTGCTATCGTTTCTGTGATACCGATCGAGGCAGAGGCATCCATCCAATATATGAGCTCATGGCCCTATGATTGGACTCATGCACTGTTTATACATGGTGAGCTTACTTTACCTGGGCTCCTACTATCAGCAGTGCTTGTGGTCGTATATTTCCTGTTAAACTATTGGGGTGTAAAGCTATTCGCGCAGGCGAATTCGGCAATCACGATTTTTAAGTTCTTGATTCCTGGCGTTACTATCTTAGGCTTTGTTCTAACTAGTTTTCATACTGATAATTTCTTAATCAGTGAGACTGATCAGTTTGCACCCTATGGTTGGTCGGCAGTCCTAACTGCCGTAGCTACTAGCGGTATTGTCTTTGCCTTTAATGGGTTTCAGAGCCCAGTGAACTTAGCGGGTGAAGCGCGCAATCCGGATCGGAGTGTGCCGTTCGCTGTAGTCGGATCGATCCTAATCGCACTAGTTATCTATGTGCTTCTGCAGATCGCTTATATTGGTACTATTAATCCCGAGGATGTCATTAAGGGTTGGGACAAGTTAAATTTCAGTTCACCATTTGCTGAGCTTGCTCTTGTTTTAAACCTAAATTGGCTTGCCATGCTGCTATACGTTGATGCGTTCGTAAGTCCTAGTGGTACTGGTACAACCTATATGGCTACAACGACCCGAATGATCTATGCGATGGAGCGCAATAACACATTACCTAAGATTTTTAGTAGCGTCCATCCTCTCTATGGGGTGCCGAGACCCGCGATGTGGTTCAACTTAATCGTCTCATTTATATTCTTGTTCTTTTTTCGTGGATGGAGTTCATTAGCTGCGGTAATTTCGGTTGCTACTGTAATCTCGTACCTTACGGGGCCAATTAGTCTGATGGCGCTGCGTCGTACTAGTGGAGATATCGCACGCCCTCTTCATATCCCTGGCATGAGCTTAATTGCACCGTTTGCATTTGTCTGCGCATCACTGATCCTATATTGGGCAAAATGGCCACTAACCGGCGAGATTATTCTGCTGATGGTCGTTGCACTGCCAGTCTTCTTCTACTACCAAGCTAAGGCGAACTGGAAGGGATTTACTAAGGATTGGCGCGCAGCCTGGTGGATGGTTATTTATTTGCCTGTAATGGGTACGATATCATACATTGGTAGTAAACCATTTGGTGGGCTCGACTATATCTCTTATGGCTGGGACATGATGGTCGTCATAGTAATTTCACTCGGATTCTATCAGTGGGGAGTGTCTAGTGGCTGGCGTACTGCATACCTAGATGAGCGAGAACAGCGAGAGAAAATCTCAGAGAACGTCGATATTTGATTACAGGAAGGGCTTCGGTATCAGCTAAATTGATACCGAAGTACGCTTACTAGCACAGGCCTAAATAATTAACGCGATCGATAATTAGTATTACTTAAATGGGCGACTCTGATGAAATGGAGAAATAACAATCAATATATTGCTTCCTACCCTCATAAGCGAATTGTGTATCACGTAGTAATGGCAACTATACGGTATAGTTTAACGCTTGAGCGACAATAGAACTCCTTGCAGGACGCTGTCTAACGCAGTATTGCGTATTGAGCCTATAGCAATCGTAAACAACATATTCCCTGATAATAGATAGAGAATAAATTATGGCAATAGTTGCCAACTAACAATAAATACTATACGTATACGTCATATCTTCGGTTAGCTCTCCTAGAGCTGGCGATCAGCTCAGCGCTACTTTAGTACAAAATACAAAAATAGCACACAGATATAACCAATATTGACTTCTAGTGAACCTAGAGCGAAATATGAATAGGTTATCTCTGGTAGAAAATTGATCTGCTATGAGATAGAAAAATAGCGTCTCAGTTAGCATGCATTCAACAGGAAAACAATTTTTATTGCTACAGTAACTAATAAGAAACAAATTAAGTTTTTCTATTACTCATATTTCGCACCCCTAGTCCTGTCCATACCCTTGAGTGTGCTCCCCGCTAGCCTAAACATATCTAGTGCCTGTGAACGGTATCAGCTACCAAACTCTCGTTTGTTGTGGGACGGCTGTAGAATGCTGGTACTGGTTGGAATACAATGCCACCTATTTCTGTAAATTCTATTATGCTGCGCAGATGTACTATGTTTTTCGCGAACCATCAGAAACAGCCGACGTCGTTTCTTCACATAATGCGCTAACTGTTTGAGCACTGTACGCTTAATCCATATTAATACGTTATTGAGCTAGCTAGTGCTATAGACGATCAGATGGCCCTATAAGCCGTCATCTTACGCAATTCGCGTAAGACAGCGACACCACAAGCGACTCCGGTAGAGTCGGTGATTGAGATAATTAGCCGCTGTATTGGCAGTGCATATTACTACGATACTACATTTGCAAAGATCTGTTGTAATTCTCCAGAATGGTACATTTCCATCATGATATCTAAGCCCCCAATAAATTCGCCATTCACGTATAATTGTGGGATCGTAGGCCAGTTCGAAAATACCTTAATGCCCTCCCTTATTGCTTCGTCCTCTAAAACATTAATCGTATGTACCGAATTGATACCGCATGCTTTCAAGACCTGGATAGCTTGACTGGAGAATCCACACGTCGGAAACTGTGCAGTACCTTTCATAAACAACCCTACTGGGTAATCGCTGATAATTTGTTGGATGCGATCTTGAGTATTCATAATAACCTTCATTTCAAATTGAAATGGATGAGATGATATCGATTTTTTCTACTTCAGCTGGATTGTAAACCGTTAACAGAGCCACCAGTGACACGCTCGATACCAGATAGATCCCGTATAGAGCGTATTGAATCAAAACCATATGTATCAAGCAGTGTGCGTACCGCTTGAGCCTGGTTGTGCCCGTGTTCTATCCATATTTTGCCACCCGGAGACAGCCATGCGGTAGATTTAGAAACGATCGAGTGAATTGCGCTAAGCCCATCTGCATGGTCGGTTAGCGCGTTTAGCGGCTCGAAACGTAAGTCGCCTTCACTGAGGTGTGGATCTAACGCAGCGATATAAGGTGGATTGCTGACGATGATATCAAAGTACACTGGAGCAGTGTGATACATTGTATTAAGCGCATTAAACCAATCACCGTGGCACAGCATAAGACGAGGTTGTGTTAAGTTACCTGAAAAGACGAAGTTATGGTTCTTGGCCAAAGTCGGTAAAGGCAATATAAATGCTGCATCACCAAGTAGACGATGCGCGTTACGTTGTGCAACATCTAACGCGTAAGTACAATAATCCGTAGCAACTACTCGCGCATCTGGGCGCGCATGAGCGATCGTGATTGCAATTGCTCCGCTGCCGGTGCCAAGATCAAGTATATGAGGGAGATGGATAGCCCGTATCGCATCTAGCGTACACTCGACTAGTAGCTCTGTCTCTGGGCGCGGAATTAGAACATGCGGTGTTACTTTAAAGTCTAACCCGAAAAATTCGCGAGAACCAACTAGTTGCGCAATCGGTTTTCCTGCGACACGTTGCGCCTGCAACCCTAGAAAGCGCGACGACACGGCATCTGGCAGAAAATTATTAGCGCGCGTGATTAGAGCAGTACGAGGCCAATTTAGCACATAGGCGAGCAAAATACGAGCCTCTGGTAGAGCAAGGGGCGAGGATTGAAGCAATTGAGAAACGCATCTCATAATGCGGTTAATTAGTATCGTCTATTACAGAAAGCAGCTCTGCCTGATGTTCAGAGATGAGTGCATCAATGAGTGCATCTAAATCACCATCCATGATTTGGTCTAGCTTATACAGCGTCAGATTGATTCGATGATCGGTTAATCGACCTCGTGGAAAGTTATAAGTCCGAATGCGCGCAGATCGGTCGCCTGAGCCTACGAGGCTTTTCCGAGTAGCGGCTTCCTTTGAATGTTGTTCCTGATATTTTTTATCTTTAATACGAGCTGCCAGCACTTTCAGCGCGCGGTCCTTATTTTTGTGTTGTGAGCGATCGTCTTGACATTCCACTACAATTCCGCTTGGAATATGTGTGACACGTACTGCTGAGTCAGTCTTATTGATATGCTGGCCGCCAGCACCAGACGCTCGAAATGTATCAATCCGAAGATCAGCGGGATTAAGCTCGATCTCAGTGACCTCGTCCGCTTCTGGCATCACAGCGATTGTACAAGCTGAGGTGTGGATACGCCCTTGCGTTTCGGTAGCTGGCACCCGCTGCACGCGATGCCCTCCTGATTCGAACTTGAGCCGTGAATAGACACCCTGACCAATAATACGCACAATTACTTCCTTATAGCCTCCTAGGTCCGACAAACTTTCTGATATCATTTCAACCTGCCAGCGATGACGTTCTGCATAGCGCAGGTACATGCGCAGAAGATCACCAGAAAAAAGTGCGCTTTCTTCGCCGCCAGTAGCTGCGCGGATTTCCAGGAAGATATTGCGCTCATCGTTTGGATTCTTGGGCAGAAGGATTTTCTGTAAGTTGTGTTCTAGTTGCTCTATTCGATTGCGTGCTACACTCAGTTCATCTTCTGCAAAATCCCGCATCGATGGATCAGTTAATAATTCCAGGGCGGTTGCTTCGTCGTTGCAAGCAGATTTCCATTGCGCATATTGCTCAACTACTAGCGCGAGTTCAGCATGCTCACGGGCTAGTTTGTAATATTGCCCGAGATCAGACGAGATATCTTCACGTGAGAGCAGTTTATTCCATTCTGGCAGCCGTTGAGTTAGCCGCTCTAACTTGCTTTGCATACTTGGTTTCATTAGCACATCTGGAAAGGGTACAAATAGGATCGTATTCAATAGAATAATAAAGTGCGCTCGTTATCATGAAAGCTTAGGGAGCGCTAATATGCCGATAGAAACTGGACGTCAGATAGCAGTGTGCGCAATATCATCGTCGGCCATATAATTAGTACGTGCGTCGGTGGATCATAGATAAACTTGTTGATTAGTGCCTGCAACAACACCTTTAGCACTGCGCGGAGATTGTTGCTGCACACTAATTTTCTATGAGCGCGTTAATTTTTGTAACCCAGCCAGTTAACGGGCATTATGCATATAATGATAACTAGCGCAATTCTGCGTTGCTTGAGATAGTATGTAAAGACTTTATACGTCTCTCAATAATCAATCGGCCAGTGTAATATCTTTTCCTAGATGGAATAGTCATCTTCCCAACCGATTCAGTTGAAGTTATCTAGCGTATAGAGAAATGCGTTATCAACGCTTAACGACTTTCGTCCCCGATGTCACATGTACTTCTGGATCTGCTATTAACATTGGCCCGTATTTTCTCTCCTGACTATGCTCCCTAAGCCCACCTAGATCAATGATCTAGGTGGTAGAGATATACAGAAACAATTCTGTCTAACCTGTAGGATGAAGCGGTAGGTTAGTGAGAGTAACCGCCTGAATGAATAAGTGCCTAGAAAGCCCCTCGCCCCACTCTCTTGTATAGTTGAAAGATACACCACCGAGGTAGCCGTCAATACCGAATACATAGTGATCTCCGGCTGCCCGCGTACTTTTTCTATCATTTCGATAAGTGTACTTTAAAAGATGATTTAGATAAGTGCTAATCGATCTGGCTTCAGACACAATACGTATGGCGTTTTTTATTTTTCTGGGATATGGATTATATCTTGCACTTTGAAGGCAGTACTAGATGCTGCTCGTATCGCGAGTTAAAGTACTTCAGATCGAGGTAGAATGTAGATATACCATATAGATATACCATATAAGCGCTAATCTCAGGGGAGCTTCTAATAGCCGAGAAGTACGTGATCGTATATTTGCATATAACGCAAGCATAGATTGCGCCGTATATTTAAGTCCAGTTACGAGTCGATGCTATCCTACTTTGGATATTACTTTCCACCTGCTCGAGATATATACGGCTATGTCGACCGCTGTGATGATATGTGTATTTTACCCACTTGTTTTTAAGTATTGTAAGTTCTTCTCGAACGTAAACGTCATGCGCTTGAGCAATATAACCGACGTGATATAGTAGTTTATTTGATAGTAAACAAGTGGCATGATCGCCGTTGAAAATAGAGCGTTACTATGATCTTTTAATTATTGTCAACTTTGCGTATTAAATCTAGAGTTTGCATATATCGCAGCTGATCTATGATCAATGACAACGCACAATATTCTTGTTCTGTGAGGTAGGATGAATCTATTAGATTTCTTCCGTCACGTTATGTATCGATCACGGAACAGTGAAATCTTCAATTGTAAAATAGCACTGTCTTTTCGATACTCTACTGCTAATAACAGAGCTTTTCTCTAGATACTAATGTTAGTTAGTTATACAGATCGCTTCTAGATAGTTATTTATTCTTAGAGTGTTTCATCTTCTGACTAAATAACGCGATCCTAATGCCTGATATCGCGTATTACTTTACAGTCTTAATAACTAGACTAGTCCTGATCTTATATTTAGTATTATCACTACGATTAAGCGGCTTGTTCTCAGACAAAAACTTCGGTAGTCACTAATGACTAGCTGCATCCTCTGGGAGAGTCATCTCTTGCGATATCTTATGATTGTTTTATAAAAAATCACGACTAGCCGGTATAAACTGTTATAAGAAGTCGCCCGTCGTTAATATAATGCCCTACGATACCTGGGTATCGTAATTAAGAACTTTAGATAATATGTTTTTTCGATAGCTAGGTAGAATTGACCGAGCTTAAATATGTCAGCTGCTGTTACAGTTAAAATAAGAGTACAATCCGGAAGTGTTATTCGAGGATTGTAAGGTGTTCGAATGAACGTCATATATCCTAGCACGATAATAGTCGTGTCTGTTTCTTTGTTTATTAATTCTTCTTGTTAGAGAACTTGATAAAAGCTCAACAACTCGTTGACAGTCAGGTAGTTCTCCCTGCTAAAAAGATAGCACGACTGCGCGATGCGATGAAGCATGCGAGTTTGGATGCATATATCGTGCTGTCTGCCGATCCTCACTCGTCTGAATACTTACCCCAACACTGGAAGGGCTTTACGTGGCTGTCTGGATTTACCGGCTCAGCTGGCTTGTTAGTCGTGACCTCCGACTTTGCGGGACTATGGACTGATAGCCGCTACTGGGTACAGGCTGCTGCAGAACTAGCCTGCAGTAGTATTCATTTGATGAAGATGATAGCTGAACAGGAGTTTCATTATATAAACTGGCTCGTTACACATATGGCATCCGGCACGAAGGTTGGCGTAGATGGCAGTACGCTAAACCTGTCTGCTGCACGTGTTTTACAAGCCGCGCTCCAGGCTTCTGGTATACACCTGTATTCTGATATAGACTTGCTCAACCTAATTTGGGAAAAGCGTCCAGCTCTGCCTAAACTACCAGTGTATGAGCACAATCGCTTCTACGCGCCAGTAGGACGCATGCAAAAACTTTATCAGATACGAAGTGCAATGCGTAACAAACATGCACAGTGGCATTTTATCTCCACATTGGATGATATCGCATGGATTTTTAATCTCCGGGGGAGTGACGTAAGCTATAGTCCCGTGTTTGTTGCGCACGCGTTGATTAGTCTACAATGTGCGGTATTGTATATACCTGATGGTAAAATCGATGCGCTGTTGCGCAGTAAACTAGTACAAGATAACGTGCACATAGCCTCATATGAGGAGGCGCCAGCAGAGTTAGCGGCAATTAAGCCAGGAAGTAGACTGCTGATTGATCCCCGACGCGTCACGTATGGCCTGATGAAAGTTGTGCAGCCTGGTGTAAAACTCGTTGAAGTAGTAAATCCATCGATTTTTGCAAAGTCTTGTAAGACGGAAATAGAAATCGATCGCGTACGCGAGACGATGGAGCAGGACGGCGCAGCGCTCTCAGAATGCTTTGCATGGCTTGAACAGACGCTTGGTCGTGAGCATATTACCGAGTTGACAATCGACAAAAAACTTACTGAAGCAAGAGCACGTCGGCGCGATTTCGTATTTCTTAGCTTTCCAACAATCGCTGCTTTTAATGCTAATAGCGCACTGCCACACTATCGCGCAACGTTACAGTCGAATACACCAATTAAAGGCGACGGTCTTTTATTGATTGACTCCGGGGGGCAATATCTAGGTGGCACTACCGATGTTACGCGCATTATACCAGTAGGTCGGACTAGTGCTGAACAACGGCGTGATTTCACGCTAGTACTTAAAGGTATGATCGCACTGTCTCGCTTAAAATTTCCACGTGGTATATACTCACCTATGCTAGACGCGATAGCGAGGGCACCAATTTGGGATGCATGCATAGACTTTGGACATAGCACTGGCCATGGGGTTGGCTATTTCTTAAGCGTGCATGAAGGACCGCAGGTAATTTCGCGCTATGCGTCGGCGGAGTCCTCCATGGCAATGGAAAAAAACATGATCACCTCAAATGAACCTGGTATCTACCGCCCCGGTAAGTGGGGTATCCGTATTGAGAACCTTTTGCTAAGCCAACCTGTAGACACGACCGAATTTGGTGAATTCCTCTGCTTCGAAACGCTGACGTTATGCCCAATCGATATTCGATGTATCGAGCAGTCTTTACTGCGTGAAGATGAAATAAACTGGCTTAATGCCTACCATGCACTAGTGCGCCAGCGAGTCGGCCAGCATCTGAGCGGCGACGCGAAAGCGTGGCTCGAAGCACGTACTGAAGCAATCTGAACATACGAAATATTTCTCTATTCAGATCATTTGATAGTTTTAAGTACATTGTTTATTATGAATAACGTTCATAGTTCTCTATGCTCGTCTTCTAATAGAATTCTAATTAGTTTTTTATTTATAGATGTTTCAGAGAGAAAAGCGATTGACGTACGTGTGCTAAAAAGCTTCGACTTGCATATTTTGTGGGCCGATGATACCGTGAATTATGCCGGCTGTTATTAACAATCTTTTATTTTACTTGGAAGGTTGTTAAAGAAGATCTTTCTAAGATTCTAGGGTCGATAACTTCGTTACTGAGGTAGGTGTCCACTGAAATAAAGATTTCGCTGCTTTTCTATAGATTTAATGCTCTTTAGCTTCTCAAAGCAGGCTCCTACCTTGGTGTATCGGCTCCCTTAAGCCTAGCGTATATTATTAACTTCCTATGAAGTTACTCCTGATAAGCAAACTTAGGGGTGCTTCGTCTTCTTGAACAAGGAAAAGCTTTATTCTGCTTAGACTAGCTTTAAAAAAGCAGCGTTTGAGGTAGTAGCTAATATAGATATGGAATATAAGAATAGCTTTATTCTCAATATCTTTATTAAATCTAGATATAAACTCAAGTCTTTATAAGACTTGTTCAAGGGCGAGGATTGTAAATCTTTAGGGGAGCGGCGAGACACCTTCTCGTGTGTGAGAAGTGATAGTCTGCATACGGTACAGCTATATGTACATCGCTATAGTTATGCAATTGCATAAGGCTTGTTACTACGACTCGGCATGGGGGTGCATATCTAACTTTCTAATTAACCTCCCTCTAACAGTTTGCCTAATAATCAATATCTCGTTGTTTATCAGAGATTTAGGTAGTATAGAGCTCTCTTGCTCTAGAAAAATAGAGTTGGCATTTATGAAAAAAGGTATATACAGCGAATTGATTTACATGAATCACGGATTTCGCTAACGCTTTTCAAGTAATAAGCACACGCTAGAAATAGCGATTGATTAATCGCTCAATAAAAATTTGATTACATCCCCATTCTGAACCACGTACTCTTTTCCTTCAGAACGCATTCTGCCCGCTTCTTTTGCGCCCTGTTCTCCTTTATAGACGATAAAGTCATCGTATGAAATTGTCTGAGCGCGGATAAAGCTACGCTCAAAATCCGTATGGATAATGCCAGCCGCTCTTCTTGCTGTATCACCAGCGCGGATGGTCCAAGCGCGCACTTCCTTGAGGCCAGCGGTAAAGTATGTCTGTAGCCCTAGGAGCTTAAAGCCTCCTCGGATTACGCGATCTAGTCCAGGTTCATTCATGCCTATATCGATCAGAAAAATGTTTTTTTCATTATCTGGTAATCCAGCGATCCCTGCCTCAGCATCAGCACAGACAGCGATGACCGGAGAGCCTTCTTTTTCTGCATAGCCACGTATCGCATCTAAGTACTGATTGTTCTCGAAACCATTCTCGTGTACGTTGGCAACGTACATTGTTGGCTTCGTTGTAATTAGGCACAGAGGCTTAATTAATGCGTGTTCTTCATCAGACAGATTCATCAAACGGACCAAGCATACCTGATCTAGCTGTGCACGCACTTTTTCTAATACAGCGATTAGCTTGAGTGCATCTTTATTATTATATGATTTTGTTGTTTTCGAAAATCGAGCGAGTACTTTCTCAACAATTGCTAGATCGGCCAGCGCTAATTCAGTATGAATTATTTCAATATCTGCCCGCGGATTAATATTGCCTATAACGTGAAGTACATGATCGTTATCAAAACATCGAACTACATGGATGATCGCATCCATCTCACGTATGTTGGAAAGGAATTGATTACCCAGACCTTCACCTCTGCTTGCGCCCGAAACAAGTCCGGCAATATCGACAAACTCAACGATTGCTGGTCGAATGCGCCCCGGCTTAACGATCTGTGCTAAAGCGGTAAGTCGTGGGTCCGGTACTTCGACTACACCAACATTTGGTGTGATCGTACAAAATGGGTAGTTTTCGGCGGAAACACCCGCTTTAGTCAGAGCATTGAAAAGAGTAGACTTGCCGACATTGGGCAAACCAATGATACCGCATTTGAGGCTCATAGAAAACTTTTACAAACTAACGAATAGCGCATTAATAGATATCTTCGTCACAATCAATTTTTTACTTAGTAACGAAGAAGAGTCGAAAATAGGGCAAACTAACATCGCTTAGGAATATGGTTTTGTATTCCAGCCTGGGCAAAATAGAGATTATAAAGCTTTCAGATGGTGACTGCTCCTATCTCGCAGCCCCGTCCGTAGCAAGACGTAAACGTTGCTAACTATGACTCATTTATCGAACTAAGCAAGATAGATGAGATAAGCAAAATATCATTATTGATATATTCCAGGCTAAGATTTTCGTTTCTAATTTGCCACAAATTAATCCCTGACATTTAATAAAAAATTAAATGTCAGGGATTAATTATCAAGATTAATAGGCTGAAGCGGTTATTTCAGCTTCCGGGTAGCTAGCCTCTGGGATCCGAAACGCCGTATAGCAATAGAAGATAAATAATGAAAGGCACAGATGATCGCTATGCGTGCTCACACAACTGACTTTGGGCGCGGTAGCACTTCTAATGCTCGAGAGCGCTAGCGATCTACTCAGAAAATCTAGTCAGATATGAGTAATGCGTCGACAATAATCTTGCTTAATAGATACTAACTCTCTGAGAGAATTAGCATAATTCTTTCCGATATGCAACCCATAGTTCTTAATTTATCCAGCTGATATCTATAGACTGCGTCTGATTAATTCTTTATTTTGATGCCAAAGTTATGAACTAAACTTGTTGAAAAGGCATATCGAGATAAGCTGAGAGATCTTTCATAGACCTATCCCTACGCGCTATATAATACTGTTTTAAATTGCTTCAAATACCGTTGTATAGATTTTAACAGCGCCCACTCTATTTATTAGAATGAGTAGTGTGACGTGCTGCTTCACCGAGCGACTGAAATTTTTTAAAAAAACACAAAGAGAACGCAATAAAGATATTCGCTGTAGGTCAGTCTAGATTTACATCATCATTTCAGGGTACACGCCAATCGATTGGCGAGCGACCAACATATCGAAGATATTTATTCGCGAGAGCGAAGTGGCGGCAACCGAGAAAACCGCGGTGCGCTGATAGTGGTGACGGATGTGGTGCTTCGAGAATATAGTGACTACGGCCGTCTACTAGCCTACGTTTTTCTTTCGCATACGAGCCCCATAACATGAACACTAGGCTTTTGTGCTGAACAGAAAAGCGCTCAACTAATGTGTCCGTGCATTGCTCCCAGCCACACCTTGCGTGACTAGCAGCGCGATTGCGCTCAACAGTTAATATTGTATTAAGCAATAGTACCCCTTGACGAGCCCAGTAATCCAGACAGCCATGGTGTGGCATCGCATGGTTGAAATTCGCAACGTTCTCTCTGAAAATGTTACGCAAGGACGGGGGGGGGCGGACACCCCGGGGTACGGAAAATGCTAGTCCGTGAGCCTGTGGCACACCGTTATCTTCGCCATGGTAGGGATCCTGGCCTAGGATAATCACTCTAACATCGTCTGGCGTAGTCAAATGTAATGCGCGAAACACATCGCTCGGATAGACTATCTTGCCGCTGTTGCGTTCACGGTCGATAAATTCACACAAGCGCGGGTATATTGCACTACTAATAAACGATGTTAGGTATCCTCGCCATATCGGTGGAAGACCATTGAATTGTTGCTTGAGAGTAAGTATCATGCTTAACTTTAGTTAGATAGACGTTGTTGTTAAGCGTATTGTGACCCGAAAAAAATGTGGGTAAGAGCTTCACCAGGGTTATCTGCGTGCATGCATGCCTCACCGATAAGAAAAGTATGAACGCCAGCAGCACGAATTCGCTCTGCGTCAGCACGCGTAAGAATCCCTGATTCAGTTACCACAATACGCTCGTCTGGAATCTTGTCTAGTAAGCTAAGTGTAGTATCTAGAGTGATAGTGAGTGTTCGCAAGTTTCGATTGTTAATGCCGATTAACGGTGTTTTTAGCGTCAGCGCCACGTCCAGTTCGCCTGCATTATGTACCTCTACTAGCACCGCTAGACCCAACGAATGTGCGCACGCTTCTAGCTCCCGCATCTGCGTCGGATCTAGGGCAGCAGCAATTAAGAGAATGCAATCCGCACCCATTGCGCGCGTTTCTAGAACTTGATACGGGTCAATAATAAAGTCTTTACGCAGAACGGGTAGTGTGCACGCATCGCGAGCCAGCTGAAGATGGCGCGTGCTTCCCTGGAAAAACTGCTGATCGGTGAGTACTGACAAGCATGCGGCTCCATGCTGTTCGTATGATCGGGCAATGTCAGCTGGTATAAAAGTTTCACGCAACTCTTTTCTGGAAGGGCTGGCTTTTTTTAGTTCGGCGATGATTGCCGGCTGTCCGATTGTATGCTTAGCACGCAATGCTGCAAGAAAATCGCGTAGTTCATCATGACGGCCGTGGGCTCTTAGTTGCAATTCTTCTAAAGTCGTATTTACTTTCGATGCACGGATTTCATCGCGTTTAACTGAAATAATGCGATTGAGAATATCAGTCATAGTAGCTCTCTATTTAGCTTAATAACTCAACTGCCGTGTGAAGCGGACAAGTGCATCGACTTTTTCGCGAGCGGCTCCGCTAGCGATTGCCTCACGTGCTTTCCGGATTCCTTCTGCGATTGAGGAGGTAACATTGGCTGCATATAGCGCAGTACCAGCATTAAGCACGACAATTTCGCGTGCAGTGCCTGGCGTATTATCTAGAGCACTAAGCAGCATTGTTTTAGATTCGTCCGCATTCGCGACCTCGAGGGAGCGCTTCGATGCCATCTTTAGACCAAAGTCCTCGGGATGAATCTGATATTCATGCACCTGGCCATCTCGCAACTCACCGACTTGTGTCGGCGCGCCAAGCGATACTTCATCCATTCCGTCGCACCCGTAAACGACTAGTACATGGTTTGCACCAAGTCTTTGCATCACCCGGACCTGAAGACCAACTAAATCTCGGTGAAAAACGCCTTGCAGTTGGTTCGGCGTTCCGGCCGGATTCGTTAACGGGCCTAGTATATTAAAGATAGTTTTCGTCCCCATTTCACGACGGATCGACGCGAGGTTCTTCATCGCTGGATGGTAGTTCGGTGCGAACATAAATCCCATACCAGTCACCTCTATAGACTGCGCCACTTCTTCTGGTGTTAAATTAATGTTAACACCGATAGCCTCAAGCACGTCGGCGCTTCCGAACTTAGACGATACTCCACGATTTCCATGCTTCGCTACTTTTGCACCGGCTGCAGCGGTTACGAACATTGTTGCTGTTGAAATGTTAAACGTATGCGAACCATCTCCGCCGGTGCCTACAATATCAACAAAGTTCTGGTTATTAGCTACTTGAACGTGATTAGCAAATTCACGCATGATGATTGCCGCCGCGGTAATTTCTCCAATCGTTTCTTTTTTTACGCGAAGTCCCGTGATAATAGCAGCTACCATGACTGGCGATATTTCTCCACGCATAATCATTCGCATCAAGTGAAGCATCTCATTATGAAAAATCTCACGATGCTCAATGGTGCGCTTCAGTGCTTCCTGGGGGGTAATTGACATCTAATCTCCGGTGCGGGGTTAAGCCAGTAAGCATCGGCAACAAGGGGCATTTCGTCGGGCTAGGGAGCGCATTCATCGGGGTCAGTAGCGCAGTGCAGCTTTAAGCGATAAAACCATCAATTGACAGCCTCTTGTATCGCAAGCTCATAATTAACGGTAGATAGCCTCACTCGCTATCGCTGGCAAGTTTCGGATTGCCTAGTCTAAGAGACAGATAAATAAACTACGGGTCCTTTGCGGCGATCTTATCATTTCAGTAGGCCCCTATCTGCTTGAATAACGTGTAAAACATTAGATAAAATTGCGGATTAATAACTTTTTAGTTATCAATCACTAGTAATATATGGCATCTAATAGATTAATTTTGAACTAAAAATCTCAGCACGCAGCGGGTTAACTACATACCTACTAAGTACGGCCCGCGATGCAAGCAAAACTAAATGCAGCGCCGCCGAAAGTAAGCTCAATCGACTAGTTTTTTAACGGAAGGGGGAGTACCTAAGTAGATTAGACGGGATATTAGAAATATCTAGATCTATCGTTGGCATTAGAAATCTTTTTAAGCTATGCAAGCATAGCACTTGTGAAGTGTACACTTTCTACTAAGACAGCACAAAGTGCTAGATAAACTGCCATAACATACCACGCGTTCTAGTAGGGTAGACACTACCAGACAACACGGATCAGTTTGGCCTGAAAGACTGATAACGCTTAGACAAACTAGAGACCTAATGTGTTATCCAAATCAATTAGAGGCAATTTAGCGTTTCATTTGTAGTCTGATTAACTAAAATAACGCAGAGTAAATTTTAAGGACGCAGTTCATCTTGACTCCGCTTTCAGGTCGCTAAACGCGGAGAAAGTTCTTCAGATGCTATATCTAGATATGTCTTGTGTATGCTATGTGGCGTGCAATAGAATTGCTATTCTATTTTTTCCTAAAATACTAATTTAAATATCAATTAATATTGACAACAACAGTAGCCTAAGTGTGCTAGTTGCCGCAGTAGATCACGCTAATGAGAATCGTGATCTCTAGATTTGAATTTTCGAGAAGCGGTTTTAAAAACTGTTGCTTAGCGATATATTAATTAGCTTTGCTCGTCATATCAGGTAGTCACTTTAGCAAGCTCGCAATAGATATTGTTGAGATACGCTCTCGTAGATATGAATAGAAACTAGCCCAGTCTGCGTAATCATCTATAACTCTTTCTTAGATATCCTAATTAGCTAAAATTATTAGGTAGAGCTTCTTGGTTAGATTATGATTATTACTATTTTTTATTAACACTAGATAAGTGTTCGAGAGACTTGGCTTGTTTTTCAACATAGCTTGCATAATCTGCTTCTCGATAAGACTTGTCTGGGTCGCCCTCAAGCATTTTATAATAGGTCTTTATGCTACTTCAGCAATGCCTGTCTAGGCGAGCACTGTCGCACACGCAGTAGAGTTCTGGTGAATTAGCTAATAAAATAAAAAGGGTCAAAAACTTCTCTACTATCCACCGCCTGGCGAAAATTGAAAGATTTGGAGTCGAACAGATCCGATAGTGATTCATCGCGGCGACGATCGATATCATTAGATAACTCAGATTTATACTAGCCATATTTCACCTGGATGACTCTAGTGCTTGCCTTAACTGGTGGATTACTTGCTGATAATCTGGCTGATCGAAGATAGCTGAACCAGCGACAAACGTATCAGCACCAGCCTCCCTAATTTTCGCAATGTTATCAGCTTTTACCCCGCCGTCGACTTCTAGGTAGATCTCACGTCCTGTTTGCTCTGAATATATGTCGATGCGCCGCCGAACATCTTGCAGTTTATTAAGTATCTCAGGAATAAATAGCTGTCCACTAAACCCGGGATTCACAAGCATAATTAAAACTAAATCAATGCGATCCATTATATGATCCAGGTAGTGTAATGAAGTAGCTGGATTAAATGCCAATCCAGCTTTGCAACCGTGATCCCGTATGAACGACAGGGTGCGATCGACATGGTCAGATGCTTCAGGATGAAAGCTAATTATGTTCGCGCCTGATTTTGCGAAATCTATTACTAGTCGATCCACCGGACGTACCATTAGATGCACGTCGATTGGTGCTCTAACGTGTGGCCGAATGGCTTTGCAGACTATCGGGCCGATTGTTAGATTGGGTACATAATGGTTATCCATTACGTCAAAGTGGATCCAGTCGCCACCGGCGGCGATAACATTGCGCACTTCTTCGCCGAGGCGGGCGAAGTCGGCCGAAAGAATGCTTGGAGCAATACGAAAAATCATCTCAGAACTCGTTTGCGGGTACCGAAAGTAAATAAAAAATTATTTTAGCGTATAGGTACCGCTCCTTGATTCTTATATTTACTTATCAGTAGATAATGTAGATTATTCGAGCAAAACTATTATTAGTTAATAGCTAGCTAGTCAAGCGCCTGAAGACATGAATCGAACTTTTGCTAAAGTAAGATAGATGTGATACATACGAGTAATCCGATCAGGGGTAGTATTTCAGGGGGCGTTTAGTGAAAGCATACTTAACGATATAACTAATAAACTACTGATATACTAGATGTACCGATCGAAAATAAGCAATTAGTCGCAGTGTATTTCACACACTAATAATGATCTATACCCGGGTAGTCCGCAAGAATATTCAGGAATCAAATGCTAAAATAAATCAATTGCTATTAGCATACTAAGTAGTCGCTTTTTACGATATAGCATGGCTTGAGCGTTTAGCACCTCATATTTTAACTAAAAAAACTCTAGATGAGACACTTAGCACAGTAGCTGCGGTTATCAGACTTTTATTACTTCAGCTGCAAAACCCAACGAAAATCTATCTAATTTAGAGTTAGATAAGAGTAGTCTATCGCTAAAATATTGTTTTGTACTTGCAACATTTTATATAAGGCATATTTGCAGGTAGATCTCAGTAGCACAAGATTTTAAGAAAACTCTTGACGCTTCGCAAAATTA
>NZ_CP080504.1:82408-87597 GCF_020342435.1 Candidatus Vallotiella sp. (ex Adelges kitamiensis)
AGGTTTAAACTAAAGAGTTTGATCCTGGCTCAGATTAAACGCTGGCGGCATGCCTTACACATGCAAGTCGAACGGCAACGCGGGCTTCGGCCTGGCGGCGAGTGGCGAACGGGTGAGTAATACATCGGAACGTGTCTTAGAGTGGGGGATAGCCCGGCGAAAGCCGAATTAATACCGCATACACTCTCAAGAGAAAAGCGGGGGACCTTCGGGCCTCGCGCTCAAAGAGCGGCCGATGGCAGATTAGCTAGTTGGTAGGGTAAAGGCTTACCAAGGCGACGATCTGTAGCTGGTCTGAGAGGACGGTCAGCCACACTGGGACTGAGACACGGCCCAGACTCCTACGGGAGGCAGCAGTGGGGAATTTTGGACAATGGGGGAAACCCTGATCCAGCAATGCCGCGTGTGTGAAGAAGGCCCTCGGGTTGTAAAGCACTTTTGTCCGGAAAGAAAGCAATTTAGTTAATACCTAAATTGGATGACGGTACCGGAAGAATAAGCACCGGCTAACTACGTGCCAGCAGCCGCGGTAATACGTAGGGTGCGAGCGTTAATCGGAATTACTGGGCGTAAAGCGTGCGCAGGTGGTTTGCTAAGACCAATGTGAAATCCCCGGGCTTAACCCGGGAACTGCATAGGTGACTGGCAGTCTAGAGTATGGCAGAGGGAGGTAGAATTCCACGTGTAGCAGTGAAATGCGTAGAGATGTGGAGGAATACCAATGGCGAAGGCAGCCTCCTGGGTCAATACTGACGCTCATGCACGAAAGCGTGGGGAGCAAACAGGATTAGATACCCTGGTAGTCCACGCCCTAAACAATGTCAACTAGTTGTTGGGGATTTATTTCCTTAGTAACGTAGCTAACGCGTGAAGTTGACCGCCTGGGGAGTACGGTCGCAAGATTAAAACTCAAAGGAATTGACGGGGACCCGCACAAGCGGTGGATGATGTGGATTAATTCGATGCAACGCGAAAAACCTTACCTACCCTTGACATGGTCGAAACTCTACTGAGAAGTAGAGGTGCTTGAAAGAGAATCGGCGCACAGGTGCTGCATGGCTGTCGTCAGCTCGTGTCGTGAGATGTTGGGTTAAGTCCCGCAACGAGCGCAACCCTTGTCCCTAGTTGCTACGCAAGAGCACTCTAAGGAAACTGCCGGTGACAAGCCGGAGGAAGGTGGGGATGACGTCAAGTCCTCATGGCCCTTATGGGTAGGGCTTCACACGTCATACAATGGTCGGAACAGAGGGTTGCCAACCCGCGAGGGGGAGCTAATCCCAGAAAACCGATCGTAGTCCGGATTGTAGTCTGCAACTCGACTGCATGAAGCTGGAATCGCTAGTAATCGCGGATCAGCATGTCGCGGTGAATACGTTCCCGGGTCTTGTACACACCGCCCGTCACACCATGGGAGTGGGTTTTACCAGAAGTGGCTAGTCTAACCGCAAGGAAGACGGTTACCACGGTAGGATTCATGACTGGGGTGAAGTCGTAACAAGGTAGCCGTATCGGAAGGTGCGGCTGGATCACCTCCTTTCTAGAGAAAATGTCTATCTGCAAGTACCCACACTTATCGGCTGTAAAGTCACGGGGGACAGACAAAGGGTCTGTAGCTCAGTCGGTTAGAGCACCGTCTTGATAAGGCGGGGGTCGTTGGTTCAAATCCAACCGGACCCACCATGCGTGTCTAGCAAATAAATATCAAACCCAAGAAGCTTGGGGGCATAGCTCAGCTGGGAGAGCACCTGCTTTGCACGCAGGGGGTCGTCGGTTCGATTCCGTCTGCCTCCACCACTGTTTAATTGCAAGTATTCAAGTTTGAGTATTAGTAATTAAATCTGTGTATCAAGAATTTTTTGTTAGCTGTAACGTTCTTTAAAAATCTGGAAAAAGCAGTATATCTATTAGAGCATCTTGAGATGGATGCAAAAATAGATGGGTAGAGAATTTATTTTCTTGAGTAACTCAAAATACTCAAAAAGTATGGCACAGCACAAAGCTCACCCATAACTTGCTCGTTGCAAAACGGACTTGTTATAGGATCAAGCAAGTAAGTGCATGTGGTGGATGCCTTGGCGATCACAAGCGAAGAAAGACGTAGTAGCCTGCGAAAAGCTGCGGGGAGCTGGTAAACAAGCTATAATCCGCAGATGTCTGAATGGGGTAACCCGACCTACATAGGTCATCCGTGATTGAATCTATAGATCATGTGAAGCGAACGCGGCGAACTGAAACATCTAAGTAGCCGTAGGAAAAAAAATCAACCGAGATTCCCAGAGTAGTGGCGAGCGAAATGGGATCAGCCTGTACCATGTAACTCTCTAGTTAACTGAACGCTTTGGAAAAAGCGGCCGCAGTAAGTGATAGCCTTGTAAGTAAAAACTAAAGTGTGGAACTAAGGGTACGATAAGTAAGACGGGACACGTGAAATCTTGTCTGAAGATGGGGGGACCATCCTCCAAGGCTAAATACTCGTGATCGACCGATAGTGAACTAGTACCGTGAGGGAAAGGTGAAAAGAACCCCGAGAGGGGAGTGAAATAGATCCTGAAACCACATGCATACAAACAGTCGGAGCCTTGTAAAGGGTGACGGCGTACCTTTTGTATAATGGGTCAGCGACTTACGTTCAATAGCAAGCTTAACCGATAGGGGAGGCGTAGCGAAAGCGAGTCCGAATAGGGCAATAAGTTGTTGGGCGTAGACCCGAAACCAAGTGATCTATCCATGGCCAGGTTGAAGGTGCGGTAACACGCACTGAAGGACCGAACCCACTAACGTTGAAAAGTTAGGGGATGAGCTGTGGATAGGGGTGAAAGGCCAAACAAACTTGGAAATAGCTGGTTCTCTCCGAAAACTATTTAGGTAGTGCCTCGTGTATCACCTTTGGGGGTAGAGCACTGTCATGGTTGAGGGGTCCATTGCGGATTACTTCGTCATAGCAAACTCCGAATACCGAAGAGTGTAATCACGGGAGACAGACGCCGGGTGCTAACGTCCGACGTCAAAAGGGAAACAACCCAGATCGCCAGCTAAGGTCCCTAAAATTAGCTAAGTGGGAAACGAAGTGGGAAGGCAAAAACAGTCAGGAGGTTGGCTTAGAAGCAGCCATCCTTTAAAGAAAGCGTAATAGCTCACTGATCGAGTCGTCCTGCGCGGAAGATGTAACGGGGCTAAGCTAATTACCGAAGCTGCGAATACGTGCGTAAGTGCGTATGGTAGGAGAGCGTTCCGTAAGCCTGCGAAGGTACACTGAAAAGTGTGCTGGAGGTATCGGAAGTGCGAATGCTGACATGAGTAGCGATAAAGGAGGTGAAAAGCCTCCTCGCCGTAAGCCCAAGGTTTCCTACGCAACGTTCATCGGCGTAGGGTGAGTCGGTCCCTAAGGCGAGGCAGAAATGCGTAGCTGATGGAAAGCAGGTTAATATTCCTGCACCATTGTTAGATGCGATGGGGGGACGGATCGCGGAAGGTTGTCCGGGTGTCGGAAGTCCCGGTCCCTACATTAAAGAAGGTGCTCTGGCAAATCCGGGTACATAATTCAAGGGTGTGGGGCGAGCAGTTTTAAGCTGCAAAGCAATTAGAAGTGGTCCCAAGAAAAGCCTCTAAGCTTCAGTCTAACAAGACCGTACCGCAAACCGACACAGGTGGGCGGGATGAGTATTCTAAGGCGCTTGAGAGAACTCGGGAGAAGGAACTCGGCAAATTGGTACCGTAACTTCGGGATAAGGTACGCCCTATTAGCCTAACTGGCTAGCGCCAGCAGGGTCAAAGGGTTGCAATAAACTGGTGGCTGCGACTGTTTAATAAAAACACAGCACTCTGCAAACACGAAAGTGGACGTATAGGGTGTGACGCCTGCCCGGTGCCGGAAGATTAAATGATGGGGTGCGAGCTCTTGATTGAAGTCCCGGTAAACGGCGGCCGTAACTATAACGGTCCTAAGGTAGCGAAATTCCTTGTCGGGTAAGTTCCGACCTGCACGAATGGCGTAACGATGGCCACACTGTCTCCTCCCGAGACTCAGCGAAGTTGAAGTGTTTGTGATGATGCAATCTACCCGCGGCTAGACGGAAAGACCCCATGAACCTTTACTGTAGCTTTGCATTGGACTTTGAACAAATCTGTGTAGGATAGGTGGGAGGCTTTGAAGTGTGAACGCTAGTTCGCATGGAGCTGTCCTTGAAATACCACCCTGGTTTGTTTGAGGTTCTAACCTAGGACCCTGAAGCGGGTTCGGGAACCGTGCATGGTAGGCAGTTTGACTGGGGCGGTCTCCTCCCAAAGTGTAACGGAGGAGTACGAAGGTACGCTAAGTACGGTCGGAAATCGTGCTGATAGTGCAATGGCATAAGCGTGCTTAACTGCGAGACCGACAAGTCAAGCAGGTGCGAAAGCAGGTCATAGTGATCCGGTGGTTCTGTATGGAAGGGCCATCGCTCAACGGATAAAAGGTACTCTGGGGATAACAGGCTAATACCGCCCAAGAGTTCATATCGACGGCGGTGTTTGGCACCTCGATGTCGGCTCATCTCATCCTGGGGCTGTAGCCGGTCCCAAGGGTATGGCTGTTCGCCATTTAAAGAGGTACGTGAGCTGGGTTTAAAACGTCGTGAGACAGTTTGGTCCCTATCTGCCGTGGGCGTTGGAAGTTTGAGAGGGGCTGCTCCTAGTACGAGAGGACCGGAGTGGACGAACCTCTGGTGTACCGGTTGTCACGCCCGTGGCATCGCCGGGTAGCTATGTTCGGGAGAGATAACCGCTGAAAGCATCTAAGCGGGAAACTTGCCTCAAGATGAGACTTCCCCGGGGACTTGATCCCCTTGAAGGGTCGTTCAAGACTAGGACGTTGATAGGTCGGATGTGTAAGCGCAGTAATGCGTTAAGCTAACCGATACTAATTGCCCGTAAGGCTTGATCCTATAACTGGTCCGTTTTGATGTTGTGCTATTATCTACTAACTGCTTTTACCCCAGACTAGTTACGCGCTATAGCGTAACAACAGTTTTTTGCCTGATGACTATAGTAAGTTGGCCCCACCCCTACCCATCCCGAACAGGACCGTGAAACGACTCCACGCCGATGATAGTGCGGATTGCCCGTGTGAAAGTAGGTAATTGTCAGGCTCTTCTTTTTAAAACACGACGCCCGCTTTAAATAATGAAGCGGGCGTCGTGTTTTAAATCTCC
>NZ_CP080504.1:87697-629691 GCF_020342435.1 Candidatus Vallotiella sp. (ex Adelges kitamiensis)
ACAGCTTCTTTATAAAGCGCTTTTATAAAAGTTATTAATACAATAGTAGTTTAAAAGTTACTTAGATAAATAAGGATAGTAAGGAGGGTCGCTTTTGACGAAGTTTGATGTTGATTTAGATGCGCTAATTAAAAAATTAATGGGGCGTTAAATATTACTTGACGAGTTAATAAGGGAGTGTAAAGCATAGTTTGTACAGGAGTTAGAATGGGTTGCCCGCTTCTGAAATCTAATGTAATAGTAGCCAAGAAAAGTTATGCGGCGGTACTAATTAAATTACGCGGTAAAGTCTGTGCGCAAGCGTTTTAGAGAGTTAGTATTCTTAGAATTAACGGCCGGATAATTTGATGTCTTAATATCGATTAAGTGACTTTATAGACTTTAAATCTACTTGTATAAGGCTGTTATAGTTCTATAAATTAAGAGTCTATCTAGTAATCTACATCTTGAAATATATCAAAAGTCTTTTTGAGTAAATTTGTGTATAAATAGCGGGTGCGGCTTTGACTTCCCTGCTAGGCGTTTCTCTAGTAAAAGATATTCTTATATATCGATATGAATTTTAAATTTTTATGGAATAGTTATTGCGATATAGTAGATTCATATGACGTACACTGTAGTATCTTAGTGACATGCGTATTAACACTTATATGAAGTCTCGTATGTCATCTTCAATAGATTTTTTCTAAATTTTTTTAGATTTAGAACGAGTAATATCGAATCTTAGGACAGAGTCTATTTCTTATACGCAATAGTAAGATTGCATCCTACTATATAACGCCTTAGATATCGTTATGAATCTGCAGGTTAGTGTTTGTCTCGCTTAAGCTATATATGATGTAAATCTAGAGGAAAAGCATAAAGTAATTCTGTTTAAAATAGGTAGTAAAATAGGTAGTAAAATAGGTAGTAAAATAGGTAGTAACTTTGTGTTAGGAGCGTGCAAATTACACTCCTAAAAGCATATTTTAATGATAAAAATTACTTAATACACTCGAAAACCTTACTTTTTATAGTCCAGAGTAGAGGATGACTTCAGCAATAAAAGGACTAGGATGGCATCAAACAGTCCTATTAGAGGAAGCTGTCAGTGCACTGATTACACGTACTGATGGAATTTATGTTGATGGTACATTTGGCCGAGGGCACCATACTCGCTTGATACTTGCGAGACTTACACCTAACGCGCGATTGATTGTCTTTGATAAAGATCCGCAGGCGATCGAGGTGGCACGCCAGATCTCTGATCCACGCCTAGATGTCGTACATAGTGGCTTTTCGCAATTACGTAAAGTGCTAGTATCGCGTGGCAATATCCGCATGTCTGGAATATTACTAGATTTAGGTGTATCGTCGCCACAAATTAATGATCCAGCTCGAGGTTTTAGCTTTCGCTATGATGGTCCGTTAGATATGCGTATGAATCCGATGTGTGGTGAGTCCGCCGCACAATGGCTAGCTCGCGTAGATGAGCGAGAATTAATCAGGATAATACGAGATTATGGAGAAGAGCGGTTTGCTGTGCGAATTGCAAGGGCAATTTCTGTACGCCGATCAAAATCCGGGCATCTTGGTCCTTTAGAAAGCACAAGTGAGCTTGCTAAGATTGTAGGGCGTGCCGTCAAAACTCGCGAAAAAGGTCAGGATCCCGCTACTCGTACCTTCCAAGCTATACGGATTCATATTAATCAAGAGCTTTTAGAGCTTTCAATAGTTCTGGAAACTGCATTGCAATCATTAGAGCCAGGAGGGCGTTTAGTAGTTATCAGCTTTCATTCTCTAGAAGATCGTATTGTTAAGCGATTTCTACAATCGCACGCCCGTGCTCCAGCTGTAGAACGTCATCTTCCAATTCGTGTAGCGGACTCACCTACTCCGCCGTTACGCATTCTTGGGCGTATGTTTTCAAGTGCGGAGGAAGTAATAGCTAACCCGCGTGCCCGATCTGCCGTAATGCGTATCGCTGAACGAGTATTAAAATGATCCGGCTTAATTTTTTTCTGCTTATTATTATGCTTACCTTTGAGGTAGGTTGTGCATTGTCAGTTGTTAGCGCGACGAATTGTTATCGCGAGCTGTTTGTCGATCTGCAATATGCTCAGTCGAAAGAGTATGAGCTGCGCTTGAATAATGTATGGTTGCAATACCAAAGAAGTGCATTATCTAAGACCTCACGCATTGCGCATATCGCCGCAGTTTATTTAAAGATGCACCCGATAGTACTAAGTTGCACTCAATATTTGAATATTAATTCGGACAGAATGCAGTCTGACATACTACCGTCGAACAAAACAGGGCCGGTCGCATCTAATTTAAAAGAGCCGGGCCGTTAGGGTAAAAACAGTCCAATGAATCTCTCAGTCTATTATTGTCGTTGTGCACTGCTATCGTCGACTTCCACGTTTATGCTCTATGTACTTACCGATGTGGCGCTCTAGGCTTGTTGTATTTCTTCTGTTTATTGCATTTATTATTCTAGTAGGACGTGCGTTCTGGATTCAGGGACCCGGCAACGCATTTTATCAAAAACAGGGTGAAAGCCGCTACTGCCGTACCATTGAGTTGCCGGCCACACGCGGTAAGATTTTGGATCGAAATGGACTAGTATTAGCTATAAGTGTGCCAGTGCGCGCGATCTGGGCTATTCCTGAATCAGTACCTCATAATTTGAGCCCCGATAAGTGGGCCGATCTCTCGAAGTTATTATCGATAAGCGAGAAAGAGTTACGCGCAAAATTGTCAAGGGATAAAACCTTTGTCTATATAAAACGTCAAATACCATTGCAGGTAGCTCAGAAAGTTATTTCACTAGACATTCCTGGCATATACGCGCGCGCCGAATATAAGCGATTTTATCCGGAGGGTGAGATTATCGCACATATGATCGGTTTCACTAACATTGAAGACGAAGGGCAAGAAGGCATCGAGCTAGCAGACCAGAAAGAATTAGCTGGCACTCCAGGAAGCCGTCACGTGATTAAAGATCGAATTGGACGTATCATCGAGGATGTTGATAAGTTAGTCAAGCCGCGTAATGGTTCAGATATTGAACTGTCGCTAGATAGAAAGATCCAGTATATCGCGTTTTCTAGTCTGAAAGCGGCAGTTAATCAGTTCAAGGCCAAGGCCGGAGCTGCGATCGTGATTGATGTAAAAACGGGTGAAGTACTCGCGCTAGCTAACTACCCGACATACAACCCGAATAACCGATCACATATCACTAGCCAACAGTTGCGCAATCGTGCGTTGACTGACGTATCTGAGCCTGGCTCAATTATGAAGCCGTTTACTGTGTCGCTCGCGCTAGATCTACACCGCGTGTCGCCCACAACGTTAGTTGATACCGGCAGTAGGCACTTTATATTAGATGGAGCGACGATTACGGATGGGGCGGACTTTGGCGTTTTAACCGTTGGGGGTATTCTTCAGAAGTCCAGCAACATCGGTGCAATAAAAATTGCCATGCGGTTACGGCCTGAGGAAATGTGGAGGATGTATACAAGTATCGGACTTGGACAAGCGCCGAAGGTAGCCTTCCCTGGCGCGGCATCTGGACTATTACATCCTTGGAAGAACTGGCGTCGTATCGAGCAGGCAACCATGTCATATGGATACGGCTTATCTGCGTCACTGTTCCAGTTGAGTCGTGCCTATACTACAATCGCACATGACGGATGTATCATTCCGCTTACCCTGATCAAGAGTAATAACGGTGACGAGCCTAAAGGAGAACGAGTCTTTTCAGTTACCACGGCGCGGCAGGTTCAATCGATGCTAGAGACTGTCACGCAATCAGGCGGTACATCGCCTCAGGCAGCGGTACCGGGCTATCGCGTCGGAGGAAAAAGCGGGACTACATATAAACATATGGGACGGGGCTATGACTATACTAAGTATAGGGCATCATTTATCGGTATGGCACCGATTCCAAATCCACGTATCGTCGTAGCAGTGTCCGTTGATGAACCGACATCTGGTAGTCATTTCGGGGGGCGGGTCTCTGGTCCCGTCTTTTCAGAGATTGTTGGCGACACCCTGCGCTTGCTGAATGTGCCACCTGAAATGCCTAAAAATCAGCTTATAGGCAAAAGCAATCCTAGGTGCATAATCAATGTAAGCGAAACGAAAAAACTGTGCGATGAGCGGCTCCCTACTAATGCACGAACAAATTGAGAAAGCACGCGCCAATATACTTGTATGGTTGCGCACCTGGCTTACCCCGCATGCACAACTCCAGGTAGATAGTCGTGAAGTGCGTACCGGCGATGCATTCCTCTCGTACACGCTGGACGAGGAGAGTAGTCGTCTATATATCGCTGATGCATTACAGCGAGGCGCCGCAGCGGTTCTAGTACAGGCTGGTAGTGGTCCGATCTCAGATATCAGCGTGCCAGTGCTTGAAGTCTTTGAACTCAAACAACTTTCTGGTTATATTTCTAGTGCGTGGTATGGTGAGCCAAGTCGCGACTTGCTAATGATCGGTATCACAGGCACTAATGGAAAGACTACAACTAATCACTGGATCGCAGGCGCGTTAAGCAGCAGTGGTACTCCTTGCGCGATTATTGGTACCTTAGGAACCGGACTGCTGGGGCAACTTTCCAATACTGGGTTTACAACTCCTGATGCACCACAGATACACCGTAGTCTCGCAGCACTACGCGCGTGCAGTGCGCGTGCAGTATCTATGGAAGTATCTTCTCATGCTTTGCATCAAGGTCGTGTGAACGGAGTCGCCCTAGACATCGCCGTGTTTACTAACCTAACACAAGATCATTTCGATTATCATAAGGATCTTGCATCGTATGAATCCGCTAAAATACGACTATTCGACTGGCCGGGCTTGCGTGCGGCGGTTATCAATCGCGACGACGAGGCTGGACGACGGCTAATAGAGCATTTAGTCACACGGGTACATGTAATCTCTTACGGCATTGCTTCAACCTTACCACGCGGAGACGCTTCGCTGCATGCAGTGGCAATTCGCGCGATCGCTAGTGGCACTGTCTTTACCGTTCTATCTGACTGGGGACGGGCTGAACTTAAAGTGAATACCCTAGGCACGTTCAATGTCGCTAATCTACTTGCCGTCCTTGGTGTACTGCTGGCTGCTGACGTACCATTCGATGTAGCGGTATCTCAAATCGCCCAACTAGAACCGGTTAATGGCCGGATGCAGCAATTCGGGGGGCGCGTAAAAAGGGGGGAGCCATTAGTAATTGTTGATTATGCACATACACCAGATGCGTTAGAAAAAGCGCTCGTTGCACTACGACAAGTCTCTACGCAACGGGGTGGCAAGCTTGTTTGTGTCTTCGGCTGTGGGGGTGAGCGCGACACAGCAAAACGACCTCTAATGGGGACAATTGCCGAGAGACTTACCGATAGCGTTATTGTAACGAGTGACAATCCGCGTAGCGAGCCGCCATTATCGATCATTGAACAAATTATTAGCGCAATGCGTGAACCTAAACACGCACGAATTATTGAGTGTCGCGCTTGTGCGATACTACACGCGGTACGCGCTGCTGCCGCTGCCGATGTTGTTTTAATCGCCGGTAAAGGACATGAAACAACACAGGAAGTGATGGGGAAAAAGCGACCCTTTTCTGATCAAGATTATGTACATCTTGCGCTTGCGTGATATGCCGCGCAATTCCATGAAAAATCTGAGTGACTATGTTGACCCTGCGTGAAGCAGCCGCACTGATCGATGGTGCTGTAATATTAGGTGGCGATGATACGATCGCTTTTGACCAAATTTCAATCGATAGTCGAAAGTGCAGTCCGACAAGTTTATTTGTCGCGCTTAAGGGGCGTCGTTTCGACGGGCACGATTTTTTGCCAGAGCTTTCTCAACGCAGAGTAGCCGCCGTGTTAGTGTCACATAGTTCCAACAGCTGGCGTATTCCAGCAATCTGTGTAGATAATACACGGGCAGCGCTTGGCGCGCTGGCAGCTGGTTGGCGGCGGAGGTTCACGTTACCACTTATTGTTGTGACCGGCAGTAACGGGAAGACGACGGTGAAAGAAATGATCGCGTCAATTTTCTCCGCTGCGCTCGATAATACACAGTGGCTTTCAACACAGGGCAATCTGAATAACGATATTGGCTTACCGCTCACGTTGTTGCGGCTTAGGGCGCAGCATCGTCTTGCTGTTGTCGAGCTTGGCATGAACCATCCCGGCGAAACGCAACAGCTAGCGCGAATTTCTAGACCTACGATCGCGCTAGTAAACAATGCTCAGCGGGAGCATCAAGAGTTCATGTTTACTGTTGAGGGTGTGGCCATGGAACACGCCAGTGTGCTACATGCACTGACGCCGGATGGCACGGCAGTGTTTCCTGCTGATGATCCGTTTTCCAGAATCTGGCGGGTAGCAGCTACTCGTAATATTATTGCAGACTTCGCGTTGTGTCGGCCTAGTTCTAATAGCGATGCAGAAGTTCAGGGCATGATCACAGACACTGGAGCACTACGGATTCAGACTCGAACTGGTGTGTTCGAGGTCTCATTACGCATGCCCAGTGTGCATAATGCGCTCGCCGCCACTGCGGCCACGCTTGCTGCTGGTGTTGGGCTGGATGCGATACAACGCGGTCTTGAGGCTTTCAAACCGGTCAATGGACGGATGCAGACCAAGATTGCCCAAGCAATGCCATGGGCTGGCGCAATGGTAATTGATGATACCTATAATGCGAATCCAGATTCGATGCGCTTAGCAATAGATTTTTTGGCTATGCATCCGGCACCACGCGTATTCATAATGGGCGATATGGGAGAAGTCGGCGACAACGGGCCTATGTTTCATCGCGAAGTTGGCGCCTATGCGCGCGATTGCGGGCTCAATGTAATGTACGCGCTTGGTGAGGCAAGTCGCGATGCGTGCGCAGCATTCGGCCGGAATGCTTATCATTTTGATTCAGCTGAGGCACTTATTTCTGCGCTGCTACATAAGAATGCCATTCTATCGCATCGCGCTGCTAACACAACAATCCTTGTTAAAGGTTCGCGTTTTATGTATATGGAACGCGTTGTCCAAGCTTTAAGCATTCCAATTACAACCGATGCGCCAGTTAATACCGGCGCGCATTGAAAGGATTTCGAATGCTATTAGCATTAGCGCAATGGCTGCAAAGCGATGCAAGCTACTTACGTATAATCAACTATCTGACGTTTCGCGCAGTGATGGCGACTATCACTGCGCTATTACTTGGACTTTTTTGTGGTCCCGTAGTGATCTACAGGCTTTCCACTCTAGATATAGGCCAGGCTGTACGCAAGGATGGACCGAAGACACATTTAATTAAGTCTGGTACGCCGACGATGGGAGGTGTTCTGATTTTGATTAGTATTGCTACATCGACCCTGCTATGGGGTGACATAACAAATCGCTTCATCTGGATTGTGATGCTGGTCATGTTTAGCTTTGGTATGATCGGATTCGATGATGATTATCGAAAAGTTGTCTATAGAGATACACGCGGTATGTCCTCACGCGAAAAGTACTTCTGGCAATCTATAATTGGGTTATTCGCCGCCGTATATCTCGCGTTTTCGGTATCCAAGTCGGATAATGCACGCGTGTTAGATATATTTATAGCATGGGTGCGCAGCGGATTCACAATTGGATTGCCAGCTACGGCGGATTTGACCTTCCCCTTCTTGAAGGGGATTAGCTACCCCCTTAGCTTCTGGGGCTTTATTGCATTAACCTATTTTGTGATTGTTGGTTCAAGCAATGCGGTAAATTTGACAGATGGGTTAGATGGGCTAGTGATCATGCCTATCGTGCTAGTTGCTGCAGTGCTTGGCATATTCGCTTATGTTATTGGTAGCGCGGTCTATTCAAAGTACTTACTGTTTCCTCATATCCCTGGCGTGGGTGAATTACTCATCCTTTGTGCAGCGATAGGCGGCGCAGGACTTGCCTTTCTTTGGTACAACACATACCCCGCTCAGGTATTTATGGGAGACGTTGGTGCGCTTTCACTTGGTAGCGCGCTTGGCACAATCTCGGTGATTGAGCGGCAAGAAATTGTGTTGCTTATTATAGGTGGCGTATTCGTTGCCGAGACCGTCTCAGTAATATTACAAGTTATATGGTTTCGCTATACAAAGCACCGTTATGGTGAGGGTAAACGCATCTTCAAGATGGCTCCATTACATCATCATTTTGAGTTATCCGGATGGAAAGAGAGCCAGATAGTTGTTCGTTTTTGGATCATCACGTTGATACTATGTCTATTTGGTCTATCTACACTGAAATTGCGATAACCAGAAATTAAGGGAAAGAAACGATGTTCAGTGAGAAGTTCAAAGAACGAAAGTCTCCAACGACACTCGTACTAGGGCTTGGCGAATCAGGGTTGGCAATGGCGCGCTGGTGTGCGCGCTATGGCTGTCGCTTACGTGTGGCCGACACTCGTGCAGTGCCACCGAATCTTTCGCGATTAGTAGCGTTAGGTATCGATGCTCAATTCGTCGGCGGTGCATTTAGTCCATCTTTACTTAAAGATGATGTGGAATTAGTGGGTATTAGTCCGGGTTTGTCGCCATATAGTACAGATTTAGTCGAATTAATTCGCGTGGCTCGTGAATATGGTATTGAGGTGTGGGGCGAACTCGAATTTTTTGCACAGTCGTTGTGCGTGCTAGCAAAAAACGGTTACCAGCCTAAGGTACTCGCGATTACCGGAACGAATGGTAAAACTATGACTACAGTGCTAACCGGGCTGTTATGCGAACGTGCTGGAAAGAGCGTCGCGGTGGCCGGGAATATCGGTCCATCAATACTAGATAAAATGGCCGAGGTTATCGACGCAGGAAAACTACCTGATGTCTGGGTGCTCGAGCTCTCTAGTTTTCAACTAGAGACATCATACACGTTTGAACCTAATACAGCGATTATCCTCAATATTACACAGGACCACCTGGACTGGCATAAGGAATTAAATACCTACGCTATAGCAAAAGGCAGGATTTTTGGGGCGCGTACGGTGCGTGTCTTGAATCGTGACGATGCGCGAGTGATGAAATTTGTACCGGCTAATAGTACGACTATTCCATGCTGGACTTTCGGACTTAACATGCCCCAGAGTGTTGGCGACTACGGTATCCAATATAACAGAGGCATCGCTTGGCTTGTAGAGGCATGTAAGGGCGATAATATATCAGAATATTGTATACAGCCGCGCCGAAAAAGTGCTGCAGTCTCGTACGATATCGTGATTAATCGGATTATGCCTGTAGATGCCCTACGCATTCGTGGCTTACATAATGTAGCGAATGTAATGGGCGCGCTTGCTTTAGTTAAGTCGATCAGTCTACCGGTTGCAGGCTTATTAGATAGCTTACGCGAGTACGGCGGCAAGCCGCATCGTGTTGAGTGGATTAGGTCTATCGCTGGAGTGGATTACGTTGATGACAGTAAAGGTACTAATGTTAGTGCGACTATAGCTGCGCTAGAAAGTCTTTCGGAGCCGATTATATTGATCGCCGGTGGTGATGGAAAAGGGCAGGATTTTTCGGCGCTGGCGCCGACAGTAACCCGCTACTGTCGGGCTGTAATGTTAATTGGCCGGGACGCGCCTATGATGCACGAAGCACTAGCTGATGCTGGCGTAAAACTATCTCTACATCGAAGTCTTCAGGACGCGACACGTGCTGCAGCATCTGTTGCCCAGTTTGGGGATACAGTGCTGCTATCTCCTGCATGCGCAAGTCTCGATATGTTTTCCGGATATGTACAGCGCGCACAAGTATTCCGTAGCGAAATAGAGAACATCGCCTCTGAAAGGGGGGGGAGTAGAAAGAGGGGGGGGGTAGTATGAGCCGTGTTCGTTGGAACGTAGTAAGGCTCGTAGGACGATGTATGATGCCGTATAGCGCTTCTATCACAGCTTTGTCGCGCCCATTAGGGATAGCCGCCGGTAATAATGTCAGAAACGGCTACGCGTTAAGCTCGTGTGTTCGAGATCACGACTACACTCTACTCTGGTCAACAATCGCATTGTTGTCACTCGGACTTATCATGGTGTATTCAGCTTCAATTGCTCTACCCAACTCGCCTAAATACTCGACCTATACACCATACCACTTTCTTGTTCGGCACGTTGCATCCTTGATAAGTGGTATTCTCGGAGCATTAGTGGCATTCCGAATTCCAGTTAAGATCTGGGACAGGTACGCATTGCGGATTTTTCTTATCGCGTTACTATTATTGGTGCTCGTATTAATACCTTACTTTGGAAAGGGCGTGAATGGTGCACGCCGCTGGATTCCTCTAGTTATCACCAATATACAGCCGTCGGAAATTATGAAGCTAGCAGTAACGATTTATACTGCTAATTATACTGTTCGAAAACAGGAGTACATGCGCCAATTTATAAAAGGATTTCTACCAATGGCGCTCGCAGTTGGAGTAGTCGGCGCACTGCTATTGCTCGAGCCTGATATGGGAGCTTTTATAGTAATTGTAAGCATCTCGATGGGTGTATTGTTCTTAGGGGGGGTATGTGCACGCTTATTCGGCGGTCTAACACTGACGATTATTGGTACATTTAGTATTTTAGTTTGGGTTTCTCCCTGGCGGCGCGAGCGTATCTTTGCGTACTTAAATCCATGGGATGATCGCTATTCGCAAGGTAAATCATATCAGCTCACTCATTCGCTTATCGCATTTGGAAGAGGTGAATGGTTTGGGGTTGGTCTAGGAGGTGGCCTTGAGAAGCTCAATTATTTGCCTGAAGCACATACTGACTTTATTCTTGCAGTAATTGGCGAAGAGCTTGGTTTTATGGGCGTAGTCGTCATAATTCTGCTGTTTTATTGGATTATACGGCGAGCAGTAGAAATTGGCCGCCAAGCGCTTGCACTTGATCATACTTTTTCGGGATTAGTCGCAAAAGGAATCGGCCTATGGATTGGTATACAAACGTTTATAAATATAAGCGTGAACCTTGGTCTTCTGCCAACTAAAGGATTAACACTGCCGCTAGTCAGCTATGGTGGCTCCGGAATTTTGCTCAACTGCATGGCAGTGGGACTCCTAATGCGTATAGATTATGAGAATCGAGTACTGATGCGCGGAGGGCAAGCATGTGCGCCCATACGCTGCTTGTGATGGCAGGCGGTACCGGCGGCCATATTTTCCCGGGACTAGTGGTAGCGCAGCATATGCGCGCAAAAGGTTGGCGAGTCGTATGGCTCGGCAATCCAGATGGAATGGAAGCAGTGCTGGTACCTAAGTATGGCAACATTCCAGTTGAGTTTGTCCATTTTGGCGGCGTACGTGGCAAAGGTATTTCCAAAAATATATGCTTGCCATTGAACCTACTGCGTGCATGCTTAGAAAGTCGAGCGGTGCTTAGCCGAGTACGGCCTGATGTTGTGCTCGGTATGGGGGGGCATATCACGTTTCCAGCTGGTTTAATATCGGTACTCACTCGTATTCCGATAGTGCTGCATGAGCAAAATTCAGTTACAGGCTTAGCTAATAAACTGTTAGCTAATTTTACCCGCCATGTGCTAGTTGCTTTTCCAAATGCGCTGCCTGATGCACGCTGGGTCGGAAACCCAATCCGCCCGGAGTTAGCTTTGGCGTCGCCGCCCGAAGTGCGATACACAGAGCGCACTGGTCCATTACGTATTCTGGTAATCGGTGGTAGCCTTGGTGCCGCAGCACTTAATAAAATAGTGCCAGGCGCCTTAGCGTTATTTGATCCATCTCAGCGTCCTCATGTTGTACATCAGTCCGGCATTAAGCACATCGAAGTATTACGTGCGCATTACGCGGAGGTGGGACTAGTACAAGGTAACGGTATTGAGCTGGTTGCATTTATCGAGAACATGGCGCATGCCTATGCTGAAGCTGACCTTGTAATTTGTCGCTCCGGTGCGATGACCGTATCAGAAATCGCCGCTGTAGGTGTCGCAGCGCTGTTCGTACCATTTCCGTTCGCTGTAGACAATCATCAGACTTCGAATGCGGAATTTCTTGTTGCGCATCATGCGGCGTGTGTAATGCAACAAAATGAATTATCGGTTGAGAAACTTGCAAACTGGATCGGAAAGCAAACGCGCGGGTCGCTTGCGCGGGTCGCAATCTGCGCAAAGGGACTAGCTAAATTCGGAGCTGCCGAGTCCATCGCACAAGTATGTGCATCGCTTATCACTCGCAATATAGCATCTAAATCGGATAATGCGTGATCCAGTTTATAGGGAAAGCAATGAAACATATTGTCAAGCATATTCACTTTGTTGGGATTGGTGGTTCTGGGATGAGCGGAATCGCTGAAGTGCTGCTTAACTTAGGTTATCGGGTTAGTGGCTCGGATATAAATAGATCGGTTATCACTGAGCGATTGAGCGGGCTCAGCGCCCATATTAAGTGCGGTCACAACGCGCGATATATTGACGGCGCGGATGCAGTTGTTATCTCCGCAGCAGTATGCTCTGACAACCCAGAAGTGTTAGAAGCACGTCGCAGGCATATTCCAGTCGTGCCGCGCGGCGCTATGCTCGCTGAGCTGATGCGACTTAAGCAGGGTATAGCGATTTCTGGAACACATGGCAAAACTACAACTACTGGTCTTGTGGCAAGCGTGCTAGCGGCCGGTGGACTAGATCCAACTTTTGTGATCGGGGGACATTTAATCAGTGCGGAGGCAAATGCACGAGTCGGTACGGGTGATTTCATCGTAGCTGAGGCTGATGAGTCAGATGCATCATTTCTTAACTTATTTCCGGTAATTGAAGTCATTACAAGCATCGATGCTGACCATATGCATACTTATGGCTATGACTTCACTCGGCTCAAACAGGCGTTTATTGAATTTACTTATCATCTACCATTTTATGGTATCGCAGTTTTATGTATAGATGACCCGAATGTGCGCGATATTTTACCGTTCGTATCTAAGCCAATCATCCGTTATGGATTTGCACAGGAATCGGATGTACGCGCAACACAAGTTTGCCCTAGAGAGGGACGAATGCATTTTACGGTTCATCGTGTTGATGCGCAACCATTAGATATCCTTCTGAATTTGCCTGGCATGCACAATGTGCAAAATGCGCTTGCGGCTATTGCGATTGCTACTAAGCTAGAGGTAGCTGATGTCGATATCCAGTCGGCGCTAGCTGAATTCAACGGTGTGAGCCGGCGTTTCCAGTGCTATGGTGAAATAACACTCACGCATGGCGGTACTTATTTACTGATCGATGATTATGGCCATCATCCTGCTGAGATGGCAGCCACAATCGACGCTGCGCGAAGTGCATTTCCAGATCGGCGGTTGATTCTCGTATTTCAGCTACACCGTTACACACGTACGCGTGATTGTTTCGAGGACTTTGTTAGGGTACTTTCTACGGTTGACACACTCGTTTTAACTGAAGTTTATGCTGCTGGTGAAACACCTATTATAGCCGCAGACGGGCGCACGCTAGCGCGCGCTATTCGCCTAGCCGGTAAGATTAAGCCAATGTTTGTCGACAGCATTAAAGAAATTCCGGAGATATTAGAAGAAGTGGTCTCTGACGGCGACATCGTTATGACAATGGGCGCAGGCTCAATTGAAGAAGTACCTATGCAGCTTATACAAGCGCAAAAGGTGTGATAATGCCCGTGATCGATCCCAAAAAATTCGGTAAGGTAGCAGTTCTCTATGGTGGTGAGTCATCAGAGTGCGACGTATCACTCGTATCTGGTCTGTTAGTCTACAATAGACTACGTGATATTGGTGTAGAGGCACACTTATTCGATCCAAAAAATCGGCCTTTATCGGCTCTTATAGATGAACGATTCGTGCGTGCATTTATTGCATTACATGGCGGATATGGTGAAAATGGCCAGATTCAGGCAGCCCTTGATTTTTACGGGATCCAATATACTGGTCCAGGTGTTCTCGGATCGGCTCTGGGTATGGATAAGTTCCGCACCAAATTGATTTGGCAACAGGTTGGAATTCCAACGCCGCCATTCGATATGGTATTGCGAGGTGATGATTATAATACGCGGGCAGGGCAGATTATCTCAAAACTCGGGTTACCATTGTTTGTTAAGCCAGCTACTGAAGGATCAAGTATTTCGGTAATCAAGGTTAGAGCGACCGATAACTTGCCGTACGCACTGGCACAGGCCGCGCAGCATGATCCGGTTGTATTGGTAGAAAAGAGTATCGAGGGTGGTGGTGAATATACCGCGTGCGTTGCCGGCTCCCTTCAGTTGCCACTGATTCGGATCGTGCCGGCTGGTGAGTTCTACGATTACCATGCGAAATACATTTCTAACGATACCCAGTACCGAATCCCATGTGGATTGAGTGATGCAAAAGAGCGGTGGCTGACGAAGCTCGCCCGGCGTGCGTTCGAAATCCTAGCTTGCCCCCAATGGGGACGTGCTGACTTTATGCTTGATAGCGATGGAAACCCATATTTTTTAGAAATTAATACTGCACCTGGTATGACCGATCACTCATTGTTACCGAAGGCCGCGCATGCAGCTGGCATCACGTATAGTGAACTACTCATGAATGTGCTTACACTTACGCTTAAGGATTAACGTCTAGCCACCGACATGTGGAATAATCCGCGCCAGCTCAACATAATTGCGAGCACATTGTATGTTGCACTGCTGGCGATCGCGCTCGCCAGTGCCGGTCTATGGCTGCTGCAAAGGCCGATTTTTGCGTTGCGTACACTGCTAATCGACGGCGATATTCAGCATATTAACCAACTGATAGTGCGCAAAAGGGTGCTGCATAAGATACGCGGTAACTTCTTCACACTAAACTTAGACAGTGTACGTGTTGCATTCGAGCAAATCCCATGGGTGCGCTATGTGAGTGTTCGCCGCGTATGGCCAAATGCACTAATAGTCATGCTTGAAGAATATAAGCCCTTAGGTACATGGGGAAGAAATCAGTTTGTTAGTATTGATGGCAAAGTCTTTACGGCCAACGAAACCAATGACAAACTGCCTATGTTTTCTGGGCCGATAGGTTCAGCACCAAATGTTGTAGCCCGATATTACGATTTCCAAAAATGGTTCAGTCCGATAGGTGCAAAACTAGAAAAAGTTACGTTATCTCCATGCTACGCTTGGACTATTAAGCTAACTAATGGCATGCAGATAGAACTGGGCCGCGAACATAACAAGGATACGCTATCCAGTCGTGCGAGAAGGCTCTTGGTAGCATGGCCAATGCTTACACAACACTGGGGTAATAATATTAAATATATAGATCTGCGGTATCCGAACGGGTTTGCAATTCGCGCCATAGGAATGCGCTTTATTTCCGACGACCCGAAGGCAAAGAAGCTACACCCATAAGGCAATGAACAGAAAACACTCGCAATTGACATGCTATGAGCAAAGACTATAAGGATCTGCTAGTTGCCCTCGACATCGGGACGTCGAAGGTAGTGGCTGTTGTTACCGAGTTAAATGGCGAGGGCCGCTATGAGGTGATTGGACTCGGGCAAAGCGACTCAAAAGGTCTAAAGAAGGGAGTGGTTATTAATATTGAGGCGACAGTTCAGTCAATCCGGAACGCACTAGATGAAGCTGAACTAATGGCCGACTGCAAAATTACTAATGTGTTTACTGGTATTGCTGGCAGCCATATCCGTAGCTTTAATTCAAGCGGTATAGTAGCAATTAAGGATAAAGAAGTCACACAAGTAGACGTTGCGCGTGTAATTGAAACGGCGAAGGCGATTAATATTCCAACAGATCAGCAAGTGCTGCACATCCTAACACAGGAATTTATAATCGACGGACAAGAGGACGTGCGCGAGCCAATTAGCATGAGCGGCACTCGTTTAGAAGTGAAAGTGCACATCGTAACAGGCGCTATCTCTGCTGCTCAAAATATTGTTAAATGTGTACGTTGCTGTGGGCTGCGGGTTAATGACCTAATCTTGCAACCGCTAGCGTCGAGTTTGGCCATTCTAACAGAAGATGAGAAAGAGCTAGGTGTTGTGCTGGTTGATATAGGCGGTGGAACTACTGATGTCGCAATCTTTAGCAAAGGTGCAATCCGTCATACAGCAGTGATTCCCATCGCAGGCGATCAAATTACTAGTGACATTGCAATAGCATTGCGCACGCCAACACCTTCTGCGGAAGAGATCAAAGTATCCTACGGAATCGCTAAGCAGGAACTAGCGGATCCGGATGAAATGATCGAGATGCCGCCGGGTCTAGGCGATCGAGTCCCACGGGTTCTATCTCGACAAGCTCTAGCAGTAGTAATTGAGGCGCGAATAGAGGAGCTATTTTTATTGGTCCAGAAAGTTGTGCACGAGTCTGGTTATGAGAATCTAATTAGATCTGGCGTAGTATTAACTGGTGGAGCAGCAATGATGACCGGCATAGTTGAACTTGGAGAGAATATCTTTCTGAAGCCAGTACGTCTCGGCGTACCCCAATATTCTGGCGGCCTGGCAGACGTAGTGCGTAACCCTCGCTATTCAACTGCGATAGGTCTAGTGGTAGAAGGGCATTCACAGCTCATGCGCGGGCGCAAGATAGCTGCGCAGTCTGGTTCTGCAGCACAGGTGTGGACCAGGATGAAAGACTGGTTCCTAGGCAATTTTTAAAGTTATTTCGCAACAGAAAAGAGATAGTCAACGTAGAGTGACGAAATTCTTTAATTTCACTACCGCGTAAAGCAGAGCGAAATAACTTAATACTTGACAGAGGCATTAATGAAATTCGAAATGCTAGAAACCGAAACCAACAGCACGATCATCAAGGTCGTTGGGATTGGTGGCGCTGGCGGCAATGCTGTCCAGCACATGATAAACCGCGGTGTGCAGGGCGTCGATTTCATCGTGATGAATACCGATGCTCAAGCGCTAAGCCGGTCTAAGGCTTCATCTGTAATTCAACTTGGCAAGACTGGTTTAGGCGCCGGAGCAAAACCCGACATGGGGCATGCTGCTGCGGAGGAGGCACGCGAGAGAATTTCCGATGTTCTATGTGGCGCACATATGGTATTTATTACCGCGGGTATGGGTGGTGGAACAGGCACCGGTGCCGCGCCCGTAGTCGCTCAAATTGCTAAAGAGTTAGGAATTCTAACGGTCGGCGTTGTCAGTAAGCCATTTGAGTTTGAGGGTAGTAAGCGTATGCGCACTGCTGAGACGGGCGCCCAGGATCTTGAGTCACATGTCGACTCGTTAATTGTTGTACTTAACGACAAGCTATTCGATGTGATGGGTGATGATGCTGAGATGGACAAGTGTTTTCAGTGCGCGGATGATGTGTTACATAATGCAGTAGCCGGCATTGCTGAGATTATTAATGTCGATGGGCTTGTAAACGTAGATTTCGAGGATGTCAAAACCGTAATGGGGGAGCAAGGCAAAGCGATGATGGGCACTGCAACGGTCGCTGGCGGCGAGAGAGCGCGGTTAGCAGCTGAACAAGCCGTAGCTAGCCCACTACTCGAGGGCGTAGACTTATCCGGAGCGCGCGGCGTGCTAGTTAATATTACATCAAGCCGCACGCTACGCCTCTCGGAAACTCGCGAGGTGATGAATACAATCAAGAGTTACGCGGCCGAGGATGCGACAGTGATTTTCGGCGCAGTATACGATGACACCATGGGCGATGCGTTGCGAGTAACTGTAGTAGCGACGGGTCTTGGCCGCGGCGCCGCTAAACGGCAGCCGTCTGCACCAATGACGTTGCTCCGCACTGGCACAGATAATCATCGGATCTCTGCACCGCCAACTGACTATGGTGCACTAGATTCATTAACAGTAAAGCGCAGCTCAAAAGAAACCGCTGCGTCACATGTGCAGGCATTACAAGAGAAAGGTGTGGATACTTACGATATACCAGCGTTCTTACGTAAGCAAGCCTGCTGACAGCCTATATGACGTAGAGATGCTAACTAGACACGTCTACCTAGTATCTGGCAAGATATATGCCACACTACTATCTATCGTAGAGTTTTCAGTCGAAAATACTATACCTAGAATAGGTTTGTTGTTGAGAAAGACTTACTTTGATGCTAGTACAATATTGTGTACTGCTACTATCACATACCCTAGTGCCTAAACAGCGCTTTCCACCTATCGGATGGCTTTGTCATATATTTAATATAGACATTTTAATCATGGTAAATAGCTTCACACTGATTGATAAGACCCAAATTTGTAAGTCGCGTATCATAAGAACCGTAAGTTTAAAAATTTAAATAACCCTTTAAAGTCAAGACGATGTTAAAGCAGCGGACCATTAAATCGATCGTGAAGGCGGTTGGCATTGGCCTGCACTCCGGGCGCAAGGTCGAGGTAACGCTTCAGCCTGCTGCTGCTAATACTGGAATTGTGTTTTGTCGCACAGACTTAGCTGTTCCAGTTAATATCCCGACTAGCGTGACATCCATCAGTGACACACACCTCGCCTCGGTTCTAGAAAAAGATGGTACGAAAATATCAACCGTCGAGCACTTAATGTCTGCTTGCGCGGGGCTTGGAATCGATAATCTGTATGTAGGAGTGACGGCTGAAGAAGTTCCAATCATGGATGGTAGCGCATCGTCGTTTGTATTTCTGCTCCAGTCAGCTGGAATTAATGAACAAGCTGCTGCTAAGCGGTTTATCAAAGTTACGCAGCCCGTTGAGGTGCGTGATGGCGATAAATTAGCTCGGTTAGAGCCACACTTCGGTTTCAAGTTAAAGTTCACGATTGACTTTCATCACCCGGCAGTAGATAAGACCGGGCAAGAATTAGAGGTAGATTTTGCTGATATATCTTATGTACGCGAGATCGCACGAGCTCGTACATTCGGCTTCATGCACGAAGTTGAAATGATGCGGGAATTAGGATTAGTTCAAGGTGGAAGCATGGATAACGCGATTGTGCTTGATGAATACCGCGTGTTAAATAACGATGGCCTACGCTATGATAATGAGTTTGTAAAGCATAAAATGCTAGACGCAATCGGAGACTTGTACGTAGTCGGCCATCCATTGTTGGCGTCGTATATTGCGTATAAGTCTGGTCACAGCTTGAACAATGCGTTGTTGTATGAATTGCTTGCTCGCAGGGACGCATATGAAGTTGTTACATTTTCGGACCAGAGAGCAGCCCCACGCGGTTTTACCTATGATCTTCAAACCGAGTTTTCCTAATGATGCTTCGCTGTGTGATACAGAATACAGAAGAAAATAGGATGAGCACATGCACTAACGACTGGCGCCTTTTTAGAAAACCTGCTTTTCGATCTACTGTAATTAAAAACAGATCTCATTGGGGAGGATGCCACGCATGTCGTCGTGCCATACGATCAATAGCCTGCCGTAGTGGAGAAACCTCTAGTGCGTTGACTAACTGATGCAGACAATACACGCCAGCTGATGAAACCCGAGCCATTTTAACCTTTACCCCAGAAGCATGTGCCTGGGGGCGAACGCGAATTTTGATCTCCAATAGCTCAAAACCGTGTTGCTGTAGCTTAGCCAGTACCGTTGGCGCTAGATGACGAAAGCGAGCGGCTAAGGCACTGTGAGCTACAAAAATAGTAAGTACTCGACTTTTAATTGGCGAGGCGTATACATAGCTAACTAAATAACTGGGTAGCACAGCTCTCAGCGCTGATTCTAGATACGTAACTTGTTGTACGCCAGCTTGAAGTGCCTCTAACTCGGCGCTGGATGTTATTAATTCAGTGAACGGCTTAAGCATAAACCTCTTACCCGATAAGGGGGTAGCACGAATAGCTGTTTATTATATAGGGGAGTGATAGATCACAACCGTTTAGAAGTTAACGTAACTATATTATGGCAGACTTTAGAAGCTAACCTTAGACAATATTGCATTGCTAGTTAATATAGGTTGATAACTAAGCACACTAAGGTCGGTAGTATGTTTTCGGCATGCTAAGATAATACACTTGAATCTAGTAAACATAGCCGTTAAACCGCCGTGCACTAACGGGCCGCGCCGATCCGGCGCTGCGTATCACCTCGAGATCCCGATCTGATGACCACCGGTTTTCTGCAAAAAATTTTTGGTAGTCGCAACCAGCGGCTAATCAAACAGTATCAAAAGACCGTCGCAACAATCAATGCGCTAGAGATGCAGATTGAAAAAATGACGGACGAGCAATTACGAGCGAAAACTCAGGAATTTAGGCAACGTGCAGCAGCTGGAGAGTTGCTTGATAGACTGCTTCCAGAGGCATTCGCAGTATGTCGAGAAGCAAGCCGGCGTGTACTGAAGATGAGACACTTTGATGTACAGCTCATTGGAGGTATGGCGTTGCACTATGGTAAAATTGCTGAAATGCGAACAGGTGAAGGCAAAACGCTAGTAGCTACGCTAGCAGCGTATTTGAACGCACTATCAGGGTGTGGTGTGCATATAGTGACGGTCAATGACTATCTTGCAAAACGCGATGCAGAGTGGATGAGCCGGCTCTATAATTTCCTGGATCTATCTGTTGGCATTAATCTTTTACAAATGGGACACAGAGAGAAGCAGGAAGCCTACGCGTCAGATATCACATATGGCACAAACAACGAATTCGGATTCGACTACCTACGCGATAATATGGTCTACGAGATCCATGAGCGTGTACAGCGTGTATTGAATTTTGCAATTGTCGATGAGGTTGATTCGATCTTAATCGACGAGGCGCGTACGCCACTGATTATATCAGGGCAGGCTGAGGATCACACTGAGTTATATGTCCGGATGAATTCCTTGCCACCTCTGTTAGAGCGCCAAATCGGTGAAGAAAAGACTGACGGTAGTGGAGTCGAGAGACCAGGTGACTATACGCTAGATGAAAAAACACGCTCAGTATTCCTAACTGAATCGGGTCACGAAAAAGCGGAGCAGCTGCTAGCTGAATGGAATCTCATTAGTAATGATGAGAGTTTATATGCACCACAGAACATCACGCTGATGCATCATGTGTATGCAGCTCTACGCGCTCATATTCTATTTTTCCGTAATCAGCACTATGTTATACAAAACGATGAAGTAATCATCGTTGATGAGTTTACCGGACGCTTGATGCCAGGTCGGCGCTGGTCAGACGGTCTCCACCAGGCTCTAGAAGCAAAAGAGCATGTGAAAATCCAGGCAGAGAACCAGACGTTAGCATCGATCACTTTCCAGAATTACTTCCGGATGTACGGAAAGCTATCGGGCATGACTGGCACAGCTGATACCGAGGCATACGAGTTCAATGAGATCTATGGACTTGAGACTATTATTGTTCCAACAAACCAGCCGCCCAAGCGTACAGATTATCAGGACCAAATATATAAGATATCAAAAGAACGATATGATGCAGTAATCCGCGATATCCAAGACTGTTATGAGCGCGGGCAGCCAGTGCTGGTCGGCACCACATCCATCGAAAATTCTGAGCTACTATCATGCCTACTCAATAAAATTAGACTACCACACGAGGTGCTAAATGCAAAACAGCATACACGTGAGGCAGCAATTGTTGCTGAGGCTGGCCGCCCGAGGCGCATTACAATTGCGACTAATATGGCTGGCCGTGGTACTGATATCGTGCTTGGAGGAAATCCAGATAAGCAGGCCTCATTGATTGAAGCTAATGTGTCAATTAATGACGACGAGAAGCGACGTCGGATCAAGAAAATCTACGCTGAATGGCGGATGCTACATGAACAAGTTAAGGAAGTCGGTGGCCTGCATATCATCGGCACAGAACGACACGAATCGCGTCGGATCGACAACCAGTTACGGGGGCGTGCTGGCCGTCAGAGCGATCCGGGCTCATCTCGCTTCTACTTATCGCTCGAGGATCCTTTGCTGCGCATTTTTTCTGGCGACCGCGTTCGCGCGATTATGAATAGACTGAGGATGCCGGAAGGTGAGGCAATCGAGGCTGGAATTGTGACTCGCGCAATCGAATCAGCGCAACGTAAGGTTGAGGCTCGTAATTTCAATATCCGAAAGCAATTGCTCGAGTATGATGACGTTTCTAACGACCAACGTAAAGTGATTTATCAGCAGCGTAACGAATTGTTGGAGGCGCAGGAAGTCCATGAGACAATCAGTGCAATGCGGCATAGTGTGCTCACTGAGCTGGTACGTACCTATGTGCCGTCTGGTAGCATCGAAGAACAGTGGGATATTCGGGCGTTGGAGGAAGTATTGCGAAACGACTGGGTACCCGATCTTATATTACAAGAAATACTAAATAAGACGGATGCGATTGAGGCCGACGAGGTGCTTGATTCAGTGCTCTCGGCAAGTGATAAGACGTATGAAACTAAAGTTGCACAAGTCGGGCGTAAAGCGTTTAGCAGTTTCGAGCGTTCAGTGATCCTGCATACGCTGGACACGCATTGGCGTGAGCATCTAGCTGCGCTCGAGCATCTACGTCAGGGCATCCACTTACGTGGATACGCGCAGAAAAATCCAAAACAAGAGTATAAGCTTGAGGCATTTAAGCTCTTTGAGGCAATGCTAAATGAAGTTAAGCTTGATATCACACGTACCGTGATAAATATAAAAATTCAAGCAGCGGATCGGTTTGGAGAGACAGTTAAACTATTATATAGAGAGCCACAGATAGACTTTTTAGAGAAAATTGTATTCAAACAGGAAAATCTTACGCAGATCTCCGGTACAAAATCTACATTCTCTAACATAGAATCCAGTATATCCCCGATAGGACACGTGACTCATGTGAGCTCTGAGCTATCACCTAACTTCGCTACTGATGAACCATCAGTATCCAAACGCGATAACTCATACCCGAAGGTCGGCCGTAATGATCAATGCTTGTGTGGAAGCGGTAAGAAATACAAACAGTGCCATGGTCGGCTTGTGTGAGATATATCTTTCTCTATCTAGCTAGAACTGACAATTCACCCTATACCTGGTATGGAACTTGGCCGGGCTAAGGCTAATCTGTATAAGTCGAATCGCAAAGATGTATTAGTATGCGGTCACACATAGTCATTCTATGAAGATTCGAGCTCTACTTGTCAAATCGGTAATACAAATTCTAGGGCGGGAGAAATGATCACACTTTCTTTATATCGACGTGCAACCAGTGCTGCCTTTCTCTACCGGTGTTATTCCTTGAGCCACTACTAATCGAACGTTTCAAGGCAAGATTGTATCAGGCTGTTGCGCGACTTGCACCAGTGCACCAGTCAGAAGCAATATAGTCAATTATTACGACCGATACACAGCCCAAGACTGTCTTTCAGAAAATCACCATTAACGGGCATACATTTACAATAACTAGTATTAGCAAGGGTGCTGGGATGATCAAACCAAACATAGCTTCAATGCTAGGATTTGTCGCAATTGATGCAGAAATCACTTAGCCCGTGCTGGATATATTAGTCAAAGACGCAGCTAATTACTCATTTAATTGTATTACTATTGATGGCGATGCGTCGATAAATGACTCTTTATTATTACATCAACTACTTGCTCGACGTTATCGGTCATTATATCTACTCAGAATATCGCGCGTTACGCGATGCGTTTGCATTGACGCGGCTTGAATAGTGCCTTGCACAAACGCTGAGCGCGCGGTAATGTTCAGGCAACTATTTTGACCCGCGACTTATCGCATAAATATGTTTCTATCAATACAGGGTACCGTTCTTGACTTACGCTATGAGGTACTCCCATTCCTAGGAGGTCAATTCAACTTGATTTGTTTGACTTGACTTGTTTGAATAATTTTAGCAAAATAAAAGTGCTCTTAAACGCTTAGAAACGTATTTCTGCACTAGTACTTGTAAGCTCCTGATAGAAGTAAAAAGAGTAATCTACATATTCTTTAATAGCTCGTCTTTCAAGAAAAAAGAATACAGCCATAATTAATATAGGATTTAAAAATGAGATTTATTGAGGTAAAGTAATATTCAAGAGAAAAATTGGCTACCCGATTTTTATCCGGCATGCTGAGATTAATGTCGTACTGAGCGCTGCGTTTTTTGGAGACCGTAGCCACATTCGAGTGGAGTTTACATAATCCTTATTCAAGACTAGATCCAGTCGACCGTTGAAATCTAAATGATTACGAAGACGACATACTATAATCCTGAATATAGTTTAAGTAATATATGTCGCAAGTGTATGCTGCTACCCATACTGTTGATAGGCGAAAAATTATCGAAGTAGCTGTCGGTATTATGCTTCATGAAGATAAGTATTTCTTGCTCACACAACGCCCCACCGGAAAGCCCTTCGAAGGATACTGGGAATTTCCGGGTGGTAAGATAGATTCGGGTGAGAGTGTTGAAGACGCATTAGCGCGGGAATTATATGAAGAACTAGGTGTCACAATTGTTGATAGCATACGATGGCAGATCATAGAGCATAACTATCCGCACGCTTATGTACGGTTGTTCTTCTATAAAGTGATCCAGTGGAGCGGTAATTTAAGAGCTCGAGAGGGACAATCATTTATCTGGCAGACGCTACCCGTTAAGGTGGCGCCACTACTGCCTGGGGCATTGACAATGATTGATTGGCTCGCTACTCAATAGCGTTAAATTTTATTTCATATCGCCTAAATTTTGAGGATCGCTGTCTAATAGATCGTTATTGATAATCATATATTTCCCGGTTGCCCACGCGCCGAGATCAATTTTCTTACAGCGTTCGGAACAAAAAGGACGAAACGTTTTTTCTGTTCTCCACTCCACGTTTACACCACAAGTTGGGCAGTTAACAATAGTTGTCATACCTAAAATGCTTGATTATTCAAGTTATAGGGTACATAGCGCTAGTTGGAATGGCACGTCGATGTCAATAGTCCGTGGACGTAAGTCTCCCTCCTGCTGAGTAAAGCGCATCCATAACATATACTTATTAGCGCTAGCCTCTGGAATAACGCTGAGATCTGCTGCTATAAGGACTCGTATCAATTGATAGATTCGTCCCGATAACATTTTCTGATAATTACCACGCAGTGCTATATCTTTTGTAGTTTGCCCTGATTCGCGCGCAATCCGTAATACGATTATTATCGCCTCGTGTAGTGGCATTAATGGCATCGCCCATTTTATAATATCCGCTCGACGCGCTTCTGCAGTGCGGCGCTGCCATGCGTAATATGCCGGTAGATCGAAACGACAGGTTGCACCGGGAATAATAGCCCGGCTTCGGATGCTAGCGAGCCATTCATTATCAGCTAGATACTGCCCTGTTTTTCCTTGCATGCGCGCAAGGCTGATCAAAGTTTGTCTAATTTGATTAAGGATTATTTCCAGCGCATCTTGTTTAATCCCGGGGCTGCCTCGAAAAGGTGTCAGAATTTGGCGTTGGCGCTCAAGCTCTTTTATTAGATCTGATTTCAAGTCGCTTCGGCCCGTCATTTCAGTAATCTCGAACAGAGTAGTTAGAGCGACGTGATGTTCTCTAGGGTCCTCTTGCGTCATGAAAAACGTAAAGCGATCAAATAGATCCTCAAGGCGTAGTAGCGTGCGGATGCGCTCGTTGAGCGGATACTCGTATAAAATCAAACGTAAGCGCCTTTCACTTTAGAATATAGAAGGGGCGACAATATGCACATTATTCTAATGTGCTCGAATATTTGTAGCAATCGTCCCCAAATTTAGATCGCATCGATACTACCTGGCATGCTAATTTACGATGGAATCGTATAGCGCGCTAAGCATAAATAGCGCTGATGCAACAATTTTATTTTTAGAAGGAGCGGGTCAATAATATCGGTCTCATTAACGAGAATATCATCAGCGGCTGCAAGCCTTGTCTGACGCGTGGCTTGATGTGCAATAATGGCTTGTACTTGTTTGCGTGTGAAGCCATTACGCTGCATCACGTTCTTAATTTGTGTCTGCACAGAACAATCCACCACAAGAAAACGATCGACGCGTTCGCGCCAATTATCTACCTCAATGAGCAACGGTACCACACAGATCGCATATGGGCTACTCCCCGCCTGTATTGCACGGTCCGTTTCTATGCGGATTAATGGATGCATAATAGCTTCAAGCTGCCTCTTCGCTTCTGTATTCCTAAACACTAATTCTCGCATCCGTGCGCGATCTAGTGTACCTTCTGCTGTGATGAAGGTGCTACCAAATCGTCTTTGAATTCTAGGTATTGCTGCGCCACCCGACGCAGTCATGCGATGCGCTATTAGATCGGTATCTACAATCGGCACGCCATAGGCGGCGAAAGCATTAGCGACTGTTGTTTTTCCACTGCCAATTCCGCCAGTAAGTCCCACTGTAAACATCGTCAACTTCCAATAAGCGGATAGAGAGACGCGACCCCGAAAAGCTTAAGTACTGCCGATCCCGATAGAAATGGACCAAATGGTAATGGATCTTCCAGGCGCATGCGCTTGGAAAGGATAGCTTCCAGACCAATAATCGAACTACAGAGCGTCGCGACCAGTATTACCTGAAACAGTGAGCTCCAACCAAACCATGCACCAATAGCAGAAAATAACTTCAAATCGCCGTAACCAATTCCTTCCACACCGCGCACCAGCTTAAACAGCTTCTGAACGATCCATAGCAATATATAGCCAGCTGCCGCTCCAATCACAGCTGCGTTCAATGGCGAGAATACTGCATGTAGATTAACCAGCAAACCGGCCCAGAGTAGCGGTAACGTCAGCATATCGGGTAGCAGCTTGCTTTTAAGATCAATAGCGCTTATCGCAAGTAGCGCAGTACAGAAAGCAAATGCAGCAAGCGCTGCAGGCGTAGGGCCAAACGTTGCAAGAGAAAAAGCTGCGAGCAGCGTACATGCATATTCGATTAATAGATAGCGAAAACAGGGTAGTATACTCCACGCTGAGTGCAGTATCCACGGGTAATAGCTTTGGAAAAAGACAGAGCTATGCTCAACCTCCAAATTTAATTTGGAATTTTTCTTATTACCTCTAGCGCTCAAGGTGTGTCCAATATTTTTCTGTGCATAATTGGTCAATCTTTTCTGCCATGTAGGTCTAAGAAGTGGGAGTACACCGTATACTATAACAACGAAGAAAATACCGATAACTAATCCAAGTAGGCGGGCGAAAGCGTACTGCCAAGCAACCGACAGCCTTAGCTTTGAGAAATCGCTAGTTAAACTAGCAATCCAGCAGATAAGATTATATAAAGCGATAATAAAAATGAATACATGTCAATGGATACTAAAAATAGTCTGTTACGCTACCCAATCTCCATTGTATTAGGTTCTCTATTTAATATAGGCATCACAATGCTCCGATCTCCCCAATGTGGTTCTTACAGCCACCAAAGACCGTTACCACACTGGGTTGTACTCCAAGCACATATTAGAAGACAAGACATATACAGCCAGAAATACACCGGTAGAATCGGCGTTATAAACACGGTACTGCCCCGCCATATTTCTTAGAACGGGTATTTTAATCGGAAGGCATAAATGCTATATACTACTAACGCTAATTCGGTTTACAGAGCTGCTTAATATCGCAACAGCTTAGCGCAGTGTCGCGTTGCTTATGCATCAGGTGAATATAACAATTCATAGACTTTATCGTGGCGTACCTAGATGATTTCAACCAACTAAACTAATTCTGTCACGTTAAGTATCTGATCTAGTGATAACGGTTAGCTCTTTTATTTTTACAGTGTGAGCTAATTATCGCGATTTGAATCTTTTTCGATTTACATAAAATCTTGTAGGAAGATATTTCTGTGCGATATGATTGTCAACGCCGCGATGATGTGAACTGCTCTGTAAAACAGATTTTTGTAGGCGCATGAACTATGTTTCTACATTATAGAACAGTTGTAGTATACGGGATTATTTAGTCGAACAATGTAGCGCGTCGGCGTACAGTTTTGCACGCCAAGCTAGAAAGCGGATGGCTACGCTGCTGTCGCTCATACGGTGTCTAACTGAGTTGGTCGGAATAATTTTACTGTGCGAATAGCTTGGTTGTCAATCTGCATAACCTGGATACGTGTGCCGTTGATTACCATGCTTACATCGGCCTCCGGGATGGTTTCTAGTAGTTCTAGGATTAGTCCATTTAACGTTTTAGGGCCATCGAGCGGTAACCGTAAGCTAAGTCGACGATTAAGCTCTCGTAAGGAAATACCTCCCGTTACTATACATTCCCCTTGTGCGTTCCAGCCGTCTACTGCACCACTCGCCATGCGAGGTAATGTTATTGTGAACTCACCGATTAACTCGTCAATTATGTCTTTCAGTGTCACAAGTCCTTGAACTTCGCCATATTCATTAACGACCAGCGCTATTCGATTCTGATTCTCTTGAAAGTACTGTAGCTGTTGGAAAACAGGCGTGCCGCTCGGAACGAAATAAGGTTCCACAAGTAATTCTCGTAATTTTTCGCGTCCGAATTTTTGGTTCTGTAGCGCAGCAAGGGTCTTGCGCACATGAAGCATACCAAGAACACGATCAATGTCGCCTTGATAGACAATTAACTGATTATGGTAGCAAGTTTCTAACTGCTTGACTAACTGATCGAATGGCACATCAAGGTCTAGTGACTCTATACGCTGACGAGGGGTCATAACATCATCGACCGAGATGCTCTCCAGATTAAACAGGTTTAGCAGAATACTACGGTGCTTACTGGGTATAAAGTTACTCGACTCTAATATAACACTACGCCATTCTTCGTTAGACATACGTAAATCCCGGCCCCTATTCATATTGATGTGCAAAATAAACAGGATGCTGTTAACTAGTATATTTATGAACCAGACTAAAGGTCGAGCTATCGTGATCAGGGGCTTGATAATAAGACTAGCCGGCAATGCTATTTTTTCAGGATAGGTTGCGCCGACAATCTTCGGTGTGATTTCGGCGAACACGATGATCAAGAAGGCGACGATCCCGGTGGTGATAGAGAGCACTGCACTATGATTATGGAACGCGCGCAGTGCGATTGATGTCGTAAGAACCGGGATGATAACGTTCATTAGATTGTTACCAATTAAAATCACACATAGTAACTGGTTGGTATGTGCAAGCAAATATTGTGTTGTTTTCGCACCTATCACCCCCTTAATTACTAGGTCCTTGAGCCGATGACGATTCAGCGCCATCATTGCGGTTTCTGAGATTGAAAAAAAGCCTGATATGAGTAACAACACAACTACAGCGCCAATTTGCGCCCAAAGAGAGAGAATTTCCACACAGAAAAGCCAAATACCGGCTAAAAAATGCATTCAAACTATATTAGAATACCGTCAGCAGGTCAGTACGCTGGCCTAACGGCGACTATTGCTGCGAGCATTCTGTCGTTTTTCCTCTAATATATTAAAGCTTAGTACGTGCCCGCCCCAAGCTTTCTTTTGAGAAAGAAGGTACTTATAAGGATAGTGAAGTATTAATCAGTGTCATGCATAACCTAATGTACAGCGCGTATACGCTAATGCTATACACCAAAATTTTATTTGTACGCAGATTATCATTATCTATCTTTCGAGCACATAAACAGCGATGGATTTTGTAGTTTCCAAACGCTAATTATTTGTTTTTGAAGATGCTTAAGCAAGCGCCAAGCAGCTAGGAAAGAAGGTTCTGAACCGCTATATCTCGCATTAATCTAGGCGAAAACCGCCTCATCGTTACCACGTACAGCGCTGTCTATCAGTTATATAAAGTATTGGTTAAGGATTTTATATCTGTCGTGCAAATCATGTTTAATCTCTCAATGTTTCAGCCTGATAGAAAAGAGTCTACAGTGAATTCTAAGTTCTTGGTCATAACATTATCAGATATAGGTACTACCGAAATTCAAGATAGTCAAAAAAGCAAAAAGCATCCAGCTAGATTGGGGAGTTTTTTATAAAAAACTGAGAAAAATTTATCTTATATCAGCATACGACATATGCGATAAACTAATAATATCTGAATTATGGTCGGGATGAGAGGATTTGAACCTCTGGCTTCTACGTCCCGAACGTAGCGCTCTACCAGGCTGAGCTACATCCCGAGTTAAATTAATTTAATATTTTTAGAACTGGTGCGACGCTGAATAAACCGCATAATCTTAGCAGCGATTCTTTAAATTTAGAATCTAGAAACAAAAAATAGTGACCACTGCAGTCTGTTCGAACCCTGCCTGACTAAGTGATAGCGGCAAACGGGTCGAACCGGTCTGTTCAGCTGTGTTTAATAGTCTCTTAAGCTATCCGGGCTTGCTTAGCTGGTTCGCTCCGTACTTAATCAAATAGATCGGAGGTAGTATCCGCTTACCTTTGCGTAAGTCATCACTAGCATTTCCTCTATTGACTCTGGCGTATCAACATAGTCGAGCCAGTCGTCCATGCTTTAGAAAGCAGTGCCAATCGTGAAGCCAAATTCAGACGCGTCGGACTCCATAGCTAACTAAGCTGCCGTATTAAACACTTAGTGTTTAATAGCGTATTACCTGCATGTATTATGCTTGATTTATATTCAGGGCATATATGTTTAATAGTTGTAACACTTCACTCTCTTCTATTACATTAGTAGCATCAAAAAAAATCTACATCATGTGTAAGTGATTGCATGCGACTATCATCTAGATCTGAATCTGAAACGATTAAAAATATAGAAGATCTCCGGCGAGTGCATCGGCAGTTTGCTTACCACACCTTAATTTTAATTCGCACTACATTGTCATAGAACGGCGTCACTGTATCGATAAATCTATGCACGCGGCTAACTCATACTGATGACCTTTAGTCTCTTAGCATTTATGGTAAGCAATAGTAGAGCAGGTCGTATGCGTTTTCCGCCTGCGTTAATAATGTATTTAGTAATCTGATTGATAAGAACAAGATAAGACGTGAGCTACGTGGGGATCATGTGATTAACTTGTTGCATATCGTCTTCGATTAGCTCTAGTATAGCGCTCGTAAACGGGAGGTAGCTGTCAACAATGTAATCTCAAAAGAGTAGGCCGGAAATATAAACACTAGGGCAGCTGCCCGTTTTTGTAACTAGTTTGTTGTCATGCTAGAATAACTTAGCGCTCCTACCCGTCAAGATCTCCCAGGAATTTTCCTTTCCTTAGAAATCCATATAAGTTAAGTGCTTCTGTACATGGTGTGCAGGTATTTACAAAGTAAAGTAGATGGGAATACGTATTTAAAATAAATATAAATGCGGTTCAAATGTAAACCGCTTTTTAAGCGAGGTTCAGTGATGTACGCGGTTATAAAAACTGGCGGCAAGCAGTATAAAGTTGCTTCCGGCGAAAAATTGAAAATAGAGCAGATACCAGCAGACATTGGCGCTAAGATCACCCTCGACCAGGTTCTTGCAATAGGTAAAGGCGAATCAATTAGGGTCGGTATGCCTCTTGTTCATGGGGCTTTCGTTGAAGCTACCGTAGTAGTGCACGGACGATATTCGAAAGTTACAATTTTTAAAATGCGTCGCAGGAAGCATTACCAAAAGCATAGCGGCCATCGCCAGAATTACACTGAATTACACATAGACGCGATCAAAGTACAATAAACAGCGAGGCTGTATATAAATGGCACATAAAAAAGCAGGTGGCTCTTCTCGGAATGGCCGCGATTCTCAAAGTAAACGTCTTGGTGTCAAGATATTCGGGGGACAAGAAATTAATTCTGGTAGCATCATTGTGCGTCAACGCGGCACGCGGATGCATGCTGGTGATAATGTCGGGATCGGAAAAGATCATACGCTATTCGCATTGATAGACGGCCATGTCTGCTTTACGATCAAAGGCCCGACGAAAAAACATATCGTTAGCGTAAGCCCAGCTATTTGAATACCTAAGCTCAGCAAACGGAGAACAGTCTAATTAAGCGCTCTTGTTGTGCTAGTCACCACTCACCCAAAGGCCCCGAGAAAGTTTCGGGGCCTTTGGGTGAGTGGTGACTAGAGCCAATAAAACTTCTAATTTTGGCATTAAAAATAGAACAATGAGCAAGCCAGCAACAATATAGAAAGGGAGCCAGTGAAGTGCACTTTATTGACGAAGCGAAGATCGAGATTGTTGCTGGCGATGGTGGAAATGGAAGCGCGTCAATGCGCCGGGAAAGGTTTATTCCGTTCGGCGGGCCAGATGGAGGTGACGGTGGAAGCGGGGGCAGTATTTACGCTAGCGCTGATCGTAATATCAATACGCTCATTGATTATCGATTTTCAAAAAAATACCAAGCGTGTAAAGGTGAGAACGGGCGGGGCTCGGGCTGCTATGGAAGGGGAGGCAAAGATATCACGTTACGGATGCCAATCGGCACTGTGATTACAGATAGAGAGACCGATCAGCTGATCGCTGACCTAACTACACATGATCAGCGCGTTCTGCTTGCCAAAGGGGGAGCGGGAGGACTCGGTAACCTACATTTCAAATCAAGTACGAACCGTGCGCCACGGCAAAAAACAGGCGGGGGGGCAGGCGAGCACAGATTGTTAAGACTTGAACTGCGAGTGCTAGCCGACGTTGGCCTTCTAGGAATGCCTAACGCTGGAAAATCGACTTTTATCGCGCGCGTGTCGCGTGCGAAACCAAAGATCGCTGATTATCCGTTTACGACACTGCATCCGAATCTAGGGGTAGTCCGTATTGGGCCAGAAAAGAGCTTTATAGTTGCTGATACTCCAGGGCTGATCCAGAGCGCTGCTGAGGGCGTTGGATTGGGACATCAATTTCTACGACATTTGAAACGCACAAAAATATTGCTGCATCTAGTTGATCTTATGCCATTCAATGACGAAGCTGATCCAGCCTTAGAGGCGATCGCAATCGTCAACGAGCTACGCAAGTATGATGAGGCGCTTTACTGTAAGCCAAGGTGGTTAGTTTTAAACAAAGTCGACATGGCTACAGAGCATGAGCGCGAAATGCGTGTAGCTAATTTTATTAAGCGCAGCGATTGGCGAATACCAGTATTCCAGATCTCGGCACTTACCGGCGTAGGCTGCGAGAATCTGTGTTATGCAATCTATGATTACTTAAGAGAGATTGATCTGACTGTAAGCACGCAACATACTAAGATCAGGCGTTAGACAACAAACAGCTTTAGGAGGCGAAAGATGTGCGACGATAGGCCGCACCGTAACACGGATACACAGTAACTATGAATATAAGCATGACATATACCAAAGTGAAATCATAAGGATGATGGAACAATGTATTCAATCATTGCTAATGCAAAACGGCTAGTTGTAAAAGTAGGCTCAAGCTTAGTTACTAATAATGGACGTGGTCTAGATCATAACGCAATCGGGCAGTGGGTCTTACAAATCGCTGAATTGCGCCAACAAGGAAGGGAGGTAGTGTTAGTCAGCTCTGGCGCAATTGCAGAGGGTATGTGCCGCCTGGGCTGGAGTCGTCGTCCACGTGAGATCGCTAAACAGCAGGCTGCAGCCGCAATCGGACAAATGGGGTTGGTGCAAGTCTATGAAAGCTGCTTTTCAGAGCATTCGATCCACACGGCGCAGATCCTGCTTACACACTCAGACCTTTCTGATCGCGAGCGTTACCTGAATGCAAGCTCGACACTGCTGACATTACTTGGGCTTGGCGTGGTACCGATTATCAATGAGAATGATACCGTTGTTACTGATGAAATTAAGTTTGGAGATAATGATACTTTAGCCGCGTTAGTGACGAATTTGATTGAAGGGGATGCCCTGATTATTCTTACTGATCAGCGTGGTTTGTACACAGCTGACCCTCGAAAAGATCCTACTGCAACACTAGTTCAAGAAGCTGATGCTAACGATCCGGCGCTAGAGACAATGGCGGGTAGTACTAGTACAACAATTGGCCAAGGTGGAATGTTAACTAAGATTCTAGCTGCTAAGCGCGCCGCACGTAGTGGTGCAAATACGATTATTGCAAGTGGCCGAGAACCGAGTATATTAATCCGGTTAGCGGCAGCAGAACAGATTGGTACCCAACTTATTGCGGGGACTGCCTGCTTAGCTGCACGCAAGCAGTGGATAGCAAACCATCTGAAAGTACGAGGTCACGTAGTTCTCGATGCAGGTGCGGTTGAGAAGTTAATTTTTAGTGGAAAGAGCCTGTTGCCAGTCGGCATTATCGATGTACAGGGTATTTTTACTCGTGGTGAGGTGATCTCGTGTTTAGACGAAGCGCACCGCGAGATAGCGCGCGGGTTAACAAACTACGGTAGCGCGGAAGCTCGGATGATTAGCCGCCATCCTAGTTCGGAAATTGATTTTATTCTTGGTTATATGCTTGAACCAGAAGTAATCCACCGAAATAATCTAGTAATGCTGTAGGTATAGGCGAAGTATACGTGCTCGCGTGTAGGCTCTCATATATAAATATGAGTGAATGATAATTCGTGCTTTACTCACATGTAGGGTATATAAGTCTTACTTGATACATATCAGTTTCCTATTCTAGATGAGTCGCCAACCGTTTGTAGCGTTTTTAACCTAGAGTTCTTGCTGCTGCCAGCAGTTGCATAAACGGTTTATTCATAGGATCTATAGCACTTAGCTAGACATATATGTGCTATGCAAGCCTATCATTATGAGCCTAGATGGGACCTACTACAGCGCTAGCGTTACCTACAGAAAATTAGGTAAATACATTCCAAGAGAAACAGCTGGAAATTAGTAAAATTAGATCTTTAAAGCATAGCTCTTAGTTATTTTCTGCGGCAGTTTTTTATGCCTATAAAACTTTAGGGGTAGTCATAGTTTTAGATTAATGTTGGCCGAATCAATGGCGGATATACGCAGCATTGTGGTAGTCGCGTGTCCCGGATCAGATTCGACGTTTAAGCATTCCCTCTCGATTGATACTGTTATTCCTCCTGTACGTTTTGTATGCGTCTTTAAATACTGGCTTCCATAGGGAAAGTTAGAACGACGGTGTACAGGCTTATTTTGTAGAAAGCGAGAGAGCTCAGTTAAAGCCATCTGATATACATCTCTTTTAAACTCGATGACAGTATCTAGCGAAACCCAGTAATTATTCCAGCGCCACGCGTCAAACTCTGGATGATGGGTTGCGCGTAGGCAGATATCGCAGTCGCGTCCGTTCATGCGCAACAGAAACCATAGCTGCTTCTGCCCACGATAGCGCCCTCGAACTTCTCGTCCGATGTATTTATCAGGTACCTTGTAACGCAACCAGTCTCGAGTGCGGCCAATAACTTTGACATGCTCGGATTTTAAACCAGTTTCTTCATGCAACTCCCGAAACATCGCTTGCAGAGGTGTTTCGCCATACTTAATACCTCCTTGCGGAAACTGCCAAGAATGCTCATGCAGCCGTTTACCCCAAAACACCTCGTTACGCGTGTTCAAAAGGAGGATGCCGACGTTCGGGCGAAAGCCTTCACAATCCAGCATACAATCACCTTAAAATCCTTTAAAATTGTCTTAATTATAAACAGTTCATAGGCACTGTGCGACCTAACATAAAAATGGGTGTGCCTGAGCCCTCGTTTTGGAAATCCATCAAGAATGAAAGCTTCGCGTTTTTTTATCAGCACTCTGAAAGAAGCGCCGGCTGATGCCGATATCATCAGTCACCAATTGATGGTTAGGGCAGGAATAATTCGCCGCATCGCTAGTGGTATCTACAGCTATATGCCGATCGGTCTGCGCTCTATTCGCAAGGTGGAAGCAATTGTACGTGAAGAGATGAACCGTACGGGTGCGATCGAGTTGTTGATGCCAGCGGTGCAGCCCGCTGAGCTGTGGCAGGAATCTAGTCGATGGGAGGAATATGGTCCAGAACTACTACGCATGAAAGATCGACATAACCGAAACTTCGTTATCGGACCGACACATGAGGAAGTGGTTACGGATATTGCTCGAAGAGAAATTAAGAGCCACCGCCAGCTGCCTATAAATTTTTATCAGGTACAGACTAAGTTCCGAGACGAAATTCGCCCCAGGTTCGGAGTAATCCGAGGGCGAGAGTTCATCATGAAAGATGCATATTCGTTTGATCGCGATCATGCTGGTCTACAAATCTCCTACCAGAAGATGTACGACGCGTATGTAAAAATTTTCACACACCTTGGGCTGGAATTCCGAGTGGTATCAGCCGATAATGGCTCGATCGGGGGCACTAAATCTCACGAATTCCATGCGATCGCCGAAACCGGTGAGGATGTCATCGCGTATTGCCCCAGCTCAGACTATGCCGCTAACATTGAGGCGGCCGAAGCTGTATCGTTGATAGAGTCTCGAGAACCTCCAAGCGAGCTGCTAACTAAAAGAGCCACGCCAGGCAAAGTAAAATGCGAGCAAGTGGCCGATTATCTTGGTATTGCATTAGAACGGATAATTAAGTCGATCGTCCTAGCCGTAGATACGGCAAATACCGATCCAACAATTTGGTTGCTGCTACTGCACGCCCCCCATGAACTGAACAAAATCAAGGTTAGCAAGGTACCGGGGCTAGATGGCTATCGCTTTGCTACTGAGCAGGAAATCGTCGATTGGTTTGGCGCGCCGCCCGGCTATTTGGGCCCTCTTAACACACGAAAGCCGGTGAAAGTAATAGCCGATCGCACCGTAGCAAATATGAGCGACTTTGTAGTCGGTTCGAACGAGATGAATTATCACACGACGGGAGTTAATTGGGGGCGAGACTTGCCAGTACCGGAAGTGGCAGACTTGAGAAATGTGCGAAAAGGTGATCCATCGCCAGATGGCTGTGGCAATCTAGATCTATGCCGAGGCATTGAGGTTGGGCATGTATTTCAACTTGGCACCAAGTACTCGGAATCTATGGGGGCGATTTTCCTAAATGAAAATGGCAAGCCGACACCGATAACAATGGGTTCTTACGGTATTGGTATCACGAGGATTCTTAGTGCTGCAATTGAGCAGAACTTTGACGGGCGCGGCATTATTTGGCCTGAAGCCATTGCGCCATTTCATCTAGTGCTATGCCCTATAGGTTATGAGCGTAGCGACGCAGTACGTGAGCAGACGGACAAGCTCTATAACGAACTGCTCAGTGCGGGTATTGACGTGATCTTAGACGACCGTGGCGAGCGTCCGGGTGTGATGCTGAGAGACTGGGAATTAATCGGTGTACCTCACCGGCTTGTAATTAGGGAGCGCTGTCTCAAGGACGGCAAGATCGAATATCAGAGCCGACGCGATGCAGAGCCGACTCTGTTGCTGCTTGAACGGGCGGCACTTTGGGTAATCGAGCGGGTATGTGCGGCACTGGTACATTGACGGAACACGCCATGCAATACACATTCCTATCTGCGACAGTCCTGCTGATCCTAATTACGGATCCGTTAGGTAATATTCCATTATTTATTAGTGTACTGCGCAATGTTGCTTTCAATCGGCGCTCCCAGGTGATCTTGCGTGAAGTAGCGATTGCGTTTGTCATTCTGCTGGTATTCATGATCGCTGGCCACACGTTTTTGCGCATGATGCATCTAACAGATCTTTCATTACGGTTAGCCGGTGGGATAGTACTATTTCTAATTGCGCTTCGGATGATCTTTCCACATGCGGAAGGTCCGCTTGGTGGTGAGCCGCTGGGCGAGCCACTAATTGTACCGCTTGCAATTCCGGCACTAGCCGGACCCTCAGCCATCGCGACTGTCATGTTGCTGACGTCACAGGCGCCAGGTAAGATGCTTGAATGGATTAGTGCGCTTACTGTGACAATGGCTGTGTGTGCAATTGTTCTGTTACTAGCTGATAAAATACAGAGGTGGCTCGGAACGCCTACCGTTGCTGCGTTCGAGCGGTTAATGGGACTTGTATTGGTTGGGATTTCAGTGGAAATGGTTCTAGAGGGTATTCGAATTTTTATGCGACAGCTTTAGCGCGAAATATGGAGAATAACAACAGGTTTGGTTATCGCTTTGTACAAAGATAAGATCATAAACTTATTTCGCTAATCTTCTAAGAATTTATATAGAATTTAGCCATATAGTATTTTAACACTTAAGCACACCCGAAATTAGAATACGGCTAATTAGTTATCAAATAATCTTTTCGGTGCGTGGCGCTGTGTTAAAAACAATGATGCACTTCCTTTCTAAACCTCGGGTATTATTTTTCTTATTTCTAAAATATTATTAAGTGTTAGCTTAATAGAGTTTTCGGCTGATTCGATTAATCCGCGTTGTTAGTCTTTTTTATAGACACATGTCGTAGTATGGGGTTACATAAATAAATATAGTCGCACTCAATTAAAAAATAAAGATCGGCGTGAATAGTGAAGGCGACAGACTGCTATTAAGCAATAATATAAGAAAATGACATTTATCCGTATTGTCTAATACTAGACGCACATATAAAATATACACAGAAGCTTGCCTGTAGTATCTTCATTCAGCGCTGCGTAGGCGACACGCTTATAATGCTTCGAATTATCTTGGGCAAGCCCCCCCCTTGTAGCCTTCTCATCATGCTGCGCATCTGCTCAAACTGGTTTAGCATTCTATTTACTTCTTGTATCTTCACTCCGGCGCCGGTCGCAATACGGCGTTTCCGGCTTGCTTTGATTAGTTCAGGTTTTGCGCGCTCAGCTGGTGTCATCGACGTGATCATGCCCTCCATGCGGCGTATATGTTTTTCAACTTGAGATATGTCTGCGTTACCAGCAGATTGCTGAAATTGTGCCGGAAGCTTCTTCATCAGAGTAGATAATCCTCCTATTTTCTTCATTTGCGACAGTTGAGAGCGAAAGTCATTTAAATCAAAGACACCCCCTTTTTTCACTTTTTCAGCAAGCTTTTGTGCGGCATGTACGTCTACGCTACGTTGCGCCTCTTCAACTATCCCCAGGATATCTCCCATACCTAGGATCCGATTAGCCATGCGTTCAGGGTAGAATATTTCCAGATCGTCAAGCTTCTCACCGACGCCGATAAACTTAATTGGCTGTCCGGTTACGTATCGTGCCGACAACGCTGCGCCGCCCCGCGAGTCACTATCGAGCTTAGTTAGCACAATACCCGTTAGAGGTAACGTGTCATTAAAAGATTTTGCGGTATTAATCGAATCTTGCCCAAGCATTGCATCAATAACGAATAGTGCTTCTGCTGGCTTAAGTTGCGTGTGCAACTTAGAGATTTCCTGCATCATTCTATGGTCAATGCCGAGTCGGCCTGCCGTGTCTACAATCAATATGTCATGGTAGTGACACCTAGCCCAATTCAATGCATCTCGCGCAATATCTAGTGGATTTTGATCTTGTTGGGATGGAAAAAAATCTGCACCGACCTGCTCAGTGACTATCTGTAGCTGCGATATTGCCGCGGGCCTGTATACGTCACACGATACAGTAAGGACTTTCTTTTTCTGCTTCTCACGTAGAAGTTTAGCTAACTTGCCGACTGTGGTAGTCTTGCCGGCCCCCTGAAGACCCACGACTAAAATCACAGCTGGTGGCGTAACCGCTAGATTCAGCTCAGCTGCTTTACCATCGTAGTGACCACCAATCAGAGCGGTTAGTTCGCGTTGTACAATGCTCACTAGCATCTGGCCAGGAGTAAAGCTGTTCACTACTTCCTCGCCTAGTGCTTTTTCGCGAACTTTTGTAACAAATTCTCGTACCACTGGCAAGGCGACATCTGCCTCAAGCAGTGCTAGTTGCACTGTACGTAGCATCTCTTGCGTATTAGCCTCGGTAAGTCGGGCTTCACCGCGTAGCGTCTTTATGACGCGAGCCATACGTTGTGTCAGGTCGTTAAGCATAAGTATTGCGTGTGGTTTGCTATGGGCCGATACGAAATCGGGCCGGCATTGCAGTCGCGTTGTACATTAAAACTATATGGGGCAGAAATTAGGGCTAGCGTCAAGGTGGCTGTGTAGACTACATGACAACATGTATTGTAATGCATATAATCGCTGTCTTTTATAGAAGTCTTAGCAGCGTTGCCTAGTAACTTTATCCATGAGCGTGTGATCTATACGGCCCGATGCTAGCAGCAGGTTAGTGTGCCGTATTATTTACCTTATCGTCAATTCCATAATTCATTGTGGTTATCTATAACATAAAATTTTTCCACTAATTGCCTACATCGCAGCACTGATAGGATGGTATAAGTGACTGATGTAATGCCCCTCACTGTTTATAATTTACTTCATATTAATGAATATCGCGTATAGATTTCTGGCTATTGCTGTATTGTATAACCTTAATATTTTTAATTAAACAGGGGCTACATACGTTGTGAGGCATTGCGGATAGAGTAGGACTGAGACATCCGCGCACGACTGCTTATTAAATAGTGCAATAGGTTGAAACCGTTGTTGATATTAAACAAATTCTATTTTGTTTACCTGCCTCAGGTTTTATATTGCACGACTGTATTTATCAGTAACGTCTAGTTTAGAGAGAAATTGGTAATTCAGGTCGTTAAACTGAATCACGAAACGGTATTCTCTTCATCTTTAAGGTTGAATTCAGAATATTGCTGATATGTTCTCTATTACCGATACAGTTAGTGTGAACTTGTATTTTCATCTAAATAGTCTGCTTTTTGTGCTTATTTATTTATCATAGCCTATTTTTTGGGTCTTTTGTCTCGCTATTTAATTTTTATAAAGTTAAGGTATGCATCGTGATCTATGCGCTAAGGTAGAGTGGCCCAATATAGTATCAATTCAAAAATCTCGGTTTTCTTTTTGAGAAAGTTGAGCGAATAGTATCCATAAAATAACTTAATTGCGCTGTATATACCGACTCTACATCTATCGATCCACCTTGCGTAGCGGGTGGAATTGTTGAAATTTGTCTCTTACAATGAGCAAGAATAGCGTGCTAGCAAATCTAGTTTCGTTAATTTCAAGGCGCTACGACGATTCTTTAAATAGTATTAAACTAGACAGTTTAAAGAATTAATTATCTACGGCACCCCAATACAATACATTAGCGCGATTACACGTATTCGGTAACTATCAGTTAGCTATTCGGATATTAGAGCTACATTTCAATTAGCATCAGTTGTGAGATGGAGCTTCTAGCATTATTTTTATAAATGTGTTTCGCGTGGGATATACGCAAGTGATACTTAGTTGTGTAGCATCGCAAAAGTTGCGTATCGAAGAGCTTGCAGTCAATCGTACATATCTGACCTTGGTTGCTAGCCGCGAATTTATTCATAGAACCTGGGGTAAATTTACACTATAGTTAGTGTGCATTAGTATCTAATGCACTATATATTGTGTATTTTGTGATGCTGTGTGTACGGTTATTTCGCCTTATTACCTTCTATCAATATCATTTTTTGGGATGGTACTACGGCAATATGCCGGATCCACGCCTGTATTCATTACGAGAATACGGATTCTGCCGCACGAGATAAGATTAGGAGGTTTTTCCCATGCAACCCATCGAGAACGCTATGTCCCATCAGCCTGATGCCGCAGCACGCTTGCCGTATAGCGGTAACACTGCATATGAGTCGCGAACATTAGCACCTCAGGCGGAGTTTACCGACTATAAAGTTATTCTCCGAAACGGGAGCGTGATGTCGTTCGAGCCATCTAAGATTACGATAGCAATAAGCAAGGCTTTTCTTGCTGTCAATGGCAACCATGGCGCCATGTCGGCACGCGTGCGCGAATTGATTGAGACGATAACGAATAGGCTTGTACATGCGCTTATTCGCAGCCGCCCGCATGGTGGCACGTTCCATATAGAAGATATTCAAGATCAGGTCGAACTCGCGCTGATGCGGGCTGGCGAACATAATGTTGCTCGTGCCTACGTACTATATCGTGAGAAACGCGCTGCGGAGCGCATGTATAAAGTGGAACATAGGCCGGTGCAGGGAGAGCTGAGTGTCAGCGACAACGGTATTATGCGTCCACTGGATCTTACTGTTTTATGCAGCGTAATCACAGCAGCCTGCGAAGGATTCAATGATATAGTTAGTGTAGAGTCAGTCCTTGCTGAAACAATCAAAAATCTCTATGACGGTGTCCCCTTATTAAGGGTCTACGACTCGGCAATCCTTGCCGCACGCACAATGATTGAGAGAGAGCCGGCTTACAGCCAAGTTACTGCAAGGCTGCTATTACACGTGATCCGTCGCGAGGTTCTTGGTGAAGAGGTACTGCAGTCCGAGATGGAGGGGCGGTATGCAAAATACTTCGAGCAGTTCTTGAGACGAGGTGTCGAGGCTGAGTTACTCGATGAAAAGTTGCTGCAATTCGATCTTAAAAAGCTAGCTGATGCACTAGATGCATCGCGCGATCTAAAATTCAGCTACCTCGGACTACAGACGCTATATGACCGTTATTTCTTACATATAGACGGGGAGCGCATTGAAATGCCGCAGGCTTTCTTTATGCGGGTAGCCATGGGTCTCGCGCTTAATGAAAGCGACCGAGAAACGCAGGCAATTTCATTCTACAATGTACTATCGACATTTGATTTCATGAGCTCGACACCGACGCTATTTAATTCTGGTACGCGCCGCTCACAGATGTCATCGTGTTACTTAACTACTGTCTCAGATGATTTAGATGGTATATATGAAGCTCTAAAAGAAAACGCACTATTATCTAAATTTGCTGGCGGGCTTGGAAACGACTGGACCCGCGTGCGTGCACTTGGCTCCCATATCAAGGGCACTAACGGAAAGTCACAGGGCGTAGTTCCGTTTCTAAAGGTTGTTAACGATACGGCAGTTGCGGTTAATCAAGGCGGCAAGCGAAAAGGTGCAGTGTGTACATATCTTGAAACTTGGCATCTGGATATCGAGGAGTTTCTAGAACTTCGAAAGAATACTGGAGACGATCGACGACGTACACACGATATGAACACCGCAAACTGGATCCCAGATCTTTTCATGAAGCGGGTGATCGAGGGAGGCGACTGGACATTGTTTTCGCCGTCAACCTGCTCAGATCTGCATGAGAAATTTGGTACTGAGTTTGAAGAAGCATATGTCAAGTACGAAGAGAAGGCAGAATGTGGCGAACTAAAGTTGTTCAAGAAGATTCCAGCTGTGCAACTGTGGCGCAAGATGCTCGGGATGCTATTCGAGACAGGTCACCCATGGATTACATTTAAAGATCCATGCAATATATGCTCGCCGCAGCAGCACGTGGGTATCGTGCATTCCTCGAACCTCTGTACTGAAGTCACATTAAACACCAGCGATAATGAGATCGCGGTTTGCAATCTAGGTTCAGTTAATCTTGTGGCACATATGAAGCAGGGATTAGATGGAAGCTATGTATTAGACCACGATAAGCTTAAGCACACGATAAGCATCGCAATGCGAATGCTCGATAATGTCATCGATATCAACTACTACGCAGTTTCTAAAGCACGCAACTCAAACTTGAGGCATCGGCCGGTCGGTATGGGTATTATGGGATTTCAGGACTGTTTGTACCTGCTACGTACGCCGTATGCGTCGCAGCAAGCGATAGAGTTTGCTGATCGCTCTATGGAGGCTGTCTGCTATTACTCATATTCAGCATCTGTCGAACTAGCAAGCGAGCGTGGTTGCTATTCGTCTTACCATGGTTCATTATGGGATCGTGGAATCCTTCCACAGGATACGCTAAAACTACTTGCCGACTCGAGGGGTGGTTATGTTGAAGTCGACTCATCCGAGTCGATGGACTGGGCTGCGTTGCGTGAGCGCATTACTATGCACGGTATACGCAACTCGAACTGCATTGCAATAGCACCGACCGCAACCATTTCAAATATTGTTGGTGTGTCCGCATGTATAGAGCCGACATTTCAAAATCTATATGTGAAATCGAACTTATCTGGCGAATTCACGGTCGTCAACGGATACTTAGTGAGAGACTTAAAAGCGTGCGGACTTTGGGACGAAGTAATGGTAGCCGATTTGAAGTATTTTGATGGATCGCTAGCGCGCATTGATCGTATTCCCGTTGATTTGCGTGAGACATATGCAACCGCGTTTGAAGTAGATCCGAAATGGCTCGTGGAAGCTGCAGCGCGCAGACAGAAATGGATCGATCAAGCGCAATCGTTGAATATCTACATGGCTAGTGCTTCGGGTAAGAAGCTAGAAGAAATATATAAGCTTGCCTGGCTGCGCGGACTAAAAACAACGTACTACTTACGCACGCTCGCTGCGACTCATGTTGAGAAATCCACGGTTACGCGCGGTACACTTAATGCGGTGCAATCTAACATGACTGCATGCTACGACGATATTCGTACCCGTATCGATGCGAAATCACACGATGAAATCGCAGAACCAGTTTGCATGCTGAGTCCTAGTGATACAGGGTTTGATGAGTGCGAGGCTTGCCAGTAAGACATTAGTTTGTGAGTATGCGTGAGCATATTATGCATACTCACATAGAGTATGATAATGCACGTAAAGAACGTGTTAAACGCTGTTCTACGTATGTATATAGCCTCATAATATCCGATACGTGAAAGTTACGCATATAGAAAGTAGGCGAGCATTGGAATGCGAAAGGTGTACTTTTATAGATTAAGAGAAGAAACAATATGAAGGCCTTAAAGATTAAGTATTGTATGAAGGTCTTAATACAAGGTTAGGAGCGTTTTTATCAGTGCACTTTTATCTCTAGTGCAAAGTCGGTACAATCCGATCTAAATTAATAGTGAAACTTATGCCCAACTGGAACAATCAGATTGCTTCGGAAATTCCCACGAGTGTGACGCAATCTTCTGCACGAAAAACAATAACCGCTAGAACTATAGTACAGTCCACTGGGTACAAAGAGAAAGCTGCTAGTACGTCCTCTCTGATAACGCCAGATATTTTGGGAGGTAATATCGCTATCACTCCGGCCCAGAATCTGGACATATCATCTCCAGAGCCTAATGAAGCTCGTATAAATGTAACTGACAAGCGGATTATTAATGGCAAGACGGATGTAAATCAACTCGTTCCGTTCAAGTATAAATGGGCGTGGGAGAAGTATCTTGCTAGCTGCGCAAACCACTGGATGCCACAGGAAATCGATATGTCCCGAGATATTGCGCTCTGGAAGGATTCAAGCGGGTTAACTAACGATGAGCGCCGTATCGTTAAACGTAACTTAGGTTTTTTCGTCACGGCCGATTCACTTGCGGCTAACAATATAGTGCTTGGAACGTATCGTCATATTACTGCTCCTGAATGCCGACAGTTCCTGCTGCGACAGGCGTTTGAGGAGGCCATTCACACGCATGCATACCAATATATCGTTGAATCGCTTGGATTAGATGAAGGCGAGATCTTTAATGCGTACCGTGAGGTGCCGTCGATCCGTGCGAAGGACGAATTTCTGATTCCGTTTATCTATACGCTAACTGACCCATCGTTTAAGACTGGCACGCTTGTAGCAGATCAGCAGCTGCTAGAGTCATTAATCGTCTTCGCATGCCTAATGGAGGGGTTATTCTTCTATGTTGGGTTCACGCAAATATTAGGGTTGGGTAGACAGAATAAGATGACTGGTGCTGCCGAGCAGTACCAGTACATCCTACGCGATGAGTCGATGCACTGTAATTTTGGGATCGATCTAATTAATCAAATCAAGCTTGAAAATCCAAGTTTGTGGACTCAGACATTCTGCGAAAAGATTCGTGGATTATTCAAGAACGCAGTTAAACTTGAGTGCCAGTACGCAGAAGACACAATGCCGAATGGCGTGCTAGGATTAAACTCAGGGATGTCTAAAAGTTATCTTCGCTTTATCTGCAATCGGCGCTGTCAGCAGATCGGATTAGAACCATTGTTCCCGAGTGAGGAAAATCCGTTCCCTTGGATGAGTGAGATGATTGACCTGAAGAAAGAGCGCAACTTTTTTGAGACACGAGTGTTTGAGTATCAAACCGGAGGTGCTTTAAGTTGGGAATAATGTGTATTAGTATTTAGGATTAATAGGCTAAAGCAGTCAGCGCTCGATTACAAGAATAACACCCTATTACGGGAAATTATATTCCCAATAAATAGTAAATATTACCATATAAACTTTTCGGTAAAATAGGAAAATAATCCAAAATTTTGCTCCAAGAGTAGCGCACAAGATCGCTTGTATATCACTATTAGTGACGTGTCTTGTTTTAACATACAGGAGCTGCTGCTATATTAATCTTTATCACTTTTTGGCGTATACTCTATGTGAGATACAGTAAATACGATAAAATAATCCTCCCTACAGCTGCTATGTTTAAAGCATTGGCTAGATAATGCGGTGATAAAGATTCTAGTAGCGCTTATCTGAAGATAAAACAGAGGGTGGATAATATCCACCTCAAAAAAATAATGGTTGAAAAAGTTTAGACTCGGAAAGTTAATATGAAGTAGACCGTTCTAATAGAAAATGCCGATAAAGAAGTTTTGCTCTGTAGGAGTGATATTAGTTGTTTCAGATAACTAACGGTGAAGGCCTCATTGAATCCGACTGCGGCTTAGCTTCTCCTGACTGGAACTATTTAGAATATACCATCCAAAACAGACAAAATTTGTTACAGCACGCTAGCGCGCCCCCGGGTATATTTATCTAATGTATTACGAGTATAATCCAGCCTAAGGATAGTGATTAGGTTGTACCTGATTGGTGATTACGTATATGATCAAGGGCAGGCTGCAGTTTTCGAGCTGTGTCGTAATTTACAAGACTTTCTACTAGACCTACAATGCCAATAATGATGCAGCTTGGAATGCGAAGGCACAGTAGCTCCAATCGAAGCTTGCTCGCTGTAGTGTTATAGCAGTCAATAAAGAATCTAAAATTTGATAACGCACTACGGTATGCTTCCGGCAGTTTATATGTTTGAAGTCTACTCAGCTTTGACTTTGATGCATAAATAAATTATAAGAGAAGAGCTAAAAAAAGTTTTAGAATAAAACATCAGGCTATTCTATCAATAGTTTTCATATTCCTTAGGCTATGCGATAGTCGAATGCAGCCTCGAAACGGTCTATAATTTCCGTTCGATTTAATGTGTAGGTCTGTGGTCCCTGATATGCAATCTTGATTGAACCCATCAGGCTCGCTAAGCGTCCTGTAGTAGACCAATCTAGACCTTTCTCAATACCATAGAGAAGGCCACTTCGAAAAGCGTCACCACAACCAGTGGGCTCAACAATCCGCTCTGCAGGTACAACTGGAATAGTTTCGACACTATCGCAGTGATAAATTACCGCTCCCTGCGCACCGCGTGTGATAATCATTGCGTCAACGCGTTGGGCTATGTCAGTTATAGACCAACCCGTCTTTTTACTTAAAAGTTTTGCTTCAAAAGCATTAACTGAAACATAGGTCGCAAGTTCAATTATTTGGCATAACTGCGCACAATCTAGGATTGGTAACCCTTGGCTCGGATCAAACATAAACGGAATATTTGCTTGTGCGAATTGCTTCGCATGCTCGTACATACCTTGTGCACTATCGGGCGCGACAATACCAAGAGTGACATTTTGAGCGTCGCTAATATGATTGAGGTGACTCAATAGCATAGCTCCGGGATGAAATACGGTGATTTGATTGTTTTCTTGGTCAGTTGTTATCATGGCCTGTGCTGTGTGTGTATCAGGTAGAACGCGCACGCACTCACGGCGTATACTCAGCGAGTCGAGTCGATCTAGATAGTTCTGAGCGTCGATTGCGCCAACCGTTGCCATGATTAAAGGATCGCTACCCAGTAACTTTAGGCCGTATGCGATATTTCCAGCGCATCCGCCAAATTCACGGTGCATAGAGGGAACGAGAAAGCTGACATTAAGAATGTGGATTTGGTCTGGCAAAATATGCTCGCGAAAGTGTCCCTCGAACGTCATGATATTGTCGTACGCAAGCGAACCACAAATTAGCGTAGCCACAGTGGGGATTCCTTATGATAGATTCCAGTGTCGGATCGCCGACATACAGATGCATACTACCCTCCAAACACGAACGCTTGTTGTTGCATGGCCTCGATTTGAGGCGATATGAAAGTTTATTTCATATGCGGTAAGCGTCGCGTTGTAATCTGGCCCACCATTTCTGGGGTCGCTTATTATCGCCCTCATTAAGCATAATAATGGCGTACATATCCAGCCGCTCCAGGGAAGTTCCTTGCACACCGCGTTGTCTAGTGAATTTATAGGCTACGGTACGGAATAGTGGGAATCGTCGTTGCGAACAGGAAATGAGTCTTAATCGTTTTGTTGATCATGTACCTCATAGCGATATCACCGCTAGCCACCCAAGAATGCTTGGGATAGGCAGATACATCTCAAATAGTGCTATGGGTTGGTTTACTGTAGAAAGTTTGTTCTATCGCATAACAATGCTTTTGTAAGCAAGCAGTTTTTTGCTATTGCTGTCAAGTCATCTGCGCGATGAACAACGATTAAGATGAGTGAGGAAAGCTATAAGGAGTACCCGGGAGGTTGTTATCGATAGGATCCGTTCTTAGTGAACGCGCTCTCAACCTCTCAGAAGTTAGGCTACATGCTACTTGCATACCACCTCTAGTCGGTAACTAGAGCCTAACTCTCTGGAAAAAAACTATCTAAACATGGCTACGATATACTAAGCGCTAGTGTGATTGATTGAATAAATGTGACTGGGTCTAAACCAGAAAATAGTACCGGAGCAAAGTAGGAAAGACCGGTGGTTAGCGCTAGGTTAACAGATTACTTCTAAACTGGCAAACTACATACACCGGTTAATCTATAAGAATGCTAGCCATAATTTTAATTAATTTAGGCGCTGCCCGGCTAAGCAAACCCACCCGTCACGCTCGCGCCAAACGGTAAGCTCTATGTAGCCTGAATAGGCTGCTATGACTTTATTTGCTTGGTGTGTTAGCACCCCAGAAAGTGCAAGTCTTTTCCCTGGCTTTACCCTGAAGGTAAGCATTGGAGCCATTAGCTGAAGCGGATTAGACAATATATTAGCGATAACTATATCAAACTTATTTTCGGGGCACTCTTTAGGAAACCCATACATAACTTCGACGTGGTTGCGCTTACTATTGTACTGCGCTATCTCAATTGCCCTCCGGTCTATGTCGATGCCAACGACCGGAGAAGCACCGAACTTGCATGCGAGTATTGCCAAGATGCCAGAGCCACATCCATAGTCAAGCACGGAATCGCCGGCTCGTACATACTGCTCGATCCATTCCATGCATAAGCATGTAGTTGGATGGCTGCCAGTGCCAAAAGCAAACTCTGGATTAATTTCTAATATTATAGCGTCTTGCTCCGGCGCATCGTGCCATGATGGAATAACCCAGATTTTCTGTCCAATATGGATTGGATTGAACTGAGATTGCATAAGCCGAACCCAATCCTGATCGTGAACGTCACGGGTAGTAAAGACTGGCAGAGTAGATAGGCCGATCTTATTCGCGGCAGCCGCTAGTAAAATAGTAGGATCCTGTTTCAAGCTAAGCATCGCAATCACTCTTGATCGCATCCACGCAGTTTGATTTATAAATTCAGGCTCATCAAATAATGCTTCTTCGTGCCTCGCCTCTGTGTTAGCATTCTCGATACAGACTGATAAAACACCGAGCTCAAGTAATGCGTCTGATAAAAGCTCAGCGCTATGGCGATCAACCTCCATGATAACTTCGCGATAGCTCATATCTATTACCCTTATTTAGGATCGGCCTGATGCCTAGCAGCTAATTTAGCTTCTAGGTAATGTATACCAGTACCCCCCTGGATAAACTTAGCATCTAAAATCAACTCCCTATGCAACGGAATATTCGTCTGAATACCCTCGACGACTACTTCAGATAACGCAATACGCATCCGGTTGATCGCCTGTTCTCGAGTTGAGCCGTACGCAATAATTTTTCCGATCATAGAATCATAGTTAGGCGGCACACAATAGCCATGATATGCATGTGAGTCGACCCGAATGCCCGGGCCACCAGGCACGTGCCATGATGTGATTCGTCCCGGCGATGGCGTAAACTTAAATGGATCTTCCGCGTTGATCCGACATTCAATCGCATGACCTCGAAATACAATGTCGCGTGGGCGTATCGATAGTTTCTCACCTGCCGCGATACGGATTTGCTCCTGAATAATATCTACTCCTGTGATTAGCTCAGTTACTGGATGCTCAACCTGGATTCGAGTATTCATTTCAATAAAGTGAAATTCTTCATTTTCATATAAAAACTCGAACGTGCCCGCACCTAGATAACCCATTTTTTTACACGCTTCGATGCAGCGATCGCTAATCCGGTCGATTAATCTGCGCGCAATGTGAGGCGCCGGAGCCTCTTCGATTACTTTTTGATGGCGGCGCTGCATCGAGCAGTCTCGCTCCCCAAGCCATACTGCGCTTTTAAACGAGTCAGCCAGCACCTGGATCTCGATATGTCGAGGATTTTCCAGAAATTTTTCCATATAGACTTGAGGATTACCGAAAGCGCGCGCTGCTTCTTCGCGTGTCATATTGACCGCATTGATAAGTGCTGCTTCCGTATGCACAACTCTCATACCGCGCCCGCCGCCACCCCCGGCTGCTTTGATAATAACCGGATAACCAATCGTGCGAGCGATCTTAACAATTTCTTTCGGGTCGTCTGGTAAAGCGCCATCTGAACCCGGGACACATGGCACGCCTGCTTTAATCATCGTTTGTTTAGCACTAACCTTATCGCCCATTAGCCGAATAGTCTCCGGTCTCGGACCAATAAATGTAAATCCAGATTGCTCGACCCGCTCCGCAAAGTCAGCATTCTCGGATAGAAAACCATAGCCCGGATGAATTGCTTCAGCATCGGTTACTTCTGCTGCACTAATAAGCGCTGGCATATTAAGATAGCTTAAATTCGATGGTGCTGGCCCGATGCAGACTGCTTCGTCAGCAAGGCGTACGTATTTTGCTTCTTTATCAGCCTCTGAATAAATAACAACTGTTTTAACACTAAGTTCGCGGCATGCGCGTTGAATGCGTAATGCAATCTCGCCACGATTAGCAATGAGTATTTTTTCAAACATTATCAGAGCGATTTATTAGTCAATTATAAACAGCGGTTGGCCATATTCGACAGCCTGGCCGTTTTCAACAAGGATTTCCTTGACTATGCCTATCTTGTCAGATTCGATCTCATTAAGTAGCTTCATAGCTTCAATAATGCAGACTATTTGGCCCTCTTTAACTGAGTCACCTACTTGTACGAACGAATCGCTACCTGGAGACGGTGCACGGTAAAACGTGCCAACCATCGGTGATGTAACTAGATGACCCTGTGGAAAAGTAATAGTAGTTGAGTGTATATCAGATTTAACCGACGCAGCACTAGCTGGAATGCTGGAAGTCCCGATGACCTGTGTCGCAGAAGCGTATTGCGCCTGGGGCAGATAGATGGGTGCTGTGTTTTTAACAATCCGGACTCTGCTTTCGCCCTCGGTAACCTCGAGTTCCGAGATACCAGACTCAGATACCAGGTCGATCAAAGTTTTCAGTTTACGTAGATCCATTAGGGTCCCCAAATTTATATGGCGTTCGGACTATGCGCAAATAGCAAAAATGTTGTTTTTTGAGAAAAAGATGTCAATACGAGCAATCTAGATGCTCTAGCGTGAAGTCTAGCGTGTAAAAATCTTTATTAGCTAATTTCAAGGCTCACACTTTCCGATCTAATAAGTCTGAGACATACAACGCATAACGGAAAACTTCGCATTAATATACGTTTAAGAAGTGGTATTTTAGTTTTGCCGAGCGCGGCGTGGATCGTAATACTAGTGTGCTTAATAAAGGCTGCAGGGTTGATTAGTATAAAGCTACTCTTTTATCACTCGCCTAGTAGTGTCCTATAATAATTACGATTTCGTAATCGATCCAGAGGCAATTAAGAGCTGCCCCTGTAGGGTTATTTCTACACTAGTCCTATCTCAATCTGAGCGGATGTCGTACTACAACAATACAAGTGTGGCTCACGCATGCTGAGAAATTCAGATTAGGGTGTTCGCGAAGCAGATACAAAGACTTATAAGAGTTTGTTTTCTATGGAATTGCGAACACTTTATTGCTGATATAAAAAGTGGCAGACTTTTGGCCTGCTCACTCTTAAAAACCGATTTTTTAAAACATAGCGGATAAAATTCGGATAATCAGGCAATAAGTTGACCGTTATAGCGGATCTTTGCAAGATACTAATAAATTTTGGTTAACGCGTGCTATTAATAATTAGCACATAGCGTCTGAGCTTGGCATGCTGCACGCTCACCCGATTCTAAGTAGCTTACATTCTCATCTTATCTTTTTTTATAATGCACAGTAATCTACTGTTCCAGTTTTTGAATTGATAAACTTAGCCCTGCTCGCGCTGAAACTGACTACATAGATCGGATAGTGGACTATCTATTTTAACGATAATTGTAATATGATTTAATTTACTCGATTCTAATGCCGTTGAGCGCTGTTTCTATCTGTGTAATTGTTTTCATCTGGATAGTAATGGCATTCCTTTCTAGGATAGATGATAAACACGACACGCTGAGAAGTTCACCAAGGTAACCTGTTAAGACCTACTTTATCGGATCGGGTTATAAAATAATGAGTGAACTACTACCGCTGTCTTTTTAGTAGGCATCTGTTGCGTCTGTTTATATCGTATCGAGTACTAACCCGTCTCGATGCACACGTTTATATATGCTTACTACCCGCCGCTATGAAAGTTACGACATTACCCCATTTTTATTAAAGAAAAAATAAAGATTGACTGTTTGCTATCGCAGCTACAGGTATTAAATTTTAATGTATTTTACCGATCTTCGAGAAGCAAATAGTGCGTCCAAGATACGTTGTACTATATGTTAGGTGCTTAGTTAGCGTCTTGCTGCCTCTTGTAAATTTTTTCAAAAATCTACAGCCAGCTGCTAGCTGCATTTTGCTAAACACTGCGTTTTTATGAATGTTTCTGATGGAATATTCGATACATTGAAGCCAATGTTCATCTATAACTTCTAGAGAGAAGGTGGGAAATTCGCCGTTAAGAGCAAATATCTATTGCTGCTAGTTGATAATATAGTTCTGACAGAAGAGCATTTTACGGTGTATTCAAGTATAAACGCTCATCTCGCTTTCGTCTGCTTTTAGAAGAGTACAACCGGATGTCATTTAGAAAGTTTTTTAATATAGAACGTTACATAGGCATCGCGAAAGCTCTAATCTTTTCGATGTCCGAGTGGCATTCGAAAGCAATGAAATTCAGTTTGATACAGGCGTAGTTTTAAGTTTTAGTGAGTACTAATTTAGTGCTTGGCTGTGATGTGTCTTCGAATAAAGACTTGCTCCGGCTTGGAGATAATATACACGCTTGAGTATTTGAGTTCGGGCTGACTATATGCGAGATGATTAACTAAATCGAGTAATTTGCACATAGCTTTAATAGGCGCATATAGTGGATCACTGTATGTCGATTGCGCTAATTGACGACTAGATAAATTGAGTTTGCATTGCCTGTACCAGCCTAGAAACATCTTTATCTGATAATGTTGCTCAATCTATATTTGATAGCGTATTGTTATCTATAGGCATATCTAGGTAAACAGAAATAGGCATTGCGGCATAACGAAGGCAACTCGATCGTTTTTAAACTGCATCATTTCTGCAAGAGTAGTGCATTCTAAATCAATGCGATCAGCTCGACTCGTACGGTATTAATAAATTAGTACTTACTAAAAATTTAATTTCTATCGACTATCTAATCAGTAATTTTAGGATGCACTTGAATAACGTGCTTGTATTTGTGGTATCCGACTATTGGCCGCTAACCCATCGAGGCCTAGAGCTAGGCCCCATGGTAGCGCATGCAGATTTTTTGTTTTGAGAGTACTGAGTGAATGTTTTTTTTGAGGAATCTGGTGGTCTGAAGGTTGGCATGGTATTGAATCAGCAGGGTGACACCTTTCTAGTCGAGTTACCAACCGGCCGTCGCGCCAAGGCTCGTAGTAAGGACGTGCTTATTAGGTTTCATAGCCCGAGCGCCTCTGACCTAATGCAGCAGGCTGATGTAGCATCAAAAGAAATCGACCTAGATTTCTTGTGGGAAATCTCCCCGATAGACAAGTTCTGCTTTATTGACCTAGCCCATGAATATTTCGGTGGTGCACCAGATCCTGTGCAACAAAGCGCACTAGTACTTTGCATACACAGCGCACCGGTCTATTTCCGACGAAAAGGACGAGGACAGTACCAGCGTGCGCCCGAAGAGCAGTTGAAAATGGCGATAAAAGCACTTGAGCGTCGGCGACATCAGGCACTGATCCAGCATCAGTACGTAGATGAGCTTAAAGCTGGTAGATTACCTGCCGCTTTTAATGGGAAAGTGCTTAGTTTGCTCACGCGTGCAGATAAGAATTCTGTAGAATACAAGGTATTAGAAGCCGCCGCTCTCGCACTAGGTAAGTCAGCAGCACAGTTAATGCTGGACGTCGGCGGAATCTCATCGGCACGTGCATTTCATGAAGCGCGATTTTTATACGAGTACTTCCCACATGGTACTGATTTTCCTGAGTTGAATTCTGATCTATTGCTGGAGGGCCTAAGTGAAGCGATCGGTGTGCAGGCGTTTTCCATCGACGACGTGACTACTACCGAGATAGACGACGCTTTTTCAGTGCAACGTCTATCAAATGAACGCGCTAGAATTGGTATTCATATCGCGGCACCTGCGCTAGGGATAGAGAGCGGCGACGCTGTTGATATGATTGCGCGCTCTCGCCTGTCAACCGTCTACATGCCTGGAAATAAAATTACAATGTTGCCAGATAATTTTGTCGGCGTGTTTACATTAAAGGAAGGTGGATTTCGTCCAGTAGTGTCACTATACCTAATTATTGATACCTCTACACAGGACATCATAATGTCTGAGACAGTTGTCGAGCAAGTATATGTTCTTAGTAATCTTCGGCATAACGTGTTAGACGAAATTATTACTGAGCAGAGGCTTCAGTCAGGTACCGGGGACTATCCACATAAGAATGAGATCGCGGTGCTCTGGCCTTTCGCTAGGTCGCTTTACGAGCGACGTCAGCAAGCCCGTATCGGCTACGGTCTCAGGCGCGAGATGACAGGCAACCTTGACTACAACTTCTATATACATGATGAGCATGTTAGAATTACGCCTCGTCGGCGCGGTTCCCCGCTAGACCTAATCGTCTCGGAGCTTGCAATTTTAGCTAATAGCCGCTGGGGGGCGTTCCTGCATGAGCATGGCGTTCCAGGTATCTATCGTGCACAGCGTGCATTCGGCCCGCATCGAACAAGAATGCAGACTACACCAGCGCCACACGAAGGACTTGGCGTTGTGCAGTATGCGTGGAGTACATCACCGCTGCGCCGATATGTCGACTTAGTTAATCAGTGGCAACTATTAGCGTGTGTCCGACACGGTATCACAGCGAAGCTAGCTGCACCTTTCAAGCCAAAAGATGCAGAGCTATACGCCATAGTGCAGAATTTTAACGAGACTTATACAGCCTATTCAGACCATCAGAAGTGTATGGAACATTTCTGGTGCCTTCGCTGGTTAAAACAAGAACAGCGTAACCAGGTGACGGCCACTATTGTCAAGGACAATGTCGTACGACTTGAGGAAGTACCACTACTATTATACGTGCCAGGATTAGGCGTGCATGCGCGAGGAGTGCGTGTATTAATCGAGGTTATGTCGATAGATGAATTGCGTGTGGAGGCGTTATGCCGGTTCATCAAAGTTCTAGATGTTCCGCAAGTAACATCCGGTGCCGAGACACATAAAAATGCGGATGACAAGCTGGATATACATAGCGAAACGGACATAGAAGCTAGAGTAGGAATGATATATAAATAATAGGGGGAGACTCTTTCCGCGTCTACCTCCCTGGCGCGACTAAACCTGGTTGAGCACATCAAGTCACTGAAATTCATACATACTTGGTCTTGAAATATGCCCCTATCGAGATTCTTTCTCCTTGAACGCTGGTTTGCACTCTAGCAATAGTCAGGCAGGATGAGTACGCGTACTAGTGACCTGACCGAATTCTTTACACTAATAGCTTAGGAGGTAGCTCGAATATTAGACATTAACTCACTGCATCGCTTTTTTAAAGAAAGAGTCTATCTTCGACTCAGCTTCTGAATTCTTATGCAGTACTGTACACACATATGGCTTCTATAAATCTACTGTACTATCTTAATTAGTACTCAGAGCTACTCTTTTTAATCGATAGGGACTAAGCTTTTTAAGCAAGCACCCCCCACAAAAGAATTACGCAAAACTTTAAACGAGCTATCCTCGAATACACATTCCCCTAGAAATAATAGTTATGGTCTAATTTCTACTATCGACTTAATAACTACTTAGGGGTTAGCAATATTTTTCTGTCTGCGATTCTTAATAAACGCTATATTCATCAAAATCAAGAGTTCGCTATTTATTGACGCTTGAGTTATCTGCAGTTGAGTAAAGCAATAACGTTTATATATAGATAGTTATACTATACACCCCTCACGAGGAACTAAATTTACACGATATCTGTGTCAATATATTGATGCTAAAACAAGTGATAACAGACAAAAATAGAGCGTGTAGTCGGGCATAATGGATACTGTCCAGTTTAGTGGGGACCCGTGATTAGATTACGTTTTATTACTAGGAGTATTAGTTCGCTATAAAACTATTGCTGCGTAAAAAAAGAGAGAACGATGAGTACCGAACGCAGTAGTTCTAGAAATAAAAACTAGGCAAGAAGATCTCGGGGAACTTTCTATATAAATAAATCTTCTACATGCTCTCAACGCCTTTTAAGATCTAATCATGTCTTTTATTTCTCTCCTAGAGAATTCTTGGCGGCGTAAACAATCATTGCTATGCGTTGGGCTCGACCCTGAACCATCGCGCTTTCCACGACATCTAGCTGGTCGTAGTGATGCTATATTCACATTCTGCCGCGATATCGTCGACGCTACTGCGCCCTATGCTAGCTCATTTAAGCCACAAATCGCCTATTTTTCCGCATATAGAGCGGAAGAGCAACTTGAAGCACTGATCGATCACGTTCATTTGTCTCATCCAGGGATACCAGTAGTGCTCGATGCTAAGCGTGGCGATATCGGTAGTACTGCCGAGCAGTATGCACGCGAAGTATTTGAGCGCTATCGTGCGGATGCAGTAACGGTTAATCCCTATCTAGGGTTCGACTCAATTCAACCGTATCTCGCTTATCAGGATAAGGGTGTGATTGTGCTATGCCGGACGTCGAATCAGGGTGGTTCGGATTTGCAATTTCTTAGTATTAAAGGGCGACCACTCTATCAGCATATCGCGGTGCTTGCTGCCGAGAAATGGAATACTAGCGGGCAGCTCGGGCTCGTGGTGGGTGCGACTTTCGCAGATGAAATTTATGCCGTACGTCGGCTAGTCACTACAATGCCATTCCTGATCCCAGGAATTGGCGTGCAAGGCGGTGATATTAAGAAAACAGTTCATGCAGGTCGTACAGTCAATGGTACCGGTATGATCATTAATTCATCTCGCGCGATTCTATATGCAAGTAGTGGTGAAGATTTTGCATTTTCGGCGGCCGACTCTGCACGTGATACACGCGACGCTATCAACGCTTACCGCTAACTAGGCTGACAACTTGCCCAGTATTCTTGTGATGAGATAATTAGATGCTATCAGTTATGAATTGACGACTATGTTCGGTACATAATGACTATTACCTACACGTCACTTAAATAGTGAATAGTATTATTTGGTCTGTTAAAAGAGGGTTTACTAAAGTTAGAGAAAGTGTAGAAGCGTGATGACAATCAATGTGAAAAATGCCGCGATAATATCATCAAACATGATGCCAAAACTGCCTGATAACTTGCTGTTAAGATAGCAGATCGGTGGCGGTTTTACTATATCGAAGAAGCGAAATGTCATAAATGCACAAAACTGACAAGTAAAGCTCGCCGGCATGATAAAGAGCATGACTAGCCAAATTGCAACGATTTCGTCCCAAACTACCGCACCCGGATCTTTTGCTCCCATGTGTTGGGCCGTAAAGCCGGTAAAGCCGCACCCAGAGACAAAGCTGATGGCAATGAGTATCCACCACTGCATAACGCTTAGGTGGGGATTCAATACTAGAAACAACAACCATCCGAACAGGGTCCCAACTGTGCCCGGTATCACTGGTGACAAACCACTGCCCCCGCCAAGTGATAACAAGTGTAGAGGATGAAATAGCATGGAGCGTATAACGGCGCTCGAGTGTAGTTTTGAATCGAATCCTGGCTTAGTTACCAGTGCGATATGCATTTGATGCGAATCAGAGTGGGAGGGGTCATTTTTCATAGAAATGGTCAAAACTGCGCCAGGTTGTATCAATCGGAGAGCCGGAACTATCATACCAATGCGCTTTGTATAGGTTAGTCACGCTGGTATTTCCTTTATCTAGATCAGAAAGGGTGTCTATTGTACCTATTCGTGTAAGTGATATACCAATACGGGGGATAAGTGCAAGTAGCGTGTCACGCTGGCTAGACGGCGCGGTGAAACACAACTCGTAATCGTCGCCGCCTTCAATTGCGCACCGGTATTGAATTGACAGAGGTTGTTCGCGTAGAGCAGCTGAACGTGGCAGTGCATCGACGTCGACGTGTGCCGTTACGTTAGAACGTCTAAGAATATGCGATAAATCTCCAGCCAAACCATCAGATAAGTCGAGCGCTGCATGTGCAATACCTCTTAGCGCGATGCCAAGCGCGATGCGCGGCTCGGGCATTTGTAAGGCATGACGTAACGCAGGTAACTGATCTATGGTGAGAGGCCATTCATTCCGCAACGCACCCAGTGCTAGACGTGCATCCCCTAACGCGCCAGACACCCAGATATCATCGCCAGGCTGGGCGCCATCGCGTCGCAGTGCTTGGCCACAGGGCACATCCCCAAATACAGTGATGCAAATATTCAGTGGTCCCGCAGTAGTATCCCCGCCCACCAACTCGCAGCTATAACGATCCGCTAGCGAGAACAATCCGTGCGAAAATGCGTCGAGCCAGTCCTGGCGTGAAGTACCTGTATCCGGTAGGGCTAGCGCTAGTGTGAATGCTCGTGGTTCGGCGCCCATTGCTGCTAGATCTGACAAGTTAACCGCTAATGCTTTGTGCCCTAGTGTAACTGGCGGCACGTCAGCGAAAAAGTGGCATCCTTCGAGGAGCATATCAGTAGATACTGCTAATTCGTGCCCTGGACGTGCAGCAAGCAGAGCACAATCATCACCAATTCCTAAAATTGCACTATGATGTGGTTGTCTACGCTGAGAAGAATAGCGGTCAATAAGGCTAAATTCGGATAAGAATGTCAGCATGATGCGAGACAAAGCTTGCATAATAAGATACGCACTACGTTGTGCGCGCTGTGGCTGCATAGTACCATTACCGTAGCGATAAGCAGAAAGTACCCGTTTAGAGTTAGCTAGTGACGTTACAATGCGGCTAAAACATGCATTTTAATCCGCACTGACAGGCTATTATGTCGACATCAACTAACAGTAAGTTTAAGCTGCGCAAAGCTGCGCTTGATTATCACGAATTCCCAATGCCAGGAAAAGTCGCCATCGCGCCGACTAAACAGATTATTAATCAGCGTGATCTTGCTCTGGCCTATTCGCCCGGCGTTGCAGCTGCGTGTGAAGAAATCGTCTCCAACCCTCTCAACGCGGCTCGCTTCACTGCGCGTAGTAATTTAGTGGGCGTAGTGTCGAATGGTACGGCTGTTCTCGGTCTAGGCGATATCGGACCACTTGCAGCTAAGCCGGTCATGGAAGGAAAAGCTGTTCTCTTCAAGAAGTTTGCAGGCATTGATGTATTTGATATTGAACTCAACGAGAAGGACCCGCAAAAGCTGATCGAGGTAATCGCTTCATTAGAGCCGACATTCGGGGGCATTAATCTAGAAGACATTAAGGCACCTGATTGCTTTATGGTCGAGCGTGAGTGCCGCAAGAGAATGAAGATACCAGTATTCCATGATGACCAGCATGGCACCGCGATTGTAGTAGCTGCAGCCGTGAATAACGGCTTGAAGGTTGTCGGAAAATTGCTCAGTGAGGTGAAATTTGTTGTTTCCGGAGCTGGTGCTGCGGCGCTAGCATGCTTGAACCTACTGCTAGATATAGGGCTAAAACGTGAAAATATATTTGTTACAGATCTAGCTGGGGTTGTCTATAAAGGCCGCACAGAGCTTATGGATTCAGATAAAGCACTATTCGAGCAGGTTACTGATGCGCGCACGTTATCTGATGTAATTGGTGGTGCTGACGTGTTTCTTGGTTTGTCTGCTGCCGACGTGCTAAAGCCAGATATGGTTAAGCGGATGGCCGCTCGGCCACTAATCCTAGCTCTAGCTAATCCGACGCCTGAAATCTTACCAGAGGTTGCGCTGCAAGTACGTCCAGACGCAATTTTGGCAACTGGACGAGCTGATTATCCAAACCAGGTCAATAATGTTCTATGTTTTCCTTTTATTTTTCGCGGCGCGCTGGATTCTGGTGCGACTACAATAACTAAGGAGATGGAAATAGCTGCGGTTAACGCAATTGCTGAACTAACGCGCCAAGAGCAAAGCGACATCGTAGCGACAGCGTATGGAGTACAAGATGTGACGTTCGGTCCTAACTACCTAATTCCAAAACCGTTCGATCCGCGACTGATTGTAAAAGTTGCATCGGCGGTAGCGCAGGCTGCAATGGATTGCCACGTCGCTACGCAGCCAATCGAAGATATAGAGGCTTATAAGCAAAATCTTCAGAAATTTGTATATCACAGCGGCACAGCAATGAAGCCAGTTTTCCACATTGCACGCGGAACTCAAGCAAATAAGAAGTGTGTCGTATTCGCTGAGGGCGAAGAGGAGCGTATTCTAAGGGCGGTGCAAATTGTGGTCGACGAGCGGCTAGCTAAACCTATCTTAATCGGACGACCAGCTATAATCGAGCAGCGTATCGCACGCTATGGGCTGCGTCTTACTGTTGGAGAAGATTTCACGATTGTTAATACTGATCACGATGAGCGCTATCGAGATTTCTGGCAGACGTACTTTAAGATAATGGCGCGCAAGGGCATTACGCAGCAGCTAGCGAAAGTCGAAATGCGGCGGCGTACTACGCTAATCGGCTCGATGCTGGTGCTCAAAGGCGAGGCTGATGGTATGATCTGTGGAACAATCTCAACCACGCACCGACACTTGCATTTTATAGATCAGGTTATTGGAAAGCGAGCCGGATGCTCAGTCTACGCGGCAATGAATTGCCTGGTATTGCCGAATAGACAGATATTCTTAGTTGACACGCATGTGAACGTTGATCCAACTTCAGAGGAACTAGCTGAAATCACGTTAATGGCCGCGGACGAGGTGCGTCGTTTTGGTATCGAACCGAAGATTGCTTTGTTATCCCATTCTAATTTTGGTTCGAGTAACGCCCCAAGTGCTCAGAAGATGCGTAACACGCTCGCGTTACTACAAAAATATGCACCAAAACTTCAGATCGACGGTGAAATGCATGGAGATATTGCTCTCAATGCGAACCAAAACAGAGGCGTTCTACCAGAAAAAATGTTTGATGGTGAAGCAAATTTATTAGTTCTACCTAATATCGATGCAGCCAATATTTCATACAATTTACTTAAAACCGCGGCAGGGAATAATATTGCGATCGGGCCGATTCTACTAGGTTCAGCAAAACCAGTGCATATACTAACCGAGTCCGCGACTGTGCGCCGTATTGTTAACATGACAGCGTTATTAGTCGCCGATGCGGCTGCGGTCATGCAACAGTTTAGTAGAGAGCAGTAAACCATGGCTGTTAAACAACGGCTCTCCCACCGCAGTACAGCGCGTGATACATAGAGGTGTATGCATCACGTCTGATGAGTAACAGAATATTATTGGTAAATGGAGTGTATTAGCCTGAAGCTAGGAGGTAATCATGTGACAATCAGAAGCGCTACTATAATTGTATATGGAGCAAAAATTCTCTACCGCTCTAACTCGAATTTCTGCTCGTGATATCAAAAACAAGGTGTACTTTTATATGTTTGATCTTTAGCATCCGCATATTGTGAGGTAAAAATTTAGAATGTAAGCTAATCTATAGAAAATAACCTTGCAATTGTCTAACATCGTTAATAATCAAGGTAATTAAAAATAATATTTTATGATTAATGGCTATGCACAGGTTTGCCCCTTGAAATAGGATACAGAATTAACAAACAGCACTATTACGACACACTTAGGCGACTATGTTTACTATCCGATACCGGGCTTAATTTCCATAGCGTGGGTGCGATACCTATCTCTATCAGATTTCTTACTGACTTTAGACTAATAGTATTTTGTAATTTCGAGTCGCGTGATATCTAATTTGTTAGCGCTATTGCGCTAGCTTACACGGCGAAACGCTGTACGAAATATCGGGGCCAGGAAGACAATCGTCTTTGAAAGAGGCGCCGCTTTATACTAGTGAATGTTATTGTAATGTGACTACTATGCATTCTTACAATGGATTTCAGAATGATTGCGGTAATAAGAAATATATTTATGCTGAACAATAGAAGATTGTTTTGGCAGCATGCTACGCTAAAAAAGCGTCGAACGTGAGCAGCGCCGTGGTGTGTCGGTGCGCTGCTGTCTAATAGAGGGAACATGAGTCTTTTCAAGACGGTGCACACAAACATCGTGCAATCGATTCGTGCATTCCGTGTGCCGGAGTTAGTCGACGAAGCGGTTCGGCTAGGTCACCATTTTCTGTATGCAAATTGTGCGGCTTCCCAGACAAAAGCAGAGGTGCTTGAGTCAATTTCGACATCGTTTCTTTTCCCAAAGCAGTTCGGTAAGAACTACGATTGGCTGTATGACTGTTTGACAGATACTATGCATAAGTCAGAGGCGCAACCTGGTTTCGTAATTGCGCTTGAAGGTTTGCCTGAAACGCAGAAGTTCGACAAAGAAGCGCGGGAAACTCTGCTTGACGTGTTTCAAGAAGCCGCTGAATTTTTGGGGGGAACGGAAAGTTAATTTCCGCGTGTTTTATTCGTTTGTCTAATTCAATTTAGCTTGTCTGCGAGAGATTATGAGCCACTCATACTGAGTGTCTCTCATCTCTCGTCTAGCATAGTAGTACGCCTTGCATAGAAAGCGACTACTATGCTAGCTTTCTTATTGCATAGCACGCGGAGCCTACGCTGATCTTTATAAATATAGTAAGGTGATTATATTTAGTGGGTTGCAAACCCCCTTTTCCGGTTTGATTATACGCTATGATAAATCTGTTTTTGGCTCTTCAAGCAATACTTGCACTACTACAATATGATAAAGAAGTTCACTGCTTACCGAGTGTCGAATCCAGAGAATTGGATGTATCTAAGTTAGACGCATCTACATCGTAGTACTTTTGTATATATCTCAGAAACTGTAATGCCTCATTTAGTAAAGCTTTATATACTCTATAAGTAATAGCGTGTTACTAAAAAGATTGTGGAATTAAGCTTTTTAATGAGACTGTGCTACAGTACATTGCATTTTCAGTTCAGTCTCCCTGAAGAATAAATTCGCGCGCAGAGTACTGCTTCTGAAAAATCTCGTTAGTATGCTGTTGTCTGTAGCTGTGCAGATGGATATCGTGGATAGGCTTCGGTGGGTCTGTCTGTTAAAATGCCGCCCTCTTCGAGTCTTCTCTCACAGGCGTATGCTTGTACGTCATGCCCTCAGCTCTGCGCAGCGTTATTTTTCCTGAGTCTAGATCCAACATGACAACCCAGCTATTCACACAGACTAGCATGATGGCTAACGCAATCCGTGCGTTAACTATGGATGCTATTCAGCAGGCAAATTCCGGCCATCCTGGAATGCCTATGGGCATGGCGGAAATCGCTGTAGCACTATGGCAACGTCATTTGCGACATAATCCCGTTAACCCACATTGGGCGGACCGGGATCGCTTCGTTCTATCTAATGGGCATGGGTCGATGCTGCTATATGCGTTGCTACACCTAAGCGGTTATGATTTGCCAATGAACGAGTTGAAACGTTTCCGACAACTGCATTCGAGAACACCGGGCCATCCAGAGGTTGGTATTACACCAGGTGTAGAAACGACTACGGGGCCATTAGGTCAGGGATTAGCTAACGCAGTAGGTATGGCGCTAGCGGAAGCACTATTAGCGGCTGAATTTAATCAGCCCGATGCGAAGATTGTTGACCATTACACATACGTATTCGTTGGAGATGGATGTCTAATGGAGGGGGTGTCGCATGAGGCCTGCTCTCTAGCAGGCACACTTGGGTTATCAAAGCTAATTGTACTATATGACGATAACGGCATTTCGATTGATGGGGATGTAAGGCATTGGTTCGCTGACGATACGCCGAAACGTTTTGAGGCTTATGGATGGAACGTAATCCGTGCAGTCGATGGCCATGATGTAGATAAGATTGATATAGTCATCCGCACTGCAAAGCAATCAAATAAACCGACACTAATTTGCTGCCGTACTATTATCGGTAGAGGGGCGCCAAATAAAGCTGGTAGCCCCGACGTGCATGGCTCGCCACTAGGGGCGACTGAGATTGCTGAAACACGCTTAGCAATCGGCTGGGACGCCGAGTCTTTTGTGATTCCCCCTGATGTTTATACGCTATGGAACGCAAAAAAGACGGGCATTAAAGCTGAACGAGAGTGGAAAAGAAATTTCGCTGTATATCGCATAAAGTATCCGAAGCAGGCAGCCGAGTTTGAACGCCGTATAGCTAGCCATCTACCTACGAATTGGACTAATACCGTACGGAGGATAATCGTCGACATCAACGAGCGCGCTGCAGCGATCTCGACCCGTAAAGCATCACAGCAAGTGATCGAGGTGCTAGCTGCGACTCTGCCGGAACTACTTGGTGGTTCAGCCGATCTTTCCGACTCGACTTTAACCTACTGGAAAACCAGCAAGGCGGTACGCTCTAGCCATGAAAGCGATTCAAAGCTGATAGAGTGGGGAAATCATGTTAACTATGGTGTGCGTGAATTTGGCATGAGTGCCGCACTTAACGGCATTGCATTGCATGGAGGCTATTTACCATTTGGTAGCACGTTCTTGATTTTCTCAGATTATAGCCGAAACGCATTGCGGATGGCCTCGTTGATGAAGACTCGTTCTATTTTTGTATTTACACATGATTCGATCGGCCTCGGCGAGGATGGTCCAACACACCAATCTATCGAACATGTATCAAGCCTTCGTCTGATTCCGAATATGGAGGTATGGCGTCCAGCTGACTCGGTTGAAACTGCAGTGGCCTGGACACAGGCGGTTGAGCGTCATGGACCATCATCGTTGATTCTTAGTCGACAGAACCTAGCGTTCTTTTCGCGAACTGATGCGCAGATTGAGGCAATCGCTCGTGGCGGATACGTACTGCACGACTGGAATGACGATATCATGGCTCAAAAAGTGCTTCTAATCTCGACAGGTTCTGAGGTGGAGCTCGCGATGAACGCTATTGAGCCGCTTGCGCTAATGGGTATCGGTACTCGTGTTGTATCGATGCCATCAGCTACTGTATTTGATCGACAGGATGCGGAATGGCGAGATCGAGTTCTGCCGCGCGGCGTGGCTCGGGTGGCAATCGAGGCGGGCGTTACAGCGTTTTGGTATAAATATGTAGGAATCGAGGGTGGCGTTGTCGGGATTAATACGTTCGGCGAATCGGCGCCTGCTAGTGTGTTATTTGAGAATTTTGGTTTTACAGTCGATAACATTATCAACACTGTAAAGTCGGTATTGAATTAATCTGAGGAAGTGTAAGGTGACGATTGAAAATCGCACGCACTCATAAGGAGATAAATATGACGATTCGTGTCGCAATTAACGGTTATGGCCGAATTGGCCGCAATACGCTACGAGCCTTCTACGAGAGTGGTAAAAAGCATGATATTGAGATCGTAGCGATCAACGATCTTGGTGATGTTAAAACTAATGTGCATCTAACCCAGTACGATACTGCACACGGAAAATTTATGGGTAGCGTCTCTGTTGAGGGCGACTATATGATTGTCAACGGCGATAAAATCCATGTGCTTACGAACCGCAATTTAGATAAGCTGCCGTGGCGTAATCTCGCCGTAGATGTTGTACTAGAATGTACTGGTTTATTCACGTCGAAAGAGAGCGCGAGCGCGCACTTGAAAAGTGGTGCAAAGAAGGTTGTCATTTCAGCCCCGGGTGGAAAAGATGTTGATGCGACTATCGTCTATGGTGTCAACCATCAGGTATTAAAAGCAACTGATACAGTTATTTCGAATGCTTCGTGCACGACAAATTGCATTGTGCCGCTAGTTAAGCCACTACAGGATGCAATTGGAATCGAAAATGGCTTAATGACGACGATTCATGCGTATACGAACGACCAAGTACTAACTGACGTATACCACAAAGACCTGCGTCGTGCGCGCTCGGCTACCCATAGCATGATTCCAACGAAAACCGGCGCAGCAACATCCATCGGTCTAGTACTTCCAGAGCTTAATGGAAAGTTAGATGGCTATGCTATACGTGTACCGACAATCAACGTGTCGATCGTCGACCTATCATTTATTGCCTCGCGCGACACAAATGTGTATGAAGTAAATAAGATTCTAAAAACAGCGTCGGAAGGGCCGCTAAATGGTATTCTTTCTTATAGCGCTGCACCATTAGTATCGATTGACTTTAATCATAACTCGGCATCTTCAACGTTTGATGCGACTCTCACTAAAGTATCAGGCCGTCTCGTTAAGGTATCAAGTTGGTACGACAATGAATGGGGCTTCTCAAACCGAATGCTTGATACGACGGTAGCGCTGGCTAATGCGAAGTAATGTGCACACAATATTTTCGTATAAGGCAAAGTTGGCCTGTTCGGCGGCGCCCTCGAAATATAGTCTATTTTCTATAAGCTTTATAGGAAACGTATAAAAAAGTTGGGTATAAATCTATATTTTTTACTTGAATTAACTTTCATTTTAAATTTTATGTGAATAATATCTCTGATATTAGGAGTTCAAATTTTTCGGCATATAACTCAGTACAGTTGTATTAGATTACATCTTCATAAAAAAATCGAAGATTCATATTTTCACTTATATTACTCATCAATAAGCCTTAATAAGGGTTATTTAATTTGAATCCAGTTTCTAATTTCGGTTAATACTCAGCTCAGCTAAGTCTAATTTAATAAATTAGACTTAGCATATAAACTTAATTTAAAAAACTAATCGGAATAACATAGAAAGTCCCTTATTATTTTTTATCCCATCTATCAAGTCTTCTAGGATTTCCAGAAGATGGGTGGCGTTTCTTTTTTTAATTAGTGATCATACAGTCTAAGCTATTTTTGTGAGAGTTAGACTTTAGAGATAATCATAAAAATGAACTATTAATATAGCTACTATATTAGATATTATATACTTGAAGTCATTTTAATGAAGTATAAGTATTATCTATCTTCTAAACTCTAAAAATATACCAGGTAATTTTTGGTGGAGCTAATTATTATAGCTAATGTTTTACTTATACTTGTTGAACTTTCTTAATTAACTTAAGAGTAAAAAAAGTGCGTATCTTATTTAGTTAGGATAGTTAGTAAAAACCTGTACAATTAATAATTTGTAAAAAAACAACTAAGATATTTTTTAGATATAATAAGCATCTAAAGTAAAGTAAAAGCTAGTTCTTTTTAAAAGCGATTTTTCTCCATTAAAAAATAATAAAAATATTTTATTGGGATGAGAAAGTTAATTCTAATGCTATTATTTTTTAGTTGTTTAAAATCCTTATGTCTTATAAGGACGCCTGAAGAAAGCTGCATAGTAGCTTGGTTTAATACGCCTTTCTTCGTATAAATTTAGGTTGCTGCTTCTACATTCTTTTGTACAGAAACCATACATCGCGAGCGCGTGATCTTGTAGCTTAAAGCCCCGTTCTTTAGCAATTAATTTCTGGCGGTATTCAATCTGGGGGTCATTGAATTCTTCAACTCGTCCGCAGTCCAGACATACTAAATGATCGTGGTGCGTTCCCTCATTAAGTTCGAACATTGCTTTGCTAGATTCAAAATTACTGCGTTTAAGCAAGCCGGCTTGTTCAAACTGCGTTAACACACGATAAACAGTTGCCAGGCCAATATCTAGATTTGCATTGAGTAAGTTTCGATAGATATCTTCTGCGGTTAAGTGGCGCACGGCACCGTGTTGGAAAATCTCTAAAATCTTTAGGCGCGGCAAAGTCGCCTTGAGCCCTATATTCTTGAGGTCAGCGGGATCAGTCATTGCTAGGCATCTATAGGGTACAATTTGAGGTTCTAATAGTAGTCTATTTTAGAGTGTTCTAGTTTAAGAAGAAAGGCGTGTCTCAGGTCAAAATAGACTAAAACAGCATTAGGCTACGTTTCGCAGATAAAAAAGAGTTTAACACTCTCTTTAGATTACAAATGAGAGCGATTACCTGTTCAGTAATAGTCCGCATCTTTGTTCTTACTGGCATAACTCTGCTCAGTGGATGCGAGACATATGATAGCTTTACCCAATCTATAGCGTATCCGAGTATTACATACCGAACTACAGTGGTACAGGGCAATTTCGTATCAGCTGAAACTGCATCAACTTTACAAGTTGGTATGTCCAGAGATAAGGTGCGTAGTCTCCTCGGTACACCGCTGCTCACCGATATGTTCCATATAGACCGCTGGGACTATGTGTTTTATATAAAGCGCCCTGGAACTGCTATTATACAGAAGAGAGACCTAGTTATAAATTTTGGCGGTGATCTCGTAGCAGACTGGACGGGGGCTAACGACTTGCCATCCGAGCGCGAGTTTATCGCTGAAATCGATAGTAATCGTAAAAGTTTAAAAAAGTGGTGGTCAAGGCCTTGATAGTTAAAGCTAATTAATCCGTAGGTGGTAGCAGATAATAGCTCTATAAAACTAACTAGCTGGTGTGAGAGCCCAGCGTTTAAAATGAACTTATCAATATGAAAATCGCTATCGCAGGGGCATCAGGCCGCATGGGGCAGATGTTAATTAAAACAGTGTGGAATACACCAGAAGTTATGTTGTCGGGCGTGCTAGAACGTCCGGGTTCTATCTCACTTGGGCAAGATGCTGGCGCCTTCGCCGGTTTCCGTACTGGTCTTGAGATCACTGACAATGCTCACCGCGTACTAGCGCATTCAGACGTGCTGATCGATTTCACAAGGCCCGAAGGTACGCTTGAGTATCTGAAAGTAGCGCGTCAGCACCGCACTTGCATGGTGATAGGTACGACAGGTTTTACTGAATCTCAGAAAGCTGAGTTAGTCAACGCTGCGCAGATACTTGGAATTGTATTTTCCCCGAATATGAGTGTAGGTGTAAACGTGACGTTAAAGCTACTGCAGGTAGCTGCTAAATATTTTTCTACTGGCTATGATATTGAAATTATTGAAGCGCATCACCGGAATAAAGTTGATGCGCCGTCCGGTACGGCCCTAAGAATGGGTGAAGTGCTCGCGACAGCATTAGGTCGTCATTTAGATTCCTGTGCTGTGTACGGACGTCATGGTATGAGTGATGAGCGAGATGCGACAGCGATAGGGTTCTCAGTTATTCGTGGCGGCGACATCGGTGGTGATCATACAGTGATGTTCGCTGGAACGGGAGAGCGCATCGAAATTACGCATAAGTCGAGTAGTCGTCTTGCATACGCGCAGGGCGCGATACAGGCTGCTCGTTTCCTATTTGGACGACCAGCAGGGCTATATGATATGTGGGACGTTTTAGATTTGTGCTAGCCCTCATGCTCCCGAACTCGCAGAGTTGCTTTAGCTTAGTTCTAGGTATATCACATTCGAGAACGTACGGCCTTACCTATAATAAGGGAGTATGCGTATCTTGCGATGTACGAGCTATATCGCAAGATAAACCTAAATTTGATTGAATGCTGGTCGCATTTATCATCTACAGTGGAGGATACTTATCTAGAGCTACACGAGCAGTATAAGATAACGCAAGCATGCAGCTTTTTAGTCGTTACAGTGCCTATTTATAACTTATTCAGATTGCACTTAACAGCCAGAATTCTCATGATTGGCGTATATAGCGCGCCTATAACCTGTATTTATTACTAATAAGTTTCTTAGGGTAGACTAGACTCACATGTATTCACGTTATCTCGGCGAGCAGCAAGTTTCTTACTAAGAAGACTATTATGCAAGATAAATATGTTCCCGACAATGTTGAATCCACCGCACAGCAGGCGTGGATGGATGGAGATGTCTATCGTAGTTCTGAGTATACTAGCAAAGAAAAATTCTATTGCGTTTCGATGCTGCCCTACCCATCTGGCAAACTGCATATGGGGCATGTACGTAACTATACGATTAATGACGTAATGTATCGTTACAAGCGTATGCACGGCTATAACGTTCTAATGCCAATGGGATGGGATGCATTCGGTATGCCAGCAGAAAACGCAGCGATTGCTAATGGCGTTCCACCAGCTAAGTGGACATATGAAAATATTGCCTACATGAAGAAGCAAATGCAGGCGATTGGTTTAGCAATTGACTGGTCACGTGAAATTACGACATGTAAGCCAGAATACTACAGGTGGAACCAGTGGTTATTCCTAAAGATGCTTGAAAAAGGCATCGCATATAAGAAGTCAGGGACAGTAAACTGGGATCCAGTTGAGCAAACTGTACTGGCTAATGAGCAGGTCATTAACGGGCGTGGCTGGCGTTCTGGAGCGGTAGTTCAGAAGCGCAATATCCCAATGTATTACTTGCGCATCACGGAATACGCAGAGCCGTTACTTCAGGATCTAGATGCGCTGGGGTGGCCCGAGAGCGTGAAAATAATGCAGCGTAACTGGATTGGCAAAAGCCATGGAGTAAACTTTGGCTTCCCGTATGAAATAGATGGAAAGAAGCAATTGCTACGCGTATTTACCACCCGTATAGATACGATTATGGATGTCACTTTCGTAGCTATCGCCGCAGAACATCCGCTCGCTACGAAATTGGCAAAGAACCTATGCACATTGCGTGCGTTTATTAATAAATGTAGATATGGCGGGGTAGCCGAGTCTGATATATCAACAATAGAGAGGAAAGGGGTGCCCACCGGTTTCTGCGTTACACATCCGCTAACAGGTGCTGATATTGAAGTCTGGATTAGCAACTACGTATTAATGAACTATAGTGAAGGTGCGGTAATGGGCGTGCCAGTTCACGATGAGCGCGACTTTTCATTCGCGACGAAGTATCGCCTTCCTATTAATCGGATCAGCACAGAGCGAGGCAAAGTACCAAATTCATCTCAAGACTATCGTAGCGAGGGGTGCGCGAGCACCTGCGTGAATAGTGGAAAGTATGATGGAATGGATTATAATCAAGCAGTTGAAGCTATTACAACAGATCTTTCTGTTAGGGGCCTTATCACTAAACAGGTCGAATACCGATTGCGTGACTGGGGCATTTCGCGTCAGCGCTATTGGGGTACGCCGATCCCTATGATCTATTGCTCGTGCTGTGGCGATGTGCCGGTGCCAGAGCAAGACTTACCTGTACTGTTGCCTGAAGACTTAGTCCCAGATGGTAATGGTAACCCACTAGCTAAATCTGATACGTTTACGCGTTGCACATGCCCGCGCTGTGGTGCTGAGGCAAGACGTGAAACTGATACGATGGACACGTTTGTTGATTCTGCTTGGTATTTCTCGCGCTACACATGTTCAGATGCACTGTCAATGGTGGACTCTCGTACCGACTATTGGATGCCTATGGATCAATATATCGGTGGCATTGAGCATGCGATTTTGCATCTATTATATGCACGCTTCTGGGCCAGGGTAATGAGAAGCCTTAAACTAATTAATTTTTGGGAGCCAGCAACCAATTTGGTCACACAGGGTATGGTACTCGATCAGACATACTATCGTGAGGATTCAACCGGTAAAAAAACATGGTTCAATTCTTCGGGTGTACAGTTGTCACACGATGAAAAAGGGCGTCCAGTTAGCGCAGTACTATACACCGATGGCCAACCGGTTGAGATCGGCGGTCTTGAGAAAATGTCGAAGTCAAAAAATAATGGCGTCGATCCGCAATATCTAATCGATTTGCACGGTGCTGATTGCGTGCGACTATTTATAGTGTTCGCAGCATCGCCTGAGCAATCACTAGAATGGTCTAGCACTGGCCTAGAAGGCGCTTGCCGTTTTTTGAGGAGACTATGGACATTCGGCTATATGCATTATGCAATTTTTTTAACCCAGCCCGCACTAGATAGTATAACACTAAAAAACGCGAGTAAAGTGCTGCGCCGTGAGATTTACTCGATGCTCAAACAAGCCAATTTTGACTATCAACGTCTTCAATATAACACCGTTGTGTCTGCAGCGATGAAAATGCTCAATGCGCTAGAGTTAGCTAAAAATGTCTGCGCTGCAGTTTTGTACGAGGGATACGGTATCTTACTTCGCGTACTATATCCGGTGATACCGCACATTACATTTATATTATGGCGTGAACTTGGTTACGTGACACAATTTGGTACGCTTCTAGATGCAGAATGGCCGGAAGTGAATGAACAAGCGCTAGAAAAAAGCGAAATAGAATTAGTACTGCAGATTAATGGTAAATCTCGCGGCACACTAAAAGTAGCGAGTGACACGTCACATAATGCTATAGAGCAGATGACACTCGCGCATGAGACGCTTAACAAGTTTTCTAAAGGCAAAACGCCAAAGAAAGTAGTGATCGTGCCTGGGCGGCTTGTAAATGTAGTCTTTTAATAAGTCTCCATATGCCTAAATTGAAGCTAGCATGCTACTTCAGCGTGTTTGCTGCGACAGCGTTATTATTATCCGGATGCGGTTTCCAACTGCGAGGTAACTATATCCTCCCATTTAAACGGCTTGCGCTTATTAGCCCAGATCTAGAACTCAGCGCAAAGATTCGGAGAATAATCGAGAATAGCAGCCAGACGCAGATTGTTAATAGTGTGGACAGTGCGGATGCAATTTTGTCAATTTCAGAAGCGTGTAGTACTAAGATAGTTCCGCATAATGCGGATGGACAGCTTAATGATCATGAGCTTAACTATACAATGTCCTACCAATTAATTGGTATGGATGGCACGGTGCTGTTGCCATTTAGCATGCTTCACTTAAATCGATCAACGCGTTATTCTGATCAGAATGTCTTATCTAAATTGCAAGAATACGATGTACTGTATCGCGACATGAGTAACGAAGCAGTTAGCCAGCTATTATGGTGCATAAGCGTAATGCCTGCACCGAATCTGAACTATGATAGGGTGCGTTCGGGAATAACACATACATTTTACGGTAAACCGGATACAAGCCATGCAACTTCGCGTAAACGCCCTGAAATCGCATCTCGCTAAGACGTTAGGTTGCTTATACATTGTGTATGGCGATGAGCCATTACTTATGCAGGAAGCTATAGCATGTATCCGCAGTGCTGCGCATGCTGCCGATTTTACTGAGCGCAAGGTACTTTTTGTCGATCGGGGTTTTGATTGGAGCCTACTAATTGGTGCTATAAAATCGATGTCGTTATTTAGCAAGCGTCAGATGATCGAATTGCGCATTCCAACCTGTAAGCTAGATACAAATAGTAGTGAGGCATTAAAAGCGTTAGCAGCGTCGAAAAATCCTAACACGCTAACGCTAATTACATTACCCCGGCTAGACGCCGTAACGCAGAAGACGGCATGGTTTACTGCATTGCTTCAGGCTGGTATGGTGATACGTATCGATACAGTTGAGCGCGCGCAACTGCCGAACTGGATTGCTAAACGGCTTGCAGCGCAGCAACAAAGTATTGTCTCTGGTGACGAAGGTCGACGGGTACTGCAATTTCTTACCGATCGGGTTGAGGGTAACCTGCTTGCCGCTCATCAAGAAATACAAAAGCTTGGTTTATTATATCCCGCCGGTGAATTAACGTTTGAACAGGTGTGCGATTCGGTGCTTAATGTGGCTCGTTATAACGTGTTTAGGCTTAATGAGGCAATACTTACCGGGGATATTGCACGCTTGACACGGATGCTCGATGGATTGCGTAGCGAAGGTGAGACAGCAGTGTTAGTGCTTTGGGCTATCTCAGAAGAAATCCGTTTGCTAATGCGAATAAAGCGAGGTCTGACTACTGGTAAATCGTTAGCGATTTTAATGCATGAAAATCGCGTATGCAGGCTGCATGAACAGCTAATACCCTCTGCACTGCAACGTGTTGATGTATCTTCTCTGGAACAAGCAGTAGGCTTTGCAGTGCAGATAGATCGACAAATCAAGGGGCTGTTCAGCGGGACAGGGGTAACGCGTCCGAATATCGAACCTGCTTATACGTTACTGCCACCAGCCGATCCGTGGGATAGTTTGTTCGATCTAGCAATGATGATTGCTCAGCCGGGTACTAACATTACTGCCAGACCGGTAGTACGCCTATAGTCTTATAATAGCAACTATTATGTTGCCTGTCATGTAGCGTATTAAGGCGCGTGTACTGGACAACAATTTTAATCTGCGTAGATAAGTGTTTTTAACGCCTATCATATCCGCATATTGCGGGAACATAAAGATGAATATTAACTGCTACATGACTGATTTAGGTATCCGTGCTCGTGCAGCATCAAGGGTACTTGCCAGAGTCTCAGGAGCCGAAAAGAATGCGATACTTGAACGGATTGCGCTAGCAATCCAGGAACAGGCTGACACGCTTCAGCGAGCAAACGCACGTGATGTTGATCGAGCGCTGGCCCATGGGCACGATGCGGCTTTCATTGACCGACTAACGCTGTCGGAGAAAGTGCTAACAATGATGGTTAAGAGTGTACGTCAAGTTGCGGCGCTACCTGATCCAATTGGCGAAATTACTAGTATGAGGATGCGTCCCACAGGTATACAAGTCGGTCAGATGCGGGTTCCGCTGGGTGTGATTGGTGTAATTTATGAGTCGCGGCCGAATGTTACGATTGATGCAGCTGCGCTATGCCTGAAATCAGGCAACGCCGCGATCCTACGTGGTGGCTCAGAGTCAATCGAATCCAATACAGCATTTTCTGTACTAATCTCCGAAATACTTCGCACAAGTAGTTTACCAGAGGATGGAGTGCAAGTGATCGATACACCAGATCGGGCAGCGGTAAACAAGCTAATTACAATGACCGACTATGTTGATGTGATCGTGCCGCGGGGTGGAAAACGCTTGATGCAAAAATTGATTGGTAAAGCACGGGTACCAATGATTAAACACCTTGATGGCGTTTGCCATGTTTATGTAGATGATGATGCTGATATTAGTAAAGCATTAGATATATGCGATAACGCAAAAACGCATCGGTACGGCACTTGTAATACGATGGAGACGCTGCTTATCGCACGGGGAATCGCTCCAAACATATTACCACTGCTAGGTAAGTTATATCTAGATAAAGCAGTAGAGCTTCGGGTAGATCCAGCCGCACGAACAATTCTTGCTAATGCCGATATCGAGCCGCTTGTAGATGCGACCGAGGCCGATTGGCATACAGAATACCTAGCGCCAGTACTTTCAATTAGGATTGTAGATGGCATCGATTCAGCGATTGAGCATATTAATATGTATGGCTCTGCGCATACCGATGCGATCGTGACTGAACATTATAATCGCGCGATGCAGTTCCTAAATGAAGTCGATTCAGCTAGCGTGATAGTCAATGCATCAACGCGTTTCGCGGATGGATTTGAATATGGTCTAGGTACTGAAATAGGCATTTCTAACAACAAATTACATGCGCGTGGTCCGGTCGGCCTTGAAGGATTAACCTCATTAAAATATATTGTCTTAGGTCATGGTGAAGTTCGCCTATAAAGGAACAAACATTGTTGTACATTAATATACCTCATACCATCTAGATGTCTTCCTGGTTTTAGGGCTGTTTTATTTAACTCTTGTTTTTGAGAACTACTGATACCAAAGATGTAAGTGTTTGATAAATGCTCCACTGAGATTTAAAGGATAATTGTCTACTTTAGTTAGGGTAGTACTTCCTATGGGGTAAGTAAACTTATTTGAAAGGGCGTTTAGTGTTTAACAGAGAGACAAGTGCACAGTGTACATGATATAAACCTGATTATGAATTATCAAAATCCACGAGACTTCTGAGCCGTAGAGAACCCGAAGATCTTAAAGTCGTCTGGCGTATCTATGTAATCAAGTAAAACTGATGTAGTATATCAACAATTCTGTAGTCAGCCAGACTAAGCCTATTAGCTATGAGAGGAATCTCTCCTCATTACCTCTGATTGAGTCCTTCCGGAATTTCTATTAGACTCGGTACGCCGGTCAAGCTTTTAATTTATTCAGCGACACAAATTTTCCGGATCGGTTGCGTGTGCCGCCCGTCTCCAGGAGCGATTTTCATGACTTCGTTACACTCCCAGCTAACAGCTGTGACCGATCGAATTATCGAGCGTAGTAAAGCAACGCGGCATGCTTATCTCACCCGAATCGGGGATGCACAAGGACAGTTTCCTGCGCGCAGTACATTGTCTTGCGCTAATTTAGCTCATGGTTCGGCTGGATTTGAAGGACAGGACAAGATCACAATCCGCGCGCTGCAGCGGCCTAATATCGGTATTGTGTCAGCTTATAATGAGATGTTATCAGCGCATGCGCCGTACCGTAACTTTCCTGACGTTATCAAACGAGCTGCCCGCGAAGCGGGGGGTATCGCACAATTTGCTGGTGGCGTGCCAGCGATGTGTGACGGCATCACGCAGGGTAACGCTGGCATGGAGCTATCACTATTCTCCCGTGATACGATTGCGATGTCGACGGCGATTGCATTGACGCACAATATGTTTGATGCGGCACTATGCTTAGGCATTTGCGACAAGATCGTGCCAGGTCTACTGATCGGTGCGTTGAAATTCGGCCATTTACCAACGATATTCGTACCTGCAGGACCGATGACTAGTGGCTTGTCTAATGATGAAAAGGCTAAGATCCGTCAGAAGTTCGCTATCGGCGCCTTAGGACGCGAGGTACTGCTCAATAGTGAGGCTAGCGCGTACCATAGCCATGGTACTTGCACATTCTATGGTACAGCAAACTCAAACCAGCTTCTTATGGAAATAATGGGTCTGCACTTGCCAGGTGCTGCATTCATTCATCCGCATACGCCACTACGAGATGCACTTACTGCCGAGGCAGCACGACGGGTGCTACAACTAACTGCACAAGGCCCGCACTATACGCCGATTGGGCGCGTAATTGATGAAAAAACAATTGTCAATGGCATTAGTGCGCTATTAGCTACCGGAGGCTCTACTAATCATACTCTGCATTTAGTGGCAATTGCTCGCGCCGCTGGCATTGTTATCGACTGGAACGACTTTGATGACTTGTCACGTGCGGTGCCACTGCTAGCGAAGATATATCCGAATGGTACAGCAGATATTAATCACTATCACTCAGCCGGGGGTATGGCTTTTCTGACACACACACTACTCGAGGCTGGTTTGCTACATGATGATGTAATGACTGTCGCTGGGATCAGCTTATCAAACTATTATACGCGTGAACCAACATTAGTTAACAATAAGTTGCTTTGGGTTAATGGCTCGCGCGAGAGCCGAGACAAAGCTGTTTTAAGAGGCGTTGCGGAACCGTTCCAGCTAGATGGTGGGCTACGGCTAGTACAAGGCCGGCTGGGACGAGGTGTGATTAAGATTTCCGCAGTCGCACAAGAACATCGCAGTATTACTGCACCAGCAATCGTTTTTGATTCACAAGAAGGTGTTCAAACTGCTTTCAATCGTGGTGAGCTAGAGCGAGATTGCGTTGTTGTAGTGCGATTCCAGGGAGCAAGAGCTAATGGTATGCCAGAGTTGCATCGGCTCACGCCGCTATTAGGTATCTTACAGGATAAAGGTTTTAAGGTAGCACTAGTAACAGACGGTAGAATGTCGGGCGCTTCTGGAAAGGTGCCAGCGGTCATTCATCTATCGCCTGAAGCACTTCTAGATGGCCCGATTAGCAAAGTGCGTAACGGAGATTTAATTACACTAGATGCAGAAGCTGGGCAGTTAGACGTGGAGGAGGCTGAATGGGCGCGACGTGCATATGAAAAGCCTATTGCATATTCTAACCAGAATGAGTTGGGCTTTGGCCGCGAGCTATTCAGCATGTTTCGTGCGGCAGCTCTACCAGCCGAGCAAGGCGCTTCGGTTTTTGGAGCAATGCCGGGTGAGGATATTATTTCAATTTGAACTACAGGAAAACTATAGATGAAATCCGTGAGCGAAATTGTGCAGATCGGGCCAGTTATCCCGGTTCTAACATTTGAATCAGTGGAGCAGGGCAAGCAAGTCGTACATGCCCTATACCAGGGCGGGATAAAAGTTCTAGAGATTACTCTACGAACTGCGGTAGGCCTGCAAGTAATCAAGCACGCAGCACAATTTTCATCGGATATCGTTGTAGGTGTCGGTACCCTAACTACTGTCGATCAGATTGAAAAAGCCAAGCGTGCTGGCGCAATATTTGGTGTGTCGCCTGGCCTTACAAGCGATCTTCATTTAGCTGCTAAGGATATTGGCTTACCCTTACTTCCCGGCGTGATGACGCCTTCTGATATTCTATTTGCGCTTTCCCTTGGCTACGATATTGTAAAGTTCTTCCCAGCCCAGCAAGCTGGGGGATTAGAAATGCTGAAAGCATTTAGAGGCCCCTTCCCAACGCTACGTTTTTGTCCGACTGGAGGTATCACAAAGGAGTTAGCGAGAAGTTTTCTCTCTTTACCTAACGTAGTCTGCGTTGGTGGATCGTGGCTCACTCCGCATACGGCAATAACTGCCCAAAACTGGGGTGAAGTAACACGTCTAGCCCATGCAGCAAGTCAACTAGCACGGGCTAATATCTAGACCTTTATTTTATATATCAGATCAGATAAGGGTAGCTACTCGACTGGAGTATAGGGCACTGCTAAGCAGCGATCTCCGTGCTTCGCTTGTTGTTTATGTACTAAATTTATTTAATTCTGATTCTTATTTTTGAGTGTTGACTCAATTGGGTTGAAGTTTTTAATTGATACCTAATCGAGGGGTAGAAATATTTTTCTCTAGAGAGAAGCGTATTTATGTGCGATATAGTTAGATAAAATGGGAAATAGGCTGCAGTATTACGATAACTTCTAAAAATTGCTTTCTATAGCACTGCTTGTTTAGTTTACGTAGGTAATTACGCCATAGAAGCATAGATATAAGCCCATCAATCCTCCGCTTATTTAAGTTTTAATCTTAAAGTTGCTATGCAAGGTTGGTGATAATATAGTGTAAATCGTGCCTAAAAACACGTGTCTATTGCTGTACGAGCATAGCTTATGCTGTGCTTCTTAATCCTGTTATTTCTAGAAATGCAACAAACCCGTGTTTAAGAATTAGTGTATATCGAAGCAATGATACAGGATTGCACTTTCAGTTGAAGCACGTGCGTGTCTCTATAGTATTGATCAAGCACACCCATATTAGTTGATGCGCTGTGCAAGCTCTATTGCTTTGCCAATATAGGATGCTGGTGTCATTAGTAGCAGTTGCTTTTTGGCTTCGTTGGGAATTTCCAGTGTATTAATAAAGGTATGTAATCTATCTTGAGTAATTTTTTTGCTACGCGTGAGCTCCTTTAATTGTTCATACGGATTTTCTATTTTATAGCGGCGCATAACTGTTTGTATTGGTTCGGCCAGCACTTCCCAGCATTTATTTAGGTCTTCATCAATTCGATTTGAATTTACCTCGAGTTTATCGAGTCCGCGAATTAATGCATCATATGCGAGTAGCGAATAGCCAAATGCAAGTCCAATGCTACGCAGAACTGTCGAATCGCTTAGGTCGCGTTGCCAGCGCGATATTGGAAGCTTGCTTGAAAAATGGTGTAGCATTGCATTAGCTAGCCCAAGGTTACCTTCGGAATTTTCAAAATCAATTGGATTAACCTTATGCGGCATTGTTGATGAGCCAATTTCTTCTGGCTTTATCTTTTGTTTAAAATATCCTAACGAGATGTAACCCCACATATCGCGATTCAAGTCTAATAAGATTGTATTGACTCGAGCAACTGCGTCGAAGAGCTCCGCCATATAGTCGTGCGGTTCAATTTGAATTGTATAGGGATTAAATGTTAGCCCGAGTTGCATCTGCACGAAATCCCGAGCAAAACCTTCCCAGTCAAAATTGGGGTAGGCAGATAGATGGGCGTTGAAATTGCCGACTGCGCCATTCATCTTTCCCAATACTGTGACAGTAGAAATTTGGTTAATAGCATATGATACACGACTAGCTACGTTAGCAATTTCCTTACCTAAGGTCGTTGGACTAGCTGGCTGTCCATGCGTGCGTGAGAGCATTGATTGTGTGGCGTATTTATGCGCGAGTGTAATCAGCCGCTGATGTACAGCGCTTAATGCCGGCTGTATTACATGCTTACGCGCACCCTGTAGCATTAACGCATGTGCCGTATTATTAATATCCTCAGACGTGCAGGCAAAATGGATAAACCCACTGATACGCTCTAGTTCTGGTTGACCATCGAGAGACTCCTTAAGCCAGTACTCAACTGCTTTTACATCATGGTTTGTTACGCATTCGATCTCTTTAATGCGAGCAGCAGTATGCAGGGAAAACTTTTCAACCAGTTGAAGTAAAAATTGTTCAGATGATGTAGAGAGCGCTGGAATTCCAGACAATCCAGCACGTGATAGCGCGATTAACCAATGAACTTCAACAATGACACGATGTCGTATAAATGCTGCTTCAGATAGCCAGTCACGCAGAGGCTCAGTTCTATCCGCATAGCGGCCATCCAGGGGCGATAGAATAGTTAGCGCAAAAGGGGTATTAAGAGAAATATTAGACATGGCACGGGAGATTATAGTAGTTCTAAAAAGTGAAAAATATAAATTTAATTATCGGCCGCTCCTATCGAATCCGAAAATCAGGAAATAGCAAAAGACTATGCAGTCTAAAACTTTTTAGTTAGATAGCGACTATAATAATTTTTCTATTTCATCTGCTAAACAAGGTGCTATTCTTGATGCTGAACGATATAGAGGAAATATTTTATTTCTAAGGTTATTGAGAATATGTTAACATGTTCTTTCTTACAAAAAATATTGAAAATTAGCCACTTGCCTGCTACTAACTCCCCCTGACTAGTACCAGGGAAACTAGGCGTGTATTGTTATACGATAACTTTATGCTGATTTTCAGCGAATTTTACTAAATATCATTCGTATCTTTGAACTTGTACTAAAAATAGTATTAACCAAGCTTTAATAAAGTGATGGCAGGCTTCCATAAGGTCTTTATAGCTATAATTAGTATTGTTACATATGATAAGTGTGCAGCTTAAGAGGCCAGAATAGCTAGTTCCTCAAGAGAGAAGTGAATGCAGCTGTATCTGCGTCTTAGAGTGCCGATTATTCTGGGCTGTGACCCCCATTTTTTACTGCGTTTAAATCTCTGCGCTTAATCCCGAAACACATTGCTAGGGCAGACGAGACGAATACTGACGAGTAGATACTGAACAAGATGCCAATAGTTAGCGCCAATGCAAAATAGCGCAGCATAAGGCCGCCGAATAGAAGTATCGATAACACCATCATCTGTGTTAAGCCGTGCGTGATAATCGTGCGTGATATTGTGCTCGTAATGGCATGATTAATAACGTCAGTGATCGTCATATTACGCTCACGCTGGAATGTCTCGCGAATACGATCAAAAATGACAACGGACTCATTAACCGAATAGCCAAGCACTGCGAGCACTGCTGCTAGTACTGACAGCGAAAACTCCCACTGGAAAAATGCGAAGAAACCTAAAATAATTATTAGGTCATGCAAGTTTGCAATAGCGCCGGCAATTGCAAGCCTCCATTCGAATCGAAACGCGAGATAGAGAGTAATACTTACAACCGCGCAAGTAAGTGAAAGCAGCCCATCTATCACTAGTTCTTTTCCTACTTGTGGTCCAACAAATTCCATACATTGGAGCTTGATCTGAGCATCAAGCGCTTTCAGCGCAGTCATGACCCGGTCGCTTTGCTTCGTTGAGGATAGCCCTTCTTTTAATGGTAGTCGGATTAGAACATCATGCGACGTACCAAAAGTCTGCACCTGCGCATCGGTATACAAAATCTTATCTAGCGCGTGACGAATTACATCAATTTTTTTGGCTTCTGGCACGTGGATTTCTAACATAGTGCCGCCTGTAAATTCAGGGGACAAATGTAGACCGCGATATATTAGAAAGAACACCGCGAGCAGGAGCATTATGAGTGAGATTATATTAAAGATTAATGCCCACTTCATAAAAGGAATATCTTTTTGAATTCGAAAAAATTCCATAAGGCTTTTCTAAACGCGCTCAGTAAGATTAGCGTATCTTGGTTCGAGCATCACCTCGCGCTCTACGTTTTAACGGAGGTCGATTGTGAGGTAGCACGATTAGATCCCGTTCGCTTTTCTCTAACACCGTGGATGATGTTTGTGTCATGATAACCATCTTTTTTAGATAGCTTTTGTGTACCGGATGGTGTATTTCTGGGATCTATATCTACCCAATAGCCAGAGATTTAAGCCTCTTCTTACCGCCATACCATAGGTTTACTAGCCCCCGAGCAAAGAATACTGCAGAAAACATTGATGTCAGGATGCCAATGCAGTGCACAACGGCAAAGCCACGTACTGGCCCAGAACTAAAGGTAAGCAACGATAGCCCAACGATCAATAGCGTGATACTCGAATCTAAGATTGTTACCCATGCATGCGAAAAGCCATTCTGGATAGCTAGTTGTGCCGACGCGCTATAACGCAGTTCTTCACGAATACGCTCATTAATGAGCACATTCGCATCGATTGCCATGCCCAGTGTTAGTGCAATCGCTGCAATACCTGGCAATGTAAGCGTTGCCTGCATTATCGATAGAAGCGCGATAAGTAGAAACAAGTTTACCGATAATGCAATCACTGAAATCAGTCCGAACAGCATATAGTACGCAATTATAAACACTGTGATTGCGAGGAATCCGTACTGCACCGCGTTGAAACCTTTTCTGATGTTGTCTAGACCTACGCTCGGGCCAATCGTGCGTTCCTCAATGATTTCCATCGGCGCAGCTAAAGAACCAGCACGCAACAATAATGCAAGATTAGTCGCTTCCTGTAGCGACATCTGGCCAGTAATCTGAAAATTTTTGCCTAGTTCAGACTGAATCGTTGCTACAGTTAAAAGCTCACCCCTGTTTTTTTCGAATAATACGATTGCCATCGTCTTATTGATATTGCTGCGTGATACATCACGCAAAACCTGCCCTGCATGCGCATCAAGGCAGATTTTTACTGCTGGACGCTGATGTTCATCAAAATCGACTGATGCATCAGTAATTCGGTGACCACTGAAAATTACTTGTTTTTTTAAGTATACTGGCGCACCACTGCCTTGCGTAAATAGATCATCATCAGTTGGCACTGAATCTTTAATATTTCGCACTGGATTTTCGTCATCAACCATTCGCGCTTCCAGCGCGGCAGTCCGACCGATGATATCTTTAGCTTTTGCGGTATCCTGAACGCCGGGTAATTCAACGACAATTCGGTCTGCACCCTGTTGCTGTACAATCGGTTCCGCGATGCCGAGTTCGTTTACTCGATTGTTTAAGGTTATAATATTTTGCCCTAATATAGTGTCTAGTACTATCTTTTGAGCGCTAAGGGTAAACTTCCCTACCACCTTATAGCAGGATGCTGTCGGCAATAGCCTCCATGTCAACTCAGTAATATTGTCTGATAGAATCCGACGAGCGCGGTTTGCAACCTCTTGATTGTTACAGTTAACTACTACTGTTTGGCCAACGCGATTTATGCTGCTATTGCCAATTGACTTGTTGTGTAGCAATGTACGTCCATCATTCGCGTCCGAATCAAGCCTTTTATTCAATGCGTTATTCAAGTCTACCCGAAGTAGGAAGTGTACACCACCGCAAAGATCCAGACCCAGATGCATTGGCAGCGCGTGCAGCGTGTCTAACCAGTGCGGCGTATTCGATTGCAGATTCAGAGCAACAATATAGTTTGGATCCTTTGAATGAGCATTCAGCACTTTTTGTAGAAGGTCTTTCACGCGTAATTGAGTATCGGCATCTTTTAGACGTACGTGGAGAGTCGTATTTTGACTTATGTTATCTAGAATCATGTCATCCGCATGTATTCCATGCTCGTTGAGCGTTGACTCGACAATCCGGAATATAGATGAATCTAGATTGACTGTTACTTTACCGCTAGATACCTGCACTGCCGGCACCTCACCAAAGAAGTTAGGTAATGTGTACAGTAAGCCGGTAGCAAGTGCTAGCAGCATCACAATGTATTTCCAAAGGGGATAGCGATTCATGAAATAACTAGGCGGGAAAAGTTCTAGTGCAACGCGCCTCGGACTATTCTACTTGGGTGTGCAATCGACTTATCAAGACACTAGACCTCATAGAGATCGGTACTCTCTAAGATCAGAGAGACTTTATCGTGCCTTTTGGAAGAATCGTAGAAACCGCGTTTTTTTGGATAGTAATCTCAACACCCTCACACAACTCGACTCCAACATAAACCTCGCCGAGCTTAGAAAGCTTGCCTATCATACCGCTAGACGTAAGAACTTCATCACCTTTAGTCATGCTGGCTAACATGTTCCGATGCTCCTTCTGCCTTTTCATCTGAGGACGAATCATGAAAAAATACAGCACTGCAATCATTAGTATGAATAAGCCATATGTCTGAATGAAGCTAGCAGCACCGCCTATAGCGGATACGCCTTGAGCGTACGCATTAAAAATGAACACGTTGGTTTCTCTATAGTGAAAGATTAAAATAACCTGATATTCTACCATCTACATAAAATAGAAAAACAGCATATCGGCCATACAGGCTGATATGCTGAACTAAGCCACGTCCATCACACTAGAATAAATCGGTTTAGTAGCCAATTCATCCATCGCATAACTATATACAATATATTCACCAGTCTCTTTAGGCCTGTTGGGTTTTCGTTTTCCTCTATGTCTTCCTTAACCTGCCTCGAATTCTTTGCTCCTTGCCCGCGTGGTTTAGAAAGCGCTCTAGCTGCTGAACTCTGCGAATTATCTATGCTTGCAGCCGATTCAGCGTTTTCTGTGAAAACGCCGATAGGTGGAGGCGTACTATTCAGCGGTACATGGGCTACTGCTCTCGCAGCTAACTTATATTCTCGTATCGCTAACAGGATTCTATTGAAAATAGTAACGCAGCCCTACTGTGACGAGCACGATATTTACGTGCTAGCATACGAACAGTCTTGGGAGCAATGGTTCGACGCTAGTCGCACGTTGCGAGTAGATATAACCGCGATAAAATCGCCACTTCACAGTCTAGCATTCACGATGCTGCGCATTAAAGATGCGATCTGCGACCGGCTACGTGAACGGACCGGTACAAGACCTAGTATCGATACAGTCGAACCAGATGTGCGTCTTAAAGCGTTTATTACTGATACGGACTGCACTTTGTACCTAGACACCTCCGGAAAGCCCTTATTTAAGCGCGGGTGGCGCTTAGATAAAGGTGTCGCGCCATTGCGTGAGAATCTAGCCGCAGGGATTCTTCGGCTATCTGGCTGGACCATAGACGATCCGTTGTTCGACCCAATGTGCGGAAGCGGTACGTTTATTGCTGAAGCTGCACAGATTGCGCTAGGCATTGCGCCCGGTCTCAACAGACATTTTGGCTTCGAAAAGCTCAAGCACTACGATGTTGCCCTATGGAAGCGCATGAAGGCACAGGCACTAGATACTAAACGCGAGGTTAGTGCTTGCGCTACTCAAAATGGCACCTTCTCGATCTATGGTAGCGACATATCTGGTGAAGTATTAGCCAAAGCCAAATCGAATCTGCAACGCGCGGGTACGAATATGGTATCGCTCAAACAATGCGATGCGCGCGATATTATAGCGCCATGCAATCCGCCAGGCGTACTAGTTATCAATCCACCTTATGGCGAGCGGATTTCGTTATATAGCCGGAGGGCCGACTTCTTCGGAAGCAGTGAAATAGCATTTCAAAATGCTCACTCAGGTAGCGCGAATAGCATGTTCTTATACGAATTCGGCAGCGTACTCAAGCAGAGGTTCTCTGGCTGGAAAGTATTTGTGCTTAGTCCAGATCGAAAAATACCAGACCAAATGAGACTACGTGCATCGACAAAGACATTGTTATATAACGGTACACTCGCATGTCAGCTATTCTGCTTTAAATTAGCGCTGCTCTAATGCGGTAACAGATTGTCTGCGAATATACGGACGATATTGAATTACAAGACATGGTGCTAGCAATGTGTATATACCGGTATAGGTTTATATGTCTTAGACTAGACTGCATTATATGTCTTATTCTTTTCTTGTACTCCCCGAGTATACACAATCTATGTCCCCGACTTTCTTAAGTTTTAGAGCTGATTAATACTGCATCTATCCCTATTATTAGAAGAGAAATGTAGTAGAAATCTAAATTGTACTGTACAGTCGGAAAGCGGTGTCTATCTATCGTCGTAGAATAGACCTCTACAACAGTAATACAGACGGGGAGCTGCTAATTACACTAGTATTGATACAACAAAAATTTATGGATATATCATTATGCGTGAAGCGCCTAATCATTAGGCATGAATAGTAACTACGTACGGGCTTCGGTCAAGTTATTGGTATATATTGTAGTTTAGTCGGGTAGGTCATCTATATAGTTAATATATGTTTTTTAGTTTTATCAAACTATACTCTAATATTTTAAGTATCTTATGCCGAGTATACATCTGGCTAGACGCTCTTGTCTGCCGACTTAGCGCACTTTCATTTAGTTGCAGAATATTAAGTATAGTATGCTGCATCTAGCCTCCGGGAATCCAGCTGGCTTATGACAAAGCAACGCGTGGTTGTTGGTATATCTGGTGGTGTTGATTCCTCAGTCGCTGCGTGGTTGCTTAAACAGCAAGGCTACGAGGTAATTGGCCTATTTATGAAAAACTGGGAGGATGATGATGACAACGAATATTGCTCAAGCCGGCAGGACTGGATTGATGTCGTATCGGTCGCAGACTTTGTTGGTATCGACATCGAATCGGTAAACTTCTCTACACAGTATAAAAATAGAGTTTTCGCCAAGTTTCTTCGAGAGCACTCGGCGGGCCGTACGCCTAATCCGGATGTATTGTGCAATTCGGAAATTAAATTTAAAGCATTTCTGGACCACGCGATATCATTGGGTGCACAAACAATTGCAACTGGCCACTATGCGCGCGTTCGAGAAGTCGGTGCACGGTTTGAACTGCTTAAGGCACGAGACTCATCTAAAGATCAATCTTATTTCCTGTATCGCCTTAACCAATCGCAATTGAGCCGCACCCTGTTTCCGCTCGGGGAAATGCTAAAGACGCAGGTTCGTAAGATTGCAGCACAGATCGAGTTGCCTAACGCGGCAAAGAAAGATTCGATGGGCATCTGTTTTATCGGAGAAAGGCCGTTCCGTGCGTTCCTGAATCGCTATCTACCTATTCACCCTGGACAGATGAAAACCGTGGATGGCAAGATCGCTGGAAAACATATTGGGCTCGCATTTTATACATTAGGTCAACGCAAGGGAATCGGCCTAGGGGGTTGGCGCAATGGTAGCGGAAAACCATGGTTCGTTGCCAATAAAGATATAGCGAGTAATACCCTGTATATTGTGCAGGGGCATGATCACCCATGCTTATTTAGCTTGACCTTGCAGGGAGAGGATGCCAGTTGGATCTCAGGCAAAGAACCGCAGGAAGGATATTTATATGTAGCTAAGACACGCTATCGTCAGAAGGATGCTGCCTGCATATTTCATTCTGTATCAGCTAAGCACTTCGCTTTGAGCTTTGCTCAGCCTCAATGGGCGGTAACACCGGGGCAATCTACCGTACTATACGATGGCGACGTCTGCTTAGGTGGCGGCATTATCAATGCTACATCAACGGAGTTTAAATCTACGGCAACTTATCGACGGACGCTTTCTGCTGTGATCGCTTCGTAAAGCGTTTATGGCTTACTTTACTACGGAAATAAGTAAACATAGCTCACTTTCTAGTGAGATCTTAAGCGTGATCTCCACATTAGAGCAGTAAAACTGAGTCAGTCTATTTTAAGAAGTTAACATTCTTGAAGATAGTCTGACATATAGAACTGTATTATAGGTGTTCGAACAATTGAATACTACTTTCATTGGTACGTGATAACACAAGTGCACTATTACGTCTAGACTATCTAGTTTTATATCTTTCTGTATTGACCTATAAAAAATCTGACAAAACGCGCTATGCGCTTACCGCTGTCGATGTCTATTATACCTTATGTCAGTGTTGCTACACGGATGTTTTCTGTATCTATATTAACCCTGAAACTTTCTAAAAAGCGCCTAGTATAACAGCTGGTGTAGAAGTGCTACAGTCACTATTCAACGCCACGTGCACGGTCAGCGTGGAAATGCGTTACAAATGCATCGAATGTTCCCGATTCGATGGAATCTCGGATTTTCTGCATTAGGTTGAGATAGTAATATAGATTATGGATCGTATTTAGCTGCGCACCTAGGATTTCACCAACACGATGTAGGTGGTGTAAGTACGCACGCGAAAAGTGGCGACACGTATAGCAGGCACAGCTTTCGTCTAGAGGACGCGTGTCTTTCCGGTGTATCGCATTTCGGATTTTCAAGTCGCCAAACCGTGTGAAAAGCCAGCCATTACGCGCGTTGCGTGTTGGCATAACACAGTCAAACATATCAACGCCGGCGGCAACGCCGGCTACCAAGTCTTCCGGCTTGCCGACCCCCATTAAGTAGTGAGGCTTATCGATTGGAAGCCGGAAACTAATATGATGCAGTACGCGTAACATATCCTCCTTAGATTCACCCACTGATAATCCGCCAATTGCATAGCCATCAAAACCGATGTCTAACAGTCCATCTAATGATTCTTCACGTAGCGCTTCGTACATGCCACCCTGTACGATACCGAATAGCGCGTTTAGGTTAGCAAGACGCCTGAATTCATTAAGAGAGCGCTTAGCCCATCTCAATGACATCTGCATCGAACATGCCGTAGTATCATACGATATAGGCATGCCATCAATCATGTATGGGGTACATTCGTCAAATTGCATCGCGATGTTGGAGTTCAATGCCGTTTGCACCTGCATTGATACCTCCGGTGATAGAAATAGTCGGTCGCCGTTGATTGGTGAGGTGAACGTCACACCATCCTCGGTAATTTTGCGCAGTTCGGCGAGCGAGAATACTTGAAAACCACCAGAATCGGTTAGGATCGGTCGTTCCCAGCCCATAAACCGGTGCAGACCACCATGTTCAGTAATTGTGTCTAGTCCAGGGTATATCCAGAGATAAAATGTATTGCTCAAGATAATTTGGGCTTGAACGTCTTCAAGCACGCGAGGCGTCATGGCCTTAACGGTGCCATATGTGCCGACTGGCATGAAAATTGGCGTGTCGACCGTTCCGTTATGCAGAGTCAGTCGACCTCGTCGTGCAAGACCGTCGGTGAATAGGACGCTAAATTTTATCATGATAATAAATCAGGTCGGGGCTTGTGCGCAGCAAGAGAGGCAGCCCGAGTAAGTAACATCGCGTCGCCATAGCTAAAAAAACGGTAGCGTTGTGAGATCGCGTGGCGGTAGGCGCGGCGGATTGGTTCGACACCTGAAAATGCAGACACTAACATCAGAAGTGTTGATTTCGGCAAATGAAAGTTTGTCAAAAGCCGGTCAATGACACGGAATCGGTAGCCAGGTGTAATAAAGATATCCGTTTCCGCACAAACCGCACGTAGTTCATGGCCACAGCGCTCAGCATCACGGGCTGCCGCTTCTAGTGCCCGCATTGATGTTGTACCAACTGCGATCACCGAACGTCCCGCAGCCCGCGTAGCTTGGATTTCTTCAACTAGAGCTGGAGGGATGTGATACCACTCGCTATGCATTTTATGCTGCCCAATATCGTTAGTGCGTACGGGCTGGAACGTGCCAGAACCCACGTGCAGCGTTAACGTAGCACAGCGGACACCTCGCATTTTTAATGCAATAAGTGTTGGCACATCAAAGTGCAGACCAGCAGTGGGCGCCGCAATGGCGCCAGGCGTCATCGAAAACACGGTTTGATACCGTATCTCATCGTAGCTATCGGGGCTATGCTTAATATAGGGTGGCAAAGGAAACCGCCCATACCAATTAATTAATTCAATACAATTGTGTGGGAAATGCAGTGTATGAAATGGGTTTGCGGGCTCTCCAATTCTTACCTCAAATGCGTCTGAAAGTCGGATTATTGAACCAAGTTTTGGACGCTTGCTTGCTCGGATTTGTGCGAGTGCGGTACGCGGACCAGTTACGCGCTCAATGAGAACCTCAACGCCTCCGCCACTCGCTTTTACCCCATTGAAGCGAGCTTTTATTACTTTTGTATCGTTAAAAACTAGCAGATCGTTAGGCTCAACGCAAGTCAGAAGTTCAGAAAAACAATGGTCCAGAAGAGTACCGTCTGGCGTGACTTCGAGTAAGCGGCTCGCACTACGTGCGGGCAAAGCATATTGCGCAATTAACTCTGAGGGGAGATTAAAATCAAAATCTGGCAGTGTGTACATAACATCGGATAGGTAGCGCAATACCACTATCTTGATGCACAATATGGCACCGTAAAAATAAATTGATATTGTACTTGCGATAGTTCAATACCGTTGTCCTATTATCTAGATTATCTGAATCTAACACCGTGCCTAATAATATTACGATGTTTAGCGACTATGCTAAGTTAAGAGCTTCCAGACAACTACTCAAGCCGCTTATAGTCCCTAATCTGCGGGATACTAATAACATTCGATAGTACATCTCTATCTAAGTTTTGATGAAACTCTCTACCGCTGCTCTAGCTCAGCCTACTAATAATAAGTTAAATAGCAGGCTAGGTGACAAGCTAGTTCGGCTTGGGTTGATACGGGATATCGACTTGGTGCTGCATTTTCCAATTCGGTATGAGGATGAGACAAGATTGATACCGATTCGAAAACTTTTGCCTGGTATGACTGCACAGGTTGAAGGTGAAATAGTAAGAAGCGAAATCATTTGTCAACCATGCCGTCAAATGCTAGTACGACTTCGTGATAAAAATGGCGATGTACTAATGCTGAGGTTTCTGAAATTTTGGGGTTCGCAGATGAGGCAATTTGCGCCTGGTGTCCGCTTGCGCGCACGTAGCAACTTACGAGTGGGCTTTTTCGGGATAGAGATGGTGCACCCAGCATACTATATACTTAAAAAAGATATGCCATTGCCTATCGTGTTGACGCCAGTTTATCCAAGTATAGCTGGCGTATCTCAGGCGTATTTACGGCATGCAATCAATAGTGCGCTGCAACGCACGTTATTACCAGAGATTCTACCGCCGCGGATTATCGAAGATTTTTTAGCGCCATTCCCGCTACCCCGGCTGTCTCATGCGGTGCGCATTCTACATAACCCGCGTTCAGATATAGATAAAACTGTATTTATAAACCGCACTCATCCGGCCTGGTTGCGAATCAAATTTGAGGAATTAATTGCTCAGCAACTGTCGCTTAAGCTCTCTTATAAAGAGAGGCGTTTTCGCGTAGCACCAGCGCTTGCGTCTCGTTCCGGCGCCCGAGAAGCACTCGTCACGCAATTTCGTGCAGCATTACTATTCCAGCTGACCAACGCGCAGCAGCGGGCTATCAAGCAAATTTCGGCAGACCTAGCCGCAACTCACCCGATGTATCGATTGCTACAGGGGGATGTGGGTAGCGGTAAAACCGTAGTTGCTGCACTCGCTGCGGCGCAGGCGATTGATGCCGGCTATCAGGTGGCGCTGATGACTCCTACAAAGCTTCTAGCTGAACAGCATTTTCACAAACTACGTAGCTGGCTAGAGCCACTAGGTGTATACACTACATGGTTAGCTGGTAGTATGCGGGCTTGTGACAAGCATGCTGCGCTAGAAGCGGTTGCTAGAGGTGATACACAGTTAATAGTCGGTACGCAGGCAATGATTCAAGGGACAGTTAAATTTGCTCGGCTGGGTTTTGTAATTATAGATGAGCAGCATCGCTTTGGTGTCAAGCAACGGCTTGCATTATGTGCGAAGGCACAAATTGAAGATATAGCCTCTGGATTCCAGCCGCATCAATTAATGATGTCTGCTACACCGATCCCGCGCACGCTCGCAATGACATACTATGCAGACCTAGATGTATCCACAATTGATGAGTTGCCACCAGGAAGAACACCCGTTCTTACTAAGCTGGTATCGGATGTGCGTCGAGATGAAGTAATTTCTCGTGTTCGCACATCAGCATTGAATGGAAACCAGGTGTATTGGGTGTGCCCATTGATTGAAGAGAGTGAGGCGCTACAATTACAGACTGTAGTAGATACTTATAAGGTGCTTGTTGACGCATTGCCGCAGCTGCGTGTTGGGCTGGTGCATGGCCGTTTAAAGGCTACTAATAAGGCTAAGGTAATGGCTAACTTTATACATAAAAAGATCCATTTGCTAGTAACGACTACAGTAATTGAGGTGGGCGTTGATGTGCCTAATGCTTCGTTGATGGTAATTGAGCATGCAGAGCGCTTTGGCCTCGCGCAATTACATCAATTACGCGGTCGAGTCGGCCGAGGAGGCCAGTCATCGGTATGTCTACTAATGTATACTAACCCGCTGTCATTAGCGGCACGCGAGCGATTACGCATAATTCGCGAGACTACAGATGGTTTCGAGATTGCACGCCGGGACTTAGAAATTCGCGGTCCAGGTGAATTTTTCGGTGCGCGGCAATCTGGTACAATGCTACTGCGTTTTGTTGATATCAAAGAGGATGCTTGGATGATTAAGCCAGCGCAGCTTGCGGCTGATCGTCTATTAAGCGAGTACCCGAAAGCCGCTGCCGAACATTTGACGCGTTGGCTCGGTGCTCGTGAGTTGTACTTAAAAGCATAAAATATGTACAGATACAAGCCTCTTACTAAACTAGATAGTAATCCTATAAAAACTTGCCGCAGTATAGCATTAACTAATCAGTAATATCTCTATTTAGATGCAACGTGTTCTCAAGCAGACCCTTGAAATCGAGAAAACCGTAAGTCAGGTAAGGATTTACTAGTCGAGGCGCTGTATATGATCATAGATTGCTCGACTACATTCTATGTATGCAGCTATATTCAGATTAGCGCGTATATTAGTGTATATATTACGCGTGGTGCAAGAGCTCCACGAAAGAGCTCTGCGAGATAGCGCTCTATCCGATTAAACTTTGTTAGGATAAGCAGAATATCTAGTCACTGGATTGATATATTAGATAAGGTAGACCTCTACTAAACAATTTTTACGAAGGCTAACGTTGCTAAGATCCGAATTATTATCTATCCGGGTGCTCTAAAAACGTGCTGAGGATACAGCCTAAAGGCGGTAGAATATTTCCGCCTACTACAAGCTGAAAAGCCCACTAGGATTGGGCTGTTTCTGTGGACGACTCTTAATACGTTATAGGTAGCATCAGATGGTCATCTATCCGCTTATATTGTTTCAATCTTCAGATTGAAGCTATTATGACGTGAGCGCCCAGATGCACAGTTAACAATTACGAAGACTGGAATTTAGATAAATATATACAGCGCATACAAGATTGCCCTATCACGTCGGCCCAGATTGCCCTATAATAAGCACAGACCTTAGCAGCGACGCTTATACTAGTATCGCTCCTATTGAACCTACCCCCTAACTCTCTAAACAAGTGGCTATCTGTTGCGCTATTATTTATGGTGGGCGTATATCTGTTTATAAAGCATTTTTATAGATTCTGCACATATCTTAGTATTACATTTGGCCGTGGAATACGGATAGGGTTCTCTATAATCCAGGATCATGTGTCGCCGCTTGTATAGTTGATTCTGCTGGCAAATGTGTTTTGGTCGACAGATTACGATATCATCTAGGCGATGACGGACCAAGAAATGATATTAAGATTAGTATTTGCACACCTGTACTAACCTTTGATCATTTCGACGCTCTGGCTGTGACGTATGCTATGCAGCAATATTAGGCATTTATGCATGGATTAGCTATGAGCTGTATTAGTCTATCGTATACCAGTTAGATGAGCAAGCTCACTTGGCTGCACAGCAGCTTATTTATCTTGATCCGAGATTGCTAGATATTCTAAGAATATATCACATCCCCGTTTATTATTTTCCAAATGTGTCACTAATATAGATTGCTCGAGCATGAGCTGCTAACACTCCACGTACGATTGCCGTGCTAATGCTATCGGTTTCAAAGGAGTCAAGCGCAGCAACTGTTGTGCCACCTTCTGAGACTACGCGCTCCAGAAGAGCACTGGAGGACTCATCTGACTGTGCGGCTAGTTGAATAGCACCAGAAAATGTGGTAAATACTAGGGTGTGCGTCTGCTTTTCATCAAGCCCCAGCTCATGGGCAGCGCGTTGCATGGCCTGGATAAAGTAGAAAACATAGGCAGGGCCACTTCCAGAGATAGCTGTCACTGCATCTATTTTTGATTCATCTTCACACCACACAATATCGCCGACCGCGCGCAGTACCTGCTCAGCAAGTGTCCGGTCGTCATTATCAACACTGCGTAGCGCTGCCAGGCCGGTTACACCTATACCGAGCAGAGCGAGGGTATTAGGCATCGCGCGGACTACGCGTGGGTATCCATTTAGCCAGCGCGAGATATCTACCGCGCGTATACCAGCCGCAACGCTAATGATCAGCTGTGCTCGTAGCCATGGCGCAAGTGGCTCGATCGCAGTTTTCATCACCTGTGGCTTGACTGCAATAATAATCACATCATACTCATTGAGAGTACCATCCATAGTCTCACTAGACTGTATCGAATATCGCTTCTCTAAGCGTGCACGCGCATCAGATGACGGATCGATAGCATACAGATCGTCTGACGGAATACCTCTCTTGAGCAATCCGCCGATTAGTGCCCCAGCCATATTGCCCGCACCAATAAATATGATTTTCATGAGGATTTTTCTCAGTGGGTCGAATAAGTTCGCGGCCCGAAAAGCGCGGTGCCGACTCGTACAATTGTCGCGCCCTCGAGAATAGCCGCGCCAAAATCAGCAGACATGCCCATCGACAGCGTGTCAAGATCGAAGTTTTGCGCATTGAGGAAATCAAATAGTTCACGCAATCTTCGGTGGGGAGTGCGCTGGACACGTAGCCCGGACATTGGACTAGGGACTGACATTAGTCCACGTAGTCGAAGACGGGGTAGCGATGCAACATCATGCGCTAGTGCAGAGATATTATTAGGTGAGATTCCACTCTTAGATATCTCGCCGCTAATGTTTACTTGTATACAAATATTGAGCGGTGGCAAGTGGGTAGGCCGTTGCTCTGATAGTCGGCAAGCAATCTTAAATCGATCAATCGAATGTACCCAGTCAAACTGCTCAGCAATCGCTCTCGTCTTATTTGATTGAAGTGTCCCAATGAAATGCCATTCAATTAATTCGCGCAACGAATGTAGTGTGGAGATCTTATTCAATGCCTCACGAATATAGTTTTCAGCAAAGGATTTCTGGCCCGCTGCGTGCGCGGCGCGTATCACGTTAGCTGGAAAGGTCTTGGATACAGCAAGTAGTTTCACGCTCGCCGCGTCACGGCCGGCAGTTGCAGATATCGCTAAAATACGGCGACGAACTGTGTCTAAATTTTGCGCAATAGTAAAGGACATAACATTTGACTATCTTTAATATTCTTAATATTAATGTGTAATCTCAAGCTCTCTAGAAGAGTATTTAAAGCTCAAGCATTAATAAACACGGGGATTTAAGCACTATCCTCGTCTTCGCTCGATTTCTACTAGTTACCTATCTCTGGACTCAGATAAATGATAGCTCAGGTAGAGCTGCATGCTATCTACGACTATCCGATATTAAGAGTTTTGAATCAAAAGATTTGATTCGAGATCATTTAGTTTATCTAACTTATCCAAGTAGTAAGATGAACATGCATAAAAATACAGCACTATATATTGTAGTGTGAACCCTAACAAGATAGCTATATATAGTGGTCAATCACACTATTTTATCAACTTAGTATTAAATTATCTAAAAAGCATGTTCCTCTACTTGAGTAGAATAAGTAAGTAGTTTCTGTGCTCTAGACTTTCCTAGTAACTTAATCTCTTAGAGATTAAGTTACATCGTGATTTTATTCCTGAGCATATTGTATAGAGTCAGGTCGTATTGCAAGTCAGGATGTGCTTAATTCGAGTGTTATATCAACGGCCAGCGCGCTTTCCTAGCAACTATGAAATTTATTTATGTAGACCATCGCTATGTTCGATGGTATAAATTTTTCTAAAACGTAGTCCGCGTAATGCAAGTTATTTTTAACTGGTATTCTATCTTCCGAATTTTAGCTGAGTCACAGTAAAAGTAGAGATTGCTTTAAATCTTCTGTTGTCTTCTAATAAAGTTTTGAACTATCTATAAGCTTAGCATGTATATTTTGGTAAGTCATCGCGGCCGTTCGGTCAAAATTACAATATATGCGTATACAGATGTTTCTACGACCTTCGCACTATTGACTGTGTTTTTAGGCGGGTGGTCTATCAAAAGACTTCCTCTGTGTTATATTTCAATGTGCTGAACTATTTATGCACGGTAGAACGCAAAGAACAGAATTTGTATATTTCCAGAATAACACTAGATTAAGTTAAGAGCATAATTTAGAATCATGCCGACAAATTTTGTATATGCTTAAAGCCACGGAAATTACTTTGGACAATATGTACAAGGGATAGGGTAACCCCAGATAATTATGTCGAACTCGATTTTTTAAGCTAATAAAAGGTATATTAGTTGATCAGCTAATCCGGATAGGTTAATAATTATCAGATTCCTACTACAAGTAGGCTTGCCGTGAGCGATAAGCGTTGTCTAATAGTTTGACTTTATATCGTCTGACGGCTAGCTAACTTCGCCTGGCTAACTTATGCGTCATTTAGCGTAGCGACTCAAGAAGTAATAGATGAAAAAGCTTGCACAGCACAGAATACGTATTCGAATAAGTCCTGGTTGATCTTCTAAGTATATAACATTCAAAGTTATTTAACTGCTTCCTCCTATCTTAAAATAATACATATGGCTTCCTTAAGGTGAAGCGCCAGACAAGAGCTGGATGTTCAGCATGTACACCTCTATATTGGAAAACTATTCTCAATCGTCTTGATATCTACAATTAGATGGAATGTTAATACATTTTTCGCTATCAAGACTCGCTGAGTAATGTTTAAGCAGAGCAAAAATATGATTTTTGCGCTACTTCTAACTTACATGCAATTTAGAAAATAAAAAGCAGTCTTGGTTCTTAGATATAGACCCTGTGCTTTGAACTTAATTCTCATTAATAGAAGTCGACGATGCGCACGCATAATTACATTGTGTATGAATGCAAAACACGCGCCACGTTGCCATAGTGAGTATTATATAGTTCCACCCACCGTTATACGATCGATGCGTAATGTTGGCTGCCCAACTCCGACTGGTACAGTCTGACCTTCTTTCCCGCATACGCCCACGCCCGTGTCTAATGACATATTGTTGCCGATCATCGATATATATTTAAGAGATTCTGGTCCGTTTCCTACCAGGGTTGCACCCTTAACAGGGTAGGAAATCTTTCCATTCTCGATCATGTAGGCCTCGGAAGTAGAGAATACAAACTTTCCATTCGTGATATCAACTTGCCCACCACCGAAATTAACTGCGTATAGACCATGATTAACCGATGCGATAATCTCGTCGGGATCTTGATTACCGCCTAACATATAAGTGTTTGTCATGCGCGGCATCGGTAATGCAGCATACGATTCTCTCCGAGCATTGCCAGTAACCTTAGTCTTCATCAGTCGCGCATTAAGCGTATCTTGCATGTAGCCGGTCAGGATTCCATCCTCGATCAACGTCGTACATTGTGTGAGGTTGCCCTCATCATCGATGTTCAACGAGCCACGCCGATTTGCCAGTGTTCCGTTATCGACTACTGTGACGCCGTGAGCGGCAACTCGTTCACCAATACGTCCAGAGAACGCCGACGAGCCTTTACGGTTAAAATCGCCTTCCAACCCGTGACCAATCGCTTCATGCAGTAGCACGCCTGGCCATCCAGGCCCGAGTACAACTGTCATCGTGCCAGCGGGCGCAGGGAGTGCCTCTAAGTTTACCAGTGCAGCATGCACTGCACTGTCGACATAATTCGTTATTACTTCTTCGGTGAAGTAGGCGTAGTCGTAGCGGCCTCCGCCACCGCTAGTGCCCATCTCACGTCGCTGGTTCTGCTCAGCAATAACTGTAACAGACATACGAACAAGGGGCCGAAGGTCGGCAGCCAATGCGCCATCACTGCGCGCTACCAGAATAACATCGTATTCGCCTGATAAACTTGCTATCACTTGCGTGACGCGTGGATCCTTCGAGTGAGCTATTTTCTCTATACGTTCTAGAAGGGCTACTTTTGCATTCGCATCCAGAGAGTTCAGAGGATCTGTAGGCTGGTATAGGTTATGTCCAACGTTGCTGTGCAATACCCCAGCGACCCGAGCGTAAGCTTTTCCACTGCCTACTTGAGCAATCGAGCGGGTAGCCTGGGCTGCTTGTGCTAGCGCTTGTAGAGATAAATCATCGTAGTATGCGAATGCTGTATGCTGGCCGACTATCGCGCGCACGCCTACACCCTGATCAATGCTAAAACTACCTGATTTGACAATGCCTTCCTCCAGGCTCCACGTTTCGCTTCGGGTTATTTGTAAGTACAAATCTGCGTAGTCAACTCGATGAAAAAAAATTTCGTTTAGCGTGCGCAGAAGGATGGACTCATCAAGGCCATAGTGTGTAAGAAGAAGATCTTTAGCAGTAGACAGATGACAGAGGTTTGGTTCGATCATATTCATATGGAATCGCCCGTTTGACTATTAGTAAACGGGGTTAATATTTCGACAGTGCGATTTAAAACGCAAGCGATTCGTTATTGGAAGCGGTGTGGATCGTCGCCTGGCATCGCTTTTTCTGAAAACAGAGTTGTTCATTGCTATGATGAATAAGGTTCAATGTTTTTTATCTTACCGTGATCTTTTAGTAATTGCTTAACTCGCGGATGTGACCACGAGCCTGTTACTGTGTAGTGACGTGCGAATGACTGCGAAATAGGTTCAGATAAAACCAGGCTAGCGACAAGTGTACCTAAGCCAAGTAGTGGGTTGACTGCAGCTGTAGCTAGTGCTACGGTGTCTAGACTTAGCGACGGCGTTACTGTCATTAGCAGGTCCTGCTGTTCACGCTCGAGATCTATATTGCCATGCAATGTAATCTTGGCAAATGCACTTTTCAGCGCAAAGTTATCGCTTCTAACAATGCCGTTTTTGATCGTACTAGTAGTAGATATATTGTTAAATGGTAGTCCTGCGCCAAACAATGCGTTTAAATCTAACATCGCTAATCGGGTAAGCGATTGAAGACTGAGTACGCTGAGCAGTTTAACTGCGCCTGGATCGACCTTTAGGATTTGGCCATGCATTAGTCTGAGTAATAGTTTTCCATTCAGTGTTGCATAATTAATCTGCATCAGTCTGCCTTGCCAGTTAATACTGCCTGACAGTTCACCGCTGCTACCCTTGAGTGTTCTGGGTAAGCCAAGGCAGTCTAGCAAGGTACCACCATCAGCGATGTTAAGCTTGAAATTCACTGCCGTGCGCCATAAGTTATTATGGCTATCGATATTTGTGCAGCCAGTAGTGCCTTGTGTTATTCGAGAGGTTGTTGCGATTATTGATAGCCGAGCTGCTGGATTTATCGCATCTAACTGGTCTAATTTCCAGACTGGCGCTCCCTTTTCGTCAATGTTATGTGCATTGACTTTGATCTTGCCGAGATTGTGTTTTCGCACAGTACATTCATTGATGATTAGGTCTATTGATGGGAGATACCGCGCTGGTTCTTCTAACCTTGGGCTTCCTAGCATCGGTTCGCAACTATTTGGAATCACTAGTTTATCCAGACGAGCGACTATCTGCCCATATGGGTTATTTGGTGTCTGTGAGTGCCATGTGATATAGCCAGATACCATGCCCGATACAATACGAACCCTCCATACACCTAGTTTCCCCGTCGCGTTAATTACTATGTTTTTCCAGTGCCGGTTCAACAATTTTAATGTACCTAAGTGCAGGGAGATGCGAGTAGGTACAAGTGATTTAATGTTACCTAATAGATTGAGCGAAGTAGCCATGTCTGGCACACGAAGCGCTGAACCGACACAAGCTGAAGTAGGATGTGTAAATAACACAGTAGAGACTGGATCAGTTGATATAGCATTAGTAGGGATCGATAGGCTATCGAACAGCGCTCGCCATGCGTCTGCGTCGAAATATGCTATGTCTGCTGTTACAGTTGTCCCCCCTTTTCTAGACAAAATTTCTTTTTTGTTTATGGTGATCATACCATGCATAATTATCGGTTTGTTATTGACGCGCCGCACTAGATAAGTAAGGTTGAGTAGCCCGAGTTGTGCATCCAGTCGACTAATATCTGTCATGCGTTGTTTACCCATAACCGCCGGACGGAGGCTCAATAAGAATGACATGGGTGCGCCAGCCGGTTTCATGAATGGCGCTGGTAATTGCAGCGCGAGTCCACGCAGATCTGAAGTAACTGAGATGTAAGGTAGTTTGTTCTTATACGTGTGCACAGTTACTGAGTAAGGTACGCAGCCCGATACGCGAGTGAGCAGCGTGGATACTGGTCTTGGTAACGCTATGGCTTGGATCGCGTTGGTACATAAGTGGCCCGATACACTGAAGCTGCCTGATTTATCCCCCTGTATACATCCATTAGCGCAAATATTCCCACCAAGGAACTGGCCAGTGATATGCCTAATCGTCACTGTGTTCTCAGTAAAATCTACCTTTCCATGGATCTGCGTAATGGGTGGAATTACCGAAAGCTGCTTTCCAGATACAAACGATACCGTATCGTGTGCCAAACTAAGTGAGCCGTTCACACGAATATGTGTCCTATTCAAATGGAGTGGAATCGATAGCCGAAGCGCCAACGTCGCGTTGCCTTTAGCTCTTACAAGCTTTCCCGGATGGTTGAAGAGTACTGCAAGCGAGCTATGATTTACATAATTAAGCATATCGGCTAGAGAGCCACTAGCTACGCCGTCAATTACTAGATCCGAGTCAAGTGCAGCTAAATCGTTAATATGACCCGTTAACTGAGCTAGAGTGACACGCTGGTAGCGTGCGCGCTGGATATCAAGATGCAATATATTCTGACTCATCCAGAATAGACCATCGATGCCGTCGAACGTAGGCCATATTTCCGGCATGTCTTTTCTTATCTGATTCTGAAAACTCGGCGTTGGATCAAAACTACCATTTTGAAATGGTACAACTATCTTGAATACACCAGCTTGTGAATTACGTATGTACGGGAACTTAGACAGTTCACCGTGGATGGAGATCTTCGCATTGCGCACAGTTCCGGCTTTCAGTGCATGGTTCAAATAGGAGCGGGTATGTTTGCTGATTCTGGTGGGCAAATATCGCGCAAGGCGAGATAGCAACAGCCTATCAAATATCGCTTCCATATCGAGCTTTCCATATCCGTGTCCCGGATTTGAATAGATGCCCCTTGCGCTAGCGCATAGGTCTTGATTATCGAGAATTAATCGAGAGATGTTAACCGTAATGGCTGGGCGGGATAAATCCGCAGCTAGTGCACGCGCAGTCCATGTTGCCTCAGCTATAAACCGTTTAAACGTAAGTCGAGGATTCTCAAATTCTGCAGGGATCGAAACTACGGCGTTGGTGGTATTAATCATGGCATAACCACCATTCTGATCAGCGCTAACCTTACCCCATATATTTTCTGCACCAGGCAGTGGATCCTGAGCGCTAAAGCTGACTCCCTCAAGTTCAGCATTTATGCGATAACGTATAATTGGTTCGCTGCTACTGATTTTAGCTATTCTAGCGGCTTCTTGACTATGTGGTGCGCGGTGCTCAATTTGTATCTCGTAGTTCGCTAGCGTGCCATGTGGGTCAAACCGCTCCAATTCATTAAGTATACGATGCGGTAGTGGCAATGTGCGCAGGAAGTGCGTAAGCACCCCAAGATCGATCGCATCTCCGCTAATACCAATTAATTGCCCCCGGCTTAGTGTTGCTCGGCGAAACTGGGCGTTAAATCTGCCAATACTAAGCAGCCGGGTAATTGGTGTGCCGTCCGGGAGTGGAATCTGCCCGCCCACTTCAATGCGTACATTGCCTAAATTTAGCGTGTAATCAATATTATGTATATTGCTATGATGTAGTGACCAATCTAATCGGACGCTGGGTACATCCAGTTGCGGCAGCGTCGGGTCTATGCACAGTCGTAACTCTGATCCGGATAATACGCCACGTGCACCCCTCCATTTCCCATCTGAGAAGTTAAGCCACGCAACTGCGTTCAGCATGCCGCTCTGAACATTTAGGCATGTACCTGTATAGCGTATCAGCTCGTGTAACGCTATGCTTTTACTCGAAGCAAATATCGTTCCGCTCCAACCTGCTGGCTCCGCGAGCATCTTCAGTGGAGAATGATAAAATTGTGCGCGGAAAGAAATCGGGCCACGTAGGAAATGTCCGTCTGGTTGAGCTTGTACGCTAAGCTGATGACTTAGGCTGTGGTTTTTAATGACTACGCAGATATTTCGACATGTTAGTGTCGGCAAGCCTCGTGGCGCGTTGATCCAGTGTAGGACTCCACCACGCAACAATATGATACGCTGCATCATCAGCCAGCGTAGGATTGCACTATTACTATGCTGATGTGGATCGACTCGCACACCGGCAATTGTATAAGTGCCATCAGTGTGTCGTTCGATGAAAATATCGGGTTGCTCCACTATTAGACTTGAGAATACCGGTTCTAGACGAGTTAACGAACGCCATGATAGAGTGGCGCTAGCATTAGGCACTTCGAGCATACGCTGTCCGTCTAAACCTATGATCGTCAGTTTGTAAATCTCTATCGTGGGTTGAAATCCGCTCCAGCGACCAGTCAACTTACCTATATGTACTGGAGCATGAAGCGTATCTGAGATACATCGCTCAATATACGGCCGCATCGAATCTAGTCGGGGGAAGATGACGTAGCGTAGACTTAAGTAAATAGCTGCAGCACCAAAGTACAGCGTAATAGCCAGGATCGTACAAAACCCGAGTATACGTCGCAATATCCGATCATTCGGCCAGTTTAGCCATCTACTTCCGGATTTTGTATTGCGCGAATCTTGAGAATCGAATTTTTCATGACGGTCTAGCATTCGAGGAGAACGCAATATGTGATGGTGGGCATAAAAAATAAACGTAACATAGAGTATGTGGGTAAAATCATATGAGACTTACATTCGGCACTGCATCAGTCTTTGGAGACTGATGTCCTCAGCGCTTACTAAGGTTAGTCCGTCTCTAATTTTTTCAAACAGTGATGATAGTGATGAAGTGCGATTTAGCTAGCTAGGTAAATGTGTGCAGATAAAGTTCTGCCACAATAAATTTAGATAAGTTGTAAATTCATTGACCTTGCTATAAACAAGGTCGGTCGCAGATATTGTATGGCATGTATGTTAAACGTGCAGCGATTGCTCAGAATGGCCCGACCTGATCTAAATAGATAGTGGGCTTCGAGAGAAGTAAGTAAAATACATTATCTAGCATAGATATACTTGTATTTTCGAAGATGAGGGAAAAACAGGGAGGGGTATTACCCCTCCCTGTTTCTGATCTCGAAATAAGTCTTTCTCATAAGTTAGGTGTCGCTTAAGACTTGCGACGGCTGAGTGTATCTCTATCATAAACAGTGTATTTCTATATGGAAATACAGCTGCGTACAGGGGTAATTTTGGTTCACTTTTATCCTTGCGTCGGTATATTCAGAGGAACATTTTTGCAGACGTGGAAGTATGTATTAGAACGCTATACATCTCTAGTTTGATCAATTTTAGTAAAAAGGCCTGTTAAGAAAGTGTGAGAAGTATATGCATATAGTATGCGTATTTTAGGTAAGTAGAGGCGCTTCAAGCAGCTAGCATTTCTTTTGCGTGCTTTCGCGTGATCTCGGTAATCTCGATACCCCCAAGCATGCGAGCTATCTCCTCGACGCGGATTGCATAATCTAGTACAGTTACTTTAATGCACGCCTCATCTTGAGAGTCTGCAAACTTGGCTACGTTGAAGTGGTGTTCACCTCGGGAAGCGACCTGCGGCAAATGAGTTACACACAATACTTGCCGGATCTGGCCGAGCTGGCTTAACAAGCGTCCAACGACCTCCGCTACCGCGCCGCTGATTCCACTGTCAACTTCATCGAAAATCAGTGTTGGCGTTAGGCTTGCAGTGCTCAAAATTACTGACAGCGCAAGGCTAATGCGGGCTAATTCTCCGCCAGAAGCTACTTTCTCTATTGGCTGCAACCGCATTCCGGCATGGCTAGCTACCCGGAACTCTACCTGCTCGAGCCCATGCTGGCCACCTACAGGCAATAACTCCAACGTAACCTCGAACCGCCCACCAGACATTGATAAGTCTTGCATCCAGCCGGTTACTGCGGCGCTTAGTCTCTTCGCTGCCTTGATACGAGCTTTAGATAGTCGCTTCGCAAGAAGCGTATAGGCTTGCTCCGCACACTCTCTCGCAGAGCGCAACGCATCAATGTCTGCCGCTAAATCTAGCGTTTGTAGCTGGGTGCGTCGAGCTAGCAACTCATCTGGTAGTGCATCCGGTTGTATTCGGAATTTACGCGCAGTCGAATATAGCGCATCAAGCCGGGTTTCAATTTGCGCGAATCGAGCTGGTTCAAGCTCAAGTCTCTGTGCGTAGTGGGTAAGCGAATAAGCTGCTTCCTGTAATTGAATCTCAGCAGGCTCTAAAGTAGATAACGCGTCATTGAGTGTACTATCGATCTTAGCTAGGCTTCGCAGTTGAGCGATGATTGCACTTAGTTGCATAACTATAGCGTTATCCGACGTGGATAAAATTCCTAGCGCCGACTGCACACCATCAATCAAGTTTGCTGCGTGCGCTAGTTGATCGTGCTCGATGCTAATTTTATCCCATTCACCGGGTTGCGGCGCCAGTTTCTCGAGCTCTGCAAATTGCCACATCAGTCGTTCTCGTTCAAGCTGCATCTCACCCTTTCGCTCCTCTGCAGTCTGTGCAGCCGCTACCGCGTCGCGCAGACTGCGCCATGCCCGTGCGACGTCTTCAGCTAAAAATTTTAGACCTGCATGTGCATCGAATAGCTCGCGTTGTGCATCACCACGCATCAGTAACTGATGGGCATGCTGACCATAAATATCCACAAGCATTCCACCGATATCTCGTAATTCGCTAAGCGTAGCCACTGCACCGTTGATAAATGCACGTGAACGACCGTTAGCAGTAATTACACGGCGCAATATCACATGCCCGCCGCCGTCATAAAACGCATGCTTTGTAAGCCACTGCACAGCACCTTCATGCACGTCAAGATTTGCGGTGATGTCCGCGCGACCCTGCCCGGTCCGCACCACTGCCGAGTCGGATCGAGCGCCGAGCACTAACGCCAATGCGTCGATTAGGATCGATTTTCCGGCACCGGTTTCACCAGAAAAAACAGTAAAGCCTTGCCCGAACTCAATGTCGAGCGAGGTGACGATAACAAAGTTCCGGATTGATAAATGACGTAGCATAGTCGAAGAAAGCAGTCGTCGTGAAAATCTGACTAACTAGATTTTAATGATTTAAACGGCGTATGGCGACGGCGCTGCTTTAGCCGGGCTTCTCCCCACCTAGCGACGAATGCTCATTCCAGTGTAGCTTCTTGCGCAAAGTCCGATAATAACTGTATCCAATTGGATGTAGGAACGGTACTGTGTACCTGGAACGCTGTACCTCGATCGTATCTTTAAGTTGTAACGCAGTGAATGACTGCATATCAAAATTCACATTGACGTCTCGGCCACCAATAATCTGGATCGCGATCCGGCACGTGTCAGGCAGTACAATCGGCCGATTTGACAATGCGTGTGGCGCGATTGGCACCAGCACAATTCCTTGCAATTGCGGATGCAGTAACGGGCCGTTAGAAGAAAGTGCGTACGCAGTTGAACCGGTTGGCGTAGCTACAATCAGTCCGTCTGATCGCTGGTCCGACATAAAGTTATCGTCAACTGACACGCGTAATTCCGTCATTCCAGAGAAGCCGCTTCGGTTTACAACTACGTCGTTAAATGCCTGTGCATGATAAATCTGGGTGCCATTGCGCATGATTCTAGCTTCTACTAATGACCTCTCTTCGCGTTCATAGCTGCCCAATAGCATTTGGGGCAATTGATTCATATCAGCGATTTCGATGTCAGTGATAAAGCCAAACCGGCCGTGGTTAACACCGATTAGCGGGGTACGGTATGGAGCGAGTTGCCGGCCGATACCCAGCATAGTACCGTCGCCACCGAGCACAACGGCAACGTCGGCGCGAGAGCCAATTTCGGCCGGTGTAAACGCCGGATAGGAGTGAAGTCCGTTTTCGCGCGCTGTCTCAGCCTCGAACACAATTTGGAACCCGCGTTGTGTCAGGTGCTCAGCAAGCGCGACAAGCAGCTTGCCAGCGCTAGGTGAGTTATTGCGCCCAACTAGCGCAATAGTTTTGAAGGGGCCGATTTTCATGCCCGCATTACACCACAGGTATCTAAAAAACTATATGCTTTCGTAGTTTACGTGTTATATGCTTTCGGATAAATAAAAAATCTCTCTAAGAGCAAAATTATATTTTGTATGTAGATTCTTTATATAGATCCCGCTTAGATTCCAAGAGTATTGCTGAAAATCAGCGGGTTGTTTTTAACAATGAGCTAAGTATTCGATACTTGAATTCTGCCTAGAGGAAATCTATATCACGTATACCTGGCTAAGAATTCACCTTGGCACTTTACGCCGCACCGATTCCACATGTAGTGCACCATCGGCACTATATCGCTATGTCTGTATCAGTATCAAAAAACGCTGAAATTCCTATAAGTTTCCCAATGTGAATTTAAAGATCTCGATTATTTTTAGAGCATAACGATAGTATCAACCATTGACCTCTAATGAACTGAAACGTATGCTATAGACAGTATAAAGTTCAATATTTTTAATTCTCAAAGCATTTGGAAAAGGTCGGATATATATTAATATTCTATGAAGCCAGCTTAATGAGCTTCATCGAAGATATCGTATAAATCGATAGAAACCACCGCATATAGAAAATACAATATGTAGCCGTATAAACAGCTCGTCTGCGTACTACGCTGTATAGACATGACTTTTTAGGGAAAGCTATTGAAAAGTCTTGCGTCGACCCCAAAGTCGATTAGTAACTAAACGTATCTTGCGTCCTAATGCCTGCAGTTCGGCTGGGCGCGGAAACAGTCGGATCAAACTATTATTGACCACAGCTATTATGGAAGAAAAGCAAGTCGGCCAGAATTTTCCTACATCAGACACAGAACCTACCGGTAACGATTCACAATCGTCGGGAGCATCGCATATATGTCCAAATGAGAGTCCTCACGAAGGGGATGTAATAGAACAGCCGGGCATCCCTGACACTAAAGCACTCGAGCAAGCCCATGCTAAAATTTCTGAATTGCATGAGAGTTTTATGCGTGCTCAAGCGGAGACAGAAAACGTAAGACGGCGCACCCAAGACGACGTTGCTAAAGCACATAAGTTTGCTATCGAGAGTTTCGCTAAACATCTTTTGCCAGTTGTTGACAGTCTCGAGGCCGCACTAGCGGATATTACGGGTGACTTTGAAAAAGTACGTGAAGGCGTCGAATTAACATTACGGCAATTGTCTAGCGCTTTAGAGAAGGGCCGTGTTGTCCAGATTAATCCTATCGGCGAAACATTCGATCCACACCAGCATCAGGCGATCTCGCTAATACCGACCGAGCAGGCACCTAACACAATCGTTAGCGTATTACAAAAAGGCTATGTAATTGCCGATCGTGTGCTCCGCCCCGCCCTAGTTACTGTAGCCGCGCCCGAGGCTACGTCAAGGTATTGAAATCGGCGCTGTTGTACCTATGTTGTGAGCAGATGTGAATGAATGACTAGCGTGATACGCTAGTCCGCTAGATCAAAGCCAGGAGATTAGTAAAATGGGTAAGATTATTGGAATCGACCTTGGTACCACAAATTCATGCGTAGCGCTCATGGAAGGCAACCAAGTACGAGTGATCGAGAACTCGGAGGGCACCCGCACAACACCTTCGATTATCGCATATATGAATGATGGCGAAATTCTAGTTGGTGCTCCAGCTAAGCGCCAATCTGTAACTAATCCTAAAAATACGCTGTTCGCCGTTAAGAGACTGATTGGCCGTCGTTTTCAGGAGAAAGAAGTTCAAAAAGATGTTGGACTAATGCCTTATCCAATTATTAAGGCAAATAATGGCGACGCCTGGGTACAAGTGCATAATAAAAAGCTTGCACCGCCGCAGATTTCTGCCGAAGTCTTGCGTAAGATGAAGAAAACAGCTGAAGATTATCTCGGCGAACCAGTAACCGAAGCGGTAATTACCGTACCGGCATACTTCAATGATAGCCAGCGGCAAGCTACAAAAGATGCAGGTCGTATTGCCGGGCTAGAAGTAAAGCGAATCATCAATGAGCCAACTGCTGCGGCGCTTGCGTTTGGACTAGATAAAACTGCGAAAGGAGACCGAAAGATTGCGGTCTATGATTTAGGCGGTGGCACGTTTGATGTCTCTATTATCGAGATCGCGGATGTGGATGGGGAGATGCAATTTGAGGTGCTATCAACTAACGGCGATACCTTCTTGGGAGGCGAAGATTTTGATCAGAGGGTCATCGATTACATCATCAATGAATTTAAGAAGGAGCAAGGTGTTGATCTTTCTAAGGACATACTTGCGCTGCAACGGTTAAAAGAGGCATCTGAAAAAGCTAAGATCGAGCTATCAAGTTCAGCACAAACTGAAATCAATCTGCCATACATTACAGCCGATGCGTCTGGCCCAAAGCACTTAAATATAAAGATTACTCGCGCAAAATTAGAGGCGTTAGTTGAGGAGTTAATCGAGCGTACGATTGAACCATGTCGTACTGCAATCAAAGATGCAGGCGTAAAAGTTTCTGACATTGATGACGTAATTTTAGTGGGTGGCATGACTCGGATGCCAAAAGTACAGGACAAAGTTAAAGAGTTCTTTGGAAAAGAACCGCGTCGCGATGTTAATCCAGACGAAGCAGTTGCAGTAGGTGCCGCGATTCAGGGTCAGGTTCTTTCTGGTGATCGAACTGATGTTCTGCTACTCGATGTGACGCCTCTATCGCTAGGCATCGAGACTCTGGGTGGTGTAATGACAAAGATGATCAACAAAAACACCACAATTCCAACCAAACATACACAAGTATACTCAACAGCCGATGACAATCAATCTGCGGTAACGATCAAAGTTTTCCAGGGTGAGCGTGAGATGGCGGCTGGTAATAAGTTATTAGGCGAATTTAATCTAGAGGGTATCCCGCCCGCTCCTCGGGGCATTCCTCAGATTGAGGTAACGTTTGATATTGATGCAAATGGTATCTTGCATGTACATGCGCGTGATAAGGGTACTGGAAAAGAGAACAAGATCACCATCAAAGCAAATTCAGGCTTATCCGAGGCTGAAATTGAGAAAATGGTAAAAGATGCTGAAGCAAACGCTGAAGAAGATCATCGCCTACGCGAGCTAGCTGATGTGCATAATCAAGGTGATGCGCTAGTACATAGCACAAAGAAAGCTCTATCTGATTATGGTGAGAAAATTAACGCAAGTGAGAAGACCGAAATTGAGGTTGCACTTAAGGAATTAGAAGAAGCGCTAAAGAACACGTCAGACAAAAAGCAGGTCGAAACAAAAGTTCAAATACTCTCTAAAGCTTCACAGAAACTTAGCGAGAAAATGTACGCTGACATTCAGAGCCAGACAAGCGCAGCTCCAAATGATGTTGTCGACGCCGACTTTAAAGAAGTAAAGAAAGATTAAGCGAAACAACGGGGGCCGCCGTATGCATCTCACACAGGCGGCCCTAATCTAGCTATTTTGCAGCCATCGTGTATTTCGCGCATGGTAGAAAAATAAAGCGCTTGGCGAGCTTGGCCGTTCTCCAAGCCCATTTTTACATTGATTTGATATGGCCAAACAGGACTACTACGACGTGCTGAGTGTCGCTAAAAATGCGTCCGATGACGATATTAAGAAGGCGTATCGAAAGCTAGCAATGAAGTATCACCCGGATCGAAATCCTAACAATAAGGATTCAGAAGGGCGTTTTAAAGAAGTAAAAGAAGCCTACGAAATCCTGTCCGACTCGCAGAAACGCGCCGCATACGATCAGTATGGCCGCGCAGGCGTTGACCCGAATATGAGCGCCGCTAGTGCACAAGGATTTAGCGGTTTTTCAGACGCATTTGGCGATATTTTTGGCGATATTTTTGGGCAGGCTGGAGGTAGCGGTCGCCGTACAGGTCCCCAGGCATATCATGGTTCGGACCTACGATACAGCATGGAGATCTCGCTGGAGCAAGCAGCGCACGGCTATGCGACGCAAATCCGCGTACCAAACTGGACACCTTGCAAGATATGTAATAGTTCTGGTGCCAAGCCAGGCACTAAACCTGCGACGTGTCCAACCTGTCATGGGCAGGGCCAAGTACGGATGTCTCAGGGTTTCTTTAGTATCCAGCAAACATGTTCACAGTGTCACGGAAATGGAACATATATTCCAGAGCCTTGTGCCTGTTGTCACGGCGCTGGTAAGGTTAGAGAAACGAAAACACTGGAGGTGAAGATTCCTGCTGGAATTGATGATGGAATGCGGATTCGATCTTCTGGTAATGGTGAACCGGGTATTAATGGCGGTCCAAATGGTGATCTCTATGTAGAAATTCATATTAAGCCACATACTGTCTTCGAACGTGATGGTAATGACCTACATTGTCAGATGCCAATTGCCTTTACCACCGCGGTTCTAGGCGGTGAAATTGAAGTGCCGACGCTAGCTGGAAAAGCATCGTTTACCGTACCGGAAGGCACGCAATCAAGCAAGACATTCTGTCTACGGGGAAAAGGTATTAAAGGTTTGAGATCAAGCTTACCCGGGGATTTGTATGTACACGTACAAGTGGAAACCCCAGTAAAGCTAACTGAGATGCAGCGCGATCTGCTACGTCAATTTGAAAAATCGCTATTCGAGGGGGGGGCGCGGCATAGCCCGCAGAGTAAGAGTTGGTTCGATCGCGTAAAAAGTTTCTTCGAATAATATAATTTGAAGTGTGTCGCTTAGACAACTTATGTGTCTAAGCGATCTTCTTTGTGCGACACTGCGTATCTCTCTATAGAGTATATATCACAGGCATCATGACATCTTCGCCTATCTCGCTTGTTGATCCACGAACGCGAGATAGGCGAAGATTATAGTAATATAAGGTCTGCCCAAAATCGGCACCAAGTAAGTACGAATATTATTTCCTCTAACCTAGGATTAAGTGCAGATTTTTAAAATGTATGCTCCTCAGCAGAGGAAGTCTGTTCCTTGACAGCGCGTACGTAAGCATAGACGGCTGCTTCAATAGAATATTGAAGCTATAAGGTTTTTTATGAACCGAGGCTGTTTTCTTGAAACTAGACCTAGCATATCGTATAATAATAACACTTGACCTAAACAGTTCCCTTTGGCGCTGATACTAGTAGTTAAAATTTTTCTTAATATAGTGACCTGAGCTCCTAGCGAAGATTGAATTGCTTCAAGCACGAGCGTTTGCGCGCTAGCTTATTCAATCAATTGAGCATCTTTTATTAATTTTTCTGCTGCTAGATTGTTTGGTGCTCCGGACTTTAAAATCGCTAAATGTATATGCTAACATGGTGTGAGTCCTAAATGTGCATAGACTGGCACTGACCGCTCAACTAGGAAACGAATTGTCTCAGCAACCCATAGACCACCCCCAAGTTTAACTATCTGCGGGCCCGTTTGCATAAGCTTGACTGCTCTTGAATACGCATGGCCCTATAGTGCATTGCCCAGCGAGTCACCGATGAGGAACATAGCTACCACCCACGCGTTCAAGTAATGATGCAAAGCTCGCGTCGCAGCACGTCAGCATTGCGATTAACTCGCTAGAATCACCTATCTTCTGAAGAAATAGGACACAATGCGACGACTAGCAGAATTTAACGGATAGCTTATATTAAATCACTTCAGAGGGTTTTATAAAAAAACCCTATGCCTATATCGCTTTATGGCTAATATCGATCTAATTTTAATAGATCTTCTAATCAAAAAGAAGAAAGTCTAATATAGAATATATAAGAGTATGTATTGATAATATGCTTTCTTATTGAAATGAAGCGCCTAGAGCAATTTTATAAAATTGTTTCTAACAACGTAGAATTAATCTCTTAGTAAGTAGTTTACAAGATCTATCCTTATCTAAGCTAGGTCATCTAGCGGGCTATACGGCATTGATTTATCATCAAAAAGTTTAATATTGTAAACAGTCTATCTTTTAATACAGGAAAATTCAGTCGAGTAACATGTCGAGTATGCATAGAGTATAACAATGCCGGAAAAGTTAGGCACATACTCTTTAAAAAACGCTCAAGAAATACTTTGTTAAGTATTATGCTTAATAATTTTATATTAGTCTTGAGTATATAGATAATTATAGTGCTTATTAGCATTAATTATACAAGCAGATATATCGTTAGTAATGGCGTCAGTGATAGTAAACTGATAAACAGTTTGACTAGCCTACTCTAACTGATAGTTAGCGATTGTGATCGTGTGTACATTAGCGTAGATTAGTAAGAGGCGATCTTTTCGATACGCTGTGAGGTGACTCTAGATAGGTAATAATCAGCCCGGGCTAGATTAGGAATCTCAATCGTTGCTTCTATTTCAAGTAATGGCACTAAAGCGAACGCTCGCTCAATTAATCGCGGATGCGGTACCTTAAGATCGTTCTTGTTAAGATGTATAGTGCCGTATAATAGAATATCGATATCTAATGTCCGGGGTGCGTTTTGGTACAAGCGTTCTCGGCCAAAGTGATCTTCAAGGCTATGGCACAAAGCGAGTAGCTTCCGTATGGTAAGCATAGTATCAATCTTCACAACACAGTTATAAAAATCGTTACCATTAGCATTAACTGGAGCAGTACAGTACAGACTTGATTTTACAAGCACAGTAATAAGCACTTGCTGTTCAAGGCAAATCACAGCATCCCTCAACGTTTTCTGCGCGTTGCCAAGGTTTGCACCTAAGCCAAGATAAGCGACAGTCATGACGTCGATTCTTCCTTTTATTCGATAGCAGGCGTTCGCGTAAGCCTATTAAGCGCTTTCGTTGCTACGTGAAACAGGGTTTTACGATGACCTAATCTTCCGCGACATCGGAACGGCAGGCATTTTTTTCTTTTTTGCTAGCATTACTTCGCGTAAGCTCGAATCGCTAGTAATGAAATATTCCCACCATCGACCGATGGTTGGATCTAACTCGCCCGATGCGCAGCGTAGTAAGAGAAAATCGTAACCCGCTCTAAACCGTTTATGTTCTAGAATTTTTAATGCACTTCGGCCAGAGCGCTTCTCTAGCCGAGGCTGAAGCTCTAAGATTTCACGCATGTCAGCCGTGTAACGCCTCTGTATCGCAAGTTTTTTAGTTTGCTGATTGAGCACTGCATCCAAAGCCCGATGTAGTGCCGGAATAGAATGTTCGCCGCCGGCCTCATGTTGTTGCCAGCGCAGTTGTATTTCATGCCATAGTAACGAAGCAAATAAGAACCCTGGGGAAACCCGTTTACCTGCACGTACACGCTCGTCTGTATTAGTTAATGCAAGCATAATAAAACGTTCCCTAATGGGCTGCGCAAGTGCTATATCTAGAAATGGCAATACTCTATGATGCAAACCTAGCGCACGCAACTTCCGCAGGCAGTCTACTGCGTGGCCGGATAACAACAGTTTAAGCATCTCGTCAAACAGCCGAGCTGCTGGTATATTATTGATTAGATCCGCTAGTTCAGCAAGCGGAGCTTGAGTCGATAATTCAATTATAAAATCAAGTTTAGCTGCGAAACGCACAACACGTAGCATCCTAATGGGATCCTCTCGAAAGCGGGTAGCTGGTTCTCCGATCATGCGTAATATGCGTGCTTGAATGTCGTCCATCCCGTGATGGTAGTCAAGCACGGTTTGCATCGATGGATCGTAATACATTGAATTGACAGTGAAATCTCGGCGCATGGCATCTTCATGCTGTTCACCCCAGACATTATCGCGCAAAACACGGCCACTTGCGTCTATCGTATGCATTCTCCAGTTCGATCTACTGCACCTGCGCTTGCGTGCTAGCGTTTCTAGGTCGCTATCCATAGTCTGCCCAGTATTATCTGGAGTTATATCCATCAGCGCGCGGAATGTTGATACTTCGATAATCTCTAGTCCGAACTGAACATGGACAATTTGAAAGCGTCGGCCGATTAATCTAGCGCGTCGGAATAGCTTAATAACTTCGTCAGGCGTAGCATCCGTGGCCACATCAAAATCTTTCGGTGCTATATTAAGAAGTAGATCACGCACTGCACCGCCAACGATAAATGCGTAAAAACCAGCTTTCTGAAGTGTGTTAGTAACATGGATCGCATTACGCGAAATCAGTGATAGATCGATGTGATGTACATCAGCCGATACAATCACCGGTACTTTAGTTTTGCCCCTAGCAGTAGTATAACTTTCAGTATATTTTCTGACGGCTAAGGTATCTTGGCATAACATCCAACACGATGACTTATGAGACAGCAGCCTAGTTTTTCGCACTGATAATGCTTTAGCTGGTGCGCCATACTGCTCACCTCGTGCCGTATTGCGCCAGCAGTCTTCTAGAGAGATGTGTAGGTTAATATTCGAACTCTTCCAATAGACATCTGCAATGCGCGATATGCCTGTCGGAGAGGTGGAATCATTTCTACGAAAGCTAAATAACTTTCGGATGAATTTCGTAATCACGTTGTTTGGAAGAGTTTAAGGATACTCCAACCACGGGCAAGTGCATACTCTCGCAGCTTTTTATCCGGATTAGTCGCCACTGGGTCAGTAACCTTTTCAAGTAATGGAATATCGTTGTGTGAGTCGCTATAGAAGTAGGTATGTTCAAAACAAGTCCAGTCGCAGTCAAGAGAATCTAACCATGCCTGTACTCGCTTGATCTTTCCCTCGCGGTAGCTTGGTACACCTATCGGATTACCCGTGTATGGGCTATCAGGATGCCCGTCCGTTGTCTCAGCCTCACATGCTATCAATGTCTTAATACCGAATGCTTTTGCGATCGGTGCGGTGATAAACGAGTTAGTCGCTGTCACAATGCAGCATAGATTATCTGCTTTCTGATGCTTGTCCACCAATGCGCGAGCAGCAGGCTGTATCTGTGGATTAATAACCTCGTTCATAAATAAATTGTGCCAGTTATCTAGTTGCTGACGTGAGTATTTGGCTAGTGGAGTAAGCATCGCACGCAAGTACATATGGATATCTAGAGTCCCCGCCTGATAATCGGAATGAAAGCGATCATTCTCAAGCGAAAAGCTATCGATATCTACAATTCCAAGCCTAATCATAAAGCGTCCCCACTCGTAGTCGCTATCGATAGGGATCAGCGTATGGTCTAGATCAAATAAAGCAAGGTTGCATTTAGTTTTATTCATAAAGTATTTTACTTGAAGCCGTCCGTTAACATCGTGCGCAGGAGCGGCAGGGTGATCGCGCGCTTGTGCTCAAGAGCAAAGCGGTCGAGCTTATCTAGAACAAGCATCAAACTAGGCATATCGCGCCGGTAGTGTGTAAGCAGCCATGTTGGCACATCATCGGTGAACATAAGGCCACGTTCACGCGCCGCGTGCTTAAGTACAATCGCCTTATTTTCATCTGCTAGCTCGCTAAGGTGAAATACCAAGCCCCAGCCAAGGCGTGTTCGAACATCCTCGCGTACAGCTAGATGGAGCGGCGCAGCGTTGCCGGTAGCTACCAGGCCACTACCCAAGCTAGTGCGCACTTCGTTGAACAGGTTAAATAGCGCAATTTGTTGCGCATCAGCAAGTTGATCAACATCATCGACCGCATAAATTGCGACACGCGGATCGTATCCGAACACAGAAAGTGGGCTAGGTGGCGCAATAAAGCGTGCCCGATTCCTGGATGTGCTAGAAACTAGAGCTTGGAGCAGATGGCTGCGACCGCTACCCGTGCCTCCCCATACATAGAACGTACAGTCCGTGTTAGGTGTAGCCGACAGGGCGGCATCTAGGTTAATGAGACGAGAGACCAATTCGGTATGAGTTCCGGCGAAGAAATTCTCAAACGTCTTCTGTGGCGGTGCGCCTAGGTCCAGTATAAGTTGACGGTGGGAAGCAAACGAGGTCGGCAAGGGTAGCAAGGGTCCTAGAATGCAGTTTAAGAGTTCATGCGGGTGGAAGCCCACATCAGGTAAAATGCCGATTTTACGGATCTTTATGCGATATTCTCGCACTTTCTCTATGGATAAACGGAAATCCGCTTCTAGTATTCAGCTACTAGACCTATCTTACCGTGACGCGGGCGTCAACATTGACGCAGGGGACGCGCTTATTAAGCGTATTCAGCCCTTCGCAAAAAAAACAATGCGCGATGGCGTACTAGCCGGTATTGGTGGATTCAGCGCGCTCTTCGAGGTGCCAAATAAATATCATGAGCCAGTGCTAGTTTCTGGAGCTGACGGGGTAGGTACGAAACTTAAGCTTGCATTTCATTTGAATCGGCATGATACAGTCGGTCAGGATTTAGTAGCGATGAGTGTTAACGATATTCTCGTTCAAGGGGCTGAACCACTTTTTTTCCTTGATTATTTTGCCTGCGGTACGCTTAACGTCGAGATAGCATCAAGCGTACTCAAGGGTATTGCAGTCGGATGCGAATTAGCAGGCTGCTCGCTGATCGGTGGCGAAACATCTGAAATGCCGGGGATGTATCCAGAGGGTGAATATGACCTTGCTGGGTTTGCAGTCGGGGTAGTCGAAAAAAGAAAGATTATCGATGGTAGAGCGATTCGTGCTGGCGATATTATTCTAGGTCTGGCCTCGAGCGGAATCCATTCAAATGGTTATTCGCTAGTTCGCAAAATTATCGAGCATGCTCAGCTGGACCCGCAAACTCATTTCGGGGGGCAGTCGCTGTCTGATGTACTAATGACGCCTACGCGCATCTATGTAAAGTCTATACGCAAGTTGATAAGGCAACTCCCAGTCAAGGGTATTGCCCATATTACAGGTGGAGGGCTCGTCGGAAACATACCTCGTGTGATACCTCAGAAGCTGTGCGCGAAAATAAACCGTTGTGCATGGCCATTGCCAGGACTATTCACCTGGCTACAGGAGCTTGGGGGTATAGCTGATGCAGAGATGTATCGCGTATTTAACTGCGGGATCGGGATGGTGGTCATTATCGCCAACGAGCACGCGAAAGCAGCAACTTCTATGCTGTTAGAAGATGGTGAACAAGTATGGACACTCGGTACTGTATGTGAGTGCAACACCGGGGAAACACAGGTGATTATAGTATGACACTACTTATATAGGAACGTAGCACTACTCATACACGCTCTTTCAGAAAGAAATTGAAAGAGTACATTCGATGCCCTTTTCTTTAAAAGCTCTCTCAGATAAATCATACAGTCTATTGTATAGGTGCCCATATTCGGCATACAGTGTCTACGGCCTGTGGCACAGCGTCGGTTCTAACACAGTCAATAACTATCCGATCAGGCGTTGCGCGCAACCATGTTAATTGCCGCTTGCAGAGTTGTTGTGTCGCAAATACACTCTTATCACGCATCGTTGTATAGGTATATTTACCGTCTAGGTATGCCCATACCTGTCGGTATCCAACACAGCGCATTGATGGCAATCTAGAGTGTAGGTCGCTACGTGCGCGTAATTGCTGCACTTCATCGATTAATCCAGAATCTAGCATAGCGTCGAAGCGACGTGCGATGCGTGCATGCAGTACAGATCGGTCTGAGGGTTCCAGCGAAACAGCAAAAAAACGAGGAAAAATATCCGCGCCGGCTCCCATAGCCCGGCACCCGCCTACTCTCAGATCAACGGCTGAGAGAGAAGGGCGTCTAAGTAAAGTAGACATGGGCTGACCAGTTAATTGCCACACTTCTAAAGCACGTTGAATCCGCTGTGAATCGTTAGGCGATATTCGTGTCGCCGATACTGGATCAATCTTCGCCAATTTTGCATGCAGCGCAGGCCAGCCCTCACATGCGGCATATTGGTCAAGTGCGGATCTGACAGATGCGTTAGCTCTAGGCAATTCGTTCAAACCTGCGACTAGCGATTTGTAGTACAACATTGTTCCACCCACGAGTAATGGTAGTTTTCCGCGAGCAATAATTTGTGAGCATAGGTTCAGTGCGTCAATACAGAATTGGGCGGAAGAATAAGTATCAAGCGGGTCAATGATATTAATCAGATGATGAGACACTATATTAAGCTCATCTGCATTAGGCTTAGCAGTTCCGATATCCATTTGTCTATAGACGAGTGCTGAATCGATACTGATTATCTCGATCGGTGCATGGCGTGCTAATGCCAGCGCAGCGGCGCTCTTACCAGACGCTGTTGGCCCGAGCAAGCATGCGATAATATGAGTAGACGACATAGCGTAGATATTGGTTTAGCATGAAGAATTGTTCAGCTTGGCTGAGCATAAGCCGAAACCACGTTAGACGATCATAGTTGTACTGCTCGGCGTGCTTGGTATCTTCTATTTGGGCTGCATTGCATTTTTTAGTTGATATTTAGGCGCTTATGAGCAGGCATCGCATAGTGATAGGCTAATATATTGAGAAGCTTATTCTCATATTTGGTTGGCATCTAAGATGCCCCTGCATATTATAGGTCTATTAGAGTCGTACGCTAGAGAAACTAGGTCGGCATTTAATTAGCACTGATATAGTCCAGACAGCCTAAGTAGTTTCAGATAATAATGTAAAAGCCCAATGCATTCAGTATTTTATGTTCCTCGTGAACTATACCGAGATCGCCTACACTGGTTTACAATATTACGGAGATAAGGAGAGGTTAAACCGCGATACTCTACTGAGTAATCACGTTCTTAAGTCACGCGTACAGATGCGCTCATAAGCAGCGTGCATATCCGATCAAACAATCCGCGCGTCTTCTTCACTAGTATATAGATGCCCTATAATAAGATCTCAAATCCTACTAGATACGCGCCAGGCGCTTGTGCTACTACTATAGGTATATTATCGTAGGAGGCAAACTTTGTTGGAAGACGATATACTAGATTGTGTGCATCAGAAATAACCATACCGAATAACAAAGCCGATGACATACTGCTGGATCTATCTGACATACCCGTTCTAACGCTACTCCCTACTCTGCTCGTTATATTTACAGTATCTAGAACTCTAGTCTTGGACTATATTAGATTGTGTGTTTTGAATGCGAACAGAAAATGTAGAGCAATCTTTATAGATCGAGCTTTCCTAACAGAAAAACGTCAACTCTACGGGTGCTATGTGAGTAAGTTAATAGTACTGATACACTTCTGCTAGAAGTGTGTATATTCACAGCATTGAAATTGATGTACCTAGTATGAGCGCTAGGAAACGCACTAATCTACCTATGCTCAAAATCTCGAGGTTTCGGGATACCGTAAAAACGGATGCAACGAGTAGACCGATTTAGTTAGCATGGTGCAAGACATGCTTTCCCAGTTTCGCTGTAAGCTCGCGCAGTCAGCTTTCGGCTTTCTCCTTGAACCTCTAGAACAAACTGTAAGTCTGGTAGGCCTAGCATACCGCTAGCCCGCTCCGGCCATTCGATTAGGTGCAGTGCTTGGGTATCGTAGTATTCACGAAAACCCATGTCTTCCCATTCTGACGGATACACAAAACGGTATAGGTCGAAATGATAAACTAATAGAGGTACACCATCGACATTCCCTATAATGTAGGGTTCAACAAGTGTATAAGTTGGGCTACGCACGTATTGCGTGTACCCTAATGCCCACAGTATCGCACGTACTAGAGTCGTCTTACCGGAACCGAGGTCACCAGATAAGTGTACCTGAATACCATGCGTTGTCACAGCACGCATTGCCGTTATAAGTGCTATAGCAAGCTTTGATCCGAAAGTATGGGTCGCACGCTCATCCGCTAGCACGAATACGCGTTCCATCAATATACAAGGTAAGACTTTTATATGTCGCATTGTTATGCTGCGAGAAGCAAGATATTAGGATTTACTGTGTGACCTTTAACAAAGATGCACTCTCGGTGCAAGCACATCGTGTGCTTGAATAGATGAACAAAGCGCGTTTTAGTACCAATTAGCAGCCATAATACTGATTTATCTTATTCTGAATTATGGTGCCTTCTCAGTGAAGGAGTGTCTCTCTCGTAGAGAGGTAAATTATTTTGTTATAAATCGCATTAAGCGTGTTCCACCGTCCAATTTAGACTCTAAATATATTAAGGCATAAATTACTGTAATTACTTGCCAGCAGACCTACGCATGTATCATGCGTGAGCATTTTAAGTCAATTCAAGACGGTGCACTGTTCTCAATTTATTGTTATTAATAATAAGCTACTATAAGGCGATACAGTTAGTATCTACAACAATTAGCCGGATAAATCGACTCTGATGAATCCAGCTAGGTTAGTGGACCCTACCAACTTAGTGAGAGTACTAGGGGTTACCCTAGTATAGACAATTAGATATGAAAGATAAAAAATATATGTCTTCTCTAAAACAAGTCTAGTTTGTTATTTTTTGATTGAGTTTTCGTAAACATTTTTTCTTGCTAATGCGCAAAGCTAACTATCACGAATGCTTGCGTATGTACATGAACATAGAAATTTCGGGATCGCATACCCTGGGTAAAGTCTTCATGGTCTTCGATATGTACAATATCTTAGACCGCACGTAATATTTAATTAGAGCAAGCGAGATCTAGACACCTCCTTAGCAGTTTCGCTAGCTTTGTATATCATGCGCGCAACGGTTTTGTAACATTAAGCGTTTTCTGCTTGTGAAGCATAGCATCTGCTACCACAGAAGTGAGTTATAGGCATGAATAACATAAAAAACAGCGCACTAAACACACATCGCAATATAAGCGAGCAAGCAATCGATGCGTTCTGCGACGCGCAATGGCTTGAGTATGGGTTGTCCAGTAATACGCTAGATGCATATCGACGCGACTTGTCGCTGTATTGCAATTGGCTCTCGGTAACGCATAAGCGCGTACTCGATACGACGCGCGAGTCTGATTTGCGTGAATATATGGCGGCACGCAGCAATAGTAAGGCCAGTTCTGCGAATCGACGCTTATCAGTATTTCGGCGATACTTCGCATGGGTGCTGCGTGAGCAGCATATCGCGGTTAATCCGACATTGCATATCCGTTCAGCTCAACAGCCACCCTATTTTCCGTCCGTCCTTAATGAAGCGCAAGTTGAATCTTTGTTAGCTACACCAGATCTTAATACGTTACTTGGATTGCGTGATCGTGCGATGTTGGAGCTGATGTACGCGAGTGGGTTACGTGTATCGGAGTTAGTTATGCTCAAGACAGTTGAAGTCGGGTTGAACGAGGGTATAGTACGTGTGATGGGTAAGGGCGCAAAAGAGCGTTTGGTTCCTTTTGGCGACGAAGCCCAATGTTGGATAGAGCGATATCTATGCGAAGTGCGTGCAGTGCTTCTTGGTACTCGTAGTACCGAGGTTTTTTTTGTAACAGCGCGCGGAAGTGGAATGACCCGTCAGCAATTCTGGAATATTATTAAACGATATACGTTACGCGCTAATATTTATATACCACTATCGCCGCACACTTTGCGGCATGCGTTTGCCACGCATCTTCTCAATCATGGCGCGGATCTGCGCGTAGTACAAATATTGCTCGGACACAGTGATATTTCAACGACTCAGATCTATACCCATGTCGCACGCGAGTATCTTAAAGCACTGCATGAAATACATCATCCGCGTAGATGAGTGCCATAATGAAAGCTCTGTTCACGATGAGCTTTGTACTGCCTATATACGCGGAATACATGGGTTTATAATACCAACAAGTTAAAATTTTGCTTAATTGACGTTATATCAAGATACTCTATTGAGATTTAGAGGTCTGATATTTCGCTATATCGTAAAATATGCATCAACTAGTGATTAAAGTGTTGAGTAATTGCATGTCTCCAAATTTCATTGGAGAAACCATATTGAAGTCAAATATTCAAAATATCTTAAAAGTCTTGAACTACTCACTAGAAGCTAAAACAGAAAGACAGGCTTAATTAATTCTACGTTTATCTGCACGCCTTTGCTGTTTTAAAAGCAGTGGAGTATAGAAGTGATACTTACTATTTGTAGACTATTTTATTAGAAAAATCTAGCTATTAGAATTCAAGTTTTTAAGACATATAACTTAACCTGTTGAAGTCGAGATTCAGTCTTTTTTGTTTTCGCTAGCACTAGCTAGTGCTAAAAATATAGCAACTATGAATTATTAGCTATCAGTTGAATAACAAAAGTATCTCGTAATTTTTATTACAATGATGTTTACTATCCCAGTATAGTGGTAGGTTTAGGATAAATATCCTAATATATAGTAAGTAACGCGATATCTTCAGTAAAATATTTTGATATGTTAGCGTGGTAAGTTGACAAGGATCTAAGTTCAGCTAATTTTGAGTAAAAATGTACTCTAAACAAGCTTCATATCTTCTCTATGGCTAATTCACTTTTTACTATTATTGCGTACCTAATTGGTTCAATACCGTTCGCATTGGTAGTCAGCACGACAATGGGGCTATCTGACCCCCGTACCTATGGATCGAAAAACCCGGGTGCAACTAATGTGCTACGAAGCGGCAAAAAGATAGCAGCACTTTTGACTCTATTGGGTGATGCTTGTAAAGGGTGGCTCACCGTATGGCTTGTAAAGCATATCAGCGCCGCATGCCGGCTTGACGCATTCTCGGTAGCATTAGCATCAATCTCTGTATTCCTCGGCCATTTGTATCCTGTGTTTTTCTGTTTCAAAGGCGGTAAGGGTGCGGCTACTGCAGCTGGCGTACTGTTCGGGATTGAACCAGTGCTCGGCATAGCGACTGTCTCTATATGGATCATTATTACTGTTTTGTTTCGCTACTCATCATTATCCGCACTCATTTCGGCGTTGTTCACGCCATTGTTTTACCTATTTATATTTGGCTGCAACCCGATCGCCGTAGCCATTATTTTAATGGGCATATTGCTGGTATGGCGGCACCGCATGAATATTAGTAACCTATTAGCCAGACGGGAAAGCCGGATTGGCAATAAGGAAGGCATGTTCCATGGAAGTAGTAATAGCTAAGGCTATTAAGCAGCACGCTCTTAATCCTAGAAGCTATTGAAATCAAGCGCGCTGTCTACCGATTTTTTAGAATCGAGCTAATATTGGTTAATATTTTATTATTCAGCTGCTTTACTAAATTCTAGAAATTAACCACGTTAATATAGTACCTATATAAAATAGTTATAGTAAAAAATTTTTTATTAGTTTAAGCACTAAGATACACACGTACTGTGATGCCTATTAAGCTATACTAGATAATTATAGAGAACTCCGTGGTAAATTCTCTTAATTTATTGATTGCCTGAAATTTAGAAAAACATTAGTTCGTACTAGCTGAGATTAAAGCTCCTATATTACAATACGCTTTACGATATTCTAAACTAATTAACTCTAACCTAGAGTCTAATATGCTGCAGGCGGATTATGCCCTGCGAAATTACAATGCATTTGGCTTTGACGTGCACGCAAGAATAGGTGGTCTAATTCGCTCAGAAACTGCTCTTGCTAAGCTACGCACTGATAAATGTATAGCTAGTATGCCGCGTATAGTGCTTGGCGCGGGTAGCAATATCGTATTTACTCGCGACTTTGATGGTTTGGCTCTTGTTATTGATTTGCGTGGAAAGCGTATTGTCTCGCAGACTGACGACGCTTATATCGTCGAGGGCGCTGCAGGTGAACGATGGCACGACTTTGTATACTGGACGCTGCAACAAGGTATGCCTGGATTAGAAAATCTTGCATTGATCCCTGGTACTGTTGGTGCTGCTCCAGTACAAAATATTGGTGCATACGGCCTCGAACTTGTTGAGCGCTTTGAACGCTTGCGTGCATTTGATATGATCGATGGGCGTATCGTAGAGCTTAATGTGCAAGAATGCGCATTCGGATATCGTGATAGCATATTTAAGAATGCGGCCCGCGGACAGCTGATTATTTTGTCTGTTATATTTCGTTTGCCAAAGCGGTGGTATGCACGCGATTCATATGCGGATATTACAAGTCGGCTTGCTATGAATAAGATTAGCGAGCCGACAGCACAACAAATTTTTGATGTGGTTACTGCGATCCGCCGTGAAAAGCTACCTGATCCTGCAGTCTTAGGGAACGTGGGAAGCTTTTTTAAAAATCCAATTGTCAGTGCTGAGTATTTTGCAGCTCTGCAGGCAAAAGAACCGGATATCGTCTTCTATGCACAATGCGATAGTCGTGTAAAGTTATCTGCCGGCTGGATGATTGATCAATGCGGATGGAAAGAGCGCTCAATCGGCGGAGCTGCTGTACATAAAAGCCAGGCTCTTGTGCTAGTCAATCGTGGCGGCGCAACCGGAGAACAAGTGTTAGAACTAGCGCAAGTAATTCGAGCCGATGTTAGACAGCGCTTCGGTGTGGAACTAGACATAGAACCGCTTGTCGTCTGAATCTTGAATTCAAAAACCGATTCTAATATGCCTACAATATTAGCGTAAGCTATGCGACGCTGTATATATTTGCACAGTAAATTTATGCATACAACGCACTGAAACAGTGCAGTTTAACTACTTATTTGCCGTTATGACACTCAGTCAATATTAAAATTTAATAATTCAGGCGACCAAGCATTAAAAATTCTATTAACGCTTTTTGTACATGCAGTCGGTTTTCAGCTTCATCCCATACCACGCTCTGTTGACCATCAATAACATCAGCACTTACTTCCTCTCCACGATGTGTAGGTAGACAATGCATAAATAGCGCGTCGGGCTGCGCAAGTGCCATTAGTTTCGCATCGACACACCAATCTGAAAATGCAACTTTACGTATATCATTTTCTTGTTCGAAACCCATACTAGTCCAGACATCGGTCGTAATTAAGTGAGCACCCTCGCAAGTAGCGCACGGATCATCCGTTTCCTCAACTGAGGTTAAATGTTTGGGGTCAATCGATGCATGATTAAGTCTATATCCAGGCGGTGTTGACACACGAAGTTTAAAACCGAGGATATGTGCTGCTTCAATCCATGTGTAGGCCATATTATTCGCATCACCTACCCAGGCGACAGTTTTTCCACGAATCGGCCCTCGATGCTCATGGAATGTAAAGACGTCAGCTAGAACCTGGCACGGATGGTACTCATTAGTCAGTCCATTGATAACTGGAACTCGTGAATTCTCTGCAAAGCGACGTAATATGTCCTGCCCGAATGTTCGAATCATAATGATATCAACCATTCTTGATATAACCTGTGCAGCGTCCTCGATTGGTTCACCCCGACCTAATTGAGTATCGCGCGTGTTCATAAAAACGGCGTGACCACCCAGTTGGAAAATACCAGCCTCGAACGAGAGTCGCGTACGCGTCGAGTTTTTCTCAAAGATCATAGCTAGCGTACGATCGTGTAACGGGTGGTAAGTTTCGTAGTTTTTAAACTTCTGTTTCAGAATTCGACTACGCTCTAGTACGTAGTCATAATCTTCAGCAGAAAAATCTTGGAACCGCAGGTAGTGGCGAATTGTCTTAGTAGAGGTCATAAAAACAAATATAGCTGACTAGCGCTAGTCGATCATAAAGCGCTGCCATTTGCTATGTTAATAAACATCACGCAGCATAAAGGATTTTGTTGTCTTTGACGAGTCACCTGTCTGTATGCCACTATAACTGCTAGTTTGGTACGATAATTGTTTAGTCTATTATTAGATATCAAAGATATGATATGAGAATTATAAAAACTTTAGATTAAGCATCTCACGCGTCGTAGCGCACCACAGTGAGGAAACGTATCAGCTATAATAAGTAAGTTTCTCGGCGAGTTCACCATTAAGGTGTCGCCCGGCAGTGGGTCGTGGGGAACACGCCCGTGTGCTGTAAAATCTCCGGGTATCGTCGGGGTTGTCTTTCGGGGTGTTCCACATGGGCGACTCATTATCCTCAACCGAGTATTTCATTCAAGGAATTACTAAGAGTGGAAAAAAGTTTCGGCCGAGTGACTGGTCAGAGCGGCTATGTGGTGTGCTATCTTCGTTTGGCCCAGGCGCAACAGGACCCAACGCAAAGTTAAAGTATTCGCTATATGTCCGACCTGTTATGCTCGGTGATATTAAGACGGTGATTGTCGATTCTCGACTGCGTGACATTGAGCCTATGGCTTTCGATTTCGTTATGAAATTCGCGCGAGACAACGATCTATTGATGACTGAAGCTTGTGAACTGCCGACAGAACATCCAGCGCATCAAGCCTTACCTATACGAAGAGGGGATTAGGGCTCTATACTGCTGAGCAATTTTAGGGGACTAGCTTGTTGCTTAGCTAGATTAGAGAGTGTTGGTATTACGTTAATTTAACCATTGAGTTTTACTTAACTGTATTTTCTTACTTTATGCTTTTAATGTGACTAATTAAATGATTACGCTGTAGATTGCGCTAAACCTTTTATAGCAGCGGTTAGGCGGCTCTTGTGGCGAGCGGCCTTGTTTTTATGGATGATCTTCTTATCGGCTATGATATCTAGTGTCTTAGATGATTGCCTTAATACCTCGGCAGCTCTTGCCTTGTCGCCAGAGTGAATTGCTTTACGCACAACCTTAATTGCAGTACGCATTTTTGAGCGCAGCGCAGAATTGTGTGAATTGGCTTTCGCGGCCTGACGAGCACGCTTGCGCGCTTGCGTGGAGTTAGCCATGACGGTTTTTATCCTGTTTACAACGAAATTTGAGCATAAAACGCACACTCATTGTATTTTTGATTAAAAATCATCATATCATTAAAATAAAAAAGTCGCAATCGACACTTCTTTTTTTCGTAAGGTAGAAAAATATAGTCAGCTTCTCGGCTGCAGTAGTAATAGGTAAGACAACGGTTATTTGCTATCGCTACAGAACTCTATTAATAGAGAACCGCCCCGCCTCTGGGATAAGTACTATGCTTGCTCCCCTTATCAAAAAAGGCTACTGCAGCATAGCCTAATCGTTTCTGTTAACACAAGATCTCCCCCGTTATAATGTTGCTGTATGAATCTACTCCGCACTCTTTTTACTGTTACCACCTTTACTCTGCTTTCCAGGATTACCGGATTAGCGCGCGAAGTATTGATTGCCCGCATTTTTGGCGCTAGCTTGTATACTGATGCGTTCAATGTCGCGTTCCGTATTCCGAATCTACTGCGCCGGCTTTCTGCTGAGGGCGCGTTTTCGCAGGCATTTGTGCCGATTCTAGCGGAGTTTAAGAGTCAGAAGGGGCATGATGCGACGCGCGCATTAGTTAATGCGACCGGCATTGTATTGGCTTGGGTTTTAGTCGTCTTTTCGACTCTAGGAATTGTTGGCTCTGGATTTGTTGTATGGGTGGTTGCATCAGGGTTGAATCATAATGATCAGATATTTGCACTTTCGGTAACGATGACTCGGATTATGTTTCCGTACATCTTATTGATCTCGCTGACTTCGCTAGCATCTAGCGTCTTAAATACTTATCAGAATTTTTCGCTTCCGGCATTTTCGCCTGTCCTTCTTAATGTTAGCTTCATTTTTGGAACGTTAGTTATCGCACCGCGCTTGGAGACTCCAATCTATGCGCTTGCTCTTGCGGTGTTAGCTGGCGGTGTTCTGCAGCTACTCATTCAACTTCTGGGTCTAAAACGAGTTGAAATGATGCCGCAGATTAGGCCTAATCTGGCCCAAGCATTAGCCCACCCCGGAATTAAGCGTGTTTTGTTAAAAATGATGCCAGCCAGTTTCGCGGTATCGGTCGCCCAGCTATCTCTGATTGTTAATACCAATATTGCTTCGCACCTATTGCCAGGTAGCGTATCGTGGTTATCTTACGCAGATCGACTAATGGAGTTCCCAACAGCGTTGCTAGGTGGTGCGATCGGAACAATTTTATTACCTAATTTATCTAAAGCACATGTAGATGCCAACGCAGAAGAGTACTCAGCGCTGCTCGATTGGGGTTTACGGCTTACGTTTCTACTAGCCGCTCCTAGTGCTGTTGCATTATTTGTCTATGCAAAACCTTTAACGGCTACATTGTTTAATTACGGACGGTTTTCTGGCTATGACGTTGTAATGGTATCGCGTGCTTTAGCTGCTTATGGGGTAGGGTTGCTTGGGTTGATCCTGACTAAGATCCTTGCGCCCGGTTTCTATGCTAAACAGGACATCAAAACACCGGTAAAAATTGCATTAATAGTAGCAGGCATCACACAATTGTGTAATATCGTATTTGTGCCCTATTTTGCACATGCGGGCCTATCACTGAGTATTAGTATTGGTGCATGCGTAAATGCACTACTACTGTTTACGGGCTTGCGTCGGCGTTCAATCTATATACCATCAGCTGGATGGGGCGTGTTTTTTCTGCAATTAATTAGCGCGTGCCTAATGCTTGCTGGCGCGATGTACTGGTTTACCGGGTTGGTTGATTGGGTGGCATTAGGGCATTATCCGGGCATGCGTATTGCTGCATTAGGGGTGACGCTAGTTATACTTGCAATACTATATTTTGCGATATTATTTCTGACGGGCTTTAAGTATGCATACTTTTATCGCTACGTGAAATAACGGATTTATGATGCTTTCTTGAGGCTTGATTTTATTTGATACTAGAGCTGCGAATAAGCGAGCTGATCAATTTATCTTTAGGCAAGAATTAGATCGATAAATCGCTAACACGCTATAGAACGAGTTACTATGCTTGGAAAGCGTAGTAGAAAAGTAGTCGTGTGAATTTTGTATAAGTTGAAGCTATTTCGGCAGCTCATTAAATGATAGCGAGAGTTAGTATCTATTTAGCTGCAATTCAGCATTTCACTGATAGAGCTGGAAAATAACTGGGTGATTGTAGTGCTGAGCATTATTTTGCGCTTCACTTTGCGCCTGAATCAGAACTTTATTTGGAGATATTGGTTTTTTATTGCACGTTACTCTGGAGTTTTTCTTGCCTTCGAGAAACCTATGGCACTACTTTTTACGATAAAAGTTTAGTGGATCTGTATATGAATCTGCAATTGTTTTCTTCTAACATCGCTACTTTTTTTAACCTTTTATGAGTTTCCGCTGCATGGCTAAAAGATTATGGTAATCTCGGATTCGTTGTGTGTTGGGTAACACACGCTCTATGCTAATGACTTTAGAACGTCAAACACATTTTTTCGGATCTCATAAACTGAGCCGCGCCCAGATATTTTTCTGTACCTTGGGGGACTTAGCCCATTCTCAGCACCTCGCTGCGCCCATTGCATATAGTAGTTAATTAATGGGTACGTTTGTATAAGATAGACTTCTAGGCGCTTACAGACTGTTTCTTTTTTATCGTCATTGCGTTGAATAAGAGGTTCGCCGGTTACATCATCGATCCAGTCAAACTCTGGTGGGTTAAATTTAATATGATAGGTGCGTCCAGATGCTGGATGCGTGCGCCGCCCACTCATGCGTTCAATAATCTCGTTGAATGGTACGTTAATTTCCAGTACATAGTTAATCTCTACGCCAGCTTTCTTCATTGCATCAGCCTGAGGGATCGTTCTCGGAAAGCCGTCGAATAGATAGCCATTCTTACAATCTTCTTGCTCTAGCCTTTCTTTAACAAGTTCGATAGTTAGCGCATCTGGAACAAGATCACCTGCGTCCATATAGCGCTTGGCTTCGATGCCAAGCGCTGTTCCGGATTTTACGGCTTCGCGTAACATATCGCCGGTTGAGATTTTTGGAATGGAAAACTCGTCCTTGATGAAGTTTGCCTGGGTGCCCTTGCCCGCCCCGGGGGCGCCTAACAGGATTAAACGCATAGTAATTATCTCCGAGATGGCTTGTAAATTCGCGGGCGACTTATTAATATTGAACGCTAATCTAACTTGCTATAATTTAACATTCGCTTTAGACGATTTGTCGCTAATAAATATTATACATACTGCCCATTCTATTTATTTCTATTAGAGTGCGCAGTATAAACTTTCAACTATGCCATGTGGATATAACCCTTTATTTATATATCGAGCATCGCGCGAACTCGCTCTAAGTCTGCTGGCGTGTCGACCCCGGGGGCAGACGCTTGTGATGTAATCAACACCGCGATCCTTTCTCCATGCCATATCGCTCGTAGTTGCTCGAGGGCCTCAGTAATTTCGATAGGCGCCTGTGTAAGCTTAGGATAGCCTCTCAGGAAGTTAGCGCGATATGCATATAAGCCGATATGGCGGTATATTACCGTAGTGTTTAGCGCAAGTGACCGAGTGCTGTTAATCTCGGGTGAAGTATTGCTCTCTGAATTCCATCTCTGCCGATACACATCATGTGACCATGGAATTGGCGCACGAGAAAAATATAATGCGATGCCGCGGGCGTCAAGGACCACCTTTACAATATTTGGATTAAAAACCTCTGCTAGCTCAACAATAGGATGAGCCGCAGTAGCAATTGCACAATCCTGATGAGCAGCTAGGTGCGCAGCAACACTCGCGATCAGATGTGGTTCGATTAGAGGTTCATCGCCCTGCACATTAACTATTAGCGTATCGTCTGGAAATCTACAGGCTTCAACCACTTCAGCTAGTCGATCAGTGCCGGTCAGATGATCAGTTCGAGTGAGCAGTGCCTCAATACCGTGGGCCCGACACGCATGAATTACAACTTCAGCGTCGGTGGCAATTAGTACGCGGCTTGCGCCTGAGGCGAGGGCTCGCTCGGCTACGTGCACTACCATAGGCTTACGAGCTAGCTCGGCTAGCGGTTTTTGAGGCAAACGAGTAGATGCGAGACGAGCCGGAACGATAACAATAAATGGAACTTCGGTATGCATCATCTCAATCGCTGTCAGGATTAACTGGTGCACCTTCAACTATATGACGTGCTTCATCAATTAGCATTACTGGAATGCCGTTTCGGATCGGGTATGCAAGCTTATCAGTATGACAAATTAGTTCCTGGGCGCTACGATTATGGTATAAAAATCCCTTACATAGCGGGCAGACAAGTATTTCAAGCAGGCGAGCATCCACGAAGTTTCTCCACAACAAGTGTAATTAGACGAGGATCAAGTATGGCGTTGACAGGTACTGCCCATAGGCGTGGATCACGCCAATATTTGCATTTTACCGCATCCTTTTCAGTAATGAGGATTGCGTCAGCTATATCAGTTATGAATGGATTCTCATTAAAAGCATAATGGTCAGGTAGCGCGCGTGTTTCAGGCGCGAGGCCGCTTGAACGAAGTGTTTTAAAAAAACGCTCTGGTGCGCCGATTCCAGCGGCAGCTAGAACGCGCTTGCCAGCAAACTGAGCTAGCGGTCGGCGTAGATTCGGATTATCCAAATGCCATGCGTCGGTAGGCTGCAACGTCAGTGTAAAGGTCGATGGCCATGGTGGTAAACTAAGCTGATGAGAGTTATTGATCAGCGTCGCATCTCGGGTACGACTCAACGGTTCTCGTAGGGGTCCAGCTGGCAATAAAAACCCATTGCCAGCTAGCCGGTAGTCGAAGACTACCAGTTCGATGTCACGCGCTAGCTGATAATGCTGCAAGCCGTCATCGCTGATGATGACATCCACTTCACGATGAGCTTGCACCAATGCACGAGCTGCCGCAACGCGATCGGGGCAGACCCACACAGGCACACCAGTTCGTCGGAAAATTAATAGAGATTCATCGCCTGTCAACGCAGGTGTCGACGTAGGGCTGACCTCGATAGGCTGCACGATTCGTGCACCATAACCTCGCGATACTACACCCGGCGTAAACGCCGCATTGCGTAATGCATCAATAAGTGCAATTACGGTTGGCGTCTTGCCAGTGCCCCCAACCGTTACATTGCCTACCACCAAAATTGGCACGCTGATATGATGCGACTTGCGCCAGCTGTGAGTATACATAAGCCGGCGAAGTGCAGAGACGCCGTAAAACAATTTAGAAAAGGGCCATAGCATGTAAGCAAGCACGCCACGGCGCTGCCATTCGCGCGAGAACATATACCTGATATGAGCAATAATAACGCGATGCAGTAGCATAGACATAACAATAGAGCGAAGATAGAGTGCGGGTGTCGAGCGCCAGCATAGCTGGCCTCAACTCTTTATAATAGCTTAGATAGTGTAATAACAGCCTAACCGTATCAGGCACCATACTGTTAAGAGACCCTAGATCCTATTTTTCTAAAATGAGATAAATGCTGATATACCATCTCCATTTACATGGATAATTCCCCAGGAAAATCAAGGGCTGTGTTGGTGGGGATTATCACGCGAAAAAGTTTTCGGCGACTTTCAGCAGACTGGAATATGCGAAAAGTTTAAAAAAACCGATGAAGCGGACGCACGGATAGCGCCGCTCTCTCGTGTCAAGCGAAGTAGGGAACTCTTTATTATTCTTATGACAGTAGAACTTTCCTCCTCAATTCCTTTTGTTAACCGTGATACGGTGATTCCTGTGTCTGCTTTGAACCACGCGATCGGTAATATACTAGGGCGTACGTTTTCGCTTACCTGGATCTCAGGCGAAGTCTCAAACTTTACGCGAGCAGCTAGCGGCCATTGGTATTTCTCTATTAAAGACGATTATGCACAGATACGTTGTGTAATGTTCCGCGGACGCGCTCAATATGTACAGCTGATACCTCGCGAAGGAGATCAGATTGAAGTTCGTGCCATAATCGCGATCTACGAGCCACGAGGCGAGTTACAACTAAATGTCGAATCGGTTCGACACACTGGGCAGGGTCAGCTATACGAAGCTTTTCTGAAACTGAAAACTCAGCTTGAGTCGGAAGGTCTATTCACCGATGAGGGGAAACGTGCGCTACCGTCGCACCCACGGACTATTGGAATTGTCACGTCGCCGCAGGCGGCATCGCTACACGACGTATTAATTACGCTTAAACGGCGTGCGCCTCATGTGCCGATCATCATCTACCCAACACAGGTACAAGGCGCTGAGGCGTCTTCGTGTATCGCGGAAATAATTAGCATAGCTAACCGCCGCTCTGAAGTTGATGTGCTAATCTTGTGCCGCGGTGGAGGTTCGATTGAGGATTTATGGGCTTTTAATGACGAATCGCTCGCGCGGGCAATTTCTTCTAGTGCATTACCGATCGTGTCTGGAGTCGGGCACGAAACCGATTTCACAATTGCAGACTTCGCGGCTGATATCCGTGCGCCAACGCCGACAGCAGCGGCGGAGCTAGTTAGTGCACAACGTACTACATTGCTGCATGAATTAGTTAATCGACACGCGGCTCTGGTGCGCGAGTTCGGGCGAATGATGGAGCGCCGCGCTCAATACTTAGACTCACTTGTATACCGTCTCGTGAGTCCTGCTGAGAGGATTGCTAGGCAGCTTCAGCACCTGAGGCAAGTATCTCTGCGCTTATGTTTAGCTGGAGCACGGCCAGCGCGCGATGCTCGCGCGCGACTAACAATGATTCTATTGCGATGGCAGTTCGGTCGTCCAGATATAGACCGAGCATCCGAACGTATACAGTGGCTTAAGCAGAGCTTAAGCGTCGCACTGCGCAGGCAGAATGATCGTCGAAGTGCGCAAGTATATGAACTGGCCGCTCGTACCGAGTTACTCAGTCCGCGACGCACTCTAGAGCGGGGTTATGCAGCGTTAATTGATCTACATAGTGGCTCGGCGGTGCGCACGCCGAACGCGCTTAAGCCAGGTCAACGAGTGACAGTGTATCTTGCGCAGGGTAGTCTCGATCTTAGTGTCACGCACATGCAGCTTCGTCTGAATGATGAATTCTAGAGTGATACGTGGGTAATATAATTAGAAGATCAGCAGCATACAAGCATCGTTTTTTTGCATCGACGTCAATATTAGTGTTAATTACTTGCAATTAACACTCGTTTATAGATACAAGAAAAGAAATACTGCATATAAAAAGACAATGATTTGTGAGATTATTCGAGCTCATCTAAACCGATAATTAGTAGAAACATATCTATTCATAATCTCTTACCAAGGAAATTTTCACTATGGCACAACATACGCTACCTCCCCTGCCGTTCCAAAAGAACGCTCTGACTCCGCATATCTCAGAGGAGACGCTAGAATTTCACTATGGCAAACACCATCGGGCCTATGTGACGAACCTTAACAATCTGATCCCGGGTACAGAGTTTGAAAGCCTGTCCTTAGAAGAAATTGTTCAGAAATCAACGGGCAGTATTTTTAATAATGCAGCGCAAGTTTGGAACCATACATTCTTCTGGAATAGTCTTTCTCCGCAGGGTGGTGGAGCGCCGATTGGAAAGCTTGGTAACGCTATTAACGCGCAGTGGGGTTCATATGATGCATTTAAAAAAGCTTTCACAAAGATAGCAGTCAGTACGTTTGGATCCGGATGGACCTGGCTTGTAAAGAAGCTTGATTGCTCGCTTGACATTATCTCAACTAGTAATGCTGCTACACCGTTGACGGATAATATAACACCGTTACTGACACTAGATGTCTGGGAACATGCGTATTACATTGACTATCGTAATGCGCGCCCGAAGTTTATCGAGGTATTCTGGGAAGTTGTTAATTGGAATTTTGCTACCAAGAACTTTAGCGTGTGACGCTCTCTTATAATATTGCCGCCCAGGGGTGCTATCAACGTCGCTCTTACAAAGCTATACACCATCCTAGTCGATACTAAGATATATAAATTATTAAGAGTAGAAGCATATCTTTATTTTTGATAGTACTGGAGTATATATCGAGCAGCATTTAGAGAAAAAATAGGGTACTAAACGGTTTGGTTAATTTGGTTTTTTAAGTGTAAATAAACCAGACACTGGCAAGCAATATTTAGAAGAGACTAACCTAAAAAACCCCGCCAGAAGCGGGTAAGTGCTATTTTGTTGCGTTGGGCACGACAGTACGCACCCCAACTAAACGCTAGGCCGAGCTAGTCTGCGTAGTCATAGGTCTGCGTCCATAAAAAGCTAGGGTTGAACTTGTTTCAGCGATAGTTTGTTATAGGCGGGAGAGCTTAGCTATAAATAGCTTATAGGCTGGGGAACATTAGACGCAGCTCACCGTTATAAGTAAGCAACAGTAGTCTCTTTCTATCTTTATTATATTCTCCCAAGAAAGATTAGGCATTGTCGATTTATATCAACAGGGTTACGTAGACATTGAATTTATCCTGATGAAAATAGAGAAATGCGAGCGCATAGTATTAAATCTAGTTTTATGTTGTATATAAGTTGTAGCTGTCTGTGTGCTGAAGTAACTCTTCGATTTAGAGGGAGGGGCCGTGAATCTTTAGTGAAGCCACCGTAAGCCATCCTAGCCTAGGAGTCAACGCAGGGATAGGTATGTTAATGCGTAGTACACTTTAGTCTGCACATATTATAAGAGTCGAACATGCTATATCAGCATATCAAGGTTCCAGCTGGTGAGAAAATTATCGTTAATCAAGACTTCTCACTTAACGTCCCAGATCAACTAGTAATTCCGTACATTGAAGGCGATGGTATTGGTTTTGATATTACGCCAGTAATGATTCAGGTAGTCGATGCAGCGGTTAAGAAAGCTTATAGCAAACGGAAAAAGATCTCCTGGATGGAAGTCTTCGCTGGTGAAAAAGCAACTAAGGTCTACGGACCTGATATATGGTTACCGGAAGAAACACTGCAGATCCTAAGAGAGTATGTCGTCTCGATCAAGGGGCCATTAACTACGCCGGTTAGCGGCGGCATCCGCTCTCTAAACGTAGCGCTGCGTCAGAAATTAGATTTATATGTGTGCCTGCGTCCAGTGCGGTACTTTCGGGGCGCGCCTTCACCAGTATGTGAACCCGAAAAAATTAATATGGTAATTTTTCGGGAGAACTCAGAAGATATCTATGCAGGTATAGAATGGGCTGGAGAGTCCGAGCAGGCGAAGAAAGTGATCCAATTTCTTCGTGAGGAAATGGGTGTCCAGAAGATCCGTTTTCCAGAAACATCAGGGATTGGCATCAAGCCAGTGTCGCGAGAAGGCACGGAGAGACTGGTGCGCAAGGCTATTCAATATGTACTAGACAATAATCGAAAGTCGCTTACGTTTGTACATAAAGGCAATATCATGAAGTTTACTGAGGGCGCGTTCCGAAATTATGGCTATGCGCTTGCTAAAAAGGAGTTCGGCGCGGTGCTCATTGGAGATGGTCCATGGATGAAGATCAAAAACCTAAAGAGTGGTTCTGAGATCCAGATTAAAGATGTAATCGCTGATGCGTTTCTACAGCAGATACTACTACGTCCATCCGAATACGATGTAATCGCAACACTGAATTTGAACGGAGATTATATCTCGGATGCATTAGCAGCGCAGGTCGGGGGTATTGGTAGTGCGCCAGGCGCGAACCTATCAGATTCGATCGCGATGTTTGAGGCGACTCACGGGACAGCCCCGAAATATGCTAGAAAGAACTACGTGAATCCGAGTTCAGAAATCTTGTCAGCCGAAATGATGCTGCGCCATCTAGGTTGGATCGATGCGGCTGACATAATTATTTCCGCGATGGAAAAATCGATCATACAAAAGCGCGTTACATATGACTTCGCGCGTTTAATGAAAGGTGCGATGCAGGTCTCATGCTCTGGTTTCGGGCAGGTATTAATTGAAAATATGTAACGAAACTTTGAACGAACCAGCGTTTCATATTAAGGCGTAGTGCGCCTATATTATAGGCGATATGTTTTATATTTTATCAGGCCGGGTACAGTGCTATCGGTTGTTTGTAGCGCTAATTATTAGCATTAGCTTTTATGTGAAAAATCAGCATTATTAGTATTTATATCAATAAAACCTCGATACCTAGCCAGACTAGACGTAAAACACGTATACTCGCAGTAACGCAAGCGCTAGACCAGCGTGCGCATGCTACTCGCTTAGCTACGATTCATGTATGCAATTCAGCTATAACCTGATTATTTATAGCTTGCATTGAGGTGGTCTGTTCTTAAATCAGACCTAGGTTTTCTCAATATTTTCTGTCGTGCAATAGATGATTATACAGGCAGTGCTATATGTATTAAAAATCGGTTTCCGAAGCGGGGCTGAACTATCAAAACAGCTTTAAAAATTTTTTTCAGTTTTGTATATATTGAAAATTGCAGATAATCTGAGGCGTCTTATGTAACTAAATAGAACTACAGTGCGCTATTATCGCATCATTATTTACTTAATTCCTTCAAGAGAGACCCACCTCAGATATATAAGATTACAAGCTAGACGCAATGTTCCGCTTGATATGTAACCTGCTCTTTAGGGCGGGTTACATATCAAGGAAAGTAGTTGTCACCGACATTGTATTGATATTGAGAAGATAGTCGAGTCTATAAGATTAGATGACCTTATTATAGGCCGGACGAGCTGAGAGGCGTAGAACTGCCTAGTACGCGCCGGGCAATCTCATCGACCAAGGTACGTGCGAGTGATTGTTTGTCAGCCCGAGGTAAAGGTGTGGAACCGTCTGCGTCGAATAGTACGACTTCATTTCCATCCTTTCCAAATGTTTTTGGTCCTAGGTTACCGATAAGCAGTGGAACGTTTTTGCGCCGCCTCTTCGCTTCACCGTTCATCCTAAGCTCACTACTTTCCGCCGCGAAACCAACACAGTAGGGGGGCGCAGGCAATGCAGCAACACTGGCAAGAATATCCGGGTTCTCGATAAAGTACATCGGTGGTGGAAGTTGACCAGCAGTTTTCTTTATTTTATGCTCAGATACCTGGACAGCACGCCAATCAGCAACCGCAGCAACAGAGATAAAAATATCGGTATCATAAACGGACTCCATGACCGCGTCATACATTTGCTGTGCTGTCTGTACATTCTCTCGGCTAGTGCCCCATGGAGTCTTGAAAAGAGTAACCAAGCCAGAAATAAGATGTACCCGTGCACCAGCTTGAGCTGCGGCACGGGCTAGCGCGAATCCCATTTTTCCGCTAGAACGATTAGTAATACCTCGGACCGGATCAATAGGCTCGAAAGTAGAGCCCGCTGTGATTAATACCCGTTGCCCTGCAAGTTTCTTCGGCTGAAAAAGAGCGATAATTTCTTCATACACTGTTTCGGGTTCAATCATACGGCCATTTCCGATCTCACCACATGCTTGCAGGCCAGTATCTGGGCCAAGCACCATAATACCGTCTGCATGCAATTGAGCGATATTGCGTTGTGTTACTGAGTTTTGCCACATTTGGCTATTCATTGCTGGCACGACTAACAATGGACAGTCGCGAGCTATGACTAGTGTAGATAATAGATCGTTGCATAGCCCATGGGCTAGCTTAGCGATGAAGTCAGCTGATGCGGGCGCGATTACGATCGCATCCACGCGGCGAGACAAATCAATATGTAGCATGTTGCTATCTATTCGCGTGTCGCATAGTCTAATATAGACTGGATTGCCAGAGAGTGCCTGCATTGTAGCCGGCGTAATGAATTGCGTAGCGGCTTCTGTCATTGTTACTTGAACCGTGACGCCAGCTTGCGTTAGTAAGCGTGTAAGTTCAGCTGACTTGTAGCAAGCGATGCTGCCTGTTAGTCCAAGCAACAGCTGTTTGCCCGCAAGATTCATATTTTTCCTCCCACTATTGCGTATGCCCAAGCTTGAATTGTCTTTCAGTCTGAGTTTTCAAGGCGCAGCATGCACGCGCCTTAGTTCATCAAGCACCAGTAGTACAGCACCATTCGTGATGCTACTGTCGGCAATATTGAATACAGGCCAATGCCAATTTCGAATATGAAAATCAATAAAATCAATTACATAGCCGTATATTATCCGGTCAATAACATTGCCAAGAGCACCACCTAGAATTAGGGCTAGGGCTGTGCAAAACAGTTTGTGTTCACTATGCTTCTTAAGCAAGTAGGTGATTGCTATCACAGAGACAGTGCTTAATGCAGTGAATACCCAGCGTTGCCATCCACCAGCTGTCGACAGAAAACTGAACGCTCCACCATTGTTGTAGATCAGTAGAAGATTAAAGCATGACGTAATAGGATACGGGTTACCGTACGCGAATAGGTGCGACATCACAATTTTAGATGATTGATCAATCAGAACTGCAATAAGCGATATGATTAGATATGGCGTAAGCGTTGTCAGGCATGTATATTTTCGAGATAAAGTTCTCATCATTTATGACATACTCCGGTGTTCTCCCTCTCCAAATAAGTTCGCCATGCAACGTTCACACAGGGTTGGATGTTCAGTGTTTTTTCCTACTTCCTCACAGTAATGCCAGCAGCGCTCACACTTTAGATGCCGGGACATAAGCACGTTGATTGCCTCATCAGCTTCGCTATTAACCCTATTTAGACGTGCCGCAGATGTTATTAAAACGAATTTCAAGTCACTACCAAGGCTTGAGAGGATGTTATAGCGTGCGCCATGCGCATGAATCTCGACTTCAGCCTGCAGTGACGAGCCAATTAGGCCGGCCTGCCGCGCGGTTTCAAGTTCTTTAATGACATTATTTCGAGATTGACGGATAAGCGCCCATTTATTTAATAATGCTGTGCTATCTACTAGCGTAGGATAAATATAGTACGTTTCAGTAAAGATTGTTGTGTGTCCCGGCTGGAAAATTTTCCATGCTTCCTCTGCAGTGAACGACAGAAAAGGTGCGATTAGCCTTAGTAACCCATGCGTAATATGGTATAGCGCCGACTGTGCGCTTCGGCGCGCATGCGAGTTAACTGCTGATGTATATAACCGATCTTTGAGTATATCAAGATAGAAGCTGCCGAGGTCTTCTGAGCAAAAAGTCTGTAATTTAGTCACCACTTGGTGAAGCTCGTACGTGTTATAGTAATCAATTACTTCTTCTTGCAGTACTGAGGCTTGTGCAAGTATATAACGGTCAATTTCAAGCCAGTTCTCAGACAGTACCACATGTCGGTTTGAGTCAAAATCTGATAAATTTGCCAGCAAGAATCTTAATGTGTTTCGAATTCGGCGATAGCTTTCAAGCACACGCTTTAGAATTTCATCAGAGATTGATAGTTCCCTAAAATAGTCGGTTGATGCTACCCAAAGACGAATAATTTCGGCACCAAGTTTATTAGAAACTTCTTGTGGCGTAATGACATTACCAACAGATTTTGACATCTTCCGACCTTGCCGGTCGACTGTAAAGCCGTGCGTCAACAAAGCCTTGTAGGGGGGACGGCCATCAAGCATCGAACTAGTAAGTAGAGACGAATGAAACCACCCACGATGCTGATCTGAACCCTCAAGGTATAAATCAGCAGGCCACTGCAGCTGTTCAGCGTGCGAGCCTCGTAACACATGCCAGTGCGTCGTTCCGGAGTCGAACCACACATCTAGCGTGTCACAATTTTTTGCATACAGATCAGCATCATCGCCAAGCAACTCTCGCGCATCGAGTGATTGCCATGCCTCAATACCATGTTGCTCAACAAGTTGTGCAATTTGTTCAAGTAATTCCAGCGTGCGAGGATGTAACTGACCAGTCTTTTTATGGATAAAGAAAGCTATTGGTACTCCCCATTGGCGTTGTCGCGATAGCGTCCAGTCGGGTCGATGTGTGATCATATTATGTAGTCGCTGCTTACCCCAAGCTGGATAGAACTCTGTCGACTCGATACCATTAAGCGCAGTTTCGCGCAGAGTCTTACCCCCACTAATAGGCGTCAGGTCCATTCCAGCAAACCATTGCGTCGTGGCGCGATAGATAATCGGCGTCTTATGCCGCCAGCAGTGCATATAGCTATGAGCGTAATAGTTTGTATGGACTAAAGAACCGGAATGGCGTAGGGCGTCAACGATTTTTAGGTTCGCATCCCAAATTGACAGGCCACCGAATAATGGTAATGATTCATTATAGTGGCCATCGCCCATTACCGGGCCTAGAATAGATGCATCATCAATGCCATATGCTTTACACGACTCGAAATCCTCGATGCCATAGGCTGGCGATAAATGTACGACACCGGTACCAGAATTAATAGTTACATGGTCGCTAAAATAGACTGGTGCTGTACGCTTATATCCCGGGTGAAGATTGGCAAGGGGATGATAAAAGCAGATATCACCTAGTACAGCACCCGGTGCCGACGCGAGCACGGTGCCATCCAAGCCATATGTGGTTAGGCAGAGTTCAACGCGGTTAGAAGCAAGGATTAAAAATCCGCGGCATGTATCTACAAGGCTGTATGATAGCTTTGGGTTCACACTCAGCGCTTGATTCGCTGGAATAGTCCACGGCGTAGTTGTCCAGATCACGATTGCGCCATCAGCGTCCCGCAATGATGGCATACCAAACGCCTCGGCGATTTTCGTCGATTCGAAAAATGGAAATGCGACGTCCACTGCGATATCGACGCGGTCCTTATATTCGACTTCTGCCTCTGCCAGTGCCGAACCGCAGTCAAAGCACCAATTTACCGGTTTTAGACCGCAGAAAACGTAGCCTTTCTTGAAGATACTTGCGAACGCCCGGATTTCGTTCGCCTCGTTCTTAAAGTTCATAGTGTAATAGGGATTGTCCCAATTGCCGATCAATCCAAGCCGTAGAAAATCGGCTTTTTGGCACTGAATCTGCTCAATAGCGTACTGTCTAGCGTTACGTTGCATCTGATCAACTGGTAGTAACTTGCTAAAGCGCTTCTCAATCTGGATTTCAATTGGCATACCATGACAATCCCATCCAGGTACATAATCTGCGTCAAAGCCAGCCATATTACGCGCCTTGACAATTATATCTTTCAGAATTTTATTGACTGCGTGTCCGATATGAATATCGCCGTTTGCATAGGGTGGGCCATCATGTAGTACGAATTTCGGTCGTCCTCGGCTAGCCTCTCGAATGGCCTCGTAGACCTTATTTTGTTGCCATTCTCGGACCCATTGCGGTTCGCGCCTAGGCAGATCCCCGCGCATTGGGAATGACGTCTTGAGTAGGTTAATGGGGTACTTAGAAGGCTGATTAGAATTGGTTTTCATATCACTTATGTGTGAGATAGTAGAAGGTTGGCTGTCACTAATTACTTGTGCCGACTGCACTAGCAAGGTTCGGCATATTACAAGGCACTAAGCACATAGCGTTATGTCAAATAAGATTTCTTGATAATTTACTTGCGCAGCAACCCGGCTTCATCCAATTCGTTTTTACGGACATATAAAAATCTCTGTCCAGGCTGTAAGTCTCTACAGAAGTTCAGACTAAGTGATAGGTTCGGCTACCGCTAAAGCGCTATGCTCTATGAAGTATTTTCGGGCGTGGGCGACATCGCATGTTATTGCCTGAACAAGCCTCTCTAAGTCCACGAACTTTTGTTCGTCACGCAATTTCTCTAGAAATTCGACTCGCACCAGTTTCCCATATGCATCACCATGCCAGTCTAGTAAGTGTATTTCTAACAGTAAGCGCCCAAAATCAGCTACGCTCGGGCGCCAGCCTAGACTGGCCACGCCAGGTAATGGATCTGCCTCAATACCACGAACTTGAACAATAAAGATACCGGACAGTGCGGGACGCTTATTCAAAATTGGTAGATTTAGCGTTGGAAAGCCTAAGTCGCGCCCCACTTTCATTCCATGCACGACGTGGCCGCTAATTACAATTGCTCTACCAAGGGTAGCGCGAGCCGCAGCGAGGTCCCCCGTAAGAAGCGAAGCACGCACGCCAGAGCTTGAAATACGCATCCCGGATGGGCCTGACACGGTAGGCATCTGCTCAACCTCAAAACCATACTGTATGCCAGCTGACTTTAGCGATAGGAAGTCACCAGCGCGCCTTGCTCCGTACCGGAAGTCATCGCCAATCATTATCCAGCGAGCGCGCAATCCGTTAACAATGATGTGCTCGACGAATGCCTCCGCTGACTGACTGGCGAATTTACAATTAAAATGTTCAACTACAACCTGATCCACACCATTGCATCGCAATGCCTCAAGCTTATCGCGCAAGATTGCGATACGCGGTGGCGCGGTAGCCGGATTGAAAAACTCGCGGGGGTGCGATTCGAATGTCATCACACAGACCGGGAGTGCGCGAGCTCTAGCAGCTGTACAAACGCGCGCCAACAACGCTTGGTGGCCGCGATGTACACCGTCAAAGTTGCCGATTGTCAGCGCACAAGGTGCGCAATGATCAGAATTTGGAAGACCCCTAAAGACTTTCACGATAATTAGCCAGATCGGGCCCCTGCAGCGTTTAATGGGCGCGCTAATGAACTGCGCGAGCACGATGCCGTAAAGCCTATGATTATAAACACTCAAACTTGATTTCAGCTGGAATCAGATAGACGATGTAAGTAATCGGAGAAGCCTAATGGTAAAATTCTAAGATGAAAAAACTCGTCATTCTGATTTCTGGACGCGGTTCTAACATGGAAGCGATTGTACGTGCATGCGCTGTACAACGCTGGCCAGCACGCGTTGCTGCAGTTGTATCTAACCGCCCCGACGCCGCAGGCCTAACTTTTGCCGCCGCACACGCTGTGGTCACATCAGTCGTCGATCATACGCAGTTTAATAAGCGCGATGAATTTGATGCCGCGCTGATGCGGGTAGTGGACATGTATGAGCCAGATCTAGTTATTCTAGCTGGATTCATGCGCGTGCTAACGCCAGCGTTTATTAAGCACTATGCGGCACGTATAATGAATGTGCATCCATCATTGCTACCAAGCTTTACGGGCTTACATACGCATCAGCGTGCATTGGATGCGGGAGTTGTGGTGCATGGCGCTACGGTCCACTTTGTGACCACTGAATTAGACTATGGCCCGATTATTGCGCAGGGTGTAGTGCCAGTCCTCGTGGGCGATACTAATATTGTACTTTCTAAGCGGGTGCTACAGCTAGAGCATAAACTCTATCCACGCGCAGTGCGGTGGTTTGTTGAGGATCGGTTGCGTATGTATGATAACCGAGTCGAGCTGGAGGTCACTGAGACACGGTTTTTATTTTGTCTGGACGTTGTATGAGGCTGCATAGATTTTTGATTGGACAGACCGAAGTGCTATTAAGTGATGTACTAAAGTTTGATAATCTAGCTAAGGTAATTACGAGTAAGTTTTTTTACGCACATCCAAAGTTAGGTCGGGTTGACCGTAGTCTAATTAGCGAGGCTATATTTGCAGTTCTGCGTCGTAAGATGGAATACGAGTATTTAGCCGAAAGAGGGAGTGGCACTTTAGCACGGCGTTTAGCGCTGCTTGGCCTAATGCAGGTTGCCGGTCTAAATGCGTTACGCTTACATGTATCACAGCAGGAATTGATATGGCTCAACTATGTGTCGAAAATTGATCCGACAAGCCTTCCAACTCGGGTGCGAACAAACTTACCACTATGGATTGAGTCTATAGTAAGGCAGCGTTTAGCAACTATTGTTGCTAAACCAAATGCAGTGGAACAAGAACTGTTACAGCTTACCTCATCGTTAAACCATCCAGCGCCGTTAGATCTACGCGTGAATTCAATTCGCGCTCATCGAAATGAGGTTCTCACTGCTCTAACACGGTCTTATGTGAGGGCAGAACCAACGCCTTATGCCCCGCTAGGAATCCGCGTGCTTGGTAAGCCCGCAGTTCATATGATGCCAGCTTTTCAGCAAGGGTGGTTTGAGGTACAGGATGAGGGTAGTCAGCTATTGTGCGAACTTGTTGCGCCTCAGCATGGCGAGATGGTCGTAGATTTTTGCGCCGGGGTTGGCAATAAAACGCTCGCGTTAGGCGCGATGATGCGTTCATCTGGAAGATTGTACGCGTTTGATGTATCGGAAAAACGATTAGACCAGATCAAATGTAAAATCGCACGTAGTGGTTTATCAAACGTACACCTAGTAGCTATTGATAGTGAGCATGATATAAAAATTAAGAGATTGGCGGGTAAAATAGATCGTGCGCTGGTCAATGCGCCGTGTAGTGGTCTAGGTACACTACGCCGAAATCCGGATCTTAAGTGGAGGCAAACGCCGCAAGTAGTTTCCGAGTTAGCGGTAAAGCAGATATCAATTCTCGCCTCCGCTGCGCAACTGCTCAGGCTAGGCGGGCGGCTTGTCTACGCGACGTGCAGCTTTCTGGGCGATGAGAATGAGAGCATTGTTGAACAATTTATTGCCGCCGATCCAAAGTTTAAACGTATAGCGGTAAGCCAAGTGCTAGTCGACCAAAAGATTGCGCTTAATACTGGTGACAATCTCACTCTCTGGCCTCACCAACATGGCACCGACGGTTTCTTCGCAGCAGTAATGCAACGGGTTTTCTGACATGCGAGACCGAGTACTGCCTCACTTATTCAGCGACTTAATACGAGACCTTGGCCAGCCAGCGATTCTTTGGCAAATTGCTGCGCTCATTGGCGCAATAGTGATGGCATGTGGGCTCGCGGGTTATATCCGAAAGAGGCTCGATGCGTACTGCCTCGCGCGTAACGCAGCAGTACGATTCGGCGCAGATGGGTTGAACAAAGCGTTATTTCCATTTCTCGGCTGGTTGATTGTTGGCGGCACGGGGCTTGCGCTGGGTCAGGTTATGAAAACGTCATTACTAGACCTAGCCCGTGTGCCGCTGTTTGGTATTGCGTTGATTTATGTAGCCTTATACTTAATGCGTCGCGTGTTTTCTCATGATGGGCACTTGCACGGACTAGCATACCTCATCGAGAAGATCGTAACCGTTCTAGTATGGGTGGCTATGGCGTTGACTGTAATGGGCATCGAGGATGACGTACTACACTGGATGTCCAGTATAGAGTTTCGCATAGCTACTGTACACTTGAGCCTGCTATCGTTGTGTAGCGGCCTACTATGGGTCATGATCACGTTAATCGTAGCGTTGTGGGCTGGCCGCTCTCTAGAGGAGAGGTTGCTACGAGCCAGCTTACTTGATGCGAACTTACAGGTCGTATTGTCCCGCATCGGTCGTGTATCGTTAATCCTATCTGCGGTGCTTGTAAGTCTATCAATCGTTGGAATCGATATTACTGTACTTGGCGTATTCGGGGGTGCGCTTGGTGTCGGACTAGGTTTTGGATTGCAGAAAATTGCAAGCAACTACGTGTCTGGGTTCATTATTCTTTTAGATCGCTCGCTACGGCTCGGTGATGCAATCTGTGTAGGTGGTTTGCAAGGCCGGGTCACGCAGATTCGCACTCGCTATACAGTAGTTCGTGGACTAGATGGCGTTGAGACCCTCGTGCCGAATGAGAAGCTAATTACCGACATTGTACAAAACCAGTCATCTTTCCTGACGCGTGGCCTGACTAAACTGTCAGTCCAAGTAGAGTATAGTGCTGACGTCCAGCTTGCAATGCGCGTGCTTGTACAGGCGACGCAAGGTGTAGATCGTGTGTTGCAGGATCCGGCTCCCTGCCCCTATTTTTCCGGGTTTGGTGCTAATGGAATTAACTTAGAGCTTGGATTCTGGATCGCCGAAGCAGCACTCGGTAACGCTTCAGTACGATCGGCTGTTAACTACAACATCTGGATAGGTTTCGCCGCGAACGGTATTCGTATTCCATCTACACAACATGAGGTGCGAATCCTGAATCCTTCCATAATTGAACCGATGCTCGCTACCACGGCTAGAGCCGAAAAACTAGCTTAACTTTTTGTTGAGATATATTAGTTAATGTATTACTGAGAACGTTATAATTATGCGCTAGATAATATAAAAATATTTTTATAACATGCGCTTCTTTGTAATAAGATGCAGTTTTCAACTAGACTACAGCTTACTGCTATAGTACGTCACATCTATTGTGAAGTTGTGAAGGCTAGGCTGTTTTTCGAAATGTATTTTCTGGGTATAATTTGTGAATTCCGCGCTTAACTTTGTTGCTCATGGCCTGCTAAACTGGTCTTGGTGTCAGATTATGCTTTATACGCTCGTGATGACGCATATCACGATTGTTGGTGTTACCGTCTATCTACATCGGCACCAAGCTCATCGCGCGCTGGACTTGCATCCAATTGCAAGCCATTTCTTCCGATTGTGGCTGTGGCTAACCACCGGTATGATTACTGGTCAGTGGACGGCTATCCATCGTAAGCATCATGCAAAATGTGAGACTGATGAAGATCCGCATAGTCCCCAGACACGCGGAATATGGAAGGTACTGCTTGAGGGCGCTGAACTATACCGGGCTGAGGCAAAGAACCAACATACTTTAAAAAAGTATGGGCAGGGTACTCCATCTGATTGGCTCGAGCGTTATATTTATGCGAGGTATGCGTTACTTGGTGTGACAATTATGGCGTTAATCGACCTAGCACTATTTGGAATTATCGGAATTTCGGTATGGTCTATTCAAATGTTATGGATTCCATTCTGGGCCGCTGGTATGGTAAATGGTTTAGGTCATTTCTGGGGTTACCGTAATTTTAATTGTATAGATGCAAGCACAAATCTATTTCCATGGGGCGTTTTGATTGGCGGCGAAGAATTACATAATAATCATCACACCTACGCGACATCAGCTAAGCTCTCAAATAAGTGGTATGAGTTTGATATTGGCTGGATGTATATCCAAATTATGTCTGTATTCCGACTTGCGAAAGTCAAGAGAACTGCGCCAACGCTAACTCTATTAACGCGTAAATCTGTACCAGACTTAGATACATTACAGGCCGTACTTGCTAACCGTTACGAGGTAATGGCACGGTATGCAAAGACAGTTAAGCGAGCGTATCGACAGGAGATAGCACAATTAAAGGAATTAAATATATACGAGAAGTACACGCTAATTAAAGCCGCACATAAATGGATTCATAAAGATGAGTCAGGTCTAGATAAACCACAAAAACAGAAATTAATACAGATTTTTTCTAGTAGCCAAAGTCTGAAAACTTACTATCAATTGCATACAGAACTTATGCAGATATGGGATCGATCACATGCATCACGTGAGCAGTTACTATCACTCTTACAGAGCTGGTGCTATCACGCTGAACAAAGCGGCATTCAAGCATTTCGAGAGTTCGCATATCACCTGCGTCGTTATGCATAAAGACAGAAGCCTAAGTAATCTTAGGCATTAGCATGTATACTTATATTAAGTAGTAAAAAATTGTTGAATTTATGTTCAAATAAGGTAATTAAAGTCTAATTAAAATTAGACACTCTAATTACTGGACGTTGAATCTATATTTGTATAGATAGATTTTATCTAATTAAGATGAGAGAAACGTTTAGTGTATTAGTGCATAGCAGTCTAACTGTAAAAGTTGTACGCAGCTTACGTGTAGATAAAATAATTAGATGACTTATTTTTTAAATAACGTGTATATAGTTTAAGTCTAAACAGCTATTTATTACGACGGCGATCAGATAATCAGACGCTAGGATTTAACATCTAAGTGACGACCCCGTCGTTATATTACTTAATCTTTGTTTCCTTGTATTCTCCGTGCTTACGCGCCAGTGGGTCAAATTTCATGATTGCCATTTTTTCGGGCATCGTGCGTTTGTTCTTTGTTGTAGTGTAGAAGTGACCTGTTCCGAGTGTTGATTCTAGCTTGATTTTATCGCGACCACTTTTAGACATATTACAACTCCTTTCCCTTAAGCTTTTCTAATAACGTAAAGATTCTAGTACAGTGTCAATACCATTCTTATCGATGAGGCGCAAGCCAGCATTAGAAACACGCAGCCGCACCCACTGATTTTTGCTTTCTACCCAAAGCCGACGGCTTTGTAAGTTTGGAAGGAAACGGCGCTTAGTTTTATTGTTTGCGTGAGAAACATTGTTGCCGACCATAGGCAACTTCTTGGTGACTTGACATTTACGTGTCATTAAAGCATTCCTAGTATGCATCAAAATTCAGATGATCTGAAAGGAGCGATTTAAAAAGGTTTTTAGTGTAACAGAAAAACATTGTAGATTACTTATTAAACAATCTAATTAGCACGGCGATCTTAGTCTTTATCACGCTAACCTACTTCACTTAAATATAGTAGATTAGGCATTTGGTAATAAGTGGAGGATATCTTATCCTAAATGCAGAATATGTAATTAAAAGTGTTTAAAGCATAGGCTTATAAAGGCCTTATAAAGGCAGTTGTTAATTGTGTAGCACAGATTATTTGGTAGATTTTGATATCCCACGTATTTGTTAGTGCAATCTCTTCTAACGATTGATTATCCAAATTTTTCAAATTCAGATACTAAATGTCTAAATTAGCCTTATTTTTAGATAAGAAGCATAACTCTGTTCGGAGCCCTAACGCGCATAGGTAATTTCTAATTTAGAACTATCAGGTACAGTCTGATTAACTAGTTCCAAGAGAATTTAGTTGTTAACGCTAGAAATAAATTCTAGCTTTAGCGGCTGAGTGTACTTTGACTATCAGCATGTTTAGATTGGTATATATCGGCACGGCGGTCACATTATTAGTTTTGCAGTGTATTGATGAAGATTAATTATAATCACTCGTCAGTATGCATTAGTTTAAAACTACATATACATATATTAATGCCTCTGAGGTTAAGCCCACTTCTTATGTACGTGATAGGATTGGCTAGAATGAATATCATCAACACATGCATGACAGGTCTAGGATGCTATTCCAGAACATAGAATAGAGTATAGAATTTTTTTAGGGTATCCTCTCCTATATAAAATTAGATACCACCTAACTATGTAGTACTAAATCAAGTACGCGGCTTGTCTAATGCAAAACTAGTGAAGAAAGTTCTTTTTGGTTAAGCTATATGAAAAATATCGATGTTAGATGAAGACTTCTCCCTTGGAGGTCTAGTTTTAGCTCTTGATATTTCAACTATGAGTTTCTGCAGGAAGAAACGCTATGAATACAATAATAAAATATCCAATCGAAGTATTGCTAGCACAACCTCGTGGATTCTGCGCGGGAGTGGATCGAGCAATCGAGATTGTTGAGCGTGCATTAACGCTGTTCGGTTCACAGATTTATGTACATCATGAGATTGTACATAACGTCTATGTTGTGGATAAATTACGTCGTAAAGGCGCGGTCTTTGTTGAATCACTTGACGATGTCCCAAGCGGTGCAACGCTAATATTTAGCGCCCATGGGGTATCAAAAACAGTACGTACTAGAGCATTTAATAGAGGATTGCGAGTTTTCGACGCTACCTGTCCACTAGTTACTAAAGTACATATGGAGGTGGCCAGGCTTCATGCCAAGGGTTTTGAGATCGTGATGATCGGCCATCGCGGCCACCCAGAGGTTCAAGGTACAATGGGACAAGCTAGTGCAGGTATGCATCTAGTTGAGACTGCGGCAGATATTGCTGCATTAAATATTATTAATCCAGATCAACTTGGATACGTAACACAGACTACATTATCTATTGATGATGTAATAGAGGTGATTAGTGCTCTAAAGGCTCGTTTTCCTGCCATTCGCGAGCCTAAAAAGCAAGATATCTGCTACGCAACCCAGAATCGTCAAGATGCAGTAAAATTTATGACGCCGCAGTGCGATGTTGTAATCGTCGTTGGAAGTCCAAATAGTTCCAACTCGAATCGCCTATGTGAGATGGCTAGAAAACGTGGCGTGACAGCCTATATGGTAGATGCGCCAGAGCAAATTAATCCAGCCTGGCTAACTGATAAACAACGTATTGGGGTAACAGCGGGTGCTTCGGCGCCTGAGGCTCTTGCACAGGCTGTCGTCGAACGACTGTACCAATTAGGCGCTTGCTATATTCGAGCACTAGATGGTGTACGAGAAAACGTTTCTTTCCCATTGCCTAAAGAATTAGTAAGACTAAGCTAGCAGCGCCGTGTTTTTAGATTTAAACGATGCTTTGTATTTTATGCGACTAATTAGTGAGTTGCTGTTATATGTATCACCTTGATCACTAGCCTTCGAAACAAGCAATTTCGTCACGACAAGCAACGCAGCAGCTTATGTTTAGCCTAGTATCGCTGAGTTGATAGCTGAACAGTATACCGGTACGGCCGCACCCACTTTACACTTCGTCGATGATTAATGGTATATCATGTTCTCGCGTGAGAGCTTGTAATTTCTGCATAAACTCGAACGATGTGGAAATAACGCTAGCCTCACCTTGAATCGGCTTAAGTCGGTTAAAATCCTCTTGACGGAGCTAATATTGTTGAATATGGCTTTTAGAAAGCTAATCGTCTGCGGATGCGTATAGAGTGTCCGGCCAGGTTTACCGCTAGCCGGCATCATTTCTAGTGTACGGCCGTGAAAGCTGTGATTAAACATAATAATTTTATATGCGCCGCTCTTGAACTTACGACTCTATTTACGTGCGAGCTTAATCGTGCTCTCGTTTGCATCAGCTCCGCTGTTAGCGAAAAACACTTTATGAAAGCAACTATTTTCTGTAAGCAACTCCGCCAGCCGTCTCATCGGTTTATTATAGAACGTCGGACCAAGATTAATTAATAGTTATGCTTGTCGATTAAGCGCGTCAATTACTGCAGTATTGCAGTGCCCGAACGCATTGACTACCGAACTCTAGATGAAATCTAAATAGCGCTTTCCATAGTTGTTATATAACTATAATCCCGCGCTCCACGTGAAAACAATAGCGGGACGATTAGTTGTATACATCACAGACTGAAATAAGTAATCCTGAGAGTTTATAAAAAATTATTAATAATACTGATTATTACAATAAATTATTACTCGGGATCTGCAAAAAGTTATAGGAATCTCTAGCTTTATAAGTTATGTGATAGTATTTTAGCGCGAAATAAGAGGTGATCACTGATCGCAAATTATTCCGAAGAATACGCGCTGTGAAGATCGGGTGCAAACTTGAAGTTACGATGTACTTATTTAACAGTGTCGCGAAATATAGATATTTCGACATAAGAGTCAATCAAAACTGGTTCCCAAATCTGCTACACTTCGAATGAATCTATATAGAACTTATCAACCGGCAAACCGTGACGTATAGTAAAATCGTGTCTCTTAACCTCATCTATTACTGGCACCTTAGATATTACATACCTAATACTTAAACAAGTCTATCGATCCCCGAGCGATGTAGGAAACCTATACGTCTTCTATAACTATTAGCTAGATCAGGTTCAAAGGTCAACATCTATGTTGACTCTGTCGTCTGCTCCAGCACGGTATCATAGGGCGATTTTCGCCTTTAAAATATTATTCAATAATCGCTTTAGTAGGGCTTCTGTTCTAGAAGCAAGCAGTACAATTAGCTTATTTAATTCTCACGTAGACAGAACGCCGCACAGCGGGGCTCTCGAAGCGAGAGAATGTCATATTCTTTTATAACACTAAAACATAGTCTGTAAGTAAGATACACCCGGTATCGGTATATCCTTAATATACACCTTGAGCGGTCCCTTATAGTCTTCTAGCGCGCTTGCTATTGAATGGCTTCAGCGCTTGCCATCGTTAAGGACGAGTCTGATATACTAACCCGCTAAATATTACAGTCTTTTATTTTTAAGTAGTTGCAGCTGGAGCGCTATTGCGTCGTGTTCTACGCGCTAGTCTTTGTATTATAATCGCCAACCTTACTTATCTAGATCGATTGTGTAGTAATGATGAATAACAGCACCATGCCACCGGTTTTCTATCTTTTGATAGAACCGATAATGAATGTTAACACTGATCAACACGGCTATTTACTAATCGATCTTTATTGAACCACATACATCTTTCTTGCGGCCGTATGAAAGATTGATATCCTGACACAATGCGGTAGATAAAAGTAATTTGCTAGCTTTTACTTAGATTTGCTTTTGCTCTGTCTGAGCATTACTCTAAATGTTATATCTCAATTATAGCCACTCATGGAGCTTTGTTTATGTTGGTCGACACGCTGTATTAATAACCGAGTGCAGATTTCCCATACATTATTTATATGTTTACGCTTTTATATTGTGCATTATATTCTTGATAATAGACTGACGATATGCTGAAAACACTATTTCAGTGTTTAAACTAAATTTTTCTGATTAGCTACGCTAGCTTAAACAAGATTAACTGCGGTTCAATTATTTAAGTTTAGCTTACTTGGGTTCGCGAGAAATAAGATTGCCCAAAAATTCTGGGGCGTTTCATCACGCGCAATTTAAGGAGTGCTTTTCTTGAAAAAGAGGAGATGAGAAATACATCAATAAGTATTCGCTAAGCGTGATGAACACAATCGTGCAGCTATCGCCGCTAAGCATAGCGATATTTCTAGGAGAGTGCTTGTCAAAGTTTTTATTTATCAATGTAAGATATACTTGGGAAGTATGCCTCTTATAATGATCCGTACGTCTAGGCTTATGAATACATGGATAACGCAGTTTGTTGCTGCGGAGATTCTCTATGCTTCTTGCTGGCACCGTTTATAATATAGATCGTTCTATGATTTTGACTCACTAATGCTTCGGCTCGAGTACTTTAGATAGCATAAATGTTTTAACAGATTTGCACTAAAGCCCATTAGGATAATTTGATTGGCAGGCCAGAGACTCGAACCTAATAATTCTACAGAACAGGATAAGCCCTGAGGGCTATACAACTAGCGTATGCTCCGCATATAAATAATCGTCTACTGTATTAAAATAGAGCTTAGATTATCGAGGCATAATCGTCAATTATGATTGCACCTCGAATTATTAGCATTTCGAGTTTTTACTAAGATCTGAGGCCCGATAAAAAGAGTGCTATGCCCTAGATACCCCAACAATACGCTCGTTATACCAAAATTAGTGTGGACTACGCTTTGTATTATATGACAATGTACTAGTACGTCCCAGTCTGGGACTATCATATATTAACTGAACAATTAAGTAACACTTGTATTCTAAACACGGCGGGCATCAGTACTCTACTATGTAGACATATAACAGTGCTTTGTTCCCGTACATCGGTGAGAACTAGTTCGATTTTTCTGATGCAGACATTTCTAACGTTTGTTGCTGTCCTGCTTCTGGTTATTCTGAATGGTTTTTTTGTTGCTTCAGAGTTCTCGCTAGTTAAGCTCCGTGGCACACGGATCGCGGCTATTTCGCACCAATATGGCTGGCGGGGGCGTGTATTATCACGTGTGCACGCTAACTTAGAGACTTACCTATCAGCCTGCCAACTCGGTATTACCTTGGCGTCCTTAGGCCTAGGCTGGTTAGGAGAGCCAGCGTTTGCTCATTTACTAGCCCTTTTGTTTGGCATGCTGCACATCTTGCCACCGCTTGCAGATGCAATCGCGCTAGCGTTAGCGTTCTTAATTATTTCATTTCTACATATTGTTGCGGGTGAGCTTGCGCCGAAATCGCTTGCCATCCGGATGCCAGAACGAGCTGGCCTGCTAACTGCTATTCCTCTGTATCTATTCTACTGGATTATGTATCCAGCTATTGCACTACTAAATGATAGTTCGAACCGTATGCTCGCGTGGTTTGGACTACTAGAGGATGGCGGGCAGGCTGAAGCTCCGTATGGTCGCGACGAATTAAAATTAATTGTACGTGCAAGTCGATGCCACCGGCAATTTTCAAACGACGAACTAAGTACGCTATCTCACTCACTAGAGTTTAGCGAACTAACCGCATCGGACTTAATGCGACCACTTCGTGAGGCAATAAGCCTCAATGTGAGTCTATCATTTGATGAAAATTTGGCGTTGGCAGCAAATAGCCGATATAGTCGGTATCCGCTATTTGATGAAAGCGGAGATAAAGTACTTGGTATGATTGATGTGAAAGATTTACTATTCTGTCGTCTTGGAGGACATATAACTAATAATCTGCGCAAACTCGCCCGTCCTTTACTTGAAGCATTACCAGAGATGCCTGCGCCTGAACTATTGCGTCGCTTTCGTTCGGGTTCGCCTCACTTTGCGGTAATTGGACGTCCTGGGCTGAAGCCAGTTGGTTTTGTTACATTACCAGATCTGCTCGCAGCGCTAGTTGGCCAAATCCAAGATGATACCCGCGCGACTGACGTTGAATGGCAGCGGCAGCTAGATGGTAGCGTGATCGGTCGTGGCAGCCTATCGATTGTTTCGCTTGAGCACTTACTGGGTATAGATTTTGGTGAGCAATCGTCCGAGTCGGTTGGGGGTATGATCTTAGATAAGCTAGGCGAACTGCCCCAGCAAGGGCAGAGTGTAGATTTTGGGCCATGTTTAATCACCGTAAACGAACGAGTCGGTCCGAGAATTGTGACAGTCAAGGTCTGGTTAAAAATACCGTAAGCCGCAACAGCTTAGAAGCATTGTTTTCTTGTTTGCATAAGCTTACTAATGTCTATACCGTTATATAGCAACTAGCGTAGCCTCAAAATACTCTATAGGAATAGTCTTTATACAGCAATATCGCATATCAAATAAGGATATTAATTTTTCTAGCACTATGATCTATTATCCATTGGTGCCCGGAGCCGGGATCGAACCGGCATGCCTTTCGGCGGGGGATTTTCTTCCCACCTCGGCTTTCGCCGCCGCCCTACCGAGAGTGGGCGTTCGTGGTCTGGAGCACGCCTTTACCTTAGCTTTTCAGCTTTAGGTACCCGCCGTCTGCTCTCTACACCTTCTAAGATACTTTTAATATCTTAGCTTGGATCGGCATTAGCTCGAACTTTTATTCAGGGCTTTTACCGAGTTTGACGGGCTTCACCCCCAGGATTTCTCCCGAAGGGCTCAAATTTTTTGAGTCCCCTGCGTCTACCAATTTCACCATCCGGGCTTACCTTATATCTTATGAGAGATACGTTCTCTATGTAAAGTGTTTAGGCAGCTCACGGGTGCGATTATACTCAATATGATACGATAAGTATTTAACATAAATTCTAGCATCAATGCAGATAAGAACTAGTCTACAATGGCTATCTTTATGCTAAATAACACCATAATATTTTGTATATAGTTTTCTATGTATTTAGTCAAGTGACTAATCAAGTTTATCATGAACTAGTCTATAAGCAGTTTCTAAATAAAAGTAGTATTTATTCCGAGAATACGAATGACTCTATATTTTGCGGCTATGCTAACTGACAATATCTGCATTAAAAATTCGAGCTTATACGTGTCCTACCCACAAATAATTCATCTTGAAGATGATATTGAAATAACAACACTCTTTTAGTCGGTTACATATGGAACCAACATGAGTATATTATTGAGATAGCAAGCATGTAAATGTCAGTGTTGATTGACCCGGTGCAGCGCAAATAATCCTAATATAAGGTAGATTACGCTAGGTGTTACAGCCGTTAAAGGCGCCGGCCATGCGTTGAGCGTACCGATGTGCGAGAATAGGGTGTTAAATAGCTGGAAGCTCATACCAAGCATGATACCGCCAAACATCTTTACGCCAACAACGCTAGCGCGCGTATGCAAATAGGCAAAAGGGAGTGATAGCACTAGCATTATTAGTACTGCAAACGGATAAAATAACTTTCTCCATAGTACGATCATATATCGCTGTGCATTTTGATGGTTATCACGTAAATGTTGAACATACGAAAATAAGTATGTTATTGACATTCGCTCTGGCGAGATAAGTAGTACAGACAGAATCTGTGGTGTCAGATCAGATCGCATCTGATACACCGGCCTTGATATTTTTACCGACTTATATACGGGATTAAGAGGGTCCTGACTTGTCGTAGCAGTAGGTACCAGCTCATGTAGCTGTACTTCGGTTACGCCCTTAAGCAGCCACTGGCCCGGTCGAACATAAAGTCCACTATCAGCTGTACGTACGTTAGCAAGACGAAATTTTGAATCAAACTCATAGATTCGCACATTCGCAATAGTTTCATCTGGTTTTAGCTCTCCTACGTTAATAAAACGAGTGACTTGTGCGATAGTACCATTATATAACAACGTATCTTTAGCCCACACACCTGATTGAAAATTGCTCGATATTGAGGATCCTAGTGCCTCCAGTCGCATATGTTCAGATAATTGGTTAGCATAAGGGCCGACAACTTCACCTACAATAAAAGTCAATACAACAATTGGCCAACTAATTTTTATCAGCGAACTCAGTGCGCAATATACAGATAATCCGGAGACGCGAAAAATCGTAAACTCAGAAGTAGCTGCCATCTGAGAAAATACATAGATCGAGCTAATAAGCGTAGCGACAGGAATAGTCTCATAGAATCGAGATGGTATTTGCAGTATCACGCGAAAAACCGCATAGAGAAACTTATAGTTTCCGTGGCCGATGGAGTTTAGTTCGTTAATTAGATCAAAGAAAAAAAATAACCCTGAAAACGCGAATAGGATAAAAGAAAGTGTCAGATAGACCTGCTTAGCGATATACTTCTCGTAAAGGCTCATTAGTTAGCCTCTAGACCTGATTCGAAGAAGTAAGTGCCATAGCGGTAAACGGTTTCGTACGCGCAACCAAAATGCGAAAATAACAATAGCTAACATGATCAAGTGCAGCCCTAGTAGCCCAGGCACAAACGAAATTACACCTTGTTCGACCCAGGCTTGTACTAGATTCATCAGGTTTGAATACGTCAGATAGATAAGTACCGCCAGCACTAGATTAATCGTATAGCCATGCCTCGGGTTCTGATACGCAAGTGGAATTGCTAGCAGCATCAGGTTTATCGCAGTTAACGGTAGACTAGCGCGCCATACAAACTCAGCTAGATTAGTATTATTCTGCTCACTTAGCAGTGTAGTCGTGGGTAGACTGGTAGTCATCGGCCTATTAACTAGTTGTTCGCTTTGTATTTTTATACCATAGTAAGAGAATTCCATTATTCGGAAATCGATCTGCCCTAAGTTGCCATCATAGCGGCGTCCATTCTTCAACACGACGAAGCGGTCGCCGTTTGGGTGTGTCTCCATATAACCAATCTTAGATACAAGAACATTGACCCTTCCGTTTTCTGTACTCGTCACGAATATATTCTCGATACGCTTTTGATCAGGGCTCGCTTTTTCAATAAAAAATACCCGATGCTTCGAAGCAGATTCACGAAACTGACCCGGGGCCAGTAATGATATCTCGTCGCGCTGTTGGAAGCGTTCTCGAATCAGCTTACTTTGCGCATTTGCCCACGGCCAACCAACAAATGCAAAAAAAGAAATGAGCGCGACAATCGGTATAGAAAACGTCAAAATTGGCTTAATCAGGCGGGTCAGACTGACGCCGCATGAAAACCAAACAAGCATCTCAGAGTCGCGGTACCAGCGCGTGAGCACGAATAGAATCGATGCAAATAAGGATGCAATTAGCATTACCGCGACATAGCTAATCATCGTCAAGCTAATTAGAACGATAACATCACTAGGATCAATTTCGCCTAAGGCGGCAAAGCCAACGATACGAATCATCATCGTTGTCAGGACGAGAGTAAGCAGCACAAAAAAAACCGTAGCGCCTGTATAAGCGAGTTCGCGCTGCAAAGAGCGTTCAAGAATCATCTCGATTATATAGTTGTGTTGCGCTTACTGGATTAACTGCGGATTGTCCCTTGATTAATAGCTCTTTCACGATAGGGACATGGATGATATACGTAGACCAACATATCAAGGTGGAACATCAAGCAACAGTAATGTTGTAGTAGAAAAAATGTCAGATAATTGCAGTTTGTTTTTAACCAATAGACCAATATTCTAAATAAGGATATCAAAATGATATTTAATATAGAAGCCTTTGATTTAAACAAAGCCGCAGATAGTGTTTTATTTAATATAAAATCGGATTGCATCGTAGTCGGCATATTGCATGAGAAGACGCTCTCCGGTGTTGCACAAATGCTGAATGTGGCTACCAAAGGACTTATTAGTCGTCTAGTTAAGAGCGGTGACCTTAACGCTAAAGCCGGTTCGACCCTGATGCTGCATGAGGTAGCTGGTGTTAATGCACCGCGTGTACTGCTAGTCAGTCTTGGAAAGCATAATGTTCTAAGTCCAAAAACATTTATCGATGCATCTAGCGCGGCATGGCGCGCTGTATCGGCTACGCGCGCAACTAGTGCGACTTGGATGCTCGCACAGGTGGCTGTTAACAACCGCGATATTAGCTGGAATGTGCGTATAAGCGTGTTAACGCTGCGTGAACTAAACTATCAGTATACACAAACTAAGACTAAAGCAGCAGCTGATGCAGATAATGATAACGCAATAAAGAAAGTGCTTATAGCCGTAGATCACGAATACAATCAGGCGTGTAACACCGCATTAGGTGAGGGTGTTGCGATTGCTAATGGTATAGATTTAACCCGAGAACTAGGTAATCTGCCCAGCAATATCTGCACGCCAACCTACCTGGCTAGTATCGCAAAACAGCTAGAAAATGACTGGCAGTTGAAAGTTGAGGTTCTTGATCAAAAGCAAATTGAGACATTAAAAATGGGGTCGTTTTTGTCGGTCGCTAAAGGTTCAGCGCAGGCACCAAAATTTATTGTGCTGGAGTATCAAGGCACTTCCTCAAATCAGGCGCCGGTGGTGCTCGTCGGAAAGGGCATTACATTTGACTCGGGTGGCATCTCAATCAAACTAAGTGAACACATGGATGAGATGAAGTACGACATGTGTGGTGCTAGCGCTGTCCTTGGCACGTTCCGAGCGATTGTTGAGATGCACCTAAAGCTTAATGTCGTAGGGCTGATACCAACTTGCGAGAATATGCCAAGCGGCAACGCGAATAAACCTGGTGACGTTGTAACTAGCCTATCTGGTCAGACGATTGAAGTTTTAAACACCGACGCAGAGGGGCGGTTAGTCTTGTGCGATGCGCTAACATACGCAGAGCGTTTTAAGCCGGCTGCTGTAATTGATATTGCATCGTTGACTGGCGCCTGCGTGATCGCCCTTGGACACCATAATAGTGGATTATTCTCGAGGAATGATGCATTAGCCAACATGTTACTTACAGCCGGCCTCTATGCGTCTGATCCCGTGTGGCGGTTGCCTTTAGATGAGGAGTACCAGGATCAATTAAAGTCGAATTTTGCGGATATATCTAACACTGGTGGGCGTTCGGCTGGCAGTATAACAGCTGCTTGTTTTCTCTCCCGTTTTGCGCAGGCTTACCCATGGGCGCATCTGGACATTGCTGGAACCGCATGGAAGGGTGGTCGAGAAAAGGGTGCCACCGGACGCCCTGTTCCGCTGCTTACGCAATTCTTGATCGATCGCGCGAAGTGATGCCTCTAAATATCTCGCCGTATAAATGAACCAGTATAGCTGGGACTATTAATGACTCGCGTGGACTTTCATACCTGTCTTCAAAATCCACTGGACTATACCTGCCGGCTGGTGCGCAAGGCTTATCAAGCCGAGCGCCAGCTCATCGTGCTAGGCGAACCCGCTATACTGCACGCTTTAGATAAAAGGCTATGGATATTTTCTCCGCTGGATTTTATCCCACACTGCATGGCTAGTTCGGCACTAGCCGACGAGACACCAGTAGTGCTAACTACTAACTTAGATCAAGCGCCATACTACCCAATCATGATTAATCTAGGAAGAGAAGTGCCACAGCAATTGATGCATTTAGATCGGTTAATCGAGATTATTGGTAATAAGAAGCATGAGCTCGAAGCTGGGCGCAAGCGATACGGTTTCTACCGATCTCGAGGCTATACGTTGAACATGTACAAGAAAACTGAGTAACAGTCGTGCGGTATCGAAATTTGTATTAATAACCGAGGACGAATCGTAATTGACGCTATCATAGTTCTACTATAATTTTATAATTAGATATACTAGTTAGTAAAGTTGCTCCGAAATAGTCTGCAGCTTCTTTAATAGCTACTTAAGTTAGAGATCAATAGCTACTTGCTCTGTTTTACAGAACGGCGTGATCTTTTACCCTGATATAAGAAATATATAAACTTATACTTAGCAGATGTCTTAAATTACCTAAATTCAAAGATTAATCTGGCAAATTTAACTATCTCTCTCATTTTAGTTATTTCTATATCATAGATAAGCATTTGCGTATGACCTAATGTTTTCTATTAGAGGTCAGCGATCTTATTCTGCAGATAAGATATCCGGTGGGGTAAACACTTGTATAAGAGCGACTGTGCTGGAATTTTATATGTCACCGATATTCTGGATGCGCTCGTGTAGAAATAACATAGGCAGCTCAATACATTTATTTTCTATTGCATCCATAGTTGATAGTGTGCTAGTTGTATGAATTTTATTCATAGCACCACTAGAGCCCTCTGTGGCTATCTAATCGGTACTTGCTCCTTTGTCGGCTGAGCTTGTAAGCTCGGCATACTTAGCAAGCACCCCGCGGCTATAGCGGGGTTTAGGCTGAATCCATGCAACGCGTCGTCGTTCCAGCTCGGCCTCATCAACGTTTAATTGAAGTAGCAGCTTACGCGCATCAATAGTAATTGAATCACATTCCTTCACCAGAGCAATCGTGCCGCCCACGAAGGCCTCTGGCGATACGTGGCCAACTACCATACCCCAGGTGCCTCCAGAGAAACGTCCGTCAGTAATCAGCCCAACCGTTTCACCGAGTCCTTTACCGATAAGGGCGGAAGTTGGAGCGAGCATTTCTGGCATACCGGGACCACCCTTAGGGCCTAGATAGCGCAGAACTATGATATCACCAGCCTTTATCCAATCTGATAAAATTGCTTCTAGTGCACTCTGCTCGTCATCAAATACACGGGCTGGCCCTGTGATAATAGGGTTTTTAAGGCCAGTGATCTTCGCGACTGCACCAGACTTAGCTAAATTACCTTTTAGAATCGCTAGGTGCCCCTCACTGTACAGTGCCTTATCGATCGGGAAAATTACTTTCTGATGAGAACAAGGCTTGCTCGGTACGTCTTTTAGTTCCTCTGCGATTGTTTTCCCCGTAATTGTTACACAGTTACCATGTAGAAGATCTGCTTCTAGCAGTATCTTCAGCACTTGTGGAACACCACCTGACCGATGCAGATCAGTAGCTACGTATTGGCCGGATGGTTTTAGATTGCAGATCACCGGCACACGTTTTCGGATACACTCGAAATCATTAATCGTCCACTCAACCTCGGCGGCATACGCGATGGCTAGATAGTGCAGAACCGCATTTGTTGAGCCGCCAGTTGCCATAATGAGCGATATTGCATTCTCAATAGATTCACGCGTGATAATATCGCGCGGTTTCAGGTCGTTTTTGACCGCCTCAACGAGTACGCGCGCCGAATCAGCGGCGGATATAATCTTCTCGTCATCTGGATTAGCCATAGTCGACGAGTATAGAAGAGACATGCCCAGTGCTTCAAACGAGGAGCTCATCGTGTTCGCAGTGTACATGCCGCCGCACGAACCGGTACTTGGACACGCATTACGCTCGACCCCATCAAAGTCCTCCTGCGTCATGCGTCCCGCTGTAAATTCTCCAACTGCCTCAAACGACGATACGATCGTCAAATCCTTGCCTTTCCAGTTACCAGGCTGAATCGTGCCGCCATAGACATAGATGCCCGGCACGTTCATCCGAGCCAATGCCATTATTCCACCGGGCATATTTTTATCGCAACCACCAATAACTACTACGCCATCCATCCACTGCCCCTGTACACAGGTCTCGATACAATCTGATATCACTTCTCGCGACACCAGAGAGTATTTCATACCTTCTGTACCCATTGACATACCATCCGAAATGGTTGGTGTTCCAAACGTCTGTGCATTAGCGCCGGAGTTTGTTATAGCGCCGACTGCTGCATCAGCGAGACGTTGCAAGCCTGCGTTGCATGGCGTGATTGTTGAATGACCGTTGGCAATGCCGATCATTGGCTTATCAAAGTCTTCTTTTTTATATCCAAGCGCGTAATACATTGCGCGATTCGGCGCACGGGCGACACCTTGGGTGATGTTCTTCGAACGACGATTGTATGGCATAGTGGGGAAGCTCCTATTAATTTGGACAACAGCATGCGGCGGCATGAATAAAATGTCCAATATATTTGGTAAAAAATAAAGCTATAAACTTTATCGGTTTCTGATTTCGACGTTCGCATGTCCCGTGATTTGTATCTAATGCATTAGTACCCTTTTATATTCCGTCCAGGATTAACATTAATTATGGTATTTTTAAGAAAGAATTAAAATTTTCAGATTTTTCTAAGCGTCAGTTCCAAATGACAAAGGCAGCTAACGCTATTCGGATTTATAAACTCTATTATCACGATCCAGCTAATTCCACGCCCTCATACGGTTGCACTGTTGTTATATATCTTCCGCTTCCACGCAAGTTTTTTATTCGTTGTCATTATTTCGTCTACACTAGTTTGGCTACTAAAGCCGGTATACGATTAGGCCTGAAATCAAGTGGGCTTAGTTTTCTAACGTTCTATAGATGATTTTCGTAGCATGCCGATGTTTGATTTCTCGACACTATGAGAGGTTTCGATAAAACCAGGGGTATTCTCTCACGAATCAGCTAAGACTCGTCTAAATTTAGACGAGTGCCAGAATTATGTTGATGATGGTATAAGCGCTGCATTGTAGCCAGAAATTATTCATCACAACTTATATAGCATGCCCGTTATCTGCCTAGTGCTTCACGGTGCTACCGGCACTTTTCTAACACCACTTGGTCTAAAACTCCTAGTATGCTAATTCATCCAAATTTTGACCCTATTGCAATTCGATTCGGCGCAGTCGCAGTGCGCTGGTACGGGCTAATGTACCTGATCGCATTTATTACAGCACTTATTTTTAGTCGATTACGATTACAATTTCCACATGTTGCGGCGCAAGATTGGAAATTGCATGACATTAACGATATGCTGTCTTATGGCCTGCTAGGCGCAATCTTCGGCGGCCGATTTGGCTACGTGTTATTTTACAGGCCTGACTTTTACCTTGTCCATCCAGCTGATATCTTTAAGCTTTGGGAAGGTGGGATGTCCTTTCACGGTGGTTTCTTGGGCGTAATGTTTGTAGTGATTGCGTTTGCGTACCAGCGCAACCGCATGTGGCTTCAAGCCACTGATTTTATAGCACCAATAGTTCCAGCTGGACTAGCCGCCGGTCGGTTTGGAAATTTTATTAATGGCGAGCTGTGGGGGAGAGTTACAGTGCCAGATATACCCTGGTCCATGGGATTTCAGGGAGCAATAAATGAAGATCTAATGTGGCTCAAATCTCATCCTATGGAAGCCGTTCAATGGCACTTGCTTGAAGTATTTCAGCGCTATCATATGCTACCGCGCCACCCGTCACAGCTTTACGAGGGTACTTTAGAGGGTGGTGTACTATTTATCGTACTCTGGTTTTTCACACGCAAACAGCGGCCGGTTGGCACTGCCTCTGCAGTCTTTCTGCTTGGCTATGGCATAGTACGTTTTATAGTCGAGTTCACTCGCGAGCCAGATGACTTTCTCGGATTACTTGCTTTCCATCTATCGATGGGACAGTGGCTTTCCCTGCCGATGATTTTTGTCGGCTTACTAATGCTTGTCTCATCTATTTTTAAAAAACATCTAGCAGTCTCCACTTGTGCGGCTGACGCGCACCTGTGATCTTTAGGGAGGGTCTTACGGGAAAGTATATTTAATGTACAGAAAAATAAGTAGTCTATGTTTAACGTTAGTTACTAGTATTAATCTAGATATATTAGCTATTGTAATGATTTTCCGCCTTAATCTCTAGGGCTGAGTTGGAGCTTTCTCATGGAAGACTTAGATGGAATCTCTAGTCAGATTCTTTCTACGTACTTAAGTCACGTAACTTTCGCATAGGCGAGTTTTTAAAGTTATCTGAACGTCTATCTATACTTTCTGGAGTGCATAGTCGGCGCGTTTATTCAGAAAACTGGTCGGGATAATAGCATCTAAGCTTTTCTTCTTATAAGAAGACATAATATACGCGACATCTTCTTTGGATTTAAAATTTTCCTCTGCACTTGGTTATAAAAGACTGGATGATTGGATGGTAGCAAAACTAGCGTGCACTTAAATGCGCATGTGCCCTAATGCCCAATAAAGTCAGTGGCTCTATAGTGATACACGAAGATGCCGTTTATTGTTTTAGCATACATAAAGTTTTACAAATAAACTTAGCCATTTTATTATAGAGCAAGCTTAATAAAGGAATATTGTTACAGGCTAATACCCTTATATTTATAAGGGTAATACACTATGTATAGTGTATTAACTTAATTAACATACCTCCTGTCTATGTATGCGTTTGATGAGAAAATAGCATTGAAACTTTAGATAAAAGTTAGAATCAACGCAACAATAATCTGGGCCAGAAACGATTAAGATCGTGGTGTTTTTAAAAAGTTCTTTTAAAGCCGTACATTATTACGCATTATACTGCGCACCTTGTGGGTGCATAGAAACTCTTCATAACAATATAGAGCTAGGAGTATGATAAACAGGGTGCTTTATTTTACTAAAAAATTTTAGAGAACCAGATAAGAAAGCAAAAAGAATATGTAAGCTGTATGCTTTTTAAGCCGTAGGTTGCACGATATGATACACATCTATGCCTTCGAAAGCGGTGCTACGAGATTATTCTGACGAATCACTATTGCGAGTCGATTGTTTATTTTAGCTATTGTACGCTGGATTTCCTCTGTAGGACACGCTTCACTGTGTCGCATGCTTTTATGCAACTGCAGCAGTTCGGAAGCAATCGACAGCGCGGCCATTACAGCGATTCTCTCATGACCACGCACACTGCTTGTAGCTCGGACCTTATTCATTTCCCGGTCCACTCGCTCAGCCGCTTCACGTAACGCAGGCTCGTTTTCAGGCGAGGTAACCAGTCGATACGATTGGCCGAGTATTGACACTTCGATTTGTTTCGTCGTCATGCCTTTTCTCCTGGGGTGTCTGTTCTAGATATGAGACAGTATGTTATGACCTTGTGATCGTTCTACGTCAGGCGGCGTTTCTGAAAGTCCTGTATGTAATAGTTTCTCCAGGATCGCATTCAGGCGGACCTGAGCATTGATGATCTTTGCGGATAACGCATCACGCTCGCGTTGCACCTGTTCGAGGTGCGCCCGAAGCGCGTCGCGTTGTATGCATATATCTTCGAGTTGCTCTTCTACGGCTAAGTGTGATTGACGATTCCGATTGCTGATCTCAATAAGTAGATCTATGTTCTGGGATAACTTGTGAAGTTCGGTAAGCATTATAGCGTTCTCTTCAGAAGAGGCATTTTAGAGCGCCTCTATCGGCAATCGACACCCTAACCCGTGTTTAATACAACAGTGTGTGTTACTAGTCATTAGCTTCCCACATAGTAATATCTCCATTTATGACACTTGTGGTGCGCATGCAATAGTTTTTCGAGGTATCAACGGTAATATATTAATGTTATACGTAGCCTACGCTGGTTAGCAACTGCGCCCAGTTATTTACGCATGATAGCGGTAATCGCACAATACACTTTAAGCTAGATAGCGAAATTTAAACTATTAGTCCGGCCCAGAAATGTAGGCTTAAAAGAAAACATTAGACTTGGAGAAGGCACTAACCTTCGGTATTAATACATCAGACATGAAACGATAATTTCTCATCGATTGATACACATAAGCTTCGAGTGAAGCATCCGAATGTAAACAATTGGCTTAACGAGACTACATAAGTGCGCTATTAAAGCGTGGCTTTATTCTGCACTAGGGGGGCCCTAATGCCTGCTATTTGTAATAATTTTGAGATCTATCAATAGAACCTAAGTAACCATGTAAAATACGCTCCTGATCATATACAGAATGCTAACTACCCGCTCATTAATCTTTACGAGTAGGCTCGGATTATAGTATGTGTACTTTTTCTGATTTGCATGCTTATAAAGCATACACATAGTGTATTACCTTTACTAAAAGGTAGTATTTCTTAGTGTTTCTGTGCAATCCGCTTTCAGATTATTATGCTTAGCGCACTAAGAGTGCGCGCCAGTATGATAAGTAGATACGATATTCCGAGATGACTGTACCGAGGCACAGGGGTACTACGTTTACTAGCTGAAAATAGTAGTGACAATATTATGTTCAGATTTTCGAGCCGCGGTACAGTGCATGTAGATTTTTTTAAAATCAGTAGCTTCGAAAATTTTATTTATTACTAGACAGTTCAATAAATAACCTACGTCATAATAACATGCTACATCTTAGATTTAAGCATCATACACATATTAGCTCCCGTGCCTCGCTATCCGTCCTCCCTTGAATACACCTCACCTTGCGCTATGCGTGATAGACGGGGCGAAGTATAAAATCGGGGGGGAACTAATAGATTGCTATGGACGATTAAATTTCTATGTTATCAATAAGCCGAGCTGCTCTAAGATGTGATGCAATAAGCCCAATAAGGGGGGTTTGTTACTCTTTATAAGCTGTAGCCGGCACAGATTGACGCGTTTAGAATAGCAATATAGGCAGGTTACCAGCCACTCTTGATCAAAGTCTTAAATGCTGTAAGCTCGAGCTTAGAAAAATCTCCGTGACCCGTAAGAACATTATCGCGCATGTGTTGTAGTATGAGATTCAGGTTTGGCGCTTCAGAACGCTCTAATGATATTAGATACACATCACATTATGCGACGATAGAACAAGCCCTTTTGTGTTGCGCACAGTTTCAGCAGAAAATACTATGACACGCAGCCGAACGCATGATATTAGTTTTATTACAATTGAAGAGAAGCTGCAGAAGAATCCTAGCCGAAACTTACCATCGAGGGTATGGCATAGATCATGTAGTGGGTGTATTTGATATACTAGGGGACAGGGGTACATATCCTACTCAGTCAGTAAAAAAAGTAAAAAATATTTTCTCGCCGTAACTTTCGATAAGAGATAAGAATATAAGAGATCAACTTTTTGAAATGTGATTCAATTATAAATTGAGACTGACGTGTAAGTAATCGAAGCTGTGGGGTTGCGTAATATGATGTGAGTACGCAGTATAAACAACCATAGAAAATATCATAGTTGCTTAGAACCATGATATCTGTATAAAGCACGCAATTCATCGAATGGGATAAAGTCTAGATTGCATGAGATGTAGCCGGCTCTAACGGGCTATTGGGCTATTTTAAACAGTATGTATCTATAATTCACCTGCCCGCTGACGCGATTAATCGCGTACTTTTAAACATGCCAAACCTTATTTCTTATGGCGCCAGGTTCTTAACTATTATGATTAGCTTCTCGATTAATTCTTTTAAGTGTATGTTACTTTGTATTCTTAAGAATATTTGTGCGGTTCACCACGCCCACGTCTAGCATCAGTTGTATTAGATTCTTCTATAGCTTTACAGTAAACGATGCGCGCATTGCGCAGTTGATCCTTGTAAAATTATTAATCGCGATAAAAGTCGCATTACTTTCTACTATGTGGATATAGCAAATAACTTGCTTGTTCTCGTTACGATGGTAACTGTAGTCTTGTTTGCCTATGTTGACTGTTGATTAATAGAAAGAAGCGTATCAATTTGCCCCTGGTTCACACGCTGCATTAGATTCTGGTATGGCCGAATCGGCTTCATTGATGACAAAGACACAGTGATGTCAGACCATTTGAGCGGTTCAATAGAGAGAAATGTCTCAACCGATTCAGCAAGTTTTGGTAACACAGGTTTGAGTGCTAGCGTGAGTAACCGGAATCCCTCAAGACTAATGCTACACGTCTTATGTAACGCTGCTGAATTATTAGGATCTTTAGCTTGTATCCAAGGTTTAGCCTCATCTATGTATACGTTAATAGCATCCGCTAACACCATTACCTGACGAAGTGCGTGGCTATATTCTCGACTTTCGTAATGCGCTGCAATCGTTGGGAGCGCAACGCGTAACTGAACTAAAAGTTGATGGTTCATTGCACTATCTAGCACGCATGCATTAAACCTCTTAACCAAGAAAGAGGCGGTACGGCTCGCAATATTTACGTATTTGCCAAGCAAGTCACTATTAACGCGCGCTTGGAAGTCATCGAAGTTCAGATCGATGTCCTCCATCGTGCTGTTGAGCTTCGTAGCGAAGTAGTATCGCAGCCATTGCGGGTCTAACCCGGTTGTGATATAGCTGTTCGTATTGATGAAAGTGCCACGTGACTTAGACATTTTCTTACCGTCTACAGTCAAGAAGCCATGCGCAAAGATATTCGTCGGTGTGCGGTAGCCTGAAAATTTCAGCATAGCAAGCCAGAATAGCGTATGAAAATATAGAATATCCTTACCGATGAAGTGATATTGCTCAGTGGTCGATCCAGGGCGAACCCATTCATCAAAATCTAGGCCGCGTTGATCACATAGATTTTTAAAACTTGCATAGTAGCCGACCGGCGCGTCAAGCCATACGTAGAAGTACTTACCAGCCGCACCTGGTATTTCGAAGCCAAAGTATGGTGCATCACGCGAGATATCCCAGTCTGAAAGCTTTGTATTATCATCCTCGCCTAGCCACTCACGCATCTTATTAGTGGCCTCCCGTTGTGCCAGCCGTCTAACCCAGCCGCGTAGAAAAGTTTCGCAGCGTGGGTCAGACAGCTTAAAAAAATAGTGTGTCGATGCTTTTTTAACTGGTGTGACACCTGATAATACTGAATACGGTTTAACTAGTTCAGTTGTCTGATATGTTGATCCACATACCTCGCAATTGTCGCCATACTGGTCTTTCGCATTGCATCTCGGGCAATTTCCCTTGATAAAGCGGTCCGGTAGAAACATTTTCTTAGTTGGATCATACGCTTGCTCAATATCACGCACCGCGATCAATCCGCAAGAATGGAGTGAGTTGAAGATACTCTCGGACAACACTCGGTTTTCATCCGAGTCCGTCGAATAGTAGTTGTCGAATGAGATACCAAAATAATCAAAATCGCGCTTATGTTCATGCCAGACACGCTGGATTAATTGACGTGGATTAATCCCCTCAAGCTGAGCGCGTAGCATAATTGGTGTGCCGTGTGTATCGTCCGCACAGACATAGTACACTTCATGACCATGCATTCGCATTGTGCGTACCCAGATATCTGTCTGGATATATTCAACAAGATGGCCAATATGAATCGGGCCGTTTGCGTACGGTAGTGCGGATGTAACAAGCATACGACGCGGCATTCTAGCTAGGACAGAAGATGACATAATTTGACAAAAACGGGGTGGAGTACCGATTTTAGTGGGTATGATTCTGATAACAGACTTGCGCTAGCGGATGGGCAAAGTGCGTCCGTTATTATGTAAGGATTAAATCTTAAATTTAAACCTAAGATCAACCCTTTTTAAGGAAAGCATCGCAATAGTTTCTAATTGCCTATAGACGAAAATTTAATTAATAGCAGTTAGATTGGCTCTAAATATCGTTCTGGACGACAAATTGGTAAGCTGCAATTATCGTTATACATGATGAAGCTGTTAGGATACCCGGCACTGTAGTAGTCCTAAAAGTTTATTTGAATCGCCGCTAGTAATACCTACTTACTAACGTCTAAACAGCACCCGATTTTACTAGGGCTAAAACAGACCATTGCAATAGAGGGGAAAAGGGGAAATTAAGTGACGCGTACAGCTACTAACTAGAGCATTGTTTACAGGTTACATCGAAGAATCGAAGTATTGTTTTCTAACAAATACACCTATAGCGCGACAGTAACATACCCCTACAATACTAGTATTGTAGCTAGATGATAACTATAGCGCGTAGCACGAAAATCTGGATAGCGATACTACATAATAATTTGAAATACTCACTTTGGTCGGCCCGAACACAGCTCTGTGCTCAAGGCCTAAAGAAGATGTTTAGTGTTCGTTAATATACCTATAAATAATGAGGAAACGATGATAATCGATAGGGCTCAGGTTGATGCTGTTCTGAGCAGCGTTATCGACCCGAACACAGGAAAGCCGGTAACAGTGGGTAAAGGGGTGTGCAATGTTGAGATTGACGGAGATACCATATCAATCAAGATTGTGTTGGGCTATCCAGCCCAAAGCCAGTACTCTTCAATTATAGCACATGTCGAACAAGCTCTGCGTGCTGTACAGGGAGTGGCACACCTACGTGTAGAGGTATCCCATCAAATTAGAGCGCATGTAGTACAAAGTGGCCTACATTTGCTACCAAATGTGCGTAATATTATCGCAGTCGCCTCAGGAAAAGGCGGGGTCGGCAAGAGCACAACGGCCGCAAACCTCGCGCTTGCGCTAACCGATGAAGGTGCGTCTGTTGGAATACTAGATGCAGATATCTATGGTCCGTCTCAGCCAGCAATACTCGGTATTGTCGGTCGTCCAGTATCCGAGGATGGAAAGACAATGATTCCACTCGAAGGCCATGGTGTACAGACTAATTCAATTGGATTCCTAGTTGAACAGGATCAACCGATAATGTGGCGCGGCCCTATGGCTACGTCTGCCCTAGAACAGTTGCTACGGCAGACAAATTGGCGCGACCTAGACTATTTAATTATTGATATGCCACCTGGTACCGGTGATATCCAGATCACGCTATCGAAACGGATTCCGCTAACCGGTGCGGTGATCGTTACAACACCGCAGGACATTGCTTTAATAGATGCACGAAGAAGCCTAAAAATGTTTACAAATATTGGCGTGCCTGTCTTAGGTATTATTGAAAATATGAGTGCCTATATCTGCTCACAGTGCGGTTATGCCGAATCAATATTCGGTGACGGCGGGGGGAAGCGTCTCTGTGAGCAGTATAGTGTTCCGTTTCTAGGCAGCCTTCCGCTAGATCTTAATATCCGAGAGCATGCCGACGCAGGGTATCCTACCGTAGTCTCTGATCCGCATGGCCGTATTTCTAATCTATATCGCGATATTGCTCGACAGATTGCAATACGGATTGAGGCGCTATCGCGTGATATGAGTTCTAAATTCCCGGCCATTATAGTTCAGAACACTTGATGTGCTTTTATCGCATGCTTATCCCATTAAGGAGCATCCTTAATAAATGTGTTATATGCAATATTATTGCCGTTTGTTTGTATCCTAAAATTTAATAGAACTGCGACGGAGATAAAATTTTTTGAACACTGCAATCGTCGTTTATAACTAGAGATATTCTAGTTAGTTGTTTATGTATCAATTTTCAAAAATTACTAAAACGCGTCAATATCTAGATCGCATATTTTGCTTACTATACAGTATGCTCACATTGAGTGATCATACTAAGAAAATTCGAATAAGCTATAGCCCAAATGCTACTGGATGGCGATCATGTTCTCTAGATCTATAAACGCTGAAGTTATAATGTCATCTTCCATAGGAAGAGAGTTAGCTCTAAGGGGGCATCTTATAAGTTATGGAGGTATCATCTCGAGGTCGATCTGGAGACCTGCATATAGAAAAGAATAGCATTGCATCCGAATTCATAGGTATGTTTCTGCGACGTAATGTAGGCCTATATTTAGGCTGCAGCATTATTGAAAATAATGTTCAAGGAAGAGAAAGCAATGCAGCTCTAAACTCTATCCAATCTTTTAACCCGCGGCCTTGCCGCCTTTCAATTGTATATATGACGATTAAATCGGACAGATGGATCCGGCGCAGGGTTGAGCAATACAGCATGATCGAGCCATTCGTGCCAAATCAGGTATGCATTGCCTTAGATGGTCATAAGATCGTCAGTTACGGCACGTCGAGCTATGGCTACGACGTCCGATGTGCAAATGAATTCAAAATATTTACTAATATCAATTCAACTATCGTTGATCCGAAAAACTTCGACGAGAAATCTTTTATTGATTTTAATGGAGACGTGTGCATTATCCCACCAAACTCATTTGCCCTGGCACGCACTGTCGAATACTTCCGCATCCCACGCAACGTGCTGACTGTATGCCTTGGAAAATCTACATATGCCCGCTGCGGGATTATTGTTAACGTTACACCTTTCGAGCCAGAATGGGAGGGGCACGTAACACTTGAGTTCTCAAATACGACGCCACTACCAGCGAAGATCTATGCTAACGAAGGTGTCGCGCAAGTTCTATTTTTTGAGAGTGATGAGGTTTGTGAGATTTCCTATGCGGACCGTGGCGGAAAATATCAGGGCCAATATAGCGTTACACCACCCAAAATTTAAATTTTCCTGCAGCGTTATACTACACATGCGAAGCATATTCTGCCGATATATTACTTACTTTCGCTGTATTTTTGAATAAAAGAGTGCTGTAGCTTGTTTTTGGAAAATTACGTCAATGAAGTTTCGCTATCCTGTCGTTATTATCGATGAGGATTTTCGATCGGAAAATATCTCTGGTTCAGGTATTCGCGCACTGGCCGAGGCGATAGAGCGCGAAGGGGTCGAGGTTCTTGGCTTAACGAGCTACGGTGATCTAACCTCATTTGCGCAGCAATCCAGTCGTGCATCTTGCTTTATATTATCAATCGATGATGATGAGATAGCACTAGTTGATGAAGTCGCCGTGATGCACGACCAGGTGCACGATCTTGCCCATGCGATCTTGGCATTGCGCGCGTTTGTTTCGGAGGTGCGGCGTCGCAATGCTGATATTCCGATTTTTTTGTACGGCGAAACGCGCACTTCGCGTCACATCCCAAACGGTATACTGCGAGAATTACACGGTTTTATTCATATGTTTGAGGATACGCCTGAGTTTGTTGCTCGGCATATCATTCGAGAGGCAAGGGTATACTTAGATTCGTTAGCACCTCCCTTCTTCAAGGAGTTAGTCAAGTATGCTGACGAAGGCTCTTATTCATGGCACTGCCCGGGCCATTCCGGGGGTGTAGCATTTTTAAAGAGTCCGCTAGGACAGATGTTTCATCAGTTTTTTGGCGAAAATATGCTGCGTGCAGACGTATGCAATGCTGTAGACGAGCTCGGTCAACTGTTAGACCATACTGGTCCGGTAGCTGCATCCGAGCGCAACGCAGCGCGTATCTTTAGCGCAGATCACCTATTCTTCGTAACTAACGGCACATCTACGTCTAATAAGATTGTCTGGCATGCTACTGTCGCGCCTGGTGATATCGTAGTGGTAGATCGTAACTGCCATAAGTCGATCTTGCATGCGATCACGATGACTGGTTCGATCCCGGTTTTCCTGATGCCTACTCGTAACCATTACGGTATTATCGGTCCGATCCCGCGCGATGAGTTCCGACCAGAGAATATCCGTCGTAAAATCGATTCGAATCCGTTCGCGCGTGAGGCAATCAAGAACAATCCAAAACTAAAACCACGAATTCTGACGATCACGCAAAGCACCTACGATGGTGTAGTTTACAACGTCGAAATGATCAAAGCTTTGCTTGGCGATACGATTGATACGCTACATTTTGATGAGGCTTGGCTGCCGCACGCTGAGTTCCACTCGTTTTATCAGGATATGCATGCGATTGGACAGAACGCTCGCTGGACCGACGCACTAGTATTCGCAACTCATTCGACGCATAAGTTATTAGCTGGTATCTCGCAGGCATCTCAGATTTTAGTACAAGATTCACGGCTACCGCGCTTTGACCGGCATCATTTTAATGAAGCGTACCTGATGCATACATCGACTAGCCCACAGTACGCAATTATTGCGTCATGCGATGTAGCTGCGGCGATGATGGAGCCGCCTGGCGGCACCGCGCTTGTCGAGGAGTCAATTGCTGAAGCACTTGATTTCCGTCGTGCAATGCGTAAGGTTGATGCCGAATATGGAGACGATTGGTTCTTCAAGGTATGGGGGCCAGACCGTCTTGTGACAGAAGGCATTGGTTCTCGCGAAGAATGGATGTTGCCGCCAAACGACCGTTGGCATGGTTTTGGTAATCTAGCTGAAGGTTTCAACATGCTAGATCCAATCAAGGCAACAATCATAACCCCTGGGTTAGATGTGGAGGGCGCGTTTGGTGAGGTAGGCATTCCAGCTGCAATCGTTACCCGCTATCTCGCAGAACACGGCATCATTGTTGAAAAGACCGGACTATACTCGTTCTTCATTATGTTCACGATTGGTATTACGAAGGGCCGATGGAACTCGATGGTTACTGAATGTCAGCAGTTCAAAGACGACTATGATCGAAATCATCCGCTATGGCGTGTGCTTCCAGAATTCGTAGTGCAGCATCCGATGTACGAGCGCGTAGGACTACGTGATTTGTGTCAGAGAATTCATAGCGTGTACCGCGAAAATGATATTGCGCGACTGACTACCGAAATGTACTTATCTAATATGGAACCAGCGATGCGTCCGACTGACGCGTTCTCAAAGATTGCACATCGAGAAATTGATCGTGTTCCAATCAACAGCCTAGAGGGACGAGTCACTAGCATCCTGCTAACACCCTATCCTCCCGGCATTCCGTTACTAATTCCTGGCGAGCGATTTAATAAAACCATCGTACGCTACCTAATCTTTGCACGTGAATTCAATATGCAGTTTCCTGGTTTTTATACTGATATCCATGGATTAGTTACCGAAGTAGTTGATGGTAAGGTTGAATACTTCGTAGATTGCGTTCGACTCTGACCTAGTACGTTATCTATTACAGTAGCTGAGTGATTAATTAACACACAATAACTATAGAATTTTTGTGCTCTAAAAAGAGGGGCAATAGCTTAATGAGTGAGTAGGTAGTCTTATTGCTATAATTTGATAGTCAGTTAATATTACAGAGATAATTTAGTACGGGCTGCTATTATAGCGGCCCGTACTTGTTCGGGTGCTGTTCCGCCAGCGTGGTTTCGGCTGGCGACCGACCCTTCTAGAGTTAGGCAATTAAATACATCATCACCTAGCAAAGATGCGACTTCCGGTAATATCGCTCGAAGCTTCCCAAGATTCAGATCTAATAAATCATGGCCTCTGTCTACGCAGATGCGTACCACATGCGCCACAGCTTCGTGCGCGTCTCGAAACGGTAAGCCTCGCTTGACAAGATAATCAGCTAGGTCGGTAGCAGTTGAAAATCCTTGCGATGCTGCAGCCCGCATTGTATCTGAATTGACTGTGATTCCAGAGGTCATTTCAGTAAAGATACGCAGCGTGTCGACTACTGTATCAACGGTGTCAATCAGCGGCTCTTTGTCTTCTTGATTATCTTTATTATACGCAAGCGGTTGTCCCTTCATTAGCGTGAGTAAAGCAACTAGATGACCGTTTACGCGGCCAGTCTTGCCGCGTGCAAGCTCAGGCACGTCAGGATTTTTTTTCTGAGGCATAATAGACGAACCGGTACAAAAACGGTCAGCTAAATCGATAAAACTAACCCCTGGGCTCATCCATAGCACAAGCTCTTCAGACAGCCGAGAGAAGTGGGTCATAATCAGCGCCGAAGCCGCTGTAAATTCAATTGCGAAGTCTCGATCTGAGACTGCATCCAGTGAATTCGCACAGATACCATCAAAGCCTAATATTTTAGCGACTTGCCTTCGGTCAATTGGGTAACTAGTACCAGCAAGTGCTGCAGCACCAAGCGGTAATTGATTGACTCGCTTTCGGCAATCTAACATCCGCTCAGTGTCGCGTGTAAACATTTCTACGTATGCTAAAAGATGGTGGCCGAATGTCACTGGTTGCGCGACCTGCAGATGCGTAAATCCCGGCAGAATCGTGTCTGAATTCCGTTCCGCTAGGTCAAGTAGCACACCTCGAAAACTCTTAAGTAGAGCGATAATCCGGTCGATTTCTACCCGGAGCCAGAGCCGAATGTCGGTAGCAACTTGGTCGTTGCGCGACCGCCCGGTATGTAACTTTTTGCCTGCATCACCAATCAATGCGGTTAGTCTAGCTTCAATGTTTAGGTGGACGTCTTCGAGATCGATTTGCCATTCGAATTCGTCGCGTATAATCTCGCTGCGAATTTGCTCCATGCCTCTTTGAATTGCTGCATCGTCATCTTTGCTAATAATCTGTTGCGCGCTGAGCATAGCTGAGTGAGCGAGCGAACCCTCGATATCGATAAGTGCAAGCCGTTTATCGAAAAACACAGATGAAGTATAGCGCTTGACGAGATCAGACATTGGCTCAGAAAAACGCGCAGACCAAATTTCGCCTTTTTTGTGCAATTGGGAAGTCATGAGAGGATTACACAATAGTGGTAGGATGCAGCTTACCGCACTATGTGCGGCAAAACCATCATTATAGCATTGTGGCACGATAGTGCTGACGTAATACAAATAAGCATCACGAATTTTATATCGGAGTATTAGATTAATTAGATTATTAAGAGAGTATCTAATCAAGCCAACGCACGCTTAATTTCTAGATCTGGATGATCGGACTTTCAGCAGCCTACCCCGTTCGAAAATATATTCTTATAATAGTCAAAAGATCTAAGAACGTCGTATTATAGATACCTATGCCGCGCCGTTTGACCCGGGCATTCTGATGCGCGATCAATCCCTTTTACTAGGGGAAGAGTATCAGCTACTAAGCAGGGGGCAAAATTCAGACTTTATGAGACGCCTAGTGTAATCGCTACATACGTAACCTCAACGCGGTAATACTCGGGCTCGTTTCGTTTTAAGAGAGGTTGATCCATCGCGACATTAGTTCGCTCATTTTAATAATCGGAGTAGAAAGAGTCATAACAAAGACTAGGGTTTTATACGGGCAAAAAGATATGCTGATATCGTCTTCTAAATAGTACCGTATTAAAGACTTGTTTATTTCGAATAAGATATAACTTAAAACGTAATCTCAACTTACCTCTAGCGTTGTGATAACTACAGTCGATTTTAAGACATATTCAATACTTTTAATACGTTAAGCAGCCCCAGGACAAGTATTATGAAACTGATTGATCCCAAGCATCGAGGACACGCCACACCAGAATAGAAGCTACACTAAAGGTATAGTGCTGATAAGTAGCAGCCCACAACCTAGCACACTTGATTATCATAATCAAGTGTAAAGCAATACTATACTCGTCTTTTTATTAGAAAAATAGAGTCAGTGTATTAATTATAATCACCTTATATTTTAATAATCGCAGCCAGTTTATTGATAAAATAGAATTTTTGTTCCTACTATTTATTCTCTCATTATTAGGAAATTCGATATGAGCTTCAATCATGTTCCATCTGGAAATGAGCTACCTCATGATTTCAATGTTATTATTGAAATTCCAGCGCAAAGTGATCCGGTCAAGTATGAGGTGGATAAAAAACTAGGTCTTCTCGTCGTGGACCGCTTCATCGGCACAGGCATGCGCTATCCAGCTAACTACGGATTTATACCAAAAACTCTAGCTGGCGATGGTGATCCAATTGATGTGTTAGTGATCACACCATTTCCGCTACTAGCGGGTTCAGTCGTGCGTTGCCGCGCGCTAGGTATGCTAAGCATGTCGGACGAATCTGGTCAGGATGCGAAGTTAATTGCAGTGCCAGCCGATAAGATATGCCCAATGACCGTGAGCTTTAAATCTGCTGATGACGTACCAGTTTATCTGAAAAACCAGATTAAGCATTTCTTTGAGCAATATAAGGCGGTCGAAAAGGGAAAGTGGGTCAAGGTTGAAGGCTGGAAAGACATTGTTCACGCGCACGAAGAAATTACCAATGGCGTTGCAAACTTTTATAAGCCATAAGCAGCGCACAGTATCGGCGTGTATTATCGCTTACCGATAACATCCTGCTTAGGTACAGATTGTCGACCTTATATATTTTTTACTGGCGTTGCGCAGTTGATCTAATTAGCTGATTACGGCTCGCTCTTAACTATTTTCGGCATCTTGAGTGCCAGGATTATTCTATTAATATTTTTTAGGGGGGTATAGGTGACAGAATATCACCGTGCTTTATAGCTGCCCACCTCAATGACATCACCCAGCATTTCCATATGCCAGATCGAGGAGATATAGTGCTTAGGGTGTACAACGCAAAAATGGCGGTAATTCTATGCAATAATTCTACCCATATAACGGTACGCAGCAATAGTTTAACCATATTACAGATATCCACGTGCGATGGCGATTACTGCATTATTCAGCTTATTGAAGCTATTAATAAAGCTGAATATTACAATACTTTTTATTTGTTTGTATAGTCGCTATCAAACTCGTAACTCGACGCTTTAACGATAGACACCATTGGCTATGGTACTTACCACTTTATAAGTAATAACTCGCCGCTTTTATAAGCCGTCAGTAAACTAGTAATTAGCATGCTAGCGCTCTCTGTTATAACGAGCATAAATTCTCTGATATAGTTTTTTAGTCACTCAGAAAAATTAAATATCAGGAAAGGTATGAGATAATTCTTACAGAAAACGCCAATTTTTAGTGATTACTTCGTTTAATATAGAGATGGCATCGTTATAGGAAGTTGTTCAGCGCTTTCTCTTTTCCTGTATAAATAGTTGCAACAACATTTCGTGCCTCTATTTCTCAAAACAAATAATTCGCCAAGCAACAGACCTAATTTATTACGACGCTCTCATGAGACTATACCTATCATCCACTAAATCCTTCTGCATATAGCAATCAATAAATAGTAGTGTCTGTGGTGATGGTATAAATCGACTAACGATCAGTGAAACATATATACGCTTTATTATACGAATGTCAGTGATGTTGTCTTGAGAACTTTGCACAGTGCATTCTCCTATAGTAGGATGCACTGTGCGTGGATCAGTCTCGGTCGCTTCCCATAATTACATAGTACACTTGCCTGTAACGTTTTAATAAATACGTGTGTAGGAGCGGAGGAGTTGCCTTTCTACGTGGGTGATGCATTTTATTATGTTATATCAACCTTTAGTTAGTGCGCTCAAAATCTTGGGAAATTATCATTTTGACAAGGTCCACTCGTTCATTATTTTGTTATGAAAATCGCTCTTGCTCAGATTAACGTAACCGTCGGAGACTTTTCTGGAAATCTTTCGAAAATTGTTTCTGCTGCTCAAACCGCCTATGATGCGGGCGCATCTTTGATGATTACACCAGAACTCGTGCTCTCAGGCTACCCGCCTGAAGATCTTCTGCTGCGACCAGCGTTTCATACAGCTAGTCATGTTGCATTTAGCGAGCTAGCTACTCGGCTTAGACGATTTACTGGACTCAGTGTGTTGGTCGGCCATCTGCTGCGCAGCCCGCCAATAAGCGATGCCAATCCGAATCAGCAAGCCGCACGCCCCGGACCAATAGTGGATGTATTCAATGCAGTATCTCTATTAATCGATGGCCAGATTTCGGGAACATACCTGAAGCAAGAACTGCCTAATAGCGGTGTGTTCGATGAAAAAAGGTATTTCAAGTCGAATCTGAAGCCGCTAGTGTTTGAGCTGGAGTGTGTGAAATTCGGCGTCATTCTTTGTGAAGATGCGTGGCATCCATCGGCCGCGTTACTAGCGAAAGAAGCTGGCGCGCACGTGCTATTAGTACTGAATGGTTCGCCGTATCATATAAACAAAGAAAATTTACGAGTTCATGTTCTACGCAAGCGTGTTCGCGAGATTGGCGTGTCAGCTGTCTATTTGAATTTGGTTGGTGCGCAGGATGAACTAGTGTTTGATGGAGGCTCGTTTGTACTCAACGCGCAGGGTGAGCTAATGACTCGACTGCCACAATTTGTTGAAAAAACGGCAATTATTGAATTGGACAGCGTACGGGTGCAACGTGATAAAATCGCGCCTTGCGCCTCTGTTGAGGCGCAAGTCTATGCCGCTCTAGTGCTTGGCGTGCACGATTATGTAAATAAGAATAGATTTCCAGGCGCAATTATTGGGTTATCCGGTGGCATAGATTCAGCACTAGTACTAGCTATCGCATGCGATGCATTGGGCGCGAATCGCGTAAGAACAATTATGATGCCCTCTCGTTATACCACGGAGATATCCATATCCGATGCGACAGAAATGGCACGTCGTATCGGCGTATGCTACGATGAAATTGTTATTACTCCAATATTTGAGGCGTTCCGTACATCGCTAGCTTCGAAATTTGCAGGCTTATCTGAAGATGTTACCGAAGAAAATATTCAGGCGCGCATCCGGGGTATGTTGCTTATGGCTATGTCCAATAAATTTGGTTCTATTGTACTAACTACAAGCAATAAGAGCGAGATGGCTGTAGGTTATTGCACGTTATACGGAGATATGGCGGGAGGCTTTGCTGTAATTAAAGATATTACGAAGACACTAGTGTATAGACTGTGTCGCTATAGAAATACAGCCGCTACGTTCACTACGCGCGACATTATCCCGAAACGGATCTTAACTCGGACGCCATCTGCCGAGCTACGGGAAAACCAGTCCGATCAAGACTGCTTGCCGCCGTATAAAGCGCTGGATGCAATTATACAAATGTACGTAGAAGAAGAGTGCTCGCTCTCCGAAATCGTCGCAGCTGGCTATACTCGAGACGATGTTCAGCAGGTCGCGCGGCTGATTAAACTCAACGAATACAAGCGCCGACAGGCACCAATCGGGATCCGCGTTACGCACCGCGCATTCGGACGAGATTGGCGATATCCGATTACATCTCGTTTTAATGAAGAACTCTGAATATCAAGGATAGCGATAGTACCTTAACTTCAGATATTTTCTGATTAGAATAGATCTATTATGTTGAAGTGTTTCTTTTTGAGTTATGGCACCGCTTGAGCGTATCTTTCAGTGTGAAAGATACTACTAGTAGCGGCAGGTGTGAACTGCGCGTAGCATTAACCATGCTTAGCGCGGACCCCCGAAATTACAAAAGAAGACAAGCATTAGCTTTGCTAGAATGCCATCATTTACATGTCTGATACGCGTGCGGCATAGCTTTCTCAAGATAACGCTGTACATCTAGTGCGGCCATGCATCCAGTGCTCGCACTAGTGATTGCTTGACGATAAATCTGATCTTGCACATCGCCCGCGGCGAACACACCAGCAATTGAAGTTGCGGTCACGTTACCTTTTAGGCCAGAGTTCGTAACTATATAGCCGTTATTCATCTCTAATTGATCCTTAAAGATATCAGTATTTGGTTTATGGCCGATGGCTACGAATAAACCACGTACAGTTAGATCAGTAGTTTCATCAGTCTTTATATTCTTGATACGAAGACCAGTTACACCAGAATCATCACCGAGAACTTGATTAAGTACATGGTTCCATATTATCTGAATAATGCCTTCCCGCTCTTTTGAGAGTAGCCGATCAATTAAGATCGGTTCAGCTCGGAATTTGTTACGACGGTGAATTACCATGACCCTCTTTGCGATAGAAGATAAGTAAAGTGATTCCTCAACGGCAGTATTGCCGCCGCCGATCACTGCGACGTCCTGATTTCGATAGAAGAAACCATCGCAGGTAGCGCATGCAGACACTCCTCTACCTATAAATTGGAGCTCTGATGGCAGGCCTAGGTATTGGGCAGATGCGCCAGTTGCAATAATCAACGCATCGCACGTATACTCACCAAGGTCACCGACTAGTCGCAGGGGTCGATCTTGTAGCTTAGTAGTATGAATGTTATCAAAAACGATTTCTGTATTAAAGCGCTGCGCATGGTTCAATAACCGCCGCATAAGTTCTGGGCCCAGGATAGTATCCGGTTCGCCGGGCCAGTTCTCAACGTCAGTGGTTGTCATTAGTTGCCCGCCTTGTGCAAGGCCGGTGATAAGTACGGGTGAGAGATTAGCCCGTGCTGCGTAGACGGCAGCGCTATAGCCAGCCGGGCCAGAACCTAGAATCAGAACTCTTGCATGCTTACATTTAGACATAATGGTCGATCCCTGCGGGGCGGATGTATGCGTAGATGCACAGCGCGACAGTGCATAATAACGTTGTGCTTGAATTGTAGAACAAAAATTCGGCTGGTATCAGCCTGATTTTCTCTTTACATAAGCGTAGTGGCAGCTCTCCAGACTGATCTAATATTTGTAACTGTCTCAATTCAGGAGCGTTTAGCTATTTTACTTCGTGCACTAGCGCTCTCTTATAGCGCCGATCTTACAGCTTTTACATAGCTGAGGATCTAATCACTTTACACTAAAAAAGTGCACACATTCCAGTGGCTGCCTACTATCCCTTTCTCGATTCAATGCCGAAATCTACGTATTCCTCTAGGGCACAAGTTTTGCCACATCGTCTATCTCGTTTACTAACTGAAATCTACTGGCTGCTACAGGTTGGGTTCACTCTGTTCTTGCTAATGGCACTCGTTAGCTATAACCCGCGTGACCCAAGCTGGACACATGCTATACATATAGACCAGATTACGAATTGGGGTGGACGTGTCGGTGCATGGATATCCGATATCCTGTTGCTATTGTTTGGTCTGTCTGCTTATTGGTGTATTGTGCTGCTAGGGCGACATATTATTAATAATTATCGACGAATCATTGATCACGACGCACTAGGTAAACCACCTGTACCGCACGAAGGAGGTTGGTTGGCTGAGATTTTGTCGTTTGCACTCGTGCTTGTAACCAGCGACGGCTTAGAAGCATTACGAATGTGGTCGCTTAAAGCTCAATTGCCCCGAACGCCCGGCGGCATTGTTGGCGACGCAATAGCTTACGGCGTACAGCACACGCTCGGGTTTGCTAGCGGTACGCTAGCACTATTACTTGCTCTGGCAATCGGCCTGTCATTATTTTTCCGTTTTTCATGGCTGTCAGTGGCTGATTATATTGGTGATTTTATCATCAATATTATTGTACTCCTGAAGTTGTGGCGAGATAGAAAGCGAAACCGCACAGCTAGCCAGAATATGGAAGTCAGGCAGAAGATTAATGTTGAGCATAGTCGGGTTCGACTCAGGGAGTGCAAGCCTGTTACAGGCGGACCTGCTATAGTGATGTCAACTAAGTCTGAATACATCGAAAAAGAAAAGCGGGTGCCGCTATTCCAAGATTTACCTAGTAATAGTACGTTGCCGCCGCTTGCGCTATTAGATCCACCACCGCCAGCTACTCGTGAGGCCGTATCGACTGATATGCTTGAGTTTACCTCACGACTAATCGAAAAAAAACTGAAAGACTTCGGCGTGCAGGTCAGCGTAGTAGGAGCCTATCCTGGCCCGGTGATTACCCGCTATGAAATCGAGCCAGAGACCGGTGTCAAGGGTAGCCAAGTCATAAACCTTGCGAAGGATCTTTCTCGCGCGCTATCGCTTGTATCAATACGAGTTGTCGAAACGATTCCCGGCAAAAACTGTATGGGTTTAGAGTTGCCAAATCAAAACCGTCAGATTGTGCGTCTTTCAGAAATTGTGGGTTCTGAGATTTATGAAAATACACTGTCGCTGCTTACAATGGGATTAGGTAAAGATATCGGGGGTAATCCAGTATGTGTGGATCTAGCTAAGATGCCACATCTGCTAGTAGCTGGCACGACTGGCTCAGGTAAATCAGTTGGTATTAACGCCATTATTTTATCTCTATTATATAAAGCTAGCTCGGAGCAAGTCCGTCTTATCATGATCGATCCAAAGATGCTTGAGTTATCGGTTTATGAGGGTATCCCACACCTATTATGTCCGGTTGTTACTGACATGCGACAAGCGAGTCACGTGCTAAATTGGGCAGTTATTGAAATGGAGCGGCGCTATAAGTTAATGAGTAAGCTTAGAGTGCGCAACCTAGCTAGCTATAATCTCAAGATCGACGACGCGAAAAAACATGGCGAGAAGATTCCAAATCCGTTGAGCCCGGTACCCGATGAACCTGAGCTGCTTGAGAAGCTGCCATTTATTGTGATTATCATCGATGAATTAGCCGATTTAATGATGGTTGCTGGTAAAAAAGTAGAAGAGCTGATCGCGCGGATCGCACAGAAAGCGCGAGCAGCCGGTATTCATCTTGTGATTGCAACTCAGAGACCATCAGTCGATGTCATTACCGGTTTGATCAAAGCGAATGTGCCTACGCGCATTGCGTTTCAGGTATCGTCGAAGATCGATTCCCGCACAATCCTAGACCAGATGGGTGCTGAATCACTGCTCGGCCAAGGTGATATGTTGTACCTGACACCGGGCAGCGGATCGCCAGTCCGCGTTCATGGCGCGTTCGTATCCGATAATGAAGTTCATCGTGTTGTCGAGAAGCTTAAAGAACAGGGCAAGTTAAACTATATTGACGGTATCCTGGAAGGGGCGATCTAGAGAAAACTAAGAAGCATGCAGTTTAAGAACTAGAGGCTCAGATGGTTTGTATAACCAAGCTGTCTAGGACATTCTAAAGTAGCAGCATATATCGACGCGTCACTTGCGTATCGGTTATAACTACGCTGCATAGCTTCCGAAGCATACGGAGCATATCTAGGTTAGTTTCAGAGATAACGTCTAACGTAATACTAGCGCATGCTGACAATGACTGAGCTACTGCATGGGGAAATAGTAGGGGGCGCTATGCTTATAATCATTTATATTCTCAGACTGTACTAAGTAAGCTTTCCGATAGAATTGACACTGGAAACATACTAATGATCGGATTACTTCTTGCTTCTATAGCTAGGATTGCAACAGGCGTATTAATTAATTTGGTTGCTATGCCGTTCGTGCATGCTGGAGGTACCATACAATTCAAAAATTTCGTTTCGCAGCTGCACTCAGCCGATGGGGAGTTTGTTCAACATCAGATCAAGGCAACCGACGGTTCTGCATCACAAGAGCTTAGACAACCAGTGCGCACCTCGATGTCTACGTCAAGCGGTACATTCCAGTTCATACGTCCAGGGAAGTTTATATGGGCATATCAGAAACCGTACAAACAGTTGCTACACTCTGACGGCCATACGTTATACATTTGGGATAAAGATCTAAATCAGGTAATTACGCTGTCACTTAGTAATGCGCTAGGTACTAGTCCAGCTGCTATCCTGTTTGGTAGCGACAAACTAGAAAAAAACTTTTCGCTTCACGATACAGGCGTTAAACAAAGCTGCGACTGGCTCAAGCTCATTCCAAAAGAAAAAAATACTCAGTTCGAGTATATCGATATTGGTTTTCAAGATGGTAACCTCAAGATGATGGAGCTGCATGACGTATTTGGAAATATAACCCTCCTCTCGTTCTCAAACATCCACAAAAATCCGGAGCTATCCGCCGATACCTTTAAGTTTTTAATGCCACAAGGGGTCGACATAATCAATAACTAACTGCCATTAAGCGATATACTGCACGATAGCATCTATCTTTATAAACTAATTAAATATTATTTACTAGCATAGTATTATGCTGGCAATTTCACTGATTAGTAAGTGGATCGCGTAACTAAATCTATAACACCTTTATCGTCTAACTCTGATAATACGCTTGATATATAGATACATTCCATGCTGAATTATGCCATTCGCTATGTCTTGAACTGTTAAGGATATTAGAGAATCGGCCGATCTAGCGGCAGCTTCTCTGTAATATCTAGGTAACGAGTTAACTAAGTTAATAAGGGGGCTTATCTATGATCGTTTATACGTGCTATCGCATGACAAACCTAACCTTTATAAGCGTAAAGAAGAAAGTTAAATAGGTACTCCGTCTTAAACGGCGCACGCTGAGGTATCACGGTAGCACTATATAACAGCATAATAGCAGGTAGTGCCGTGGTTCTATTCAGTCTTTAAGCTGCTAAAGCTCGTACAATTAGTAAGGTAAAATCGTAGTTTACCTTATAGCAGTAGCGTAAAGCTTCCCATGCTCGATATTAACCTGCTCCGCAAGGATATGGACGTGGTTGCCAATCGATTGGTCGATCGCGGCTACATACTTGATATTTCTACATTTCAGGCGCTTGAATCTGAGCGTCGTCAACTCCAAACGTATACCGAGGATTTGCGATCCCGTCGCAACATCTTTTCCAAGAAAATTGGCAAAATGAAGGGATGTAGCAAGGATACATCTTCAATAATGAAGGCAGTTACGAGCATCAGTCATGCTATGAAAGCATCTGATCTGAATCTGGATAAGATACAGGCTAAACTATCTGATCTAATACTTGATATCCCAAATATTCCACATGAATCTGTGCCAATTGGCATAAATGAGACTGGAAATATTGAGGTGAGGCGCTGGGGTACGCCAAGAACGTTTACTTTTGAAGTAAAAGATCACATAGACCTGGGTATGCCGCTAGGAGTTGATTTTGAGATAGGTGCAAAGTTAGCTGGTACTCGATTCACATTGCTGCACGGACAGGCAGCCCGCTTGCATCGGGCCCTTACAGGGTTGATGCTCGATACGCACACGCAGAATCACAACTATACCGAGTGCTATATTCCTTATATCGTAAATTCAGAGATTTTGTACGGCACTGGTCAGTTGCCTAAGTTCGGTAATGATATGTTCCGTGTCGAAAAAGGGGGGGTCGATAATAAAGTGACACAATATTTGATCTCAACGGCGGAAATTGCGCTGACTAATACGGTGCGAGACAGTATTATTGACGTAAATAAATTACCTATCCGGTTGACTGCACATTCGCCCTGCTTTCGATCTGAAGCCGGCGCGTATGGGAGAGATACGCGTGGTATGATCCGACAGCATCAATTTGATAAGATCGAGATGGTACAGATTACATCTCCGGACAGCTCATACCAAGCATTAGAGGAAATGGTAAAACATGCTGAAACTATCTTACAGAAGCTAGAATTGCCGTACCGCGTGATTGAGTTGTGTACCGGAGACATAGGGTTCTCAGCGGCAAAGACATACGATCTCGAGGTGTGGCTGCCAGGGCAGAAAACCTATCGTGAAGTTTCATCATGCTCAAACACTGAGGCATTTCAGGCTCGTCGTATGCAAGCGCGATTCCGCAATCAGCAAGGCAAGCTCGAGTTAGTTCATACGTTAAACGGCTCTGGGCTAGCAGTCGGGCGCACGCTGGTAGCCATTCTGGAGAATGGCCAGAACGCCGATGGGTCGATCACAATTCCAGCGGAATTACATCCATACATGGGAGGCATCACCCGGCTAGAGCCCGTGTGTAGGAGTAAAAAATCGTCGCCCTAAAATATGCTTGGAGTTGTTCAATAGATTGTTTATAGTGCATTATTACGCTTAGCAGAAACCATAAATATTATGGGAAAGGTGGCAGAGTGGACGAATGCGCCGGACTCGAAATCCGGTATACGGTTTTCCCGTATCGAGGGTTCGAACCCCTCCCTTTCCACCAGAAAAGTTATTTATAACAAACTTTATTTCACATAGTTAAATTTTGGGTATAGATTTCCACGGTGGTTTATTACATGGAAGTGTAACCTGCATCTTTAAGATGCATCCCTCACTTTAATAAGTGTATGCAATTGTTGACTATTTGCTTGTCATTACTACTACGTCGTTGATTTTTATAACGGTTTGCTTTTATCAGACTAAATACTCTATTTAGTTTGTATAAAAAAGTTGCTCTTATCTAATTCTCTACTCTGAAGACTTTGGTATTAATACAACGAGTATCATTTTCTCTATGTTTTGTTTCTAAACGTACACAGATTTCTACATTCTTTTAAAAGATCACTAATATGTGCGTTTAGTCCATTCTACTCTAGCTAGAGCGTTAATATTAATCATCGTAAGGTCGACTCTGATAAAGCTTCTCAATCCACTATAACAGTGTATTAGTTCATGATTCCGATAATATTATGTAGAGAAAGAGGTGACTCTCTAAAAAGTAGGTCTTAAGTTTTTTGATATAGCTTAAGATAATCTATCTAGTTAGATGCTTTAGTCTATAAACCTTTAGTCATCCAGATCCTGCTATCTTATCTATAGCTTCATCGCCGTGTATATCTGTGTGATATAGATGCATGTTTACTATTTCCCTTAGGCTTAATATCGTGTTTGAGTGCATTATTGCCAGATAAAGCGTCTCTAAATCCTAATTTATTTTCTTGTGCACGTGTTTGATACTCCATGTTAAGCCTACGGTCTTCTTTTGTAAAATTTTCTACTGCTTCGCATGGCCGCTCCCAATACGTTATATTCTTATTTTTTTAAGTTTTTAAGAGCGCGATTGCTATCCTTATATAGAAACTAAGTTCTTCATGAGTAAGGCTGAGAACCGTTACGTTATCATTTTAAGGAAATACGATTAATCTTTCTCGCCGTAGTCGAACAACAGGCCTGTAGAATATAGAAAAATTTTCTGTGGTCTTTTATGTCGGCTAAAACCCCCCCCCTTTTTGAACTTCGCAGCGGTACGCTAGACACGCTTTTGTTTGTGGTGAAAACAACTGATCTAGCTAAGATGCGAGCTGAACTAAATCGACGTTTCGATATGACACCCGAGTTTTTCGCTGATGACCTAGTAGCGATTGACGTGCGGCGCCTGCCATCGGTTCAACGTATTTTGGTATCAGAAGTAGCCGAAATGCTAAAGACATTCCGGATGCATCCGGCTGGTATCATCGCAAATGATGCACAGCGACCGTGGTTGCAACTTGATACACTACCCTTCGTCGAATTGCGTGAAAGCTTTATTACTCGTAGAAACGAGCCTGCTAGTAGAACGCTTTCAGAAGGAGCATCAAAGGTATTACAGGTTATACCGCACGACGTGATAGCTAATCTACATAGCACTTTTCAAGGCGAAATTAAGCCGATCGGAAATAGCACAACACTAGTGATAGAGAAACCGCTACGCTCAGGGCAGCAGATCTATGCAAAAGGCGATCTTGTAGTATTAGATTTAGTTAGTTACGGTGCAGAAGTAATTGCTGAGGGCAACATCCATATCTATGCCCCACTACGGGGGCGCGCACTAGCAGGCGTGCATGGCAACTGTAACGCCCGGATTTTTTGTATGTGCCTAGAGCCTGAACTGATTTCAATTGCTGGTATCTATCGTACGACTGAAACACCACTTAGCCTCGATATACTTAGTAAGTCAGTACAGATTCGGCTGGCAAATGAGAAGTTGATTATCGAGCCGTTGCGTCTGACATAAAGACTAATTTATATTAGAAGATAATATTTGTGATGACAATAGCAGAGCATATTACCGAATACAAGGTAACATTATGACAAAAATTATTGTAGTAACTTCTGGAAAGGGTGGGGTCGGAAAGACAACAACAAGCGCGAGTTTTGGGGCTGGACTCGCGATGCGCAAGCATAAGACTGCTATTATTGATTTCGATGTTGGTCTGCGTAATCTTGATCTCATTATGGGTTGTGAGCGTCGTGTTGTATACGACTTGATTAATGTAATCCAGAGTGAAGCAAACCTGAACCAAGCGCTTATTAAAGATAAGAAGTGCGAGAAGCTATACATACTGCCGGCGTCTCAGACTCGCGATAAAGATGCCTTGACCCTGGAAAGCGTTGGGAAAGTGATCGACCACTTAATTGAAATGAGCTTTGAGTACATTGTTTGCGATTCGCCGGCCGGGATTGAGTCCGGTGCATTAATGGCAATGCATTTTGCTGATGAAGCATTAGTCGTTACAAACCCTGAAGTATCTTCAGTCCGAGATTCGGACCGTATTCTCGGAATTTTAGCATCTAAGACACGCCGCGCGATTCAGGGTAAAGAACCAGTCAAGGAACACCTACTAATTACGAGATATAACCCCAAACGTGTTAGTGAAGGTGAGATGTTGTCACTAAATGACATCCAGGAGATTCTTCGGATACCATTAGTTGGCGTGATCCCAGAATCTGAGTCGGTACTACATGCATCAAATCAGGGCGTGCCAGCAGTGCATTTAGATGGGACCGACGTCGCGGAGTCGTACAAGGATGTGATCGCCCGTTTCCTTGGAGAACAGAAGCCGCTTCGGTACGTTGACTATCACGAACCGGGATTATTGCAACGTTTGTTCGGCGGTAAGTAAGGGGGGGGAAATGTCGATTCTTTCTTTTCTGCTCGGCGAAAAACGCAAGTCTGCATCAGTTGCAAAAGAGCGCTTGCAATTAATTATTGCACATGAGCGTGCAGCTGGACGAGCGCCAGCTGACTATTTACCTGCGCTGCAGCGCGATCTTGTTGCAGTAATCTCTAAATACGTAAAGATTACGAACAACGACATCAGGGTTCATATAGAGTGTCAGGAAGACCTTGAGGTTCTCGAAGTCAAGATTGAGATTCCGCAGACTTAATCACGCTAGCTAGGTATTCTCCGCTTTAAAGCAGTTTATTCTATGTAGCGGTGTTACGTATCTAAATTATGGAAAGCATATTAATAGTGATAGCGTGAAAGCGCGAGAGATGCGTACCGCAATCATCATTGCTTTTTTAACAAGATTCTAAGTATAGGGTAGTTATCATGAATGTTGACCATAACAGTAGTAATTAAGCTTTACGTAAACACTGATAAGTAGCTACTTATGATCGACGCTGGGGTGTGTATAAATACTAAAATAGTAGCCATATATCTTTCTCTAACGGCGCATGACTATGTTTTCTTTCTCGAAAATCTTATTCGACATATAAAGCCCGTATATTGATCGGGTAGTGGAGTAGATGGCCTGTGCTAGCGGGCGTTGGAAATACTGCGCTAGAAGTGATTATTGAAACTACTGGAGTTTCCATTGACCTTCTAGTGGAAGTACTGTCCGGGCATTAGGACGACTCTCACGCGCCATAAAAACTGCGCGTGATCTTCTCAATCGAGAAAACTTTTTTGGTCAATGATTTACTAAACTCAGTCGCGCAATTTATGATGACACTTACTATGAAAAGTACAGTAGTGCCTTTACAAGCGATAATCAGTTGTACAAGTACTCTTTTTAGTACAGTAGTATACCCCTACACAGAATTTCAACAATTTTTGGAAAATTGACGCCTACAGCGCTAAAAAAGAAATAATACACTTATGCCATGTACAGCGCGTCCACAACAGGCGTAATTATTACGCGAAAATTATGGATAATGGGACACAGCCAAATCGATTGGCTAAGTATGTAAACATCGAGAGAAAACAGCTCGAATTGTTACTTGACTAGAATACACTGTAGTGAGTGCGTGCCCTATTACCGCACTGACATGCAACGATACCACATTAAAGTAATGATAGTTTCATATCAATTTAAACTATACTTAATGACAATAAGAGCTATCTTTGAATAGCTATAACTTCCTTAACGTTAACTTTGCATTAATATTCGATATCTACCACAAGCGGAGCCAAGTAGTTGTATAGTGAAATGTAGTTAGTATTAACATAAACAATGTTATATATTTCTCCAGCTCTTTTCGGATTTAATTATATTAGCAAGTACGCATAAAGAGAGGTGCTTTGCCTATCAAAATAGAATTTATTACGGATCAATCGTCTTAACTAAGCTTACTTAATATTAGATTAGCTATGCTCTCAGCGGTTTCTGTGTTAGATAATCACTATATTGAGGGGGTGAGTTTAAAGGAAGATAAAGCGAAGCTTAATTAAGCTGGGTGAGAGTACTTTAGACTGTAAGCACTTCTGTGTATATTGTATTATGTTTAACATAAGTGAGGAATCGTTCAAATTTTTAAAGCCCTGCAACGTCTAAAAAAATAATAAGCACATACATTTTTTCATAAAAGAGAATTTATGTGCCCACTACTATCGTAGTATAAATATATAATATACGCTGACTAGTAATTAATAATAGCCTATTCGGGGCTGAGGCGCCATTGTATATATGTGTGTAATTTTTTGATAAAAGAGTTTAATCGTTAATTGTGGTTAATTGTGCTGCATTTTTATGATTAGAATTTTGAGTCATGATACTTCGAAAATGAATAAATGATAAGCCCATACACCAACGCAGATGAGGACTACCGAAAGCAGGCTGGAAAACATTCGGCGCTTATGCTATCTCTGGCGCACATGGAAGGTTTATTTCGATGTTATGCTATTGCGCTATTTAAATTAGCTAGCCACTTCTAATTGAAAATTATTTCAAGACAGTTAGCTCGTTACATGATCAATAGTTAACTCATATATTTTTATATAAACTTACTTATGAAAATGTTTAGTAACTCTTGATTAAAAATATACAGAGTATGTTTCTAACTGGAATTTTGTAAAAAATTCATCTTATTTTCCAGAGAAAGGAAACGACTAATCTTGATGCACAATTAATAATTTATATACAAGAGACTCTCGAGAAAAGTTTTGCGTATCGTAAGACCAAATTGTACGATCAAAAGTCTCTAAGCTAGTTTAAGTTAGGGAGACTAGTTTAACTTTTGTAAGTTAAATTTAAAGTAGTAATTTTCAATTACTCAATGTAAAAATATGTTTGCGGAAGCGGTGAGATTCGAACTCACGGACAGCTACCTGTCGCCGGTTTTCAAGACCAGTGCCTTAAACCACTCAGCCACACTTCCAGTGTGCGTAAGATTATACGCCGATAAGTAATAACATATGCAGCAAATCAGGTATATCTTGACCGTCTATTATAGACTGTATGAACGTGGGGGCCTCGAGGATGAGGGGTGTGTCGTTTATAAGTCGCTCTTAAGAAATAATGACTGTAGGTCGTTTAAAAAACGCTGCCCGAGCGGGGTTGGCGCGATATTCATATAATCTCTATAAAGTAATCCGCGGAGTTCGGCTTCCGCAAGAGCTGGCTCAATTAACGTCATTGCTAGCCCAGTCCGCTCGATAAATCGATATGCCGGAAAGCCCTCAGTCAGTCGCAGCGCATTCAGCATAAATTCGAATGGTAGATCAAGCTCACTAATTTCATGTTGTTCCTGAATAGGTATTTCTAAGGCAGTTTGTGATAAATATCTGATAGGGTGTTTATAACGTATCTGTCGTACTATTTTTTCCGGAAAAGACAATTTTGAATGCGCGCCTGCGCCAATGCCCAAGTAGTCGCTAAATTGCCAATAGTTTAAATTGTGGCGGCTTTTCCGATGTTCCTTAGCATACGATGATACTTCATAGTGCTGATAGCCAGCCTCACGCATACGTATATGGATCCAATCCTGCATGTCAGCTGACGTATCGTGGTCAGGCAGCACAGGTGGATATTTGTAGAAATAGATATTAGGCTCAAGTGTGAGGTGATATAACGATAAGTGGGGCGGGGAAAATGATAGTGCAGTTTCTATATCTTCGCAGCATTGTGCGAGCGTTTGATGCGGCAATGCAAACATTAAATCTAGATTAAAGTTATCAAAATTTAAACACGCAATTTCTACTGCGCGCCGGCATTGGGCCGAATTATGAGTGCGGCCCAATGCTCTCAAGTGAGAGTCATTGAAGCTCTGAATGCCAATCGAAAGTCGATTAACACCACTATTACGAAAACTTGCAAACTTAGAAGCTTCAAACGTGCCGGGATTTGATTCAAGCGTGATTTCTGTATCTACATCTATCAATAGTAGAGTGCGTAGGTCCGATAACAGTCGGTCAATCGCTTGTTCCGAGAGGAGACTTGGAGTCCCTCCACCAATAAACACGGTATGAACCGGCCGTCCCCAGATCAGTGGCAACGCCGCTTCTAAGTCAGCACGTAGCGCGTTTATATACTCGATTTCAGGAAAGTGTGTATTTTCTAGGGTACGTGCGAGTGCATGCGAATTGAAGTCGCAGTATGGGCACTTTCGTATACACCATGGAAAATGTACATATAGGGACAGCGGGGGTGGAGTAGTAAGCCGAATACGTCCTGGTGCTCTACATGTTGTAGATAGCGCTTCGATTAATCTCGCTGAATTATTATTTTCAAACGGTGTCGGGCGTTCGTATTTTACCATTCGTCGTTTAGTCGACGAATCAACTCTGTTACTGCTAATGCACGATGACTATAGGCGTTTTTTACTTGTAAATCTAACTGAGCTACGCTTCTCTGTAGCATGGGAATATAGAATAGTGGATCGTAGCCAAAGCCATTTCCGGCCGCGGCCTCAGTTAGGATTTCACCGTGCCAACGACCATCGGTGATTAGGGGCTCAGGATCATCGACACAGCGTAGTAACACTAGTGTACAGTAATAGTAAGCACGCCGGTCATTATGGACACGTAACTCCTCGAGCAAGCGAGCATTGTTAGCTATATCGGATTTTTCACCACTTTCTAAATGTGCGTAGCTGGACGAGGAGACGCCCGGCGCTCCTCCAAGCGCACGTACACACAGCCCAGAATCATCGGCGAGAGTGGGTAAACCAGTGACGTGTGCTGCGTGCCGCGCTTTTTCTAGTGCGTTTTCGATAAATGTAGAGTGTGGCTCGGGCGCTTTATCTACGAACAATGTATGCTGTGGTATAAGATCGATTCCAAAAGTATTCAGTGCAGAAAATTCGCGTAGCTTGCCAGGGTTATTCGATGCTAGCACGATACTCGACAGAGCACATCTAAGATGGTTATTCATACCCACGGTACTGTTTGGGGGAGACCGATGAATTGCATGATGCCTGATTCTGCAATATCGAGTGGTGTATTAATCTCATGTTGCTGAGTGGTTTGCCTTCGGCTGTGCCCTGTATTTCGATAAAGCGGGGACTACCCCTCTGTTATCACGATATTTTCATAGTATAAATTAAGCACCGGTGTCGCACTGAAGATACCTGCTGATATTAGGCGATACGATTAATTGGCATCGTTGCAATACTTTCCATGCGCTGGTAGCATACTTATCTCATTACGTGGGACGAAAATGCGCAAGCGAGAGTTGCACAACGTGTACAACCATCAGTTTAGACAACATCGCAGTCGACGTGCATCGTGCGCACACCCAATTTTACAAGTTAAACATTATGTATAGTGCACGCTCGATAAATCTCTTGATTTCTTGAGTGCGACTGCTCTGTTTTCCACTTATTGCCTCACACTTATTTCGTATATGTATCGTGCGGTTGGCATGCCGCACTCAGCAGTAAGCCGGCTACGGCTGAGATCTCACAGGAATTTGGATACTTTCTTAGTATACTAGCAGTGCTAGGTTAATTGTGCATCGCCATTCAATTAATACAAATATTCAGTATGATCTATGTAGTGTCACGCAAACACATATCTGGGGAGAATTAACACATGGTTACTGTGCCGCGGATTAGAAACTTTCATATCTAGTTAGAAAGTATGTATGGCTTCTAAGCTAACGTAGCCAACACGAAAACTACATCTTAACGATAAATTCAGATTGCTTTATTGCATAAACTTATCTCGTTATCGATTTTTAGCACTAAAGCACAAGTAGGCATTTAGTGCGATAATAACTCTTTAACAAAAATTGTCGTGAGATGCAACAATGATCTGCAGCATGACAGGCTATGCGAGTGTAACGCAAGAACTACTCGTCGATGGAATGCTTGAGGTCGGTAGTAGTGCCTATACCGCTAGCGTATCAGTCGAGTTACGTACTGTAAATTCTCGGTTTCTCGACTTCAATTTCAGAATACCCGAAGAAGTTCGAGCATGCGAAATAGCCTTGCGCAAAATGATAATGAACCGCCTCTCGCGAGGCAAGATCGATATCTACATTAACGTACAGAACAGCAAGCCAGTCGCGATGATCGAGTCTCTAGATCGCAATACGCTATTACAACTAGCAGCACTGGAGTGTGCTGTGCTTGATGTGTTTCCCAAAGCGAGTAGCCTGCACATTGGTGAAATCTTGCGTTGGCCTGGCGTCATTTCTGATAGACCACTATCAACAACATTGCTGCACGATACGATACTATCCTGTAGTAAAAAAGCTCTCAATGAGCTCATTAGTTCTCGTAGACGAGAGGGAGAGCAATTAGCTACAATTCTATTGGCTAATATAACCGAAATGGAAGTGATGGTTAGTCGTATTACGCCATTAGTGCCCGAGCTAGTCACACGTCATCAAAACAAGATTATTGAGCGATTGAAAACAGCACTGAGTATGGCGATGTCGGATAGTTCCCAGAAACTCGTCTTGCATGAGGAAATTATCGAACGGATCCGACAAGAAGTCACTATGTACAGCATTCGTATCGATATCGCTGAGGAGCTGTCTCGGTTAGGTATGCATTTAGCTGAGACTCGCTATATGATTACAAAGGGCGGCCAGCTTGGAAAGAAACTTGATTTTATGATGCAAGAACTCAACAGGGAAGCGAATACTCTTGGCTCTAAGGCTGCGACTAAAGAATTGGCCGATGCATCTATGATGCTGAAACTATTAATTGAGCAGATGCGTGAACAGATCCAAAATTTGGAATAGTCTGTCGCAATGACAAATAATCAAAATTTTTACGCTAGAGCATATCCGGGTAATCTGTTTATGGTAGTTGCACCATCTGGTGCGGGTAAGTCGACACTAATCAGTGCGCTATTAGCTTGCGACTCTCTGATCCGGATGTCCGTGTCGTACACTACGCGACCGCCGCGGCTGAATGAAGAAAATAATGTGCAGTACCATTTTATCTCAGTATCTGATTTCCAGGAACTCTACGCCCAGGATAAGTTTCTTGAGAGTGCTGTGGTCCATGGTCATTACTATGGTACATCGCGCGCATGGATTGAAGAACAAATGGAGAACGAGGTAGATATACTGCTTGAAATCGATTGGCAAGGCGCACAGCAAGTGCGTAAGAAGTTCCGAAATGCGGTCGGTATCTTTATACTGCCCCCGTCGCTCGATGCACTAAGGATGCGTTTACATAAGCGAGGGCAAGACGAGCAGAACGTGATCGCCGATCGGCTATTGACCGCTCGTCGTGAAATATCTCATGCACCTGAATTCGAATACGTCTTAATCAACGAGACTTTCGATCATGCGTTGACTGAAATGCAGAGTATAGTCACCTCAAGACGTCTGTGTTTCTTATCACAGCGCGCACGCCACGAAAATCTATTCGTCGAATTAGGTATTCACTCACCGTAAATAGATTTATAAATGATAAAGGATCTTAATATGGCTCGCATTACAGTCGAAGACTGCTTGAAACACATTTCGAACCGATTCGAGCTTGCGCTCGCAGCAACGTATCGGGCACGCCAACTCGCGCAGGGACACACACCGCAAATCGAAAGCAAGGATAAGCCTACAGTACTTGCTCTTCGAGAGATTGCTGGGGAAAAAGTTGGCATCGAGATGTTAAAAAAAGTTCCGATTTAATCGGTATACATGCTATGCCTGTTTGCACAGCAGTAGTCCTGGAGGGCATAAGTAAGCTCGCAATTTCTGTGAAACTCCGATGTAGTTTATAGCGCGATCTCAGCTAATGTATCTACGATGTACCGTCCGTCCTCTATAGAGCTAATCTAAGTTATATCGCGAGCCCGTGTAGGTGTTGCAGGAAAAGGGGTCAGTGCAGCGATAGCTATACGCGAGTATATCAATACGGTGCTTGAACAGTTATATCAATCCAATTAATACATCTGAGTAGTTGCATAAGTACAATGTTATTCGCTTTGAAAGCTGACTAAAGAGCTATAAAATAAAGAACCAAGCATTACAAAAACAGATCTAGCTGAGCGTTTCTAACTAAAATAGTCGAACTAGTCGACTGCTATCTCAGTTGGATAAGATAGAGTTCCGAAACCGCGAGGAGGCGCAGGTAGAAAATTTCAGAGAGATCCTGCTAGCGATGGCGCGGGACATGCGCGTTATTCTAATTAAGCTTTCTGACCAGCGGTATAATTGCCTACCTGGGTACAGTGCTACTGGAGAAATATCGGTAGGTAATGCGCGAGATAATTGATATTTATGAACTGATTACGCATCGTCTCGGACTCAACATATGTATTGTGAGCTACAGGAGCCAACTCTCGAGAATTTAAGTCTTTACCCAATTCTATAATCCTAGAAAAGCTTTAAGTGTCAATCAGCTGGAAATAATCAGAACAATTCTAGAGAGCCAATAATATTCTTTAGCTAACGCCAACGCTCTGCCGACATGATGGGGCATGAAAGACGATTTACTGTATTTATCGAAAGATGTGTGATTAAGCTGTTATCGTTTTCTCGGGTGCTTGACGCGTACGGTTTTCAAGTAGTTGTTAGTACTCTAATAAAGTGCTACATGATAGTTAATGCGTTATATTAAGTACCTAAGCCAATGCTAGAGAAGTTTAGGGATTAAATAGCAATTTCGAAGGCCGATGGATTGGATCCCAGTATTTCATACTACACCAGCCAGCCTATTCAGTATGATAGTCGAGTTCTAAATTCAATGCTTAAGATGCATGAGATCGCTAAAGTAGACGATGTAGAACTTAGATAGATAAGCATGCATATAGACTACAACATCCAAAAGTAGCCCCCTGAGGGGGCATCAAATCGCTGTTTAAAATCAGATCGGGGGCAAGCGACTCTAGCGAGCTCCTCGAGCACCTAAAGATAGATTTATCTTTAGGTGCAGTGTACGTTTTCATACCAAATCCAACTTGACTAGAGCTTATATGAATCAGACCCAGCACATTCGACGATTTGTCATTTCTTAAAGATGAAATGCTTAAATAAGTCGGTGAAACTTAGATAGCATCTAATGGAGCAACTGTTAAGTCTTATAGATTATCGTGCGCTGAAGTTAAGATGGAGGTCTAGAATAAAATTGTATACCAGCATAGAGATTTTGAGAGAACTTAGTTTCTAGGACGCTGTCCGACGCTATTAGCGGATACTTCTATGGATTATAGGCACTATTATCTTGCGGTCATATAGATCAACGCATCATCGACGTCATACCGGGAGCTGTGTTAGTGTCATATAGAGCTGTCATAGACAGGATATTTATTCAATGTAGTAGTCAAAGACAGCCAAAACATGTGGCGTTTTTCTTGGGCAGCCGTTAATAATATTGCAGTGGCCGATACAAGTATAAGGATCTAAACAAAGAATTAGTAGCGTTGCGTTTCCTAATTCAGATTAGTAACTAAGTCAATTTGATAAATGGAACTAGCGTACTCTAGCCAATCTCAATATGCTTCGAATAGATTAAGCGGAAGTTAACTCAGATGGCAGTTGAACCCGTATTAGTCGTTAGAAATAGCCACTGATTAGAAGGCTGTTGAAAATATGGCGCGGCTGGCAGGATTTGAACCCACGACCCCTTGGTTCGTAGCCAAGTACTCTATCCAACTGAGCTACAGCCGCGCGAAGAAATAGAATTATAGCAACTTTTCTAAAGAAAAGAGGGCCTAGTACGATTTTTTTACATACAGTTGTTCCGTAAAAAGGAAACTAATAACGACTAGCAGGCTCTCTCTTATTTATAAAAGAATATAAAATAAATTAAATAGTTTAAGTTAGTCGTACTATAAATAATAATATTTGATAGAAATTTATTATTCAACACGAAATAACTTTCGTACTTTAAAATGTTAGCTGATGTAAAAACTTTATAATATAAAAGGTTTCTATAATAATTATTTCTGAACTTTTTCTAGTTTTAGACTATTAATATTATATTTAGTAGTGTAAATATCAGTATATATTAAGAGCAACTCAATCGATTTTTATCGTGAATCTATATACCTAATTGTAGTTGTTTTATAGTCAAATTGACGTTTAGATGCAATGTTGTTTTTCTATATTTTGGGTTAAAAAATAACTCACTCTTGCACAATTTTGATTAAATATAGGCACTATACTAGCTTCGTAAAACAGCTTGTTTAACTTTGATTATTAACCCTGGGTGCTTATGTCGTCCCCTATGGCTGTTGTCCTTACTTACCGCTATACAATCATAATGTTTAGATATTGAATACATCGTATCTGTAGAGCTTTTTTAGAAATCAATGCATTATTAAGTGAAAACACACGTTTTACTCTTAAATTCGCAGAGTGTTTCAATTATACAATCCTGGCATTTAGGTATTCTCGCGCGGCATACGTATCGGCCATGCAAAATCAGCCAGTGGTGTGCACTGTACCGGAATTCGGCTGGTGTAAGCTTCTCTAGTGCTGCTTCTACTACCCGAACGTCCTTGCCGGGCGCTAGCTTAGTGCGGTTTGCGACACGGAAGATATGTGTATCGACAGCAATAGTTGGGTGTCCGAATACTATATTTAGTATAACGTTTGCTGTCTTTCGGCCTACTCCCGGAAGAGCTTCAAGTGCTTCGCGATTAGAGGGCACTTCTCCCTGATGCTGGTCAAGTAACATTCTACACGTCGCGATTATATTCTTAGCCTTGATTCGATATAGTCCAATCGTCTTAATATATTGCGCGACACCCCCCTCTCCAAGTACCAAAATAGCTTGTGGTGTATTAGCGATCGGAAACATTTTATACATTGCTTTATTAACAGAGGCGTCAGTTGCCTGAGCTGAAAGCATCACTGCGATTAGAAGTTCGAACGATGTTGTATACCTTAGCCCCATAGTCGGATGGGGGTTCAGGTTTCGTAGTGTTTCGTAGATTGCACGACGCTTTATAGCGTTCATGAAGATTCGTCAATTTTAATACTAAAGATTATCCGGCATCGGGATCGGAGTTATTTCTACGCGGTTTGAGCAAGCATGATGGGTCCGACTGAACACGATTGTCTCTGGCCCAGTTTAAGCGCTGCTGCTGTGCTTTGAGTGCATCGATTTTTGATCGTGTAACTAGGCTCACGTCTGATGTGTTATGTAGCCTAATTTCTTGCGAAGTTTGTTCCTCTTTTTTCTTGCGAGCACGTGATACCGCCATTTCGATAATGGCTTTTTTCTGTGCGTCAGTATAGTTTTTAGACAACGCTATTGGCCTTGCCTCTAGTGATCCGGCTGAAGTAGTAGAAAGTGGAGCTGTCGATTCTAATGTTGGCGGAATCTGCGTGAGAATTGCGCGACGGGTGGCTGCACGCTGCTTTGCCTTGTCACGCTCTTCCATGAGCCGTATATTTCGCTGCTCGTGACGATGTCTAGATTCTAAGGCTTGCTGTGGAGACCATGCGTCCCATCCAGTATCAATGATAGTCACGGGAATCATTTTAATACAATTAACGGGGCACATAGAAACGCATAGGTCGCAGCCGGTACACCAATCTGCTAACACTGTGTGTAGCTGCTTTGGAGCACCGACAATGGCGTCAACTGGGCATGCTTTTATACATAGTGTACAGCCGATGCAGAGGTTTTCATTAATTACCGCCCGTGGGCGTGCTCGCTCAACGCCGTTAACTGGGTTGAGTGGGATAACTGGCTTGTTGAGCAATGATGCCAGTCGGCTAATACCTTGCCACCCCCCGGGGGGGCACTGATTATAGCTTGCTGTACCGTTTGCAACGGCATTCGCATAAGGTCGGCATCCACTATAGCCGCATTTAGTGCATTGGGTTTGAGGAAGTAGATCATTAATCTGATTAGCCAGCGACGGAGAGGCGGTCACGGTATCGGAATTTGGGCAATTTTTACCAAAATGTAGATTTTGGTAGCGAAGTTAAAGTTGCGTAACGTAATCTAGCTACTTTTTGTACAAACTTTTGGGAGACAGTAGAGCATGCTACTTTCTCAACTATCGTGCTTTTTACTAGAGATATAATACCTTATTAATACAGCTACTGTGCATAATCAGAACGCAAATTATCTCAAGTCTATAAAAACTGTGAAGATGGATACAACATATTTTTCGAAGCTGCTATATAGCAATTAGCGAGTAACTGGATTATTAGGTCGGTCATACAGACTAAATTGTTCATTATATGGGGACTATATAATGGATTTTATGCTACTTACTTCAGTAGATAAATAGTTGTTTAAACAGTACGAGAATAAGCGTCGACTGAGAGTATAGATGCAGAGAAAAGAGAACACCAGTAAATAGACTAGTACCTATAGAAATTTATTGTGAACTTATCTTCTTTATTATTTGGCGTTTCATATTAGATAGTTCTCCTAGATTATTTCTCTAGGAGAACTGAACGAATAGATAATGATACGCCAGCACTGTACTAAGAAAGTAGTGTAATTCAGTACTTTTCTTTATAGAAAAGTACTGCTTGAACCCACGACTATCATCATAAAAACAGTAATGCACTGTGCACGGTATCGTATTGCGTATGATTTAGGATCTAAAATCTAATGCGAATATCCCTGTAAGGAGCTTTGTATGCTTAAAATCTGTAGAAGCTTTCTGCTCTATGCCGGAATAGTTCTAAACAACATCGCATAGATGTACGTTGTTATTGATCAATTTCGCTGTGATCGGCACCAGTATTCATTGATGCCAATATTCCGGCTTTCTCAGAATACTCTTACAAGAGCTTTATACTTCCTATAGTGACATAGTATGATTCTTAATCATGTCGCATGACCTAGGGTAGAGTTAAGACAGTTATCAGGCAGTAGCTGTCTTGCTCATTTTTCTTCACTCTAAAGAAGATATACCTGAATATTTATTAGCAAGATATGGAAAAATTCCTGAAGAAGGATATCGACTACCTAACCTGCAATGTAGTTCTAGCTAAAATTTATACGTACTTCTACTAAGTGTTTCTTTATAGAAAAACGCGCGCGTATAAGCATGATAAATAACTTTTATGCAGACTATACTTTTCGTTACTGCTCGTGAGATAAAATGTCTACGTTCGCGTTATTTCTAGCGAAAACGCTGTAGAGAGATTACAGATATATCAGCTAAAGGTACCACTTGGATATCTGAAGCCGCGTGATGTTCTATCAGAACATAAATAAGATACCTGATGCCAATAAATAAGCGTCATTAGCTAGATCTGCCGCACTAACCGATGAAGTTGTCCCCAGAGATAGAATACGTTGCTTAGCAAGCTTCCAATGCTGAATAACTAGATAAGAGCATTTTCTCTTTTAGGCTAATATTGATTTGTAGGAGAAATTCTACAAAAGACTAACAGTCTTAGCTACTTAATAGCTCTTTCACTAGGCATTGCGTTAGATTATTTTTGAATAAAATTAAGCAAAGAGAGCAAGTGCTACGATGCCGAATCATGCTTGCAATAGTATAAACCAAGACCAAGTTTAATAGCTCAATATGAATACTATGCCAATTATTAGCTTTATCTGCGCACTAATATAATTGTCAATATTATATGTTCAGAAAATACCCTCAGCACAGAGATAAAGACTAATATAGTTGAACCTAGCTAGGTTTCCGAAGTATTCCACTGCACCGGTAAATTACCGAAAATTGCACAAAAACTCAGTTAACTCATACTAACCTACACTCTGTGTAGCTAGGCTTGTTTTAAGGGGCTAACCTAGGTTGCTGCCGGAGGATTCTGCATAATATATGACCTTATCAGATCAAAACTAAGTTCATAAGGTGCTATAATTTATATTACTCTAGGCATTTCATCGAAGGCAGCCGCATGGGCGAACGCCCACATACGTTATCAGATCTCGCTATTACCTCCTATCCCACTCAAACTGACAGGCGCACTTCTAGTAGCGCCACCTCTTCCGACTCCGCGCCAGCGGTTTTTCCACTATCGTTCAATGAATTCGGCTTTTCCGCGTCGATTATGCAAACGATTGTCGAACAAGGCTACATAAAACCAACGCCGATTCAGGCGCAGGCGATTCCTATTGTTCTAGCCGGTCGTGACGTTATGGGCGCAGCACAAACGGGTACAGGTAAGACAGCTAGTTTTTCTCTCCCAATCATTCAGCGATTATTGCCCCTTGCTAATCTTAGTGCATCTCCTGCGCGTCATCCAGTGCGGACATTAGTTTTGACACCTACACGAGAACTCGCGGATCAAGTAGCAACTAATGTTCATGCGTATGCCAAGTATACATCATTGCGCAGCACAGTCGTGTTTGGCGGCGTCGATATTCATCGACAGACAGCCGAATTGAAGCGTGGTGTTGAGATCTTAATTGCGACACCTGGGAGGCTACTCGATCATATTCAGCAAAAAAATACATCTCTAGCCCAGGTGCAGATACTTGTACTTGATGAAGCTGACCGAATGCTCGACATGGGCTTCTTACCAGACTTGCAACGGATCTTGAATTTATTGCCCAGAGAAAGACAGACGTTGCTATTTTCCGCGACCTTCTCCCCCGAAATCAAGAAGCTTACAGCAACCTACCTACTCAATCCAGTTACAATTGAAGTCGCCCGCAGTAATTCGGCTGCTACTAACGTGCGTCAGATCGTCTTCGAGGTGTCTGAGTTCGATAAACAGGCGGCGGTTTTACAGCTAATCCGTCAGCGTGAATTGAGGAAAGTTATTATTTTTTGCAACAGTAAGATTGGAGCAAACCGTGTTGCAAGGCAACTCAAACGCGATGGTGTGATAGCTACTGCAATTCATGGTAATCGTTCTCAAGGGGAGCGAATGCAAGCATTAGAGGCGTTTAGGTGCGGCGCGATTGAGGCATTAGTTGCAACTGACGTAGCCGCGCGCGGGCTAGATATCGCTGAATTGCCAGCAGTAATTAATTTTGATTTACCGTTTAATGCAGAAGACTATGTACATAGAATCGGGCGAACAGGACGTGCCGGCGCATCCGGTGATGCACTGTCGCTGTGCAGTGGAAACGAGGGCAAGCAACTGACGGACATCGAAAAGTTGATTAATAGGAAGCTCACTATCCAACCACTTGAATTAGAGCGATTGACACCTCATAAGCACTCACATTGTCGTGTCGATTTCGACGATTACCATCGCAATAAAAACCACTTCGCTTCTAACAGAGGCCGCTCATTAATACCTGATGCTCAGCCAATTGACGACTTCTTCACAAAGCCGTATGAGCCTTCATTTTCGTTCTGCCAGATGACGGAACGAAAGGAACAGAGTCCGGCTCTCAACGAAGAGTCACCCAAGCGACGATTAGCTGCGCTGCTAGGTGGTTTTGGCAAGCCGCGCCGAGATTCTTAATAATATTAAGAGGGCTTAGCTTGCGCACTTCCTAATCTGGCCCGAACTCTTGATAAATACCTCTGCTGTATATGCGTTTTCAAATAAAGATAACACGGGACCCGAGACTTTTTCTGGGGGTTGTTAGTCATAGTCACGTGCAAATCAGCGTATTTATAGTACATATCTGCTCTGATTTTTAGATAGCAAACAGATGTTGTTTGCCTATCTCTAAACAGCTCGATAGTAATATAAAGAAAATGATTATGATGTAGTTAGTGCAACAATTAGGTAACACTTGAAGCTCTGCATAAGGTTAATTAACTTGGGTTCAAGTTGCGCTACTTATTTTTAGGGGAGGTGAACGCCCACTAATTTTGCTTTCTCTAAAAGTTATAGAGAGGCGATAAAAATCGTATGGGGCAGCATTTACGCTGAGTCTGGCACAATAACTAATGTATAGCCTCTTTGTGCCCACGAATAGCTATCGTTTCAGGGTAAACGTATTGATCTGAAGGTGCTAACATGAGGTTAACTTCATGATAAAAAGCTTGCGTCTGAGTCTAATTAGCATAGCTTACTATGCTACAAGCCCCACTTAAATAGAAATTTAATTAGTTTACTATCAAATGTTGAGTGGTATACGGTAAAGATAGTCGATTAATTAGCATATTAGTTCCCTCGAGGTAGAAGTGCAGTACTGAACTGCTGTGTGTAGATTTCAGAAAAATAAACCTTTAGGTAGAAAAGTCACCCATATTAGGGTGGGCTGTTCTTTATGAAAACAAGGATTAGTGTGCACGCGAAGTTAACCCTGTATAGGATGATATTTGAGCTGCTAATTGATTGAGAAATAACTGAGTTATATGCTCATATTATTACTGATTTGTTAAAAACACGTATTTGATAGATAGTTAGTAAATAGTCAAGCTCGTTTAGACAAGCCGTTTAGCTGCCTGATAGTTAGCTGTTGTTAGGATAGCGCTTCGGCAACAACAGTTATTAGCGTTCCCCGTAAGGTAAAACACAGATATGTCTGATCCACGATTTGTCCATCTGCGAGTTTACTCTGAGTTTTCTATTTTTGACGGCATTATTCGACTTGACGACGTAGTCAAGCAGGCAGTGGAAGACGGGCAAAGCGCGCTGGCACTAACTGATCTTTCTAATGCCTTCGGTCTAGTGCGTTTTTACAAGGCTGCGCGCGCGCGCGGCGTTAAGCCGATCGTCGGCGCTGACGTTTGGATCTCAAATCTAGAGGATCGCGACAGGCCGGCGCGGCTTCTGTTGCTTGTTAAGGACCAGAATGGCTATCTGAATCTATGTAAACTTCTCAGTCGTGCTTGGTTGACGAATCAGTATCGTGGCCGCGCCGAGATTAACTTCCACTGGCTTGAGGCAAGCTTTTCTAAAGGTTTACTAGCATTGTCTGGCGCACAGCAGGGTGATATTGGTATTGCGCTAGCAACAGGTAATGTGAAAGCAGCTATACGCCATGCTCAGCGTTGGGCCGCTATTTTCCCAAACGCGTTCTATATCGAGCTGCAGCGGATGCGGAAACCAGGTGTCGCAGCTTATTTACAGCAGGCTGTAGAACTTGCTGCACGGTTGAGGCTACCCGTAGTAGCAACGCATCCGGTTCGGTTTATGAACCCAGAAGACTTTGCTGCGCATGAAGCTCGCGTGTGTATCTCTGAGGGGGACATATTGGCTAATCCCAGACGCGTGAAACGCTTCTCTACCGATGAGTACTTTTTCACGCAGCAGCAGATGTGTGAGCTATTCGCTGACATCCCATCAGCACTTAAAAATACAGTACAAATTGCTAAACGTTGCAACCTAACGCTTGAGCTAGGCAAGCCTAGATTGCCGTTATTCCCGACACCAGCTGGGATGTCGCTTGATGATTACCTTATTCAATTATCTAATGCTGGACTCGAAAAGCGTCTCGAGCGGCTATTTCCCGACGTAAAGCAACGAGATCTACGCCGCCCAACGTATAAAGAAAGACTAGAATTTGAGTGCGACACTCTTATCAAGATGGGTTTTCCGGGCTATTTCTTAATTGTTTCAGACTTTATTAATTGGGCTAAAAATAACGGAGTTCCAGTAGGGCCGGGACGAGGATCTGGCGCGGGCTCTTTAGTTGCTTTCGCACTTGGGATCACAGACCTAGATCCATTGCGATACAATCTGCTCTTCGAGCGGTTCCTGAATCCCGAGCGTGTTTCAATGCCGGATTTCGACATCGACTTTTGTCAGAGTGGTCGCGATCGTGTGATTCAATATGTGAAGAGCAAATATGGTGCAGATGCAGTATCGCAAATCGCAACATTTGGTACCATGGCAGCAAGAGCTGCAGTGCGCGACATCGGTCGCGTGCTAGACTTGGGATATAACTTTACTGATAGTATTGCAAAGCTGATTCCTTTTAAATCAGGAAAACATATAACTATTGCTGATGCAATTAAGGAAGAACCTCAGCTACAGGAGCGATTTGACAACGAGGATGAGGTGCGCCAATTACTTCAACTCGCACAACGTGTTGAAGGATTAACACGCAATGTTGGAATGCACGCCGGTGGCGTACTGATTGCACCTGGTAAACTCACCGACTTTTGCCCACTGTACACGCAAGCTGACGATAGTAGCATCATTAGTCAGTACGATAAGGATGACGTTGAGGCTGTCGGGCTTGTTAAGTTTGACTTTCTCGGGTTGACTACGCTGACAATTCTCGATTGCGCTGAACGATACATTCGACGACTAGACCCATCCAAACAGGAGTGGGCACTCACACAGGTATCCCTAGAAGACCCTGCGTCGTTCACAATCCTGAAGAATGCTAATACAGTAGCTGTATTTCAATTAGAAAGTCGTGGTATGCAAGGCATGCTTAGAGATGCGCGGCCAGACCGTTTCGAGGAAATTATCGCATTAGTTGCGCTATATAGACCGGGCCCAATGGATTTAATTCCAAGTTTTTGCGCGCGTAAGCATGGACGAGAAACAGTAAAATATCCAGATCCGCGCGTTGAACCTGTTCTGAAAGAAACCTATGGCATTATGGTTTATCAAGAGCAGGTAATGCAAATGGCACAAATTATTGGTGGCTATTCGCTCGGAAGTGCAGATTTACTGCGCCGAGCAATGGGTAAAAAAAAGCCTGAGGAGATGGCCCAGCATCGTAAACTATTCCGTGAGGGGGCAGCTAAGAATGGTTTAAGAAAAGAAAAAGCTGATGAAATTTTCAGCTTGATGGAGAAGTTTGCTGGCTATGGTTTTAACAAATCACATGCAGCGTCGTATGCATTACTTGCGTATTATACAGCCTGGCTCAAGGTACATCATCCGGCTGAATTCATGGCGGCTAATATGTCTCTTGCTATGGATGATACCGATAAGGTGAAGATTCTTTTCGATGATTGTACAGCAAATAATCTAGTAATTCTGCCGCCCGATATTAATCAGTCAGTCTACCGTTTCGAGCCAGTAGCTGATATTTTAGGAAAGCGTTCGAAGATAATCCGCTACGGCTTAGGTGCAATTAAGGGTAGTGGGCAAAATGCGATTGAGGAGATTTTACGGGCTCGAGCGTTGCAGCCATTCAAAGACTTATTCGACTTCTGCGAGCGCGTCGATCGCCGTATTGTAAATCGCCGCATAATCCAAGCTCTAATTAAAGCAGGCGCATTTGATTCATTACACGAGAATCGAGGGCAACTACTGGCGTCGGTACGACTTGCAACAGAGGCGGCCGAGCAGGTAGGCGCTAATACACTGCAAGGTAGTCTGTTCGATATGCTAGATGGCTCACGCGGATATCAACATGAGTTGGTCGTTAGTCCGGCATGGAGTGACAAACGCAAGTTGCAAGAGGAGAAAGCAGCACTTGGCTTCTATATCTCCGGACATCTGTTTAATGCATACAAGCTTGAAGTGCGGCATTTCGTGCGGCAGACAATAGGAGAATTAAAAGAGGGGCGCGACCAGCTAATAGCCGGCGTTATTACTACGATGCGTACGCAGATAACGCAACGCGGTAAAATGCTGGTCGCGGTGCTAGATGATGGTACTGGCCAGTGCGAAGTTACGGTATTTCATGAGATCTACGACGCGAAACGCGCGATCTTCAAAGAAGATGAGCTGCTAATTGTACAGGGACAGGTGCGTAATGATAGCTTTACTGGAAGCTTGCGATTCATCGTTAATATTGTTATGGATTTAGAGTGTGCACGCCGCCGCTTCGCAGACTCACTACTGCTCTCGATCAATAGAAATACAGATCTGACGCGGCTTCGTAATCTGCTGGAACCGTATCGGTTTACGGCGACATTACAGTCTAAACAGATACTAGCAGCTTCTAGTACGCAAGGCCGATCTCTTAATAAGAGGGGCCTAGAGCCTGGTGGATTGCAGGTCAGAATACGATACCAAGGCATTAGCGCGCAATGCGAGTCGCTATTAAGCGACGCGTGGCGCGTGAGTTCCAGCGATGACCTGCTTAATTTGCTACGCGCGGAATTTTGTGAAAGTGCTGTTAGGATTCTATATCCAGAATGCTGACAATATTGAAGGAGTAACTTGACTATACCCCAGGATGGAATTGTCAGTAGGATAGCTAAACCCCTTGCATATTCTGATGTGCTGTCTCGTATTGACTGTATTATACGGCCATATTGGTGGGCTGTTATGCTTTCGATCATATCGATGGGACTAGTAGCTGGGGCTGAGGCCGGTATACCGGCGTTGCTTAAGCCATTGATTGATAATAGTCTGGGTCTAAAAGACTCAAATTTATCGGTTTGCTGGTATATGCCAGTGGCAATCATTGGACTTGCGCTAGGTCGCGGGCTTGCCCAGTATGCATCCAGTTATCTACTATCCTACGTATTAAATCGTATCTTGTTAAACTTGCGACTACAGATGTTTAAGACAATGCTGCGCGCACCTGCTAGCTTCTTTCAGAGAGAAACAGCTAGTACGATTATCAGTGCAATTGTGTTTGAGGTGAATCAAGTGCTTAACGTGCTGATGACTGTCCTGGTTACACTCGTGCGCGATTCATTAACGGTAGTGTTCCTGCTTGGCTATCTGTTTTATCTAAATTGGCGGTTAACGTTGATTGTTGCGGTAATCCTGCCTATGATTGGCTGGTTAGTAAGTAAGATTAATCGGCGCCTGCGCTGGCTCAATCGTGAACAGCAGATGCTGACAAATCAGCTTTCCTACATCGTCGAAGAGACAGTAGGTGGTCACAAGGTTGTAAAAGTGCATAACGGTGAATCATATGAAATGCGCCGTTTTGCGCATATGAGCCAGCTCCTTCGTGGCTATGCAATGCGAGTGGCTATTTCCGGTGGGCTCGCGCAACCAATGACCCAGTTTTTCGCATCGATTGCTCTAGCGGTAGTAGTTGCAATTGCAGTAATCCAGTCGACTAATGATCAAACAACGGTCGGCGGATGTGTCGCGTTTGTTACGTCAATGCTACTTGTAATTTCGCCATTAAAGCACTTGATTGATATCAATCAACCGCTGACACGCGGTATGACAGCCGCCGAATTAATTTTCGGCCTAATTGATGAACCAGTAGAAAACGCCGGTGAAGGACGAAGAGTTGTTCGTGCAAAGGGTAGTGTTGAATTCGAACATGTAAGTTTTAAGTATGGGGCAGTACATCAGCCGACGCTCTACGATATCTCTTTTAAGATTTCACCTGGCGAGGTAGTGGCGCTAGCCGGCCCATCCGGCGGGGGTAAGACCACACTGGTAAACTTGTTACCCCGCTTCTTTGATCCGTCTGCTGGACGTATATTAGTTGACGACGTGTCATTGATTGAGTATCGATTGTCGGACTTACGCAAACAAATTGCATTCGTTACTCAAGATGTCCTATTATTTAATGATACGATTGTGGCTAACATTGCCTATGGAGAGCAGATAGACTATAAAAAAGCAGAAGCCGCGCTGCATGCAGCTAGCCTTATAGAGGATGTTTCGATAATGCCAGCAGGGATCAATACGTTAGTTGGTAACAATGGTATGCGCTTGTCTGGTGGCCAGCGACAACGCCTCGCAATTGCTCGTGCGATCTACAAAAATGCGCCTATCTTAATACTTGATGAAGCCACGTCAGCCCTTGATTCAGAGTCAGAGCGTCATGTGCAGGCTGCACTTTCAGTGCTTATGCGCGGGCGGACTACGCTGCTTATCGCACATCGACTATCAACAATTGAGCGCGCCGATCGTATACTCGTGCTTGATAGCGGTCAGATTGTCGAACAGGGTACACATACGCAACTGCTCCGCCAAGACGGCTTATACGCGAACCTACATAGAATACAACATCGACAAAATACTATATAAGGGCAACAGAACTTAACCTAACGAGGTAACTTTTATTAAGGTTTGCGTACAATATCAGTTGTGCTTATTAGTTTTTATCTGCTAGGAATAAAGAGCAGAGCCTTTTTTAAAAAAGGCTTGCATCACGACAGGCAGGCTTGCATAAGTTAGTTTTTAAAATTAGATTTTTTTAAATGTTTTACTGTGGATCGGGTTGCGGGGGCAGGATTTGAACCTACGACCTTCGGGTTATGAGCCCGACGAGCTGCCAGACTGCTCCACCCCGCGCCTGTAGGGACAAATTATAGTAGACTCTAATGACTAGGTCAAATATTTATTGTAATTAATGTACAGTCAATGATGAATAGCCGTGCTTTGAGCTCCTGCTTCTCTTTCTCTGGGGAAGCTCAGAGACCATATTCTCTCTATGTACGCGCTATAGATATATGCGAAACGTTCACGGGGTGATTGAAATTATTAAATTTAGCAATTGAGAGGTTTGCAGAAATTGTGCAATATTAACTTTACTAGTTAAGATAGCTAGGCTATTAATCAGCTATTTTTACTCTTAAGATCAGTATCCCTAATATCAAAACAGATCGACGCTCTCGTAGAAACGATGAAATATAAGGATTATAAAATACAGATGCAGTTAGGGTTTTTTATTCCCTATCGGATGGGATGCTCTACTTGGTAATTGCTATAACTTATATAAAATACAACGGAATCACGAGGGTATCCCATACAGTGTTATTAAGCTTAGGCTGTATATAGATGAAAACATGCTTCAGCAGCATCTTTTCAAGAATTAGCAGGCTGTGTGATTGAAGAAGAATAAATAGCCATAAAATTTTCGACGACATCGTATACACAAAATAGACGGGTGAGTATAGTATCCCTCCTACATCAGGAGGATCTCATACTGTTCTGGGTTCAAATTTGATTCAACCTGTAACGATACTGGCCTGCCGATAAATTCACAAAGTGTCGCTAAGTGTCGTGACTCCTCCTCGAGGAGGAGGTTAACTACTTGCTGTGTTGCTACGATACGGAACTCGCGAGCATTAAACCGCCTGGACTCATGCAATATTTCTCGAAGAATGTCGTAGCATACTGTTCGTGCCGTTTTCACCTGTCCTCTGCCTTGGCATACTAGGCATGGTTCACATAATATATGTGCAAGCGATTCACGCGTGCGTTTTCGGGTCATTTCGACCAGACCAAGCTGTGAGAAACCGTTAACGGTGACGCGTGTTCGGTCTTGGCTAAGTACTGTATTTAACTCGTTTAGAACCGCATTGCGATGCTGAACATTTCCCATATCGATGAAATCGATAATAATAATTCCGCCTAAGTTACGTAGGCGTAATTGCCGTGCGATCGTATAAACAGCTTCGAGATTAGTTTTGAAAATTGTGTCATCAAAGTTATGTGTACCAACGTAGCCTCCCGTGTTGACGTCGATTATCGTCATTGCCTCAGTCTGGTCGATTATCAGGTAGCCACCAGACTTCAAGTCAACACGGCGAGATAGCGCGCGCAGGATTTCGGTTTCGATATTATAAAAATTGAATAGCGGATGCTCGCCAGTATAGTACTGTAGTTTATCGGAGATACTGGACATGAATTCATTTGAAAACTTGACGAGCATCTTCAACATATCATGAGAATCAACTTGGATCCATATTGTGTCGTCGTTAACAAAGTCGCGTAGTACGCGCTGCGCTAGGTTTAGGTCTTGGTACAGCAGTATCGGTGGCACCTGCATTGTCTGAGCTTGAATTTTAGACCATATCTTTCGTAGGTAAGTAACATCGTTCGACAGTTCTTCACTGGATACATATTCGGCAAGCGTACGCACAATGTAGCCTCCTTTTTCATCAGCAGGAAGAACAGATATCAGGCGAGCACGAACTGCTTTGCGTTCCGCTTCGCCTTCAATTTTATGAGAGATTCCAATATACGGCTCCCGGGGCAAATAGATAAGCGTTCGGCCGGCAATACTAATCTGGGTAGATAGACGCGCACCTTTTGTGTTAATTGGGTCTTTAATTACTTGGACTATTAATATTTGTCCTTCGTATACGATTTTTTCAATCGGTTCCCGTGGGGTACTAGCTGCTGCATCTAGCGGCGGCCGAGAATGCCATACATCAGATCCGTGCAGGAATGCAGAGCGCTCTAGCCCAATATCAATAAATGCTGATTGTATGCCCGGCAGCACGCGAACGACTTTACCGAGGTAAATATTTCCAACGCAGCCACGTGACAGCTTTCTCTCGATATAAAGCTCTTGTACTGCACCTTGTTGGACGATAGCGACGCGGGTTTCGTATGGGGTGACGTTGATCAGAATTTCTTCAGTCATTATTTATTAGAGCGTCACACAAGGCTGCATACAGAACGCGGCGATCTTAGATAGGGATATGACGATAATACTAGAATAAAACCCATCAATCTGACCAATAACTTTGGGGTCTTATCCTTAGGGAAGTTAGTAGGCATATTATTTACAGAAAGCGCAATGCTACATATGCTTTAATCAAATAATATATTTTTTATTTGCAGTCAATTATAGACATGACACAGATAGAGTAGGGGTGAAAGTGCTATAGCAAAGCTGATAGTAATCAATACTTATTAGCTAGATTGTCTGGAGTTTATCTACTAAATAAAACGGTAGTAGTCTTCACCAGGATTCTTTACCGTGACGTACTAGGTATGATAGTTAGTCCTACCGTGTATAGGTAGCTGTTTCCTTAGCAGGTATCACGCATATAAGACTAACTAGTCTATGTTTAGGTTTGATAAAGATGGTGTCGATGAATATATTTCCATACCACGTCTGGCACATTAGAAATCTCCCTGGAGAAGTTACATTCCCGTTCGCGTATCGACTGGCGTATATCTGTTGCCGAGATATCTAGAGACAGTGTTGTATCACGAAAGACATAGCCGTGGGTTGTTGAACGTAGCGTGTCAGCCGACACGCTACGTTGCCAGATTTCATTAAGCACTGTTGCGTCCGCCTGAGATAGGTCAAAACCAGGACGCGTTGCAATACCAATATGGGCAAATTCAAATAATCTCCGCCAGTTTTTCCAGGTGTGCAGCCGAAGCAATTGATCGGCCCCAATCAATAGTGTTAATGATGCCGAGGTACCGTGATACTTGCGCCATGCCGATAGCGTTTTAGTCGTATACGATGGACTGGAATGATAAATTTCATCGGTCGACACAGTCACTCGTGTAGTAGATAACATTCGTGCTGATGCCAAGCAAGTCATCGCGAGTCTATGCCGAGCAGCAGATACATCGCTCTTTTGCCACGGTTGCCCAGCTGGCAATAGCACAAGTTCAGTCAATCCAATGCATCGAGAAAACTGGCGTGCGAGTGCTAGGTGGCCAATATGGATTGGGTCGAACGTGCCACCCAGGATACCGATCCGCTTAGATAGAGGGGGCATATTGAGTGTAAAGACGATATTCAGTGGTTTAGGTTCAAAAACTCGATTTTCACTAATTAAAAAATGAAATAAAGATAGTACCGTAGATTAAATCCAGAGACGCACGACTAAAAAGTCGCGATATATAATTAGGCATAAAGCGAGCTAGCATCCGAATGCTAATCATACTGCCATTTTCTTTTGGAAAAAATAGATAACATCTCGGTATGCCAGTCACTTCATAAAGAAAACAGTAAGATCTAGTCGAAGACTAGATTAGAGCGGGGCGGCACGCTTGTTAAGGACGAATCAGGAGAGTATTAATCTTAAACAGTAGTTTATGCTGAATCAGTGGTTACAGTTTAGAGCGCGGCAACCGATATCACGGCGATACTGCATGCCATTAAAGTGAATACTATGAATTGCTTCATAGGCAATAGACTGCGCCTCACGTACCGAGTTTGCTAACCCAACCACACACAATACACGTCCACCCGAGGTGACTAGCTTACCATCGACTAGTGTAGTGCCGGCATGGAATGTAACGACAGTTTCCGTCTGTTCCGGAATATAATGAATACGGTCCCCCTTTCTAGGGGCGTATGGATACTGATGCGCTGCAAGTACAACGCCTACTGCTGTACGCTGATCCCATTCAAGTTGGACAGTATTCAACGTGCCAGAAAGTGCATGCTCAAGGACATAAGCAAAGTCACCTTTTAGTCGCATCATAATTGGCTGCGTTTCAGGGTCGCCCATTCGACAATTAAACTCAAGCGTCTTTGGGTTACCCTGTGAATCGATCATCAATCCAGCATAGAGAAACCCGGTATAACGTAGGCCTTCTTGCTCCATAGCACGCACAGTTGGCAGGATAATTTCACGCATAATGCGCGCATGCAGTTGTGGTGTGATAATGGGTGCCTGCGAGTAGGCACCCATGCCGCCAGTATTTGGACCTTTGTCGCCTTCAAGCAACCTCTTGTGATCTTGGCTCGATGCTAGCGCGAGTACGTGCTTTCCGTCTACCATCACAATAAAACTAACTTCCTCCCCCTGAAGATATTCTTCAATAATCACACGTGTGCCTGCAGCGCCGAGCTTATGCTCTGTGAGCATCATTTTAATCGCACAGTGTGCTTCATTTAGAGTTTGTGCGACCACGACGCCTTTACCGGCTGCAAGTCCATCTGCTTTTATTACGATTGGTGCACCTTTTTCCTGGACATATGCGTGCGCCAAGTTAGCATCGGAGAACGTTTTGTATTCAGCGGTCGGAATGCCGTAGCACTTCATCAATGTCTTCGCGAAGTCTTTTGAGCTTTCTAGCTGAGTTGCCTCACGCGTCGGCCCGAAAATCTCTAAGCTGCGCGAGCGAAATAGATTTACAATACCGCCCGCGAGCGGTGCCTCCGCTCCAACAACGGTGAATGTGATCTGATTTCGTTCAGCAAAATCGGCTAGCGCATGAAGATTAGTAATATCAACGTTGTACAAACCCTTTTGAAGCGCTGTCCCCCCATTGCCTGGCGCTATATAGACGGCTGTGACTTGTGGCGATTGAGCGAGTTTCCACCCGAGTGCATGCTCGCGCCCGCCTGAACCGACGACCAATACCTTCATAGAACTCCCCCTAAAAAGCGAAGAAATTTTCTGCGCGGGTTGTTATCGATCTATGATGGCTGCGTTCGTGTAAACTTCTTGCACGTCGCTAAGGTTTTCCAACGCACTGAGCAGATTTTGAAGTTTGATCGCATCGTTTCCAGTAAACTCAATCTCGACCTGTGGTTTCATTATTACTCCGGAAAATTTCGCCTTGAAACCTCTAGCTTCAAGCATAGCCTTAACATGAGAGAAATTGTTTGGTGGACAGACTATTTCAACACTTCCATCTCCATTGGTCGTTACGTCATCGGCATCAGCTTCTAGAGCCGCCTCTATTAGTTTATCCTCCGACATACCCGGAGAGAATAAGAAATGGCCAGTATGATGGAATAGGAATAAGACTGAACCGTCTGTACCCAGATTACCACTATGCTTGGAAAACGTGTGACGCACTTCCGCGACCGTGCGCGCACGGTTGTCGGTTATCGTATCGACAATTATTGCCACACCGCTAAGGCCATACCCTTCATAGCGGATTTCCTCATAGTTTAAACTTTCGATGTAACCTACGCCGCGCTGAATCGCTTTATAAACATTATTTTTGGGTATGTTAGCATCTGTTGCTTTATCGATCGCCAGCCGTAGTCGAGGGTTCAATCTGGGGTCGCTACCCCCTAGTCTCGCCGCAACGGTAATTTCTTTAATTAACCGTGTCCATATATTGCTACGTCTTATATCTGCTGCGGCTTTCTTATGCTTAATATTAGCCCATTTCGAGTGACCAGCCATAATAATTTCTCCGACGGAGCACGAAACGCACGCATTTTTGACTGAAATATTGCGATATATTGTGGCGAAAACTATAGAACGTTTATGAGAACAGCAGCAATCTACTTCCGGTAGGAAAGCTCTATAACTTTATCATGCTATCTGTACATATAATTGACGCAGCCGTAATTTAGACTCTAAACCTCATGCTGTACTCAAGCCTAGATTATTTTCTAGCTACGCCCTTAATCTCAGTGAAAAACTTGCCTGTACAGTACTAGATCGGGTAGTGTCTTTTAAATAGAACGTCAGAAGCCGTTCCTCTATATGAAAGGGGCTGCATGAGCGATACGCAAGCCGAACAGCGCGGTCGATATTACAGTTCTTATAGTCAATCTTATGGCGCCGCATTTTTGGAGGCACATATTCATAGAATAATAAACAGAAAGAAAATCCGCAATATAAATACTGATTTAAGCACGGCTACTTTATCGGAGTAATATATCGATCTCAATAAATTAACTGCTGTGAGTCAGAATAACAAAATCTATTTGTTTAATGACGTGTAGGCTATTGCGTGTTTTGTTTGAACTTTGTTAAGTTCTCACATAGGGATTATTAATATAGTAGTTAATGTTGCTAGCTTTATGTACTAGTAGATGAAGGCGCTTAAATAATAGTGATAAGTGCCGGCCTCCTCTATAACGAATATTGTTAACTAAATTACGAGCGCGCTAAGCAAAATCCGTTTGTTTTTTGTCGTATAGTTAGCATATGTACACCTTCTGGTATATGAAATATACGGTAGTCAGAGTCGTTCTCATGCGGTCACACGTCTTGCAGACATAGAAAAGGTATACAAAGTATTGTTCTAAGCATTTACTACAGCTGTTCGGCATACATGTCGATGGAGAACAGCAGCGCTAAGATGTGATTAAACTACTTCACGCTTTTTCAACTACTTATTGCTGATCGGTGAAACATAGTGTTGTAGCTTATCAAGCAACGTATCAGCATCTGATGTTACTTGCAGTAGTCCGATATAGTCGTGTCGCATGAAGCCTTCGTTAGCGGCGTGGTGTAACATTGCCAGCAATAGATCATGATAGCCAGCGACGTTAAGCAAACCCACTGGTTTTTCGTGATATCCGAGTTGAGCCCAAGTATATATCTCGAATAACTCCTCAAAAGTACCGGTGCCGCCAGGTAAAGCAACGAAAGCATCGCTTAAGTCAGCCATCATCTTCTTTCTCTCGTGCATATTTTCGACAATATGCACCTCAGTCAGATTACGGTGACCAACCTCCTGTTCAATCAATAGCTTAGGAATCACACCGATCACACAACCTCGTGCTTGAAGTACGGCATCCGCGATCTCGCCCATCAAGCCACGCTGACCTCCGCCATAAACTAGCGTGATACCTGCATGTACCAGCGCGCTACCTAATGCCCGTGCTGCCTGCCGGTATTCGTCCCGATAGCCAACAGCAGAGCCGCAGTATACGCATACTGAACTAATCATCTCTCCTTCCTTCGGATGTTTCACCCTAGTTTTCCTGTAACGTATTGTATCTTGTCCTCACCAGTAGACGGCATTGGGATTAATGTTAAGCCCTAAAATTTTTAATTGATATAAACTTCTGTACAGACAAGTCGCGCATCAGTAATAACCTGCATAGGTTTGATTAAAGAAATTCATCTCAGATTATCTATTGGTTGTTGTATCTGCACGAGTGCATTAAGAATAGTACGCTTTATATAATAAATATATTAATCTGCTTGAAGCGAGTCTCCAATATCTAGTTGCGTGTTATAAACCATTGAGTCCAGAATAGAAAAATACAGAATGTCTACAGGTAAATTAGCCATGTAGTCGTATCACAATCTTAACAATTAGCATTGTATATTTGATGCACCAAACCTATACAGGCAGTGGAAACGACAATTTAGAGACTCAGATATCAAGTACGATAAAGCGATGTATATTTTATGCGTTTACTCTGTTATTGAAAACTTCAGCTATCCAGCTTAGATGAGTAAGGCTTGCCTATTATGGGCAACTATGAGATATAAGATTGCTAATCTCTAATAAATTAATAAATGCAGTCGACTGATGCGGAAGCAGGCACCCATAATAATTTACTTCTTATTAGTGCCTAAATTATTGTATATCTCGATTAGGAGTGATAGAAGCAGCAGATTTAGATTGTATAACGAAGAATGCTTCGATATTGGTGTCGGCGATAGGCAGTATGTTAATCGTGAACAGTGATAAAGATGTACGGCGCTCCAGTGTCCAGAACTTAAGTTAGGAACGTCTGCATTGCTGCATGCAGTATAAAACTGGTGCGATAGTCATAAGATGTTTTTGCGCTTGGTACTATAGCTCCTACTCGAGGCAGATATGGAATGCTACTAGCCGTATACTATGGGTCTTTCCACCAATAGAAAGCATAACCTCTACTAGCGGTCGAATGTAAAACTAGCGTCGGAAAAACTATGTTTTAGATACGAGTAGTGCCGCGCTCGCTATCGCTCCAGAGATAAAACTCTGACGCGTGGAAGGTCATGGTGACATCAGCGCGCTCGCGCTTACCTAGTCTTTTGTGCTACGCTTATTGGTGGGCGCGCTATTCTCAGCATAGTCGAGGGGCGTTTCACCTTCTAGAAAGGTTGCTAGCTTGCACTTCAATTCGTCGGACAATTCTTTAATGCGCCCTCCACGTTTTAGCACGGCGCTATCTGTACTGAAAGTTTCTTAGATAACCAATGGTCTTCACACGCGACATGTGCGCTACCCATAACTTGGCGAGCGCTTGATCACTGTTGTTTCAAGTGCGGAGCACATAGTGTTATTTCTTTCGACTTTCTCAAGATAAGCCGCACGCGCGCGGTACGGTGGCGTATATAAAATTGATCTTAGCTCTGCTCTCTGTATGAATATCCCCACATCACAGCCAAAAGTTTTACAGCTGCCTCCAGAAAGTCTAAGTGTTCCTTATCTAAGGCTACCTGCATGGAATGAGTGCGCCCATCGAAGCTGTTCAAGCATAACAGAAACGATAAAATATCGAGAATCCAGGTAGAAAGCCCTTCACAGGAGGCCTGCATTTTTCTTGATCCTTGTTGCGTTATTCAATAAATGATATCGTCGCGGGGTGCTGTGATTGCCTCAATGAGGCGACGCTCATAGAACTTGCATTCTCTCTAAAAGGCGCCGCTTAAACCCGAGCCACAAGCCCGGTAGAAAGCCCCCGATCAATTTTTTGCCGAAAATTCGAAAGGCGAATAATGAATATAACAAGCGCAAAATGCCCTACGTCAAATACTCCTCCCCTGGCTGAAGCCGAAATAGGCTCAATCGGCGCGACCGTGTTAATGCGTTCACTTGCTGACGAAAATGTCAAATTTATCTGGGGATATCCTGGCGGTTCAGTACTTTATATCTACGACGAACTATACAAGCAAGATAAGATCCAGCATATTCTAGTACGCCATGAGCAAGCTGCGGTACACGCCGCAGATGCTTATGCGCGCTCCACTGGCAATGTCGGCGTCTGTTTGGTGACCTCTGGGCCCGGTGTGACAAATGCCGTGACCGGTATCGCTACTGCATACATGGATTCTATTCCGTTAGTTGTTATCAGCGGCCAGGTTCCAATGACAGCAATCGGCCAGGACGCTTTTCAGGAGTGTGATGCGGTTGGAATTACGCGACCATGTGTAAAGCACAACTTCCTTGTAAAGGACGTTCATGAGCTTGCTATAACAGTTAAAAAAGCATTCTATATTGCTAAAAGCGGCCGCCCCGGGCCGGTGCTGGTAGACATTCCTAAAGATGTATCTAAAGCGCCGTGTCAATATGAGCAAATCAAGCATATTACGCTACGCTCCTACAATCCAGTTATGAAAGGTCATTCAGGCCAGATTCGTAAAGCGGTTGCGTTGCTGCTCTCTTCGAAGCGACCATATATCTATACTGGCGGGGGTGTTATCTTGGCAGAAGCCTCACGCGAGTTGAACCAGTTTTCAGATTTACTTAATTACCCGGTAACTAATACGCTGATGGGTCTTGGTGGCTATCGCGCAACAGATCGCAAATTTCTCGGTATGCTAGGCATGCATGGCACGTATGAGGCTAACATGGCGATGCAACACTGCGACGTGTTAATTGCGATTGGCGTTCGTTTCGACGACCGCGTTATTGGTGACCCCGCACATTTTGCGAGTACCCCGCGTAAAATCATCCATATTGATATCGATCCTTCATCAATTTCTAAGCGAGTTAAAGTCGATATTCCAATTGTAGGTGACGTAAGGGAAGTGCTCAAAGAACTAATTGAGCAGTTGCAGACTGCCCCAAACGGCCCAGATGGTGCTGCGTTAGATGCATGGTGGAAGCAAATTGAGCAGTGGCGTGCCCGAGATTGCTTAAAGTACGATCGCGACAGCGAGATTATAAAGCCGCAGTACGTTATTGAAAAACTTCACGAGTTAACTGACGGCAACGCATTTGTGTGCTCGGACGTCGGACAACATCAAATGTGGGCAGCGCAGTTCTATCGCTTCGATAAACCACGTCGCTGGATTAATTCCGGGGGGCTGGGGTCGATGGGTTTCGGTTTACCAGCTGCGATGGGTGTGAAAATGGCGCATCGTGATGCTGACGTAATCTGTATTACAGGTGAGGGCTCGATCCAGATGTGCATCCAAGAATTATCTACATGCAAACAGTATAAGACGCCGATCAAGATCGTATCTCTAAATAACCGCTACCTAGGTATGGTTCGACAGTGGCAGCAACTTGAGTACAACAAGCGTTATTCGCATTCGTACATGGATGCGCTGCCAGACTTTGTAAAGCTTGCCGAAGCGTATGGCCATATTGGTATTCGCATCGAGTGCGCCGTTGATGTTGAGCCGGCGTTGAAAGAGGCATTACGGTTAAAGGAGTGTACTGTATTTCTAGATTTCCAGACCGACCCTACAGAAAACGTCTGGCCGATGGTTCAGGCCGGAAAAGGCATCACCGAGATGCTGCTTAGTGCAGAAGATCTCTAACGCAGTAAGCATCTGTACTTGGAAAACCATACTAGACGCAGGAATATCGAAACTAAGAAGAGAAACAAGATGCGATATATTATTTCCGTGCTTCTAGAGAATGAACCTGGTGCGTTATCACGCGTGGTCGGCCTGTTTTCAGCGCGTGGGCATAACATTGAAACCTTAACCGTTGCACCGACTGAGGACCGCTCTCTATCGCGTATGACGATTGTAACAATTGGCTCGGACGAAGTAGTTCAGCAGATTATGAAGCATTTAAATCGTCTGATCGAGGTGGTGAAGGTAATCAACCTGACCGAAGGAGCCCACATCGAGCGGGAACTAATGTTGATCAAAGTTCGAGCAGTTGGAAAAGAAAGGGATGAGATGAAAAGAATGTCAGATATTTTTCGTGGTCATATTATTAATGTTACCGAAAAAACCTATACGATTGAATTAACCGGGGCTACTGGAAAACTTGACGCGTTTATTGCTGGGATTGACGCCACAGCGATTCTAGAGACAGTGCGAACCGGAGGATCTTGTATTGGACACGGCGAACGGATTCTCAAAATTTGACCTGTTCTAATACCGCTGTCGTTATATAGCGCAATATTAAAGCTATTAAACATTGCATCGAAACAACAATACAGCAAGGAGAACACATGAAAGTTTATTATGATAAAGACGCTAATCTCTCGTTCATCAAGGGTAAGCAAGTAACAATTATTGGTTATGGTTCTCAAGGACATGCACACGCTCTAAACTTACGCGATAGTGGTGTGAATGTAACGGTAGGGCTACGTCGCAGCGGTGCGTCATGGGCGAAGGCTGAAACTGCTGGTTTAACTGTAAAAGAAGTAGACCAAGCGGTAAAAGGTGCTGACGTCGTAATGCTCCTACTTCCAGACGAGCATATTGCTGACGTCTATAAGTGTAATGTGCATGAGCACCTTAAGAAAGGTGCGGCACTCGCATTCGCGCATGGATTCAACGTGCACTATGGCCAAGTAATACCGCGTGCTGACCTAGACCTGATTATGATCGCGCCAAAAGCGCCGGGGCATACAGTGCGCTATACCTATACGCAGGGTGGTGGTGTACCGCATTTAATCGCGGTTGAGCAGGATAAGTCAGGTACGGCACGAGATATTGCACTGTCGTATGCTATAGCTAATGGGGGGGGGCGGGCAGGTATTATTGAGACAAACTTTCGGGAAGAAACAGAGACAGATTTATTTGGCGAGCAGGCTGTGCTATGTGGCGGCACGGTCGAGCTAATTAAAGCTGGCTTTGAAACATTGGTTGAAGCAGGCTATGCGCCTGAGATGGCGTACTTTGAATGTCTGCATGAGTTAAAGCTAATTGTCGATCTTATCTATGAAGGTGGCATTAAAAATATGAACTACTCTATTTCAAACAACGCTGAGTATGGAGAGTACGCGATCGGGCCACGTGTGATTACCAACGAGACTAAAAAAGTAATGAAGGAGGTATTGCGTGATATCCAGACTGGCGAGTATGCGAAGAGTTTTATTCTTGAGCATCGTGTCGGTGCGCCAACCCTGCAAGCACGTCGACGCCTGACAGCAGAACACCAGATTGAGGTAGTTGGTGCAAAACTGCGCGCAATGATGCCTTGGATTACTAAAAATAAGATGGTTGATCAGTCGAAGAACTAAACACATGATTTCACTACATGCGAGCGATTGCATGTGTAAACCATCTTAGAAGGTGACGTGCCCGATCCCTATCGCGGGCACGGTCGCGGGTTGATATCCTTTTTCTTTATCTTCCTGAAAGCAGCGCTTCCTATATGACCTATCCTCACCCGATTATTGCCCGCGAAGGTTGGCCCTTCATCGCGATTGTACTTGTCGTGGCGCTTCTAATACATACTTTGTTGAGTTTTAGCTGGGCATGGCCTTTCTGGCTGCTGACCCTATTAGTTGTGCAATTTTTTAGGGATCCGAAGCGGCTGGTACCGCAGCAGCCAAATGCAGTATTGTGCCCAGCTGATGGGCGTATCATCACAGTTGAGACTTCGCATGATCCGTATACGAACCGAACCGCACTAAGGATTAGTGTGTTTATGAGCGTATTCAATGTTCATTCGCAGCGCTCTCCGATTGATGGTTTAGTCACTGAAATTAAATATTTTCCTGGTACATATCTCAAAGCGTCAATCGACAAAGCGTCGCTGGAAAACGAGCGGAATGCTATTATTCTAAAATCTGCAGACAATCATATTATCACCTTAGTTCAAGTAGCTGGATGTCTTGCTCGGCGTATTCTTTGTTATACCCGAGCGGGCGACCAGCTCGCACGTGGGCAGCGCTACGGCTTTATTCGATTTGGCTCGCGTGTAGATATTTATTTACCGTTAGGCAGTAAACCGCGAGTTTCAATTGGTGAAAAAGCGCAAGCATCGACGACAATCTTAGCTGAGCTTTGAGCGTCGTGAGGAGTGCTTGATGACTGGTTTTAAACCACGAAGACCCCGTTTAGCTGGATCTCGACCGACGAAGTTATTCCGACACAAACACACAGTACAGGAGCGGATTGCACGACGCGGTCTTCGAGTTGCTCGCCAACAATTATTACGCAAACGCAGCGTCTATCTACTGCCTAACGCTTTCACAACTGCTGCGTTATTTTTTGGTTTCTTCGCCATAGTTCAGGCGATGAATGAGCGCTTTGAAATTGCTGCTATTGCGATTTTTGTCGCGATGGTTTTAGATGGAATGGATGGTCGCGTTGCACGTATGACGCATACACAAAGTGCGTTCGGTGAACAATTCGATAGCTTATCGGATATGGTGTCTTTTGGTGTTGCACCGGCATTAGTGATGTATGAATGGGCGCTTAAAAATCTGGGCCGATGGGGATGGCTTGCGGCGTTTATCTATTGTGCCGGTGCAGCGCTGCGCTTAGCGCGCTTCAATACGAATATCAGCGCACTGGATAAGCGCTACTTTCAAGGCCTACCGAGTCCTGCTGCCGCAGCACTGGTAGCTGGTTTTTTATGGTTAGCGACCGATAATAGAGTTCTGCTGAAGCCTCATTACTTATCGTGGGTTGCATTTATCTTGACGATCTACGCTGGCGTTACTATGGTCTCTAATGCGCCGTTCTACAGCGGTAAAGCGCTTGACGTCCGGCATCGCGTTCCATTTGCGGCGGTACTTCTGGTTGTAGTCGCATTTGTGTTAATCTCATCTGATCCACCACTAATTCTATTTGGACTGTTCGTACTATATGGTCTATCCGGATATATGCTATGGATATGGCAAGCAATGTCGAACAAGCTTAATCCAGCTAGATCTGATTCTGATGCATCTAATTCGAGTAGCCGCGAGCATATCCCCGATAGGGATATCAGATAGAGTGCACGTGTTAGAAATATCTTTCTCGGAAAAACACATCGCAAAAAGCGACAATAACAAGCGGTAGGTGGATAAATGTTTATGGTCACGGATTATTGGCCGATAGCGAAGTTAGGTCTCGTTGTGCTTTAGTCTAATTGACGCTATAGTCATCTGAGTAAACATAGCTGAAAAGCTTCACTATCTCTGCTAGTTGATGCGTCTATTGTGCTAGATCGATCTCAGCTTCGTTTCGTCTCGCCTATTCAAGGCGCTGTTACCTGCGTTGATGCCGACATATAAATGTTATTGCTTACCCACCACTGATTCGAGTCCGGAGACTGACATGGCAGACAGGTTGATCATATTCGATACGACATTACGTGATGGCGAGCAATCGCCGGGTGCCTCGATGAGGAGGGAAGAGAAAATCCGGATTGCTCGACAACTCGAGCGCATGAAAGTAGATGTAATCGAGGCGGGCTTTGCAGCTAGTTCAAATGGAGATTTCGATGCGATTCAAGCGATTGCCTTACAGATTAAAGATAGCGTAATCTGTTCGCTAGCGCGTGCTAATGAGAGAGATATCGCACGTGCAGCTGAAGCACTTAAGCCGGCAGGGCAGTTTAGAATTCATACATTTATTGCGACTTCAGCGCTGCATATGGAAAAGAAGTTGCGTATGACGCCACAGCAAGTGCACGAACAAGCGCGGCTAGCGGTGCGTTTTGCCCGACGGTTTACGAATGATATTGAATTTTCATCTGAAGATGGCAGCCGTTCAGACATAGATTTTCTATGCCGGATACTAGAGGTAGTGATCGCAGAAGGCGCGACTACTATTAATATTCCGGATACTGTCGGCTATTCTGTACCGGACGGTTATGCAGCGTTAATTCGAAAGATTCGTGAAAGAGTTCCAAACTCAGACAAAGCGATGTTCTCGGTGCATTGCCATAATGATTTAGGTATGGCGGTTGCGAACTCGCTAGCAGCGGTGAAGTTAGGTGGAGCACGTCAGATTGAATGCACAGTAAACGGTCTTGGTGAGCGCGCTGGAAACACCTCACTAGAGGAAGTAGTAATGGCAGTAAAGACGCGTCGTGATTACTTTGGATTAGAGATGAGTATTGATACAACACAGATCGTCCCTACTTCGAAGCTAGTGTCGCAGACGACAGGTTTTGTGGTGCAACCGAATAAAGCTGTGGTAGGCGCTAATGCGTTTGCGCACGCGTCAGGAATTCATCAAGACGGAGTACTCAAAGCGCGGGACACGTACGAGATAATGCGTGCAGAAGATGTGGGCTGGAGTGCAAATAAAATTGTTCTTGGTAAACTATCAGGCCGCAGCGCGTTTAAACAGCGACTGCAAGAATTAAGCGTAGCATTAGACAGTGAAGCAGAAATTAATAATGCTTTCGAGCGCTTTAAAGAACTAGCAGATCGCAAGGCAGAGATCTTTGATGAAGATATTTTGTCCATCCTCAGCCAAGAAGAACATGGAGTACTTGATCACGAGACTTATCGATTTATTTCGTTGTCGCAGCATTCAGAAACTGGTAAGAGACCGCCTGCGAAAGTAGTGTTTGCTATTGACGGCAGTGAGACAGTCGGCGAAGCTCACGGCAATGGCCCAGTTGATGCTACGCTGCACGCGATCGAGTCGAGAGTTAATAGCGGTGCGGAATTGATATTGTATTCGGTAAATGCGATTACGACCGGCACGCAAGCGCAAGGCGAGGTAACTGTACGCCTATCTAAAGCAGGACGTATTGTCAATGGTGTCGGCACTGACCTAGATATCGTGGCTGCTTCTGCAAAGGCTTATATTGCAGCGTTAAATAAGCTGAGATCAAACGTCGAAAGGCTTAATCCACAATGCTCGTAGTCATCCAGCGCGGCATATCTTATCCGCTATTAATACTGAGCATAGCCGTCGCCGCTTCTGATGCGGCGCTACCCAACTAGGAGAGAGCATCACCCTAGATTACATAATCTGACAAATATATTATATGCAAGCAATAACACACTCTGTTGTCAGGGTAGAGTGTAGTACAGTCAATATTAGTTAGGTTGACCAGTTTACTGCTCTTATTTAGCATAGAGATTTATATCCCTTACTGGATGCTCTGATCAATACATGGTCGCTAGGCATAAAGAACTGTAATATAATAACCGCATGGCACCAGTACAGAAAGACCGGCAAGACTTATGCTTAAGTGAGTACGCTGTATATCAGATACGTAAATAAACTAAAAAATTTTGCACATGATAAAAATACATCACTTTTGCTAAGTAAGGAGTGTTAATCTATAATCTTATGCTTTAATACGAACAAAAAGCCTGTATGAGGTATTTCGAGTCTAGACATAATAGTTAAGATTCTCCTAAGTTTGTAGTTGAATTAATCTGATTGTATATCTCATTGGTTATAGCTTTTGCTTAAGTAATTAAAGCTACAATCGATAAGATGCTCATTGACTGACTTACATTAGATAAATTTGATGATTTTATAATGTCTACCATAGTCTAATATGCTCGACAACTATTATAAGCTAGCACAGTGCTTTTACTTATTCTAAGTGCAGAGTAGTAAAATTATAATCCGTGCTAGAATCGGACCAGCATTTTAGAATGCTCTTAAATATAGAGCTGAGCGGGTGGCTGCGTTCTATACAGAGTTTTAATATAATATTCAGTCAATACAATACGTGTCTTATGCGTTAGCCATAAACCAGCTTGGCTATGCTAGAATTAAAACCTTGCTTAAACACACGGCACGGCCTTTCTTCTGTGACCGCCTGTTGATCAATACAAAGAAAATTATGTCTGCAGCAAATATTAATAAATCAGAAATTATTGCGCAATTTGCCAGTAGCATGAAAGACACTGGTTCCACGGAAGTACAAATTGCGTTGCTCACAAGCCGTATTAATACATTAACAGTACATTTCAAGGCTCACATAAAAGATCACCATAGCCGCCGTGGTTTGTTACATATAGTAAGCCGCCGCCGCAAGCTGCTTGACTACCTGAAGGCTAAGGATGCTAATCGCTACCGCACATTGATCCAGAGGTTGGGTCTGCGCAAGTAAGTGCTTCGATGAAAACCTTTGCCTGCATCAGGAAATCTGATGCAGGCATTTTATTTAGCATTTCTAATGACGTATCCCGAACGCACTTGCGCGACCGTCTACTAAGCAGACAGAGTCTTGTGTTATTCCTCAGTGACAGAGTTACTTTGCTGTCGTGTTTAAATAATAAAACTTCCCTGTTTCGGGCGAATATAGCAGTTAAGGAACAGTCGATGGACCAGCCGCGTATAGATCGCGGTGTCTCGAAGGAGTAAAAATGTTCAAAAAGATTATTAAAGAATTTAAATGGGGCCAACATAAATTTCGGATTGAGACGGGCGAGATTGCTCGTCAGGCAAGCGGTGCAGTTCTTGTTCATGTTGAAGATACTGTTGTTCTTGCGACAGTGGTGGCAGCTAAGACAGCTAAGGCAGAACAAAACTTTTTCCCACTGACTGTTGACTATATTGAGAAGACATATTCAGCCGGTAAAATTCCAGGCAATTTCTTTCGTCGAGAAGGTCGTCCTTCCGAGGGCGAAACGATGATCTCAAGACTAATCGACCGCCCATTACGTCCGTTATTCCCGGAAGGTTTCTACAATGAAGTACAGGTAGTAATCCATGTTCTGTCAATTAATCCAGATATCCCAGCGGATATTCCGTCAATGATTGGCGCATCAGCAGCCTTAGCAATCTCTGGTATACCATTCAATGGACCGATCGGCGCAGCGCGAATTGCTTATATCGATAATCAATTTGCACTTAATCCAACACGCTCACAACTTAAGACATCAAAGCTAGATTTAGTGGTTGCTGGAACTGAGCGCGCGGTACTAATGGTCGAGTCCGAGGCAGACCAGTTGCCAGAGGAGGTAATGCTTAGCGCGATTATATTTGGGCATGAACAGATGCAGGTAGCAATTGATGCGATTTATGATCTTGTCAAGGAAGGAGGGAAGCCCGAATGGGATTGGCGTCCAGCGCCGAAGAACCAGGCGCTAGTTTCGCGCGTGACGGAGTTCGCGCTAAACAAGCTAAAAGCAGCATACCAGATACAGCAGAAACAACAGCGCTCGGAAAAGCTTGGGGAGGTATATACATCGGTCATAGCTAAACTCGATGAATATGATGGAACGTCTAGTGTTGATATTGAGTCGGTTAACAACATTCTATTTGAGCTTGAAGCTAGGATCGTGCGCAGTCAGATCCTAAATGGCGAGCCGCGGATCGACGGGCGCGATACTCGCACTGTACGCCCGATTGAAATCCGGACTGGGGTATTACCACGCACGCATGGTTCAGCGCTGTTCAGCCGAGGCGAAACTCAAGCACTAGTAATCGTTACGCTTGGCACAAGAGGCGATGAGCAAATAATAGATGCAATCGAGGGTGAATATCGCGAGCGGTTTATATTGCATTACAACATGCCTCCATTCGCGACCGGCGAAACAGGTCGCGTCGGTTCGCCAAAGCGCCGCGAAATTGGTCATGGCCGACTCGCCAAGAGAGCCCTTGCCGCATGTCTAGCAAGTGATGATACGTTTGGTTATACGATCCGTGTCGTATCTGAGATCACCGAGTCGAACGGCTCTTCATCTATGGCGTCCGTGTGCGGCGCCTGTTTAGCACTAATGGATGCAGGTGTTCCTATGAAGGCTCACGTAGCAGGCATTGCAATGGGGCTAATTCTGGAGGGTAACAAGTTCGCAGTACTAACTGACATCTTGGGTGACGAAGACCATCTTGGAGATATGGACTTCAAGGTAGCAGGTACAGCACAGGGGGTGACAGCATTGCAAATGGATATAAAAATACAGGGTATTACGAAAGAAATCATGCAAGTCGCGCTCGCGCAAGCGAGGGAAGGACGCTTACATATCCTAGATAAAATGATTGCGGTAGTGCCATCAACGAATACACAGCTGTCGTTGTTCGCACCGAGAATTATTACAATCAAGATTAATCCAGAAAAGATTCGCGATGTAATCGGAAAGGGCGGTTCAGTAATCCGGGTACTCACAGAGGAAACTAATACAACTATCGATATTTCTGATGACGGTATCGTCACCATCGCGAGTACAAGTTCTGAAGGCTTAGCTGAGGCAAAAAAGCGTATCGAGAATATCACAGCGGAAGTAGGGGTCGGCCAGATTTATGAGGGTGCGATCTTAAAACTTCTAGATTTTGGTGCGATCGTAAATATTTTACCAGGACGCGATGGATTACTGCATATTTCTGAGATTGCAAACGAGCGGATCAAAGATATTAACGATTACCTAAAAGAAGGTCAGCATCTAAAAGTAAAAGTGATTCAGACCGACGAAAAGGGTCGTGTGCGATTATCCGCAAAGGCATTGCTTAATGAAGTATGAGTGTTTCTATCTAGAACGCTGAGGAAACACCCAAAAATCTGAATAGTACAACTAGAGGTAATAGTAAGCTTATATAACTGGAGTGTTTCACATACTACTGGCTGTTTTATAACAGCCTTTTGTCAATATGAAACTGCACAGAATTCCGAATGAAAGCGATCAAGATTGCAGAATACGGCCATCCTAATGTATTAAAAATTAGCGAACGGCTCAATACCCGAACTTAAGCTTGGTGAAGTGCCAATTAAAGTAGCGGCAGCCGGGGTGAATCGACTAGATATTTTTCAGTGCATAGGCCAATTATTTCGTACCACAAGGAGCGTCTGACGTTCCTTGTCTTGAAGTTTTTGGCGAAATCATCGATGATGCTCTTAACGGATCAAATAATCCATTTAACTCAAGATAGGGACAACATATTTGTGCTTTAGTGCAAGGTGGGGATACTCTGAATATGTAAACGTACCACTCGTATAGTGCTTCCTTACACCAGTAGGTTGGTCGGATGTGCAGGCAGCATCGTTACCAGAGACGTTTTTTACCGTTTGGAGAATGTGTTCGATCTTAGTCGCCCTCGGTGCGGGTAAGAGCGACTCTAAGGCAGTGTTGTTAATGCAGAGCGGAGCCAGTGGGGTTGGTATGACAGCGATTCGGCGGGCGCATGCGCCCGGTCATCTAGTATCTGCTATAGCCGGTAATGCACGGAAGTGCGTTGCATACGAAGTGTTAGGTGATAAGCGCGAGCTTAACTATAAAACCGAGAACTTTGTTACGATTATAAAATTGTTAACCCACGACCGTGGTGTCGATGTAATCCTAGATATGGTTGGCGGCTCTTATATAAATCATGAGTTAAATACGCTAGCTGGTGGTGAGCGTATCTTACTAATCGCACTGTTTAGGGGAAGTAAAGCACAGCTTAATTTAAGCAAGATATTACATCGGAATTTAATTATAACTGGCTCGATGCTTCGGCCGCGTCTAGTGAATTTTAAAGCCGCTATTTCCGCGCAATTATATAAGCGAGTATAGCCTCTAATAGAAAAAGTGTGATCAAGCCAGTAATTCACCAGGTGCTTCTAACTCGCCATGCGGCCGTAGCACATACGATGATGGAGATAGGAGAGAACATCAAAAAATTGTATTCATATGGTAAATAAATAGCACCTTGACCATTATTCGCACTACACAGTAGACTAAAAAGTTTGTGTACGCTCTATTTTGTTGAGTGACACATACGCGTCACAGGTACAAAATGTATGTTGAAAAAACAACAATCTAAACTTCTAGTTGGAAACTGGAAGATGCACGGGCGCCTTGCTAGCAATGCAGTGCTACTGCATACGCTTGTACAGCGTGCTGCCACGCTGGGGCCGCAAGTACAGCTTGCTGTATGCGTACCATATCCGTATCTTGCACAGGCCCAAACGTCGCTTGAAAATACTCCAATCGATTATGGAGTGCAGGATGTATCTGCGTACATGCATGGCGCGTATACAGGCGAAGTTTCTGCTCCAATGGTCGCTGAGTTTGGTGCAACACTAGCGATTGTTGGTCACTCAGAACGTCGTATATTTCATTCGGAATCTTCTGAATTGGTAGCGGTGAAAGCGCAGCGTGCCCTTGAGGCTGGTATTACACCAATTATCTGCGTCGGTGAAACACTAGATGAGCGGAGAGCTGGGCAGACTGATAACGTTGTGTATACGCAGCTCTCAGCAGTGCTAAACGTTCTAGAAAAAGCTGACGTGGCGCGACTGATTATCGCATACGAGCCATTTTGGGCTATTGGTACAGGGCGGATCCCAACTGCGCAACAGATGCAAAAAGTCTACACTGTAATACGGACGCAACTTATGGCGGAAGTAAATGTACACGTCCCACTCTTGTATGGGGGTAGTCTTAAGCCGAGTAATGCGCAGGAATTGTTTTCGCAATCAGAGATTGATGGTGCTTTGATCGGTGCTGCATCATTGTCTGCTATTGATTTTCTTGCGATTGCTAAGGCCGCCAGCACTGTACTTTCCGAAAATCTAGATTATTTTAAGTAATGCATTTTTTATTCCTGAAAACTTTAATTATCGTGGTACAGATACTATCTGCGCTTGGTGTAATTGGGCTTGTTTTACTACAGCATAGCAAGGCTACTGACATAGGCGCAGGATTCGGCAGTGGGGCTTCGGGCAGTTTATTTGGCGCTAGTGGCTCAGGCGACTTTCTATCCCGTACAACAGCGATTTTTGCTACCGTATTTTTTACTAGCACGCTGTTGATGAGTATGCTGGGCAATGGTAGCTCTCTTCCGAAAATAGCCAGAAATAGCTTTTTAAGCAATACTTCGCCACTAGCGGAGGGTATTTCGAGGAGGCATTCAGTACTGACGTCTGGTACTGAAGTACTGAGCGGCACAGCATTCTCTATAGCTGCGCCTGTATTACGATCTAGTTCATAGTGCATAGAAAAAATGCTTTGTACATTGAATAAAGAACTTAACCAAGTTACAATCGAGACACTAGACGTAGTGCGCGGTAACAGTGGTAACAAAAACTTACGCTCATAATATCCTCCCATATTACAAACAGTGCCGATGTGGTGAAATTGGTAGACACGCTATCTTGAGGGGGTAGTGGCGCAAGCCGTATGAGTTCGAATCTCATTGTCGGCACCAACGTTATCTAATGCCAGCCGCTTGCATTTACGCTTCGGCTGGCATTATTTTTTGGTACTATTTTGTATGATGCTTAGGTTTTAAAGTGAAGCATCCTCACGGGACATCTTAGTCAGATACAGCTGTTGGGACAAAACCTATCAAACAATTAATAGAGAATTCTCTTGAACCTTGCCGCCTATTTCCCCGTTCTGCTATTTCTTCTTGTTGGCCTTGGTTTTGGGGGGGGATTAATTAGTCTTGGTAAGCTCCTGGGTCCGAAAAAACCGGATATTAACAAAAATTCTCCATACGAGTGTGGTTTTGAGACATTCGGAGATGCGCGCATGAAGTTTGACGTGCGTTATTATTTGGTAGCCATCCTTTTTATCATTTTTGATCTGGAAACGGCTTTTATGTTCCCTTGGGCCGTTGCATTACGCGATATCGGTTGGCCGGGCTTCATTGCAATGATGATCTTTCTGCTTGAGTTTATGCTAGGCTTTGCTTATGTCTGGAGACGTGGTGGGCTAAGCTGGGAATAATCGTGAATTGCGCTTTAATAGAGCGCAAGAATTACCGCCCATTTGGAGTCAGAAAAATGAGTGTTGAAGAAATGCCAAATAGAGGATTTATTACCACGACAGTTGATAAGCTTATCAACTGGACAAGGACCGGCTCCCTATGGCCAATGACGTTTGGGCTTGCCTGCTGTGCGGTTGAGATGATGCATGCCGGTGCTGCCCGCTATGACCTAGATCGTTTCGGTGTTGTGTTCCGGCCGAGCCCACGTCAGTCCGATGTTATGATTGTGGCTGGAACACTCTGCAATAAGATGGCTCCCGCACTTCGTAAGGTTTATGATCAGATGGCCGAGCCACGATGGGTAATATCTATGGGTTCATGCGCTAATGGCGGAGGTTATTATCACTACTCGTATTCGGTTGTGCGTGGATGTGATCGGATCGTACCAGTTGATATATACGTACCCGGTTGTCCGCCGACTGCCGAAGCGCTAGTGTATGGAGTTATCCAGTTGCAGGCTAAAATTCGCCGCACCAATACTATTGCACGGCAGTAATATGGGATATCCAACATGAAAAGAAAACTCGATACCCTAAAAGAGAGCCTCGATAAAGCGTTTGGCAACAAGCTCAAAAGTATGAGCGAATCGCTTGGGCAATTAACTATTATTGTCGATGCTGAAGATCTAATTACTCTTGCGACCCAGTTGCGAGAAGATCAGACTCTTGGCTTCGAGCAATTAATTGATCTATGTGGTGTTGATTATTCAAGATACGGTAATAGCGGATACGACGGTCTACGCTTTGCTGCAGTATCACATTTATTATCGATCAGAAATAATTGGCGCCTACGCGTTCGCGTATTTGCGCCGAATGACGATATGCCAGTTTTACCATCGCTAATTAACATATGGAATTCAGTAAATTGGTATGAGCGTGAAGCATTCGATCTGTATGGGATCATATTCGAAGGTCATCCTGATCTCCGTCGCATCCTTACCGATTATGGTTTTATCGGTCATCCATTCCGTAAGGATTTTCCGCTATCTGGCTATGTCGAGATGCAGTATGACACAGAAAAAAAACGCGTGATCTACCAACCTATCACTATCGAATCACGTGAGATCACGCCGCGTGTGATTCGTGACGAATGCTACGGCGGCTTTAAGCACTGATAGCTTACTATTGATCTATAGGCTATTGCACAAGTGAAGGCGGGTTCGTCCGAGTCACTCAATTTCCAGTAAACCATGAGAAAATGGCTGATATCAAGAACTACACGTTGAACTTCGGTCCTCAACATCCTGCAGCTCACGGCGTGCTGCGCCTCGTACTCGAATTAGATGGCGAGGTGATCCAGCATGCTGATCCGCATATCGGTTTATTACATCGTGCGACTGAGAAGTTAGCTGAGCATAAGACGTTTATCCAGTCAATACCGTACATGGATAGGCTCGACTACGTATCAATGATGGTTAATGAACATGCGTATGTCATGGCAATTGAAAAGCTGATCGGGATTGATGTAACCATCCGGGCAAAATATATCCGTGTAATGTTCGATGAGATCACTCGGATTCTTAATCACTTAATGTGGATTGGAGCTCATGCGCTTGATGTCGGTGCGATGGCCGTATTTCTCTACGCGTTCCGTGAACGCGAAGACTTGATGGATATCTATGAAGCGGTATCTGGTGCACGCATGCATGCAGCATACTATCGACCAGGTGGCGTCTACTCAGATCTACCAGACAAAATGCCGCAATATAAAGCCTCAAGAGTTCGAAATAAGAAAGCGCTTACTCGACTCAACCAAAATCGACAGGGTTCTCTACTTGATTTCATTGAAGACTTCACGAACCGTTTCCCCGGCTATGTCGATGAGTACGAAACGTTACTAACCGACAACCGTATCTGGAAGCAACGATTAGTAAGTATAGGTATCGTTACGCCAGAGCGTGCACTGCAATTAGGTATGACTGGCCCGATGCTGCGCGCTTCAGGTATTGAATGGGACTTACGTAAAAAGCAGCCCTATGAAGTATATGATCAACTTGACTTTGATATCCCGATCGGCGGACACGGTGATTGCTATGACCGATATCTCGTTCGCGTTGAGGAGATGCGTCAATCAAATCGCATCATCAAACAGTGTGTTGTATGGTTACGTAAGAATCCAGGGCCGGTAATGATTAGCAATCATAAAGTCGCGCCGCCGTCTCGGCTATATATGAAGTCGAATATGGAAGAGCTTATTCATCATTTTAAGCTTTTTACAGAAGGTATGCACGTACCCGAGGGGGAAGCCTATGTTGCCGTTGAGCACCCCAAAGGTGAGTTTGGTATTTATCTAATTTCAGATGGCGCGAATAAGCCATACCGACTAAAGATTCGCGCGCCTGGCTATGCTCATCTCTCTTCGCTTGATGAGATGGCTCGTGGTCATATGATCGCTGATGCGGTCACAATTATTGGGACACAAGATATTGTGTTCGGAGAAGTTGACCGATAGCGTTACTACCTTAAGTATCGAGCATAATATAATATTACCTTATCAATACAATAAGCGGTAGATTTCCTAGTTGTAGTCTATAGATTTTATTTTAGTAAACATAGAATGAGTTGTGTTTAAAATGATCTCTCCTGAAGGTCTTAAGGAAATAGATCGGGCGGTAGCCAAATACCCTGCCGGTCACCAGCAATCCGCCGTAATAGCGGCACTTGCAATTGCGCAACGAGAGCGAGGTTATCTATTGCCAGAACTGATGCAATTCGTCGCCGACTATCTAAAAATTCCGGCTATCGCAGTACAGGAAGTTGCGACGTTTTATAACATGTATGAGACTACGTCAGTCGGTAAATACAAGATTACATTATGCACAAACTTGCCATGTGAACTGGGTGGTGCGGAAGAGACCGCAGATTATCTCAAGCAGAAACTTGGAATCAATTTTGGTGAGACGACCTTAGATGGCAAGTTCACTTTAAAAGAGGGCGAGTGTTTCGGCGCCTGTGGCGATGCGCCAGTAGTGTTGCTGAACAATCATCGGATGTGCGGTTTCATGAGCCGCGATAAAATTGACCGGTTGATCGAGGAGCTCTCTAAATGACATCTTTGCATGGTCGGCATATTAATCCACTAATTCTCGCAGGCCTGAACGGTGAGAACTGGCGTTTACAAGACTATGTTGCGCGTGGTGGCTATCAGCAACTCCGTTACATTCTCGAGAAGAAGATCCCACCAGAGCAAGTAATTTCAGACGTGAAAGCCTCCGGTCTGCGTGGTCGCGGCGGAGCAGGATTTCCAACGGGACTTAAGTGGAGTTTCATGCCACGTCAGTTCCCGGGACAAAAATATTTAGTATGCAACTCCGATGAGGGGGAGCCCGGTACATTCAAGGACCGTGATATCCTGCGCTGGAATCCACATGCATTAATCGAGGGCATGACAATTGGCGCATACGCGATGGGTATTACTGTTGGTTACAACTATATTCATGGCGAAATTTGGGAAGTCTACGAGCGTTTTGAGATAGCGCTAAACGAGGCAAATTCTGTTGGTTATCTAGGCCATAACATTCTAGATAGCAAATTTTCGTTTGAGTTGCATGCGCACCACGGCTATGGAGCCTATATTTGCGGCGAAGAAACCGCACTGCTCGAATCTCTTGAGGGAAAGAGAGGGCGACCACGTATTAAGCCGCCGTTTCCCGCTAGTTATGGTGTATTTGGTAAACCAACGACAATTAATAATACCGAGACGTTTGCAGCAGTACCATTTCTTCTAGCGATCGGCCCACAGCAGTACCTAAAACTAGGAAGACCAAACAACGGTGGCACGAAGATTTTCTCGGTGTCCGGAGACATACACTTTCCAGGTAATTACGAAGTACCGCTTGGAACTCCATTCATGAAGCTAATGGAGCTAGCTGGCGGCGTGTGCGGAAAAATTAAGGCTGTAATCCCAGGTGGTTCATCTGCACCGGTGGTACCGGGCGAGCAGATGATGCAGACCGAACTAGACTACGATTCGCTCGCGAAAGTTGGTTCGATGCTTGGCTCTGGTGCAGTGATCGTAATGAATGACACGCGTTGCATGGTACGCTCGCTTCTACGTCTATCGTACTTCTACTACGAGGAGTCTTGCGGACAGTGCACGCCATGTCGTGAAGGCACCGGCTGGCTTTATCGAATAGTGCATCGAATAGAACATGGCAAGGGACGTCCAGAAGACTTAAACTTATTAGATTCAGTCTCTGAGAATATAATGGGGCGGACAATCTGTGCGCTAGGAGATGCAGCAGCAATGCCTGTGCGCGGGATGCTAAAGCATTTTTGGAACGAATTTAAGTATCACATTGAGAACAAGAATTGCCTCGCCACAATGCAACGTGGTAAACGCAGCGATGCAACGCCCACTGCGATCGTATGAACAGGCTTTTAAACGCGAAATCGTCCATTAAAAACGGACTCACAAGATTAGGTTGGGGCACTTATTAGTATGGTTGAACTTGAAATAGATGGCAAGAAAGTTGAGGTACCGGAAGGTAGCATGGTAATCCAGGCTGCCCACAAGGTTAATACGTACATTCCTCATTTCTGCTATCACAAGAAGTTATCAATCGCGGCGAACTGTCGAATGTGCCTAGTAGAAGTAGAAAAAATGCCAAAAGCCTTACCTGCATGTGCGACCCCGGTATCCGCTGGTATGGTTGTACGGACAACATCGGAGAAAGCGGTGAAAGCGCAGCAGTCCGTAATGGAGTTTCTGCTAATTAATCACCCGCTAGACTGTCCGATCTGCGACCAGGGTGGCGAATGCCAGCTTCAAGACTTAGCGGTCGGCTATGGTAAGCCTGCATCACGATACTCAGAAGAGAAACGTATTGTACTCCATAAGAATGTTGGGTCGCTGATCTCAATGGAAGAGATGTCACGCTGTATTCACTGTACACGTTGCGTGCGCTTTGGGCAGGAAGTAGCTGGGATTATGGAGCTTGGTATGCTAGGTCGTGGTGAGCGATCAGAGATTGCAACGTTTCTTGGTAATACAGTTGACTCTGAATTATCAGGTAATATGATTGATCTATGTCCAGTTGGTGCTATTACCAGCAAGCTTTTCCGCTATAGCGCACGCCCGTGGGAATTATCGCATTGTCCTTCAGTTAGCCCACATGACTCGGTTGGCGCAAACCTTATTGTTCAGGCGAAGAATAATAGGGTTATACGTGTACTACCTCTAGAGAATGAGTCAATTAACGAGTGCTGGATTTCGGATAAAGATCGCTTTTCTTATGAAGCGCTAAATAGTGAAGAGCGACTGACGCAGCCGATGTTGAGGCAAAATGGGAAATTGTGCAGAGTAGACTGGGAAATTGCACTATCCTTTGTCATAAATAGCCTAAAGGATATTAAGACTGCATATGGATCAAATGCAATCGCTACATTTATTAGTCCGCATAGCACGCTTGAAGAATTATTCTTGCTCAAGAAGTTAACGCGTGGACTAGGTAGTACGAATCTAGATTTTCGGTTGCGCCAAAGTGATTTTTCGATGCTGCCGCAAGGTGTACCGTGGCTTGGCATGTCTCTTGCAACGCTGTCTAACGTTGATGCTGCATTCGTGATCGGATCTTTTCTGCGTCATGATCATCCGTTGATAGCCGCACGGCTGCGGCTAGCCGCTACTAACGGTGCTAAGGTGAGCTTGCTACACGCGAGCGCTGATGATTCGTTAATCCATGTTGCACATAAGATTGTTGTACCGCCATCGGCTTGGGTTGACTCGCTAGCTAGCGTGGCTGTTGCGCTAGCTGAAATCTGTGGTACAGCATCTCCAGTTGAGCTAACTGGTATACAGTCGAATACTACTGCAAAGCATATCGCTACCTCCCTATCAAATGGTGAGCACCGCGCGATCCTGTTAGGTGCGAGCGCAGCCAACCATCCTGAATTTTCAAAACTGTACACTATTTCGCAGTGGATTGCTCAGGCAAGTGGTGCAACGCTTGGCTTTCTGCCGGAAGCGTCTAATACTGTCGGGGCGTATTTGGTTGGTGCACTACCCGGCGAAGGCGGTTCTGATGCCGCACGTGCATTCTCATCACCGTGTCGCTCATATGTATTGTTTAATGTCGAACCGCCCTTCGACGTTGCGAATCCACATCAGGCCCGTACAGCGCTGGCTCAAGCTGATATGGTTGTTGCATTATCGTCGTTTAAAATCGGTGCTGATTATGCAGACGTATTACTGCCAATTTCACCTTTCACGGAGACAGATGGAACATTTGTTAATGCTCAAGGCACAGTACAATCGTTCAGAAATGCCGTACGGCCACTAGGTGAATCCCAGCCAGGTTGGAAGGTGCTTTGCATGCTAGGTAATCTACTTGGACTACAGAATTTTAACTATGCTAGTGCCGAAGAGGTAGCTACTTCAGCATTAAAGAACATTGACGTACAGTCCCGTCTATCGAATGTTCCAATGCACCGTGTACCGTTAGAACGCGGAGCATCAGCACGTTCGATTAGGGCATTTGAGCGGATTTCTGACGTATCAATCTATGACGCCGATTCGTTAGTTCGGCGGGCACCATCACTACACATGACCAAGACGGCCCAAGCTTCTCTACATGTTTCCTTACCAACTACATTATTTAAACAACTTGGACTAAGAGAAGGAGATGCTGTGTGCGTGCGACAGGGCGAGTCATCTATAACGCTACCTGCAGCGCTAGATTCTAGGCTACACGATGTAGTAATACGCGTGCCAGCAGCCACATCTGTCGCTGCCAAACTGGGCAGCTTGTTTGGTGATTTGCTAGTGGAGAAGGCCTAAATGGGCGTGCTCGAAGCTATCAATTCTACTGGCAACCATCTGTTAGGCAGTGCCTGGATAACTATATGGGCGCTGGTACGTATTCTTGTCATGTTAGTTGTGATTCTACTGTGTGTTGCCTATCTTATTCTGTGGGAACGTAAGCTAATTGGTTGGATGCATGGGCGCCTTGGGCCGAACCGAGTCGGCCCAAAAGGGCTGTTACAGCCGATTGCTGATGTGATTAAATTACTACTTAAGGAAGTAATTCTGCCGGTACAGGCCACTAAGTGGCTTTATCTTATTGCACCAGTCATGGTCGTCGTGCCGGCATTTGGCGTTTGGGCGGTAATTCCCTTCCAAACTAAGATAGTGCTAGGTGATATTAATGCGGGTTTATTGTACGTAATCGCAATTTCTTCACTCGGAGTATATGGCGTTAGCCTCGCAGGCTGGGCTTCAAATTCGAAGTATGCATTCCTTGGTGCGATGCGTGCAGCTGCTCAGATGATTTCCTATGAAATTCCGATGGGCCTGACTCTGGTCGTTGTGCTGATGACATCAGGCAGCCTAAACTTATCCGATATAGTATATTCACAACAGCGTGGATTATTTGCCGGACTTGGACTAAACCTCTTGTCATGGAACTGGCTACCGTTGCTGCCAATGTTTATTGTCTACTTCATCTCGGGTATTGCCGAAACTAACCGTCACCCCTTCGATGTTGTCGAAGGAGAGTCAGAGATTGTTGCTGGGCATATGATCGACTACTCAGGTATGGCGTTTGCTCTGTTTTTCCTAGCAGAGTATATCAATATGATTGTGATATCTACTCTTGCAGCGACACTATTCTTTGGTGGCTGGAGCGCGCCGTTTGCGTTTTTATCGTTTATTCCTGGTATTGTCTGGCTGCTGCTAAAAGTTTTTTTCTTGTTGTCGATATTTATTTGGGTTCGTGCTACTTTCCCGCGTTATCGCTATGACCAAATTATGCGCTTGAGTTGGAAAATCTTCATTCCAGTATGTGTTATATGGCTAATAATAGTTAGCTTCTGGATTGTGTCCCCACTAAATATTTGGGAATAAGGTGTTGCTATGAACATGATTCAGAGTTTTTTTAAAACATTTTTTTTAATTGAGTTGCTCAAAGGACTTGTCATAACTGGAAAGTATGCGTTTCGTCGAAAAATTACTGTGCAATTTCCAGAGGAGAAAACACCAATTTCGACGCGCTTTCGCGGATTACATGCATTGCGTCGCTATGAAAATGGAGAAGAGCGCTGCATTGCGTGCAAACTATGCGAAGCAGTCTGCCCGGCACAGGCGATCACGATAGAATCTGAAATGCGTACTGATAACACACGCCGCACGACACGCTATGATATTGACTTAACAAAGTGTATTTTTTGCGGCTTCTGCGAAGAGAGCTGCCCAGTCGATTCAATTGTTGAGACTCAAATCCTTGAGTATCACGGCGAAAAGCGTAGTGACCTATATCTCACAAAGGATATGCTACTTTCGATTGGCGATCGTTACGAATCTCAAATTGCGGAAGCAAAGGCAATGGAGGCACCATACCGGTAATTAACTATCGCATAGGTCTGTTATCCCGATATGCGATACGCGCTACAACACGCCTAAAGATAATCCGGTAAATATGAAATTCACAACCGCTCTTTTCTATATATTCGCGCTTCTGATGATCGTGTCAGGTCTTAAGGTTATTACCTCTCGCAATCCAGTGAGCTCGGCACTTTTTTTAGTATTTGCGTTCTTTAACGCCGCAGGCATTTGGATGCTGCTGGAAGCTGAGTTTCTTGCAATTATGTTAATACTCGTCTACGTTGGTGCTGTGATGGTACTGTTCTTATTTGTCGTAATGATGTTGGATATTAACCTTGACGTATTACGGTGCAATTTCTGCCGTTTTGTTCCAATGGCAACGATTATAGGCACAATTATTATAATCGAAACTACGCTGATTATCTGGCATAGTTACGGTACGATCGTTTCGCCAGCACATAACTTTATGCAATCGATGCAAACGACTGGAGTTAAGGAAACGCTCTCTAACACCCATCTGATTGGCCAGATCATGTACAACGATTATATTTTCGCTTTTGAAATCGCGGGTCTAGTACTACTAGCTTCGATCATTGCAGCGGTTTCCTTAACAATCCGCGGTAGTAAGGACGTAAAGCGACAACGTGTTAGTGAGCAGATACGGGTACGCCGTGAGGAACGACTTCGTCTTGTATGCATGGCTTCCGAAAAGCAGTCTTCGGATATTATGAATGCAAGCGAAAATGCCTAGAAATACCGGTACTGAAGCGGGCAGTGATACTTGCTGACTAAGATAAGGAAAAAACTATGTTGACTCTCGCTCATTACCTAATACTTGGTGCGAGCTTGTTTACGATCTCGATCGTTGGGGTTTTTATAAACCGCCGTAACATAATTCTAATTCTGATGGCAATCGAGTTGATGCTTCTCGCTGTAAATACTAATTTCGTTGCATTCTCGCACTATCTTGGCGACGCACATGGTCAGATTTTTGTGTTTTTTATACTAACTGTGGCCGCTGCAGAAACGGCAATTGGCCTTGCCATATTAGTTACATTATTCCGTAATCTCAACACAATTAACGTTGAAGATCTTAACCGACTCAAGGGTTAAGGAAAGGCTCTGACTGTTATGGCAATGACACTTAATCCCAACCTGCTACTAGCAGTCCCATTAGCGCCCTTAGCCGGTTCACTAATTACCGGCCTGTGTAGCAAGACTATCAGCCGTTATAACGCGCATCGCGTGACAATTTTTGGCATAGCGATTGCATTTATAATTTCTGTAAGAGTCCTTCTCCAGGTAATGGACTGTGCTAGTTTTAATGGCACGATCTATGAGTGGGCTATATTACCAGGTATCGCGTCCGGGCAAGCTACTTTAAAGCTTGAAATTGGTTTTCTAGTTGACTCACTAAGCGCGATGATGATGTGCGTAGTCACTTTTGTCTCCCTGATGGTGCACATCTACACGATTGGCTATATGGCTGAGGATCCTAGCTACCAACGTTTCTTCTCGTACATCTCATTATTTACATTCTCAATGTTAATGCTTGTAATGAGCAACAACCTTCTGCAGCTGTTTTTTGGATGGGAAGCGGTTGGATTAGTATCTTATCTTCTAATTGGCTTCTGGTATAGTCGTCCAACCGCAGTTCACGCGAATCTAAAAGCGTTTCTTGTGAACCGCATCGGCGACTTTGGCTTTTTGCTTGGTATTGGCCTAGTTTTTTCTTATGTTGGTTCATTAAACTATGGCGATATATTCTTGCATCGGGAGATGCTGACTAGCGCAGGTGTTTTGTGGGGAACGCAGTGGCAGCTAATCACAGTAACTTGCATCTGCTTATTCATCGGTGCTATGGGTAAGTCCGCACAGTTCCCGTTGCATGTATGGTTACCTGACTCAATGGAGGGCCCAACTCCTATTTCTGCACTAATTCATGCTGCCACAATGGTAACTGCAGGAATCTTTATGGTGACACGCATGTCGCCGTTATTTGAGTTGTCAGATACTGCGCTATCATTCGTGATAGTAATCGGCTCGATTACTACACTCTTTATGGGATTTCTTGGCATCGTTCAGAATGATATTAAGCGAGTTATCGCATACTCGACATTGTCTCAGCTTGGATATATGACGGTAGCGCTTGGCGCTTCCGCTTACTCAGCAGCAGTATTCCATTTAATGACACATGCGTTCTTCAAAGCGCTACTGTTCTTAGGTGCAGGTTCAGTAATTATCGGCATGCACCATAACCAGGATATTCGGGATATGGGTGGGTTGCGTAAGTATATGCCTATTACCTGGTGTACTTCTCTCATTGGCATTCTTTCGCTGATTGGCACGCCTTTCTTTTCAGGATTTTATTCTAAAGATTCAATTATCGAGGCGGTGAAATTATCACATTTGCCAGGCTCTGGATTTGCATATTTTGCGGTCAGTGTTAGCGTGTTTGTGACTGCCCTATACTCATTCCGGATGTTTTTTATGGTGTTTTACGGTCATGAGCGTTTCCGTGGCTTACATCATCAACCGCGCTATAATTATAATCACAGCGTGCATGAGCCGTTTGAGCCCTCATGGAGGATTACACTACCGCTAGTAGTACTTTCAATTCCGTCTGTTGTAATTGGTGCAATTGCAGTTGGCCCAATGATTTCTGGTGACTTTTTTTCGCATGGTGTTGTACTGGATAAAGTTATATACGTTAGCGAGTACCATGGGGCAATTCGTAAGATGACTATGGAATTCCGTGGTTGGATTCCGATGGCGTTTCGTTCTATTTTAGACTTGCCAGTCTGGCTTGCGCTTGCTGGTAGCATTTCTGCTTGGTTTCTATACCTAAAGCAACCGAATATTCCTGCTGTAATTTGTCAGCGTTTCTCAATCATTTATACGCTTCTAGACAATAAGTATTATATAGATAAAATTAATGACATCGTGTTCACTAAAGGCGTGGTGACGTTTAGTAAAAAACTCTGGAGAGGATGCGATGTCATAGTCATTGACGGTTTAGTCAATGGTAGTGCGCGCGCGGTTACAAGATTCGCTAGCGTAATTCGTCTTTTACAAACCGGTTACATATACCACTATGCTTTTGCTATGGTTATTGGCATGTTAGGGTTGCTAGCCCTGTTCGTTACCCTAAGAAGATAAGACAAGGATAGGTATGCACGCTCATTTTCTTGTTTTAACTTTATCAATCTGGATGCCAATTTTGTTCGGTATCATCGTTCTTATAGTCGGCGCGTGCAAGACGCCAGATATTGCACGCTGGACCGCGCTGAGCGGCGCAGTGCTTAGCTTCATTGTTACATTGCCCTTGATTAGCGGTTTTGATGCAAATACGTCTGCACTACAGTTTGTTGAGGTCGTTCCTTGGATTGCACGTTTCAAAATTACGTACCATCTAGGTGTCGATGGACTATCGGTGTGGTTCGTTGTGCTTACTGCTTTTATTACAGTTCTCGTTGTGATTTCTGGATGGGAGGTGATTACAGACCATGTAGCGCAGTATATGGCCGCTTTTCTGATTTTATCAGGTCTCATGGTAGGTGTATTCTCAGCAGCTGACGGAATGCTGTTTTACAGCTTCTTCGAGGCAACGTTAATTCCGATGTACTTAATTATTGGAATTTGGGGTGGCACGAACCGTATATATGCAGCATTCAAATTTTTCCTGTACACGCTGGCTGGCTCGTTATTAATGCTAATCGCATTAATCTATTTGTATATCCAGTCTCAATCATTTGAGCTGTCAGCTTGGCATGTATTGCCGATTCGGATGATGCCTCAAGTATTGTTATTCGTCGCACTTTTCTTTGGGTTTGCAGTAAAAGTGCCTATGTGGCCACTACATACGTGGTTACCTGATGCGCATGTCGAGGCACCGACCGGCGGTTCTATTGTGCTAGCAGCGATTATGCTGAAGCTAGGTGCCTATGGTTTCCTCCGGTTTTTATTGCCTATTACGCCGGATTCTAGCCACTTAATGGCGCCAGTTGTGATTACGCTTTCGCTCTTCGCTCTAATCTATATAGGCTTTGTCGCATTAGCACAAACGGATATGAAGAAGCTAGTTGCATATTCATCAATTGCACACATGGGCTTTGTTACACTTGGTTTCTTCTTATTTACTCAGCTTAGTATTGAAGGGGCTATTGTGCAGATGATTTCGCACAGTTTCGTATCAAGCGCAATGTTTCTCTGTATCGGCATTTTATATGAGCGTATGCATTCTCGCCAGATTGTCGACTATGGTGGCGTTGCAAACACGATGCCGAAGTTTGCCGCATTCGCGGTGCTATTTTCTATGGCGAACTGTGCTCTGCCAGGCACATCAGGGTTCGTAGGCGAGTTTATGGTCATTCTGTCAGCTATTAAATTTAATTTTTGGATTGGATTTCTTGCGGCAATCACCTTAATTCTAGGCGCTGCGTATACGCTGGGGATGGTTAAGCGTGTTTATTTTGGTGTAGTCAAGAACGACTATGTCGCAAAGCTCGTTGACCTAAATTGCCGCGAGTTCTTAGTATTAACTACTCTAGCTTTTCTAGTCCTATACATCGGTATTTTTCCAAAGCCATTTATGAATCTGATGCACGAATCAGTTATCAATTTGCTATTCCATCTAGCGCAATCTAAACTGCCAACGACGCTCTAGTAGAAAAGAGGGGATAAACATATGCACAATGCTCCTCTGAGTGCTTTATTACCAGATGTATTTCTAATAATCGTGACCATTGCTATATGGCTGAACGATATTATTACGGGTAAGAGAGGACGGAGTTTAACTTATGTGGTTACAGTTACCTCTACTTTCATCGCCGCGATCTGGTATGCGGCAATCGTAATTGATCCGCATTTATACTACTATTTTCATAGTACATATGTAGTCGATCCGTTTGCGAGTCTAATGAAGTTACTCATTTCGCTTAGCTTTGCTGTTTCGTTAGTCTATTCACGCAAGTATCTTGAAGAACGTGACCTATTTTGTAGCGATTTTTATCTTCTAGCGTTATTCTCGCTACTAGGGCAGCTGATAATGGTGTCAGGCAATAGTTTCTTGACGCTCTATTTAGGATTAGAGTTAATGTCGCTATCCCTCTACGCACTTATCGCATTGCGTCGTGATACTCTACAGTCGACCGAAGCAGCAATAAAGTACTGTGTGTTGGGAGCACTATCGTCTGGTTTTCTGCTGTACGGCATTTCAATGATATACGGGGCAACCGGCTTATTTAATCTGAATGATGTATCTGCTTCAATTATATTGGGTAGTACTAACTATGCTGCTTTATTATTTGGCGTAGTATTTGTTGTTGCTAGCATCTCTTTTAAAATGGGGGTTGTACCATTCCACATGTGGGTTCCTGACGTTTATCATGGCGCACCAACAGCAATGACATTGCTTACGGGTGGGATGGCAAAAGCTGCCGTATTTGCATGGGCATTCAGGTTCCTTGTGGTAGGACTATTACCACTAGCAGTAGACTGGCAAGTAATGTTTTCTATTCTAGCCGCACTATCATTGATAGTAGGTAATATCACCGGTATTGTTCAGCGTAATATAAAACGCATTCTTGCCTACTCAGCGATATCAAATATGGGTTTCTTATTACTTGGACTGCTGTCTGGTGTTATTTGTGGCAAAACAACTAATTTAGCAGACTCATATGGATCTGCAGTTTTTTATAGCATCGCGTATATGCTGCCTACGCTAGGCGCGTTTGGTATAGTGATGCTGCTTGCACGCCGTAATTTTGAGGCTGATACGCTAGATGACTTCAGAGGCTTAAATAAACGCAGTCCAGTCTTTGCATTCATGATGTTAATAATGATGCTCTCCTTAGCTGGTATTCCCCCTACAGTTGGTTTCTATGCAAAATTAGCAGTGCTTGAAGCTACCGTCAATGCAGGCTTGATATGGCTAGCCGTGCTTGCAGTTATCACATCCTTATTTGGTGCATTTTACTATCTTCGCATTATTAAGCTAATGTATTTTAGTAAGCCAATAGATATAACGCCAATTATTGCATATAGCGCTAGTCAAGTAATGCTTGCATGTAATGGTCTTATAGTACTATTTCTAGGCATATTTCCTGGACCGTTAATGTCAGGTTGTTTGCAGATAGTACGCCGGACATTATTGTCCTCATAAAAAATCTCACTTTAGTTGAGTCATTTAAACTATTTATTTATGATATTTAGACACCTCTCTCTAGTTTAGACTAGACAATATTTCTTGAGTCACTATATGCTAACCGAAAGCTAGATAATTGCTTAGAATAAAGCAGACTTTTATATGAGTAAAATAACTAACGATGCGCATCTAAGCGAGATTCGTCTTGATGGACAAATTTTATATGAAAGTAATTTTTTAACTCTCAAACGAGATACAGTTCGGCTACCAAATAATAAGATAGCTACACGCGAATTCGTTGAACATCCTGGCGCAGTCATGATATTACCAATATTAAATGATGGTCGCGTGCTCATGGAACGCCAGTATCGATACCCGATGGGTCGTGTAATACTAGAGTTTCCTGCCGGAAAACTTTATTTGCAGGAGAGGTCGTGCGAGTGTGCTCGACGCGAACTGCGCGAGGAAACTGGCTATCACTCAAATGAATTTGTTTATTTGACCCGTATTCATCCGGTTGTTGCATATTCAACTGAATTTATTGACTTATATTTAGCTCGTGGACTTACCTCAGGGGAGCCTAGATTAGATGACGGTGAGTTTTTAGAGACGATTATCGTCAAACTAGAACAGCTATATGAGTGGATTCAATCCGGCAAGGTAAGCGATGCGAAGACGATTATTGGTGCATTTTGGCTAGAAAAAATTCTGTCTGGTACATGGTCTGGGCATTCTACTTAGGTAGGTAGTTTAATTATCTAGTAGATAGATAACTTATTCAGTAGGCCCTTTTGTTTTTAAATTAAATATTTATATAATAAGCTAATATGCTAGATTGTATAGAGTTTTGTATAGAGTTATCTTTTGAGCTAACACTATGTTAACAGGATACCAAAAAACGTTTTCTAAAGCGTAAATATTAGTGAAAGTGAGGTTGCGTTTGTTCGGCATCCTCAGGCATTTCAGCATGCACAATCTCACCAAGTGGATTAGCATATAGTGGTACACCACAATCATCACAGTACTCTTGCTCAAAGCGAGCCGCATGCCGGCGGATATTGGCAACACCAATTTCTTTAAGGAGTCTAATAATCTTGTCGAAGATGCTGCTAGCTGGATCCTCAATAGTAATTACTTCGCTATCTAAGCTAAGATCGTCGCTTTCACGGCCATATAGAGGCCACACTACACCATAAATTACGTCGTTGCTGCCTCGCCGAGTAAAAGAGATTCGATATTCATCTATGCCTTGTTCTCCGAAACCTGCTACAATTGCGCGTAGCTCGTCTGGTTTCGCAACGATTGCGTCGCCTAGATACCTAACTGCACTACGTATAGTATATGGTCGTATTTGCTCATCTGCGTGTCGGCAGGCCCAGTAATATGCATCTGGTAACAGACAGTCGAATTCACAGCCAGGTAGCACGCCCGGCAGATGTACTCTGCACTGCGCGCGCCATTGTTCTAAGCAGAATCCACGCTCGATCCGTGTACTAGTCATTTCTTCCTGCCAGCGAAATAACGGCTCTCCAGCCGGAACAGCAACTACAGATATTAGAAAACGAGGATCAGCGAGGATTGGCGACGTTTCTTGTGAATCATTAAGATTTAGCTTAATTGAGCCTCCAGAAAGCGCGGCTTGGCTGAGTTTCTGCGTAAGTTGGAGTGTCTCAACGTGGTGGCGAGGTAATTGGTCGATACTGTATAGATATGGCGCTAAAGCAGTACGAGCACGTACTGAAAAAATGTGTGTTTGTAATTGTGCATGCAGTATATCAACGATATTTTTTTTTAGAGGGCCGGACGGGATTATATAACGCGTCCAGGTTAGTATCGGCGCCGCAATGAGTAGTGCATTGTACAATTGATCATTGTGCTCTATGTAGGCTGATTCGCTGTGAGTTTCAGCTAAGTCGGCAAGAGCTGTATAGGCATCTGCATGTTTTTTTTGCAAATGCTCTAAAGCGGCATCTAGTGCTGTCTGATTACCATTTCGAATCACTTTTTCTATTAGCGTATCGATCTTTGCTTCCCAGAAACGGTCTTCAATACGGCTTCTGGATGCGAAAAGTGCAAGTGATAAACTTACAAGCCTGCCGGCGTCAGGTGGAAGACGTTTAGTGATACGCGAGCGCATGGTGTACCAATTGAAATGCGAAAACCTTTGGATTATAGTCTGGATCTAAGCTAATAGTGCATTTTACACTCTTGGTTGATACGGATTTTATGGTATAGCATTCGTTGTTATAGTAAGCGTGAAGTTTAGAACTACTGGTATAGTGTTCTCTATTATTATGCCCGTGGAAAAATCTACTTTTGATTACTATTTACTAGCATAGTAATATATACATAACTGGCGATATTAAATCATGTACCATGGATAATAAACAGAATGCGAAAAAAGATTTAAGAATCCAGGCTAAAACATCGTAGTGTCAAAGTCGTAGTCTAATAAGTTCGAAATAAAAGCCCAGCGCTGCTAAGTGTCACCCTAATTTATATTTTTGAGGTGTAATAGCACCAGACTTTTTGCTCTAGAGCGCAAATCTACGCTTACCTTCCCGTTATGCTTCTAATAACTGGCGTAGTACGAACGGTAAAATTCCGCCGTGCTTATAGTAAATAACCTCTATCGGCGTGTCGATACGCAGCAAGACCGGTACTTTTTTTAAGCTATTCTCCTTGCGGATGACCAGCGTAACCTCCTGCTGCGGCTTAAACTCTGCTGTTAGATCATCAATGTCATATGTTTCCTTACCGGTGATACTAAGCGATATAACACTATCCTTATTCTGAAATTGTAGCGGTAGGATACCCATGCCTACTAAGTTTGAGCGATGAATGCGCTCGAAACTGCGAGCTACGACCGCCTTCACGCCAAGTAGATGAGTACCCTTAGCCGCCCAATCACGCGACGAGCCAGTACCATACTCTTCGCCAGCAAATATGATAGTTGGAGTACCCTTAGCAAGGTATTTCATTGCAGCGTCATAGATTGACATTTGTTCGCCGCTTGGCTGATGAATAGTTAAGCCACCCTCTACCCTGGAGCCATTAAGTTCAGCTGGAATCATAAGATTCTTAATCCGAACATTAGAAAATGTACCTCGTATCATAACATCATGGTTACCCCGTCGTGAGCCATAGCTGTTGAAGTCAGCCTTCTGCACTCCGTTTTCTTTTAACCATTGGCCAGCTGGAGATTCTTCTTGGATTGATCCGGCTGGACTGATATGATCAGTCGTCACCGAGTCGCCAAAGACGCCTAATGCTTTGGCATTCTTAATTGATCCAATTAACTTAGTAGGTAACTGTACTGAGAAGTGTTCTCCGAAGAACGGGGGCTCGGCAATATAAGTAGATTTCGGCCAACTATAGACCTGGCCTTTACCGCCCTCGATTTGGTTCCATAAGTTATTTTTTTGAGTTAACTGCGAATAATTTTTTATAAACTTTTTTGGGTCTAGTGCATATTTGAGAAGCTTATTAATCTCTTCGCTAGAGGGCCAAATATCACCAAGGTAGATATTACGTCCGCTCTTTCCTTGACCAACTGGATCGGTCATTAGATTGCGTGTAATTGTACCCATAATAGCGTAGGCAACTACTAGCGGTGGTGAGGCAAGAAAGTTCGCTCGGATATTCGGGTGTATCCGTGCTTCGAAGTTACGATTACCTGATAGCACTGCGGCAGCAACTATATTATGCTTAGTAATTATATTATTGATCGGAAGAGTTAAATCACCTGCGTTACCGATGCAGGTCGTGCAACCATATGCTGCAACTATGAAGCCTAGCTCTTCTAAATATGGCAACAAGCTAGTGTTACGCAAGTATTCTGTAACAATCCGCGATCCTGGTGCGAGCGATGTTTTGATATGTGGTGCTACTATAAGACCTGCATCAACGGCTGCTCTTGCGAGTAGGCCAGCGGCAATTATCAGGCTTGGGTTCGATGTATTCGTGCATGAAGTAATTGCAGCGATAAGTATGTCGCCATTCTTTAACTTAATGCCATCCGTAGTTTCGTATACCTTATTTAGGTTATCGGCTTTCTTTGCAAAACCGTTTTTTGAGATAGGCAGTGAAAATAATTCGGTGAATCTACTTTTCACGTCGCCTATTTCAATCCGATCTTGTGGTCGTTTTGGGCCGGCAAGCGACGGTGCAAACGTTTTCAGATCTAATGTTAGCGTCTTTGTATAGTCAATCTGCCCAGCGCTCGGAGTGCCATATAAATCTTGGGCTTTGAAGTAGTTTTCGAGTAGGGTTATTTCTTTCTTGGTTCGGCCGGTGCCTTTTAAGTAGTCAATTGTCTTGTCGTCAACGGAGAAGAAGCCTATAGTCGCGCCATACTCTGGCGCCATATTGGCTATCGTAGCGCGATCCGGCAGTGTCAATGATGCAGTACCCTCTCCAAAGAATTCGACAAATTTTCCGACTACTTTCTCCCGGCGTAATATTTCAGTAATTGTCAGCACTAAGTCTGTTGCAGTTACGCCCTCACGTAGCCGGCCCTTAAGTTCGACACCGATAACATCAGGTGTCAAAAAATATACTGGCTGACCAAGCATACCTGCTTCAGCCTCTATACCACCTACGCCCCAACCGACTACGCCAATGCCATTAATCATTGTTGTATGGCTGTCGGTGCCTACCAGCGTATCTGGATAGTAGAGTACATCCCCATCTACACTCTTTTTATGTATTCCCCGCGCTAAGTGCTCTAAATTTACCTGATGCACAATGCCCACACCTGGTGGTATAACCTTGAATGTATCGAATGCCTGCATACCCCACTTCATGAACTGGTAGCGTTCTTTATTGCGCTGAAACTCTAGTTTCATGTTCAAGTCTAGCGCATCTTTCTGTCGGAAGTAGTCGATTTGCACCGAATGATCGACAATTAGGTCAACCGGCACCAAGGGTTCGATACATTTCGGATTCTTACCAGCGCGTTGTGCGACGCTGCGCATTGCTGCGATATCCGCTAGCAGTGGCACGCCGGTGAAGTCTTGCAACACGACGCGTGATACAACAAGCGGGATCTCGTTAGTACGTATAGCATTTGGCTGCCATCGCGCTAACTGTTTGATATGCTCTTCACTGATCTTTTTGCCGTCATAATTACGCAGCACAGATTCGAGTATGATTCGAATCGACACAGGTAAGCGGTTGATCTGAATGTTGAGAGATTTTCCGAGCTGAGACAGAGAATAGTACTTACCTTCACTTGAATCGCTGTTGAATACCTTCAGCGTTTTGTAAATATTATGGGCCATCATGTCTCTTTTATATTGATGCGCGTGGACTCAGTTAAAGTCGAATACAATTTAGTACACTTATTTTAACTATCGAGCCTTACTTTTTAATAGTGCGCCTTGGTCCTAAATGTATGCGGACATACCAGGCTCGTCTAGAGGCCTAAACTTGCTATATTGTTATGCTGCGCAATCAATGCCTCGAAGACTACTTGTAGCGGATCCTGGGTAAGGGGAGATTGATACGCCTACCTACCCCGTTTTGAAAATCTTTCTAAAGATTAGTCCTAATAACAAATAGCTTCGCATAAGACTAGGCAGAATAATGCTTACAACCTATACAAAGCCTCTTATTGATACTAACGACTATTCTAGAACTGTTCTTGTAGAGGGTAGAACGCTCTGATTGTTATTGTAATCCAGTCCAGCCTATTGTTATGTCATAGAAATAATCAGTGCCAGTTGTTATTTCTAGGTACAACAACTTCTTTCTTGTCTAATAAATAGTGATTTCTAGTTGTTCTTTATGCATGTCTAAAAACTCTGTCCTAGAGTGGATTTATTTATCTATATATTACGAAGACGAAACTAGTATTAGTTGCGGCCACGCTGGGGTTTATTGGTGCAGAAATAATAAAAGGCGCGCTAATAACTATTTATTAGCAAGTGTTTTTATCTTTTTTATATAAAAAAGCGTCGTCCAGATAAGAGATATTATAGAATCCCAATATGTTTAAAAATAGCAAACCTGTCCTCTTACGTCCTAGGGTGCGAGTGGAACGGGCTACGCATAAGCACAGGAATTTATCTTGATCATTCAATGAAATTTTTGTGAGCGTCAAGGCGTACAGTGTCCGCATAAGCACGCTGATTAAATTATCAAGGGTTTAATGCTCTCTCGCTCTTCGAGAAGCTCTCTGAGAGAGAGATCTATTTTTTCACGGGAAAAAGCATCGATCTCTAGACCTTGGACACGCTTATACTCGCCTTTCTCGGTAATTACGGGCACGCCATAGATAACGTCTTCTGGGATATGGTACGAGCCATCTGATGGTATGCCCATTGTGACCCACTTACCATTGGAACCGAAGAGCCAGTCGCGTATATGATCAATTGCCGCATTAGACGCAGACGCAGCTGACGACAGTCCTCTAGCCTGAATGATCGCCGCACCACGATTGCTTACTGTTGGTATAAAGACACTTCGGTTCCATTCATCGTCATTAATCAACTGGGTTAAAAAATGCCCTTCAGCTGTTGCAAAGCGAAAATCGGGATACATCGTTGATGAATGGTTGCCCCATACTATAAGCCTATCAATAGAGCTGACCGGCTTACCAGCCTTATTAGCTAATTGCGATAGTGCCCGATTATGATCGAGACGCAGCATTGCAGTGAAGTTTTTCTTAGGTAGGTCTGGTGCTGACTTCATAGCAATATAAGCATTAGTGTTAGCTGGATTGCCTACCACCAACACTTTTACATCGCGATTACTAACCTCATTGAGCGCGCGACCTTGCATTGCGAAGATCCCGGCGTTAGCTGACAACAAATCTTTACGCTCCATTCCCCTAGAACGCGCCCGGGCACCGATTAGCATTGCAATATCAGCATCCTTGAATGCAACTTTCGGATTATCTGTGACGATCACATTAGAGAGTAGCGGAAAAGCGCAGTCCGAAAGCTCCATTACTACGCCTTTTACAATAGTTTGCGTCTGGGGCAAATCTTGCAACTGCAAGATAACAGGTTGATCCTTGCCAAGTAAGTCGCCATTCGCGATACGAAATAGCAGCGAGTAATCAATTTGACCTGCTGCACCGGTGACAGCAATGCGCTTAACAGGCTTAAGCATTGATAAATCTCCAGGACGAGAGGTTTAACGCAACAACGAACGCCCTGTAGCTCTTTACAGCAGGCTCGGGCGGATATCCATCGCATGTTAGTAACGCGCAATTACTTTTGTAAAATGGAGGATTACGTTCTTAGCCAAAACAGAGCACACTAATAGTGTTTTACTTTTTCCATATTTATGGAAACTTTACTATAAGAGTAAAAGTATAAAATGTCAATTTTATCTTATATATTGTAATTTATATAAGATATATATAGTATTTTATGTCTAAATAGTGCTATAGATTCAATCTATGTAGCTCAGACAACACAGCGAACGATGCTAATACGATCGATTAAAGAGAATCTAGAAAAGATAGGTCCGAGCAAAGTTAAGTTGGGTGCTCACTATAAGCAAGAAACTGCCCGCCAGGCTCTAGTAATCTACTTATGTACTGCGCAGGTAAAGATGTGCTCCTGGTGATCAATAATGAAAAGCAAGCGTCTTCATTTCTTGCAGTTGTTACCTGACTCAGGTAAGTTATGGCCTTACAAGAACCCCTTGTTAGGGGTGTGACGTTTGAGTTCACTGAGGGAGATTTACGTACTATCTAGACTTAAGACTGCAATCTAGTGGCGTCAATTAAATATGTGATTGAGTTAAGGCTAAGGCAATCTAGCTGCATAGAGTAATCCAGATATTTTTACCAAAACGATTTGAGCTGCCAAAAGTCAATACTACTAACGTAGTGTTCGTTGTTACGCATATGTCAAAATAATAGCAAAACGCCTATGTTTAAAAGAATATAGACGCAATATTATTGTAATGCACCTAGAAAAAAGGCGTTAAAATTGGGCCTTACGTCTAATTAGGGGCTGAAGATGATTGAGGCCGTAAAAAAATTAAGACCAGAGTATCGGAACATCAATATTCGTCAAATATTGATGTTCCGATTACCGCTTGCGGGTCGTGTATCTATTCTACATCGTGTAAGTGGTGCTCTTTTATTTCTATTGCTGCCTCTTTCACTGTACCTCTTTGATCAAAGCCTAACTTCAGAGTCTAGCTTTGCATACCTAAAGACCTGTTTTTCTTATCCCCCGTTTAATTTCTTTCTGTTGATATTGTCGTGGGCGTACCTATTTCACTTCTGTGCCGGACTACGTCATTTGCTAATGGATATGCACTACGCGGTAACAAAGCAGGGTGGCAAGCAAACGTCGATCATCGTGTTCGTGATGTCATCGGCACTTACGGTTGCTATTGCGCTCAAATTGTTCGGAGTTTTTTAAATGGCAACAAATCACTGCGTTGGCTCGAAGCGTCTAGTTGTTGGCGCCCATTATGGTTTACGCGACTGGATTATACAGCGCGCGACGGCGGTGATCATAGCGATCTATACGGTCATCTTGCTTGTCTATTTCTTTTTGTCTGGAAACTTCTCATATGCTGGTTGGGCGGCGATCTTTTCTGTTCAATGGATGAAAATCGCGACATTTGTCACATTCGTCGCTCTTTTCTACCATGCCTGGGTTGGCGTACGTAATATCTGGATGGATTACGTGAAGCCAACCGGTATTCGCCTAATTCTGCATGTGTTAACAATTATCTGGCTCATTGCATGCGTAGCTTACGCTGCACAGATTCTCTGGAGAGTTTAAAAGCATGGTTGCAATCAAGAGTTCGCTATTAAGTCATAAGTTCGATGTGGTAATCATCGGTGCAGGCGGCTCTGGAATGCGTACATCGCTTCAACTTGCAAAAGCTGGTTTATCAGTTGCTGTACTATCTAAAGTATTCCCAACTCGATCTCATACAGTAGCCGCACAAGGTGGCATTGGCGCATCACTGGGCAATATGAGTGAGGATAATTGGCATTACCATTTTTATGACACGATTAAGGGCTCAGATTGGCTCGGAGACCAAGACGCGATCGAGTTTATGTGCCGAGAAGCACCAAGCGCAGTCTACGAGCTTGAGCACTTCGGCATGCCGTTTGACCGTAATCCGAATGGCACGATTTATCAGCGCCCATTTGGAGGGCATACCGCGAACTATGGTGAAAAACCAGTGCAGCGCGCTTGTGCCGCTGCGGACCGTACTGGTCATGCATTACTACATACTTTGTATCAGCAGAATGTAAGAGCTAAGACGCATTTTTTCATCGAGTGGATGGCGTTAGATCTGATTCGCGACGCTGAAGGCGACGTGCTAGGTGTGACTGCGCTCGAGATAGAAACTGGTGATATCTCTATTCTAGAAGGTAAGTGTACGCTGTTCGCAACCGGTGGGGCTGGACGTATCTTTAACGCATCAACGAACGCTTTTATCAATACTGGTGATGGTTTAGGGATGGCTGCACGGGCCAGAATTGCGCTACAGGATATGGAATTCTGGCAATTCCATCCGACCGGCGTTGCCGGCGCTGGCGTGTTAATTACAGAGGGAGTGCGTGGTGAGGGTGGCATCCTGAGAAATATGAGCGGCGAGCGCTTCATGGAACGTTATGCACCGACTCTAAAAGATCTAGCACCACGTGACTTTGTATCCCGATCGATGGATCAGGAAATAAAAGAAGGTCGGGGCTGTGGCTCGAACAAAGACTATGTTCTGCTAGACTTATCGCATATTGGTTCAGAGACGATCATGAAGCGTCTACCGTCAATTCGCGAGATCGCACTAAAGTTTGCAAATATTGATGTAATTAAGGATCCAATTCCGGTAGTGCCGACAATCCACTATCAAATGGGCGGTATCCCGACAAATATTAATGGCCAGGTCGTTGGCACCCCAAAAGGGCACGAAGAGATAGTTAATGGCTTCTACGCAGTTGGAGAATGTGCGTGTGTATCAGTACACGGTGCGAACCGGCTCGGCACCAACTCGTTGCTAGATCTCGTAGTGTTCGGCCGAGCAGCCGGTAATCATATTATTAAGTGCATGAAAGATATAAAAGCGCATAAACGGCTCCCCGTTGATGCAGGAGATCTTACGTTATCGAGGCTAGCTAGGCTCGAGGCCTCTTCGTCTAGCGAATATACGCATGCAGTAGCAGCGGATATACGAAAAACAATGCAACAACATGCGGGTGTGTTTCGAACCTCTAAACTACTTGCCGAGGGTATCGAGAAGATTCGCGAAATATGCGTTCGCGCTAATAGCCTACATCTAAAAGATCAGTCAAAAGTGTTTAATACTGCACGTGTCGAGGCATTGGAGTTGGCTAACTTAACCGTAGTTGCTCGTGCGACGCTAGTATCAGCTGAGGCGCGTAAAGAAAGTAGAGGCGCGCACGCACAGAGTGACTATGAACGACGTGATGATGAAAATTGGCTACGCCACACGTTGTGGTTCAGCGAAGGCGACCGCCTAGATTATAAACCAGTTCACATGCAGCCATTAACAGTTAATCCAGTCCCACCTAGGCCACGAACCTTTTAAGAAATACGCAGAAAATAAAAGAGACGAATATGGCAAAACGTATTTTTGAGATTTATCGCTACGACCCCGACAAAAATGCTACACCACATATGCAGTCGTACGAGATCGACCTCGATTCACATCACCCAATGCTTCTTGACGCCCTAATTAAGCTCAAGTCAATTGATGAGACTATCTCCTTTCGCCGTTCATGCCGTGAAGGCGTATGCGGTTCGGATGCAATGAATATCAATGGGAAAAACGGGCTGGCATGTCTAACAAATTTGAACGAGTTGCCACATAAGATTGTTCTGCGTCCATTGCCAGGTCTACCAGTAGTACGTGATCTAATTTTTGATTTTACACAGTTTTTTAATCAGTATTATTCGATTAAGCCGTATCTGATAAACGATATGCCACCCCCGGAAAAAGAGCGCTTGCAGTCGCCAGAAGAGCGTGATGAACTCGACGGTCTGTACGAGTGTATCCTGTGCGCGAGTTGTTCAACATCATGTCCCAGCTTTTGGTGGAATCCGGACAAGTTTGTTGGTCCAGCAGGTTTATTGCAAGCGTATCGATTTATTGCTGACAGCCGAGACCAGGCAACTGGCGAGCGGCTGGACAACCTAGAGGATCCGTATCGTTTATTTCGATGCCATACGATCATGAACTGCGTTGACGCATGTCCAAAAGGGCTCAATCCGACGAAAGCAATCGGCAAGATTAAGGAACTGATGCTGCGCCGGTCAATTTGAGGTTATCGTGTTATCAACTTATCAGAGTGACCCTATACGACGAGCGCGACTGCGCTGGCGAGCGCGTCGCGGACTTCTTGAAAACGACCTAATTTTAGAGCGTTTTTTTAATCGATATGAATATGCGCTCAGCGATGTAGATGTCGAAGCTCTCACGCAATTGCTCGAACTATCCGATAATGAACTAATGGATCTATTGCTCTCACGTAGCGAACTTAGCGCACAATTCTTGCTACCTGAAGTGGCGCGCGTATTAAGTTGGCTACGCACGGTGTGAGTCATGCATTGTTATATCGAAAATTGTTTCCCATACTACGATTGAGGATGTGCCATGACCCCGTCAGATGTTAAAGCCACGCTATCGTTCAGCGACAATTCGCCAAGTGTCGAACTGCCGATCTACAAGGGTACGATGGGGCCAGATGCAATCGATATTCGCAGTTTGTATAGCCAGACCGGAAAATTTACGTATGACCCGGGATTCATGTCTACTGCGTCTTGTAATTCTGCGATTACTTACATTAATGGCGATAAAGGCGAATTACTATACCGTGGATACTCTATAGATGAGCTGGCGCAAAATGCGGACTTCCTTGAGACTTGTTATGCGCTACTTAAGGGTGATTTGCCAACAAAACAAGAGAAGCAGAAATTTGCTGAGACTATAGCAAAACACGCGCTGGTTCACGAGCAAATGCAATTTTTCTTTCGAGGCTTCCGGCGCGATGCACATCCGATGGCAATTCTAACAGCGTCTGTCGGTGCGCTGTCAGCGTTCTATCATGATTCCCTGAATATTAATGATCCCTATCATCGTGACGTATCAGCAATTCGTATAATCGCAAAGCTGCCAACGCTTGTCGCGATGGCCTATAAATATAGTGTTGGCCAGCCGTTCGTCTATCCACGTAATGATCTTTCATACAGCGCGAATTTTATGCGCATGATGTTTTCGAACCCGTGTGAAGAGTATTGGGTCAGCGACGTTCTGGTACGAGCACTTGATCGAATCTTAATCCTGCATGCTGACCATGAGCAAAACGCTTCCACATCAACCGTGCGTCTAGCTGGCTCGTCTGGTGCTAATCCATTTGCATGTATTGCTGCTGGTATCGCATGCCTATGGGGACCGGCGCATGGCGGAGCTAATGAAGCATCGCTGAACATGCTTAAAGAAATCGGTTCGCCAGACAAAATTCCTAAATTTATTAAGCAGGTCAAGGATAAAAACTCAAACGTTAAGCTAATGGGTTTTGGCCACCGCGTGTATAAGAACTACGATCCGCGTGCGAAGTTGATGCGCGAGACATGTTATGAAGTGCTTAATGAGCTTGGTTTATATAACGACCCTTTATTCAAGTTAGCAATGGAACTAGAAAAAATCGCACTTGAAGATCAATATTTTGTTTCACGCAAGTTATATCCAAATGTAGATTTCTATTCCGGTATCGTGCAGCGTGCTCTTGGTATTCCAACGTCAATGTTTACGTGTATCTTTGCGATGGCTCGCACAGTAGGTTGGATTGCACAGTGGAGTGAGATGATTGCAGAGCCAGATCAAAAAATAGGGCGTCCGCGCCAATTATTTATTGGATATATACCTCGCTCAGCTAAACAGGGCAACTCTTGATAAGAGAAGACCTACTCTTTGTAGTATCAGTTGCAAAGATAGTTTAAAACTGATGTCTTTATGAAAAGCCAGTCTAGGTAAACTAGCTGTCACGGTCAGCTATGGAAAAGATATAGCACACTAAGCTGTTGGGTAAGTGCGCCTGAACTTCCGTTCCTTCAATATCACGATCCAGCCCCCCCCGACTAAAAACTGAACGCTATGCTCCAAACCCTGTACGACAAACTGTGGGGTTCGCACGTCGTCCATACTGAGGAAGACGGTACCACACTACTATATATTGACCGGCACCTATTGCATGAGGTAACTTCGCCGCAGGCATTTGAAGGCTTAAAGCTCGCGAGCCGACCAATATGGCGTATTAGCGCGAACCTAGCCGTATCGGACCATAACGTACCGACTACTGATCGCAGTTACGGTATTACTGATCCGGTATCTAAATTGCAGGTTGATACGCTAGATGCTAACTGCGACGCTTATGGCATCACTCAATTTAAGATGAACGATCAGCGGCAGGGCATTGTTCATATCATTGGGCCAGAGCAGGGAGCAACGTTGCCAGGCATGACTATCGTATGCGGTGATTCCCATACATCAACGCATGGCGCGTTTGGTGCACTCGCACACGGGATTGGCACCTCTGAGGTTGAGCATGTCCTTGCCACCCAGACTTTGCTTCAGAAAAAAAGCAAAAATATGCTGATCAAAATTGATGGTATATTACAGCATGGATGTACAGCTAAGGATATTGTACTTTCAATTATAGGACGTATCGGTACAGCTGGTGGTACGGGTTATGCAATTGAATTTGGTGGATTTACCATCCGTTCGCTCTCTATGGAGAGTCGCATGACTGTATGTAATATGGCTATTGAGGCTGGTGCACGTGCTGGGATGATAGCGGTTGATGATACGACAATCCACTACTTGCATGAACGTCCATTTTCTCCGAAAGGCACTGAATTTGAACAAGCTGCGCAGTATTGGCGTACTTTCCGCTCTGACGAGGGTGCATATTTTGATCAGATCGTTGAGCTAAGCGCCCTACAAATTGTACCGCAAGTGACCTGGGGAACGTCGCCAGAGATGGTTACATCAATTGATGCACGAGTGCCGAACCCAGAGCGAGAGAAAGATTTAGTTAAACGCGATGCGATGGAGCGAGCGTTGCAGTACATGGCACTAAAGCCTGATATGCCGATAGAGGCAATTAAGCCAGACAAGATTTTTATTGGTTCTTGCACGAATGCACGGATAGAGGATCTACGATCTGCTGCAAACGTAGTGCATAAACTTGGGAGACACGTTGCAAAGAGTATTCGACAAGCGCTAATTGTGCCAGGTTCTGGGCTAGTGAAGGCTCAGGCCGAACGTGAGGGACTTGATAAAATATTTAAAGACGCTGGGTTTGAATGGCGCGAGCCGGGTTGCTCAATGTGTTTAGCAATGAACGCAGACCAACTTGAACCGGGCGAGCGCTGTGCATCGACATCGAATCGTAATTTCGAGGGGCGCCAGGGAAACGGTGGGCGTACTCACCTGGTTAGTCCAGCTATGGCAGCTGCAGCTGCCATAGCTGGACATTTTTTTGATGTGCGTCAGCTAGCTTGAAAAGCGCTACACAAAGCATACAATGCATGCGATTATTAGGTAGGTTAAAGCGGTTTCAGCAGTGGGGCAGCCACTACCTTTTAATATTTAGCTTTTTAAAGTAGGGCGCCACGCAGTCAGTGCGAGAATTGAGAGGGTACAGACTAATACAGGTCATGTCGACGGAGTTATGCAAAGCTACTTAATGCAACTTATAAAGTCGAACCTGACCTAATTCAATCAAGTTCGAGGAAGTTATGGAAAAATTTACTATTCATACTGGTATTGTCGTACCTCTTGATCGCGAGAATGTTGATACTGATGCCATCATTCCAAAGCAATTCCTAAAATCAATTAAGCGTACAGGCTTTGGTCCCAATCTGTTTGACGAATGGCGCTACCTAGACCATGGGGAGCCATGCCAAGATTGTTCGAGGCGCCCATTGAACCCAGATTTTGTACTTAATTGGCCGCGCTACCAAGGCGCCTCAATCTTGCTTGCCCGCCAGAATTTTGGTTGTGGTAGTTCACGTGAACACGCACCCTGGGCATTACAACAGTATGGTTTCCGGGCAATTATTGCACCCTATTTTGCAGATATTTTCTTCAACAATTGCTTTAAGAATGGCTTATTACCAATCGTTTTACCTGCCTCTAACGTGCATCAGCTATTTAACGATACTGCTATATTTAATGGCTTCCAGCTAACAATTGATCTGAAACAGCAGAAAGTACGTACTATGTGTGGGCGAGATGTGTTTAATTTTGATATCGCACCATTTCGTAAGTATTGTTTGCTTAATGGTTTCGATGATATTGATCTTACTCTACGCCATAGTCAGCGAATTACTCAGTTCGAGGCTAAGCGACTAGCCCATCAGCCATGGCTGACTAATCAACTTGTCAAGTAAAGCGATACTTACCCCTATACGTTTTGTTTTTGTAAAATTTCTATGAAATATAATTCATGAAGATTGCTATTTTGCCTGGTGACGGAATTGGTCCAGAAATTGTCACTGAGGCAGTAAAAGTATTAAATACGCTCGACGAGCACTTTGAGCTCGAATCTGCACCGATTGGCGGTGCAGGCTACGAGGCTAGCGGGCATCCTTTACCAGATGCCACACTAGAACTGGCTAAGCATGCTGACGCTATCTTATTTGGCGCAGTTGGCGATTGGAAATATGATAGCCTGGAGCGCATGTTACGCCCAGAGCAAGCAATCCTTGGATTACGTAAGTACTTACGGTTATTTGCTAACTTGCGACCGGTAGTTTGCTATCCAGAACTAACAAATGCATCCTCGCTAAAACCGGAAATCATTTCCGGATTAGACATCTTAATTGTACGAGAATTAAATGGCGATATCTACTTTGGGCAGCCGCGCGGTCTTCGAGATGCACCTGATGGCCTATTCTACGGTAGTCGGGAAGGTTTCGACACGATGCGTTACACAGAGCGAGAAGTTCGGCGAATCGGGCACGTAGCCTTTCAAGCCGCAAGAAAGCGAACGCAGCAGTTGACATCGATTGACAAAGCTAACGTGCTAGAGACGTCACAACTGTGGAGGGAAGTCATGATTGATCTAGCGTGCGAATATCCAGATGTAAAATTATCGCATATGTATGTTGACAACGCGGCGATGCAACTAGTAAAAGCACCTAAAGCTTTCGATGTGGTTGTTACGGGTAACATGTTTGGAGATATTCTATCAGATCAAGCTGCAATGTTAACTGGCTCGATCGGTATGTTGCCATCTGCATCGATTGATGAGAATAATAAAGGCTTATATGAGCCATCGCATGGTTCAGCGCCAGATATTGCGGGAAAGAGTATAGCCAATCCACTTGCAATGATCCTATCAGCTGCAATGATGCTACGTTATTCATTAGGACGACCTGAACAGGCGAATAGAATCGAGGATGCGGTTAAGCGCGTGCTCGCGCAGCGCTATCGTACATTAGACATAATGACGCCGGGTTGTAAGCAAGTTAGCACATGTGAAATGGGTAATGCGGTCATTGCAGCATTAACACACTGATAATTGCGCGGTATATTTAAACTAAGGTAATTTAAATTATTAAATAAGTTCGTTTTTTAAACAGTTTTGGTACCATTTCCCCCCTTATTTCTATATAATAAAAGGCTAATATTAGCACCCAACTCTCAAATACTAGCTACTGTAAGTAACGTTAGTTTATTAGCACAGCTACTATTTTCATACTCGTAAAACGATTAAAACTTAATCGTGTCCGGTTGTGTCCGCTCTATCTATTCTACGCGGCCATACTAGGGATGAGTGCATACAAGAATTAATCCCAAAGGCAAGTCATGAACGTAGGTTTTGTTGGTTGGCGCGGCATGGTCGGCAGCGTCCTAATGCGGCGTATGCAGCAGGAGTGCGATTTCGACTTAATAGAACCAGTTTTCTTCAGTACTAGTAATGTAGGTGGTTCAGCACCAGTATTTTCAAATTCAAAGCTGAAGGGAGCATCAAATCTTGATGAATTAAAGCGCTGTGACACAATTATTACATGCCAGGGAGGTAGCTATACCCAAAATATCTATCCAAAACTACGCGCATCTGGATGGCATGGATATTGGATTGATGCAGCATCTACTCTGCGGATGAAAGATGATGCGGTAATTATTTTAGATCCGATTAATCTGGATATGATTCATGATGCACTGATGCGTGGCGGGCGCGATTTCATTGGTGGGAATTGCTCTGTGAGCTTAATGCTAATGGCACTAGGTGGATTATTCCAGCGTGATCTGATCGATTGGGTAATCGCGATGACATATCAGGCTGCATCTGGGGCTGGCGCGCAAAATATGCGCGAGCTTTTATCTCAGATGGGAACATTGTATAACGCGGTTGAGTTGCAATTAGCTGATCCTACATCATCTATCTTAGATATCGATTACCGCGTGTCTTCTATAATGAATAGTGCCGCTCTACCGATAGAATATTTCGGCGTGCCTCTGGCTGGTTCACTTATTCCATGGATCGATAAAGATCTAGGAAATGGCATGTCAAAAGAAGAATGGAAGGGTAGTGCTGAGACGAATAAAATCCTAGGCCGCTCAGGAATTAGTGAGTCTAAGCCTATTCCAGTTGATGGATTATGCGTACGTATTGGTGCAATGCGCTGCCATTCTCAAGCACTGACAATCAAGCTAAAAAAAGATGTGCCGCTCGACGAGATTAATCATATGCTGGCAACAGCAAACGATTGGGTAAAAGTTATATCGAATGAGTGTCATGCATCAACACATGAGCTGTCGCCAGCTAACGTGACCGGTACATTATCGGTGCCGATCGGCAGATTGCGCAAGCTTGCGATGGGGGGAGAATATCTAGCAGCATTTACGGTGGGCGATCAGTTGTTATGGGGCGCTGCCGAACCACTGCGCCGAATGTTGAGAATTTTAATTGAGCACTGATCTGTAAGGTAATAAACCTATATGCGAAAAAATAATAGTACTTTAAATCGTGTAACAATTTTTATAATTTTTTTATAAAAAAACTACTTTAACGACTATACACATTATAGATTTATCCTAAATAGGTGTATATTTTAACGACACTGAAAGTGCTCTAATAAATTTTAGATTTAGAGGCTGTGTACTATACCATTACTGTAATAATCAAAGTATTTTTGCTGAGGCCGTGAATACAGCCCTCTATTTATGCAAGAAGATCTAAACGGTATTATCGTACCGCACTTCCACTAATCACAGTTTGCTGATTATCTGACGTCTTACTATACGCTGTCGCAGCACTAGCATTTAGCTATCGAGTGTGTACGATTTAGTAATTATTATTGATCTGGTAAACTGATAAGGCTTACCTGTAATAAGTTTGATCTAGACGCAGAATACATCGATTTAAGCGATCTAGCGCATGCATACGACAGAAAAATCACCATGTCAAGTAATTCAATATTATTGCGCGAAACGCGGGGGCTGCGCAACGCGCTTGCCCCGCATTGAGCGGGGGTGAATAATGCGTATCGCGCTAGGACTCCAGTATGATGGATCCGAATTTCTCGGATGGCAAGCGCAGCCACATGGTAATACTGTGCAAAATGCACTTGAGCGCGCGTTAGAGCACTTCGCACGAGTACCGTTGTCTACTGTTGTAGCTGGCCGTACTGATAGAGGTGTACATGCGCTTGGTCAGGTTGTGCATTTCGATACTCAACTTGACCGATCAGAATCTTCATGGGTTCGTGGAGTTAACGCGTTTTTGCCGGAGAGTATTGCAGTACAGTGGGCTAAGTCAGTATCTCCGACTTTTCATGCGCGCTTTGCTGCATTTGAGCGTGTGTATTTTTATGTGCTGTATGCACACGCTGTACGCTCGCCAATGCTTGCTAGGCGTGCCGGCTGGGTTCATGCAGCGCTAAATGTTGAGATGATGCGAGAAGCTGCTAAGCATTTAATTGGTAAGCACGATTTTTCGTCGTTTCGCTCGCCTAATTGCCAAGCGAAGACACCTGTCAAGCATCTATATGCGATTGATATCGTTGAAGATGGGTTGTTTGTGCATCTGCGCTTTCACGCGAATGCGTTTCTATACCACATGGTACGTAATATCATGGGTTGCTTGATATTAGTAGGCCGGCGTAAGTATCCAGCTTGTTGGATAGCTGAAGTACTTGCTACTCGAGATCGCAAGGGCGCAGCATCAACGTTCATGCCAGATGGCCTATACTTGCTACAAGTAAGTTATCCTGATTATTTTGGTGTGCCACCGTCTAATCTTACATGTTTGCCGTTCCAACAAGGAATAAGCTTATAATTAAGCTTACTGCTATTATGTTCTTCAAATCAGATTGCCACGTGCGACGTACGCGCGTGAAGTTGTGTGGCTTATGCAGCGAGGAAGATGTCGATTGGGCGGTCACACTCGGCGCAGACGCAATTGGCCTCGTCTTCTACCCACCTAGTCTACGTTATGTAAGTATTGAGCTTGCTGCAGCTTTAGTACGCCGTGTTCCTGCATTTATTTCTGTGGTAGGGCTCTTTGTTAATGCTGATGACATTCTGTTTGAGCGAGTGATTAATACAGTGCCGCTTGGAATCTTGCAATTTCACGGTGACGAGACGCCGCAGCGTTGCAAGACCTTGGCAGACCGCGCAAAGCTGCGTTGGCTGCGTGCACTACATGTCGGGCCAGATACTAGGTCAACTGATCTAATTAAATTAACCCGCCATTATGGTTGCGCGACAGGCTTGCTACTCGATACGTTGGTTGATGAGTATGGCGGAGGCGGAGAAGTTTTTGATTGGTCACTAATACCATTGGAGATTGCGCATAAAGCTATTCTTAGTGGTGGATTAAATATAAAAAACGTATCGAATGCTATTCATCAAATACGACCGTACGCTGTGGATGTATCTAGCGGCATTGAGAGTGCTAAAGGCGTAAAAGATTATACCAAGATGGCAGCGTTTATTGCTGCCGTTCAGGCTGCAGATATGGCATGGTCTGCTATAGAAAGCCACTAAATAGTGAACTCGCATAGCACGTGGGCTTTCATAGGGCGGTCTTTATCTGAGGAGAGTGTTGTAATGTATAACTTACCTGATGAGCGGGGTCATTTTGGTCCATATGGCGGTATCTTCGTCTCTGAAACCCTACTTCATGCACTTACTGAGTTGCGTAAAGCATACAGAAAATACCGACAGAATCCCGAGTTTGTTGATGAATATGCGCGCGAGCTGAAGCATTTTGTCGGACGTCCATCACCGATCTACCACGCGAAGCGTTGGAGTGAGCTACTCGGTGGTGCGCAGATTTACTTAAAGCGTGAGGACTTAAATCATACTGGCGCACACAAGATTAATAATGTGATTGGACAGGCGCTGCTAGCGCAGCGCATGGGTAAGTTGCGTGTTATTGCGGAGACAGGAGCTGGACAACATGGCGTAGCTACAGCGACGATTGCTGCGCGTCTAGGCATGGAGTGCGTAGTATACATGGGTGCCGTAGATGTACGTAGACAGGCGGCAAATGTTTATCGAATGAAACTGCTCGGGGCAACCGTTGTGCCTGTTAACTCAGGCTCGCAAACGCTGAAAGATGCATTGAATGAGGCGATGCGAGATTGGGTCTCGAATATTGAGGGCACATTTTATATTATCGGTACCGTGACTGGCCCGCATCCTTATCCAATGATGGTGCGTAATTTTCAGTGCGTGATTGGCGACGAGTGTCGAGTGCAAATGATAGAGTTAGTCGGTCGTCAGCCAGACATAGTGATTGCGTGTGTAGGGGGCGGATCAAATGCAATGGGCATTTTTTATCCATATATTGACGATATAACAGTTAAATTAATTGGCGTGGAAGCGGCTGGCGATGGAGTGGAAACGTGTAGGCACGCGGCATCACTGATCAGCGGCTCGCCTGGCGTCCTACATGGTAACCGAACTTATCTGTTACAAGATGAAAACGGACAAATTATCAATACGCATTCAATCTCTGCTGGACTGGATTATCCAGGTGTCGGGCCTGAACATGCGTGGCTACACGATATCGGCCGTGCACAATATGTTGGGATCACAGATGATGAAGCTCTAAGCGCATTTCATAACTGCTGCCGCATTGAAGGTATCATCCCTGCGCTTGAGTCCAGCCACGCGCTTGCATATGCGGCAAAGATTGCCCCTAGCCTGGGACGCGACCAGCTATTGCTAGTGAACCTATCAGGCCGTGGCGATAAAGATATACATACAGTAGCTGAGCGTGCCGACATTACATTTTAAGGGCGCTGCCGTAATACGATACTAATTATGATACGGGATGACGGATCTTGTAAACGAGTTAAACCTAGAAGTAATCAAGTCAAACTGAATGACAGAGAATATAGTGAGTTAGCGCTCGTCGCGCTACAGTCGTGCGATATCTTACCCGGAGTTGCATTATGCAATCTCGATTTTCTCACTGACGCGGATAGCGTGGAAGACCGGTCAGTTGACCTCATTTTAGGTGATCCGCCATACGGGCTAGGAAAAGACTATGGTAATGATTCAGACAAGCGCACTAGCCAAGATTTTATCGCGTGGACCTACCGCTGGCTTGAAATAGCGCTTCCAAAGCTTAAGCTAAGCGGATCACTATACATATTCTGCACGTGGCAATATGCGCCAGAGATTTTCTGCTTCTTAAAGCGCCGGCTTAAAATGATCAACGAGGTTATTTGGGACCGACGTGTGCCAAGCATGGGTGGAACGACACGTCGATTTACATCGGTGCACGATAATATTGGCTTTTTCGTGACATCAAAAAACTATTACTTTGATCTAGACTCAGTGCGTATTCCGTATAATTCCCTTATGAAGAAAGCTCGAACTCGCAGTATTTTTAAAGGCAGTAAATGGCTTGAGCTTGGCTGTAACCCAAAAGATATTTGGTCAGTGTCACGCCTACATCGCCAGCACGCCGAGCGTGTCTCGCATCCAACACAAAAGCCACTAGAGATTATTGAAAGAATGGTGCTATCCAGTTGTCCCCCCGGGGGTTTAGTGCTTGATCCGTTCATGGGCAGTGGCACTACTGCTGTAGCCTGTGCACGTCACCAACGCCGCTTTATTGGCTATGAGATTAATCCAGAATACTGCGCACTTGCTCGCCAGAGATTAGCTAAACTAGACGTGGGCAGCGTTCTCCCAAACGAGACCTTATAGCATGTCTAGAATTGAAATAAAGTTTGCGGAGTTGGCTCGAAATCGCCGTAAAGGGCTCATTTCATTTATGACTGCAGGCGACCCAGACTCCGCTCGTACAGTCGAGTTTATGCACGTGTTAGCTTCTAGCGGCGCTGATATTATCGAGCTTGGTGTGCCGTTCTCAGATCCTATGGCTGACGGCCCTGTGATTCAGCGCTCATCTGAGCGTGCACTAACGCGTGGTATCACATTACGGCGCGTGCTCAACGACGTACGCACATTTCGTGAGTATAACCGTGATACACCTGTAGTTCTGATGGGATATGCTAATCCGATTGAGAAGATGGGGCGCGAGGTTTTCGGGGTCGAGGCACGTAAAGCTGGCGTTGATGGTGTATTGGTAGTTGACTATCCGCTCGAGGAAGCCGTTGAATTTTCAGACACAATACGCAGGCACGATATTGATCTAATTTTTATGATTGCGCCGACATCTACCGCAGAGCGTATTCTTAAGGTAAGACGCCTGGCAAGTGGTTATCTCTATTATGTATCCCTTAACGGAGTAACCGGTGCTATAAATCTCGATATTTCTAATATCGCAGGTAAAATACCGGCTATCAAGGCACAGATACCTTTACCGATAGGGGTCGGTTTTGGAATTCGCGATGCTGAAACTGCTCGAGCGGTCGCCGAGGTCAGTGATGCGGTCGTAATTGGTAGTTGTATTGTTCAACTACTTGAACAGACGCCAAAGCAAGATGCTATTCGGATGCTTAAGACTTTTGTTTCTGAAGTACGTCAAGCGTTAGACTATATAGTCTAACGCTATGATGACATAGTATGATGCAACTACGCATCAAGGAATTTTCATGAGTTGGCTAGATAAACTACTTCCTCCAAAGATCAAGCAGACAGATCCGCGTAGCCGAAAAAGTATCCCGGAAGGACTATGGGTCAAGTGCCCGAACTGTGAAGCTGTGCTTTACCGTAATGATATCCAGGAAAATATGCATGTGTGCCCAAAGTGCGATCAGCATATACGAATTAGTGCAAGAGAGCGCTTAGATATGTTGCTTGATCCGGATGGCCGCTATGAAATTGGCTATGAGATCCTACCGGTTGATGCCCTAAAGTTTAAAGACAGCCGTAAATACACAGATCGACTTAAGGAAGCGATGAATGAAGCTGGAGAGACTGATGCGATAGTTGTGATGGGTGGTATGATCCATACGTTGTCAGTCGTAGTTGCTTGCTTTGAGTTTGGGTTCATGGGTGGCTCGATGGGATCAGTTGTTGGCGAACGCTTTGTTCGTGGGGCGAAAAATGCGCTTGAGCAACGGGTCCCATTTATTTGCTTTACCGCATCAGGTGGCGCGCGGATGCAGGAGAGCGTACTATCTCTGATGCAAATGGCTAAAACTACGGCGATGCTTACAAAGCTTTCCACGGCTAATCTGCCATTCATATCGGTGCTAACTGATCCAACGATGGGTGGCGTATCCGCTAGTTTCGCTTTTCTGGGCGATCTTGTGATTGCTGAACCTCGTGCACTCATCGGCTTTGCTGGCCCACGCGTGATTGAGCAGACGGTACGAGAGAAACTTCCGGAGGGTTTTCAACGGTCAGAATTCTTGCTACAAAAAGGTATGATTGACATGATTGTGGACAGGCGCAAAATACGGAACAAAATCGCTCAATTAATCGCGTTATTAACGCGCCGGCCAGCGGACGCAGTTATATAAAGCGCTGGCGCTCTGTACTAGGGCTTTATGACAGTTTTTATAAACCTTCAGGATTGGCTTTTATATCTAGAAACTGCTTATCCAGTTGGTATTGATATGGGACTAGTGCGTGTTAAGTCCATCAAGACAGTGCTTAATTTACAGTTTAACTGTCCCGTAATCGTAGTAGGTGGCACTAATGGAAAGGGGTCAACGTGCGCTATTTTAGAAGCAATTCTTCTAAATGCTGGCTATCACGTAGGATGCCATACGTCGCCGCATCTAATGGAATTCAACGAACGGGCACGCCTGGATGGCTTTAACGCAACCAATGATGAACTGCTACCGCATTTTTATGCCATCGAGACTGCAAGGTTGTCGTTACCACAAGCAGTTTTATTGACTTATTTTGAGTTTACGACACTAGCAATTATGCATTTATTTGCATCCCGACAGCTCGATGTAGTAATCCTAGAGGTTGGACTAGGTGGCCGCCTCGACGCAGTAAATATTATCGACGCTGATTGTACCATCATTACTAACGTCGATTTAGACCACCAGCATTATATTGGCGATACGCGGGAGCTAATTGGCCACGAAAAGGCAGGGATCTTTCGTTCTGGAAAGCCAGCAATTATTGGTGATCCGTTACCTCCGTCTAGCGTAGCTCAACATGCAAAGTCGATTAGCGCTGACTTGTGGCTATTCAACCGTGATTTTTGCTATGAGTGTCATATTAGTAGCGGGAGACAGCAATGGAGCTATCGCGGCCGCTCTCTGAAACATGTAGGGTTAGCATATCCAGCGCTACGCGGTGCCAATCAGTTACTAAATGCTGCGTCCGCACTCGCTGCCCTTGAAGCATTGCATGAGCTCTTACCAGTTAACTCACAGGATATACATCTTGGATTAGAGAGTGTTAGGTTGCCGGGGCGTTTCCAGGTGTTACCTGGTAGACCAGTGATTGTGCTAGATGTGGCACATAACCCTCACGCGACTGCTATTCTGGCAAAGAATCTAAGCAATATGGGCTATTTTCCATATACTTATTCAGTGTTCGGAGCCATGGCTGACAAAGATATTTCAAGTATGCTTGCGTACTTGAAAGACGAAGTCCATTATTGGTGCATCACTAAATTACCTACATCGCGTGCGATCAGTGCGGTTGATATTAAGAAAAGATTAATAGCACTTGGTATACCGCACGACAATTTTAGCGCATCCTCAGGTACATCTATTCAGCAGTTTGAAAATCCATGGCTTGCCTATAAGAATGCACTCAGCCGGGCGTCTAAAAGTGATAGAATTGTTGTTTGGGGTAGTTTCTATACGGTATCCAGCGTAATGGCCTACCTTAAAATCAGGGAAGTATCCGTACAAAGCGAAGACCAGTTAAGCTAGTATCCTGTTTAGCTTCGCTATGACCATATGAAATTATTTTCTTTCCGTAGTAAGGATAATCTAGACCCATTACAGGCCACTGCGCGGGACTTTGCTAGCCAAATAAGCCAGCGGCGGCGGGCCGCTAATCGTCATCCTAATCTACATTCCATGTTGTTTGACCTAAAGCCGCTTGATAAACGCCGTGCTCGTCAGCGTTTGATCAGTGCGATTGTGCTTATTATAGGAGCTGTAGTTACACTACCGCTGATTCTTGACTCTTCCCCAAAAACCATAACTGACGATATTGTCATTCAGATCCCATCGAAATATGAGTTAGTGCCAGACAATCTATCTCGTAGAGAAACTCTAATCGCAGCTGGACAGACTCGAGCACCAAGCAATGCAAACACGTCACTCAATTCGGTAAGCTCTGGTAGTAAACCGAATATTCCTACCGGTAATCGCTACGTGGCGCAATTAGGTGCATTGAATAATAATAGAGACGCTCAGAATTGGGTAAGTCACCTAAAGGCTATTGGTGTACCGGCTTATTTAGAACGACAGTACAAATCCGACGGCAGGGAGGAACGCATTTTATTATTCGCCGGTCCTTTCTCTGATCGTTCGGAGGCCGCTGATGCGGTGACGAAGATACGCCGCGCGGTCAACCTAATATTAAGACCCTAACGAAATAGTGGTTAGTAAAAACGGCTAATGCATGATAGATAAGACGTTAACCGCTTTCGACTATATTGTAATCGTGGTCATTATTCTATCAGTGCTGCGCGGTATATGGCGGGGGCTCTTAGCAGAATTATTTGGATTAATTGGATGGGTCGTCGCTATGATTAGTTCTGCGATCTATGTACCAATACTAGTAAGCTATATACCGGCGAACTGGCCTGGCGGCGCGTTAATACAGTACCTAGTCGCGTTCTTTGGTTTGATTTTAGCTATATTACTTATTTTTAGTATAAGCAGAGCGTTAATTATACGGCTTGCTAATATCGGCGGGCTACAGGGTATTGATCGCATGTTAGGCATGCTATTTGGTCTAATACGAGGATTTCTACTGGTACTCTTATTAGTGGCACTCGCTCAGTTAACAGAACTGCCACAACAGAATTTTTGGTGCCATGCGATATTTAGGCCTTATACCGAACGTTGCTTGCATGAACTAAAACCGTTCCTGCCAACTGTAATAGCAGTATATATGCCCTTCTAAGCATCATCTTAGTTCAATTTTCAAGGGACATGCCATGTGCGGCATCGTAGGTGTAATTTCCCAATCTCCCATTAATCAGTTGATCTATGATAGCTTACTGCTGCTTCAGCATCGAGGCCAAGATGCTGCTGGTATTGCAACAGTTAACGGCAGTACATTTCACATGTACAAAGCTAACGGTATGGTGCGCGATGTGTTTCGTACTCGCAACATGCGCTCGCTGTTAGGCAACTGCGGAATCGGGCAGGTTCGTTATCCAACTGCTGGCTCGGCTAGTAATGCTGAAGAAGCCCAACCGTTTTACGTAAATGCCCCGTTTGGTATTATCTTTGCACATAATGGAAATATAACAAACTGTGAACGGCTCAAGGACGAGATGTTCCGTATTGACCGCCGACACATTAATACAAGTTCTGACTCTGAAGTCTTACTTAATGTATTTGCACATGAGCTTCAGTTATCTACGACCGGATTTTCCCTAGAGCCTAACGCAATCTTTAAAGCAGTTTCTGGGGTATACCGACGAGTAAAGGGTTCTTATGCGATTGTTGCTCTGATTGCTGGATATGGATTGCTAGCATTTCGCGATCCGTATGGTATTCGGCCTCTAGCTATTGGTAAGCATGAGACTAAGCAGGGTTCTGAATGGATGATTGCGTCTGAATCAGTTGCCCTTGAAGGAAACGTTTTTAAGTTCGTAAGAGACGTAGCACCTGGAGAGGCTGTGTTTATTAGTATGGATGGCATGATGCACACAAGGCAATGCGCAAAGCATCCTAGTCTAAATCCGTGTATTTTTGAGCTAGTTTATCTAGCGCGGCCTGATTCAGTACTCGATGGTGTACCCGTCTACAACGCGCGACTACGCATGGGCGATTACTTAGCTAAGAAAATTAAGCGCACTCTACCCGACACGCAGATTGATGTTGTAATGCCGATTCCTGATTCATCACGGCCAGCGGCGATGCAGGTTGCAAAAAAGCTAATGATCGAATATCGAGAAGGTTTTTTCAAGAATCGCTATGTTGGTCGTACTTTTATTATGCCCGGTCAAGCGGTACGCAAGAGATCAGTACGCCAAAAGCTTAATGCAATGGCGGTCGAGTTCAAAGGGCGTAATGTACTGATTGTCGATGATTCAATCGTACGTGGAACTACGTCACAAGAAATTATACAGATGGCACGCGATGCTGGCGCGAACAAAGTCATTTTTGCTTCAGCAGCACCACCAGTACGCTTTCCAAATGTGTATGGAATCGATATGCCAACCCGTAGTGAATTAGTGGCATATGGTAGAACTGACCAAGAAGTAGCGCAGATTATAGGCGCTGATGCACTTGTTTACCAAGACGTCGAGGATATGAAACAGGCGGTGCGTGATACGAACCCAGAGCTATGGAATTTTGAGGCATCGTGCTTTGATGGACACTACATTACTGGTGACGTAACAGCTGAGTATCTAGATAAGATAGAACAGATTCGATTTAATCTAATACCACAGCAGTTAGAGGGTAATATAACTGGAGAAAGAAACGACCGCCCGCAATTTCATTTAAATTTATCGTTTGAATAGTAAGCAATTTACCGATACGAGATACTTAAACCCTACTATCCGAGACTACCCGCAGTTTATTAACTGTGGTCTAGGTAAGCGACAAGATAATACGCTTCAACTTATTAATAACTTATATACCCAGTATTACTGGGTAATACTCACTCCTAAAATATTTTTAATCTCTCTAGATTAATGTTCACTAAGACCTTAAGGCTCTAGACTGACTTAATAATATATTTTTATCTAGATATCAAGATAGCTAAAAATGAATTCTGAATAGAACGTAGCACAGGAATAATATGCTATTAATACTAAAGTTTTTTGTTTACTATTATCCTATCAAATCATGTTTATATAAACCCCTAATAGAGAATGACGTTTAATAAAGCTTGCTAGGGCTACATAGATAGCAGGCTAAAATTTCTAGCTATCTAGAGATAGCTTATCATTATTAATGAAGTAATTATTTTTGTGGAATTAAATTTTTCAAATACAAATGATTCTTCTTCAAGAAGAGATAGAACTCTTTCAGTTAAAAAAATATAATATAGAGTTTTCTAAAATTTAGAGAGTCAAATATATATATAATAGAGCAATTAGATTTGAATCTAAAACATTAGTTCACTTAATTACTAAAAAGCAGAAAAGAATTTCTACTTTTTAGTAATCTTTTTAGAAAACTGTTAAGTTAATGCTATCAAACATTAATGGTAGGCCGTACTGGACTTGAACCAGTGACCAACGGATTAAAAGTCCGCTGCTCTACCAGCTGAGCTAACGACCCAATTAATCTAAATGATATCGTTAAAAAATAGACTAGTCAAGGAGTAGTATAATAAGCTATAGGTGCCCTCTCCTTCCCTCTATTGAATCTGCAATAACCGTTTTTGTGCAGCCTGCGCTGCATTTGATGTTTTATATTGTGAAAGGATTTGTTTTAATGTACGTTTCGCATCATTTTTTCGCCCCTGCTCCCATTGGTTATTTGCAATAGCAAATAACGCCTCTGGTGCACGCGGGTGGGTAGGATATTTAGTTACAATACCCCGCAAGATAAGTGTCGACAACTTATATTTACGCTGTGCGTATAATGCATTGCCGAGCCAATATTGGCTTGTCGGTTGATATAGGCTGTTTGGATATTTCAAAGAAAATGCCTTGAATCCAGAGGCTGCACTTTTGAAATGGCCTTTTTTAAAAAGTTGTAGCGCTGCGTTAAATTCATCTGCTTCACTTGACTGTGCCTTGCCTTGTAAGCGGCTAATCATTTTTTGATGACATTCAAGCTTTTTTAGCCGGGAGTCTAGATCTGTGTAGTAATTATGCTGTTGCGTCTGCAGTACAGTAACTTGATTAATTAAGTCCTCGTTTTTTCCACGCAATATTGCTACCTGCTGATTTAACTGCTCAAAACAATTTACTTGATCAAATATTGCGCGCTGCACAGCAAGTATCTGATTTGATAACAAATTGGCTGTCGCTCGCAGATTAACTACTGCTTGGCGCGTTTCGTTATCGCTAAATAGACTAGCGTGCGCGGGCAAAGCAGAAAATATAACGCTTGTCACAGCTACAGCTATGGCAATTTTCGGTCTACTAAAACGAACATTCATTCGTTAGCATCAATTATTGATGGATAGATAAGATCGGCTCGGCGATTTTGCGCCCATGATGCTTCATCGTGGAACGTCGATGCTGGTTTTTCTTTGCCTAAGCTAACTGCTTCTAGCTGATTTTCATTAGCGCCGAGTAACACTAGCGCGCGACGCACTGATTCAGCACGTTTTTGTCCTAATGCTAGATTGTATTCACTAGTACCGCGCTCGTCAGTGTTACCCTGAATTAATACATAGCAGTTTGGCTGACTTTTCAGATATTCTGCATGGGCTTGCAATATTGGCTGGCACTCCTTGTCGAGGGCAAAGCTATCGAAGTCAAAGTAGATGCTGTCTTTATTAAGTGGGTTATTAAGCTTGTCAACATGGACTTGTTGCACGTCAGCTGGTTCTAGTTGTACACCTGCAGTATCTCTATTAGTATTTGCAACTTCATCTAGTTTAATATTTGAGTGGCACGCCGCTAATGATGCTACCATTAGGATCGTAGATAAAATATGCCATTTAAACTTCATTTCGAGCCTTACTTTTAATACTGAATAAAAGGACCCCAGGCTGGATTATGAACGTTTCCGCCAGAGATTGTTAATATATAATGCATACTGTTATCAGTCGAAACTATTGCTAGTACTTGACGACCATTGACCTGGGTCGCGTAGAGAAGATATTCTCCATTTGCAGAGAAACTTGGTGACTCATCGTATCTTGTATTAGTCAGTACTGTTACTATTCCCGTCGTCAAGTCTTGCAACTTTAGCCTAAATACATTTTCGACGCATGAAATATATGCACACTTCTTACCGTCAGGCGAAATGCGGGCACTCGTATTATAACTTCCATTAAACGTCACGCGCTGCGCTGAGCTATATGATTCTCCCTGGATAGACATCTTATAAATTTGAGGCTGCCCACCCCGGTCGCTAGTAAAGTAAATCGATTGGCCATCTGACGAGAAAGTTGGCTCTGTGTCAATTGAGTAGCTGCGGTTGAGCCGCCGTAAGCCGGATCCATCACTATTGACGATAAAAATCTGCGTATTACCGGTCTTTGATAGCGCCAGCGCGAGCTTCGTGCCATCTGGGGACCATGCTGGCGCACTATTATTCCCTTTTTGGTCGGATATTATCATGCGCTGGCTGGTTAACAAGTTATGAATATAGACGATTGGTTTTTTTCTTTCGAAAGACACATAGGCGAGCTTCGTGCCATCTGGGGACCATGCTGGAGAAATAATCGGCTCTGAACTCGTTAAGGCAACATGTTCGTTTTGACCATTCCAGTCAGAGACTACGAGTTGATAGCGCCCCCTGTAATGCGTTACATACGACAGCTGTGTAGAAAATATACTGCGTGATCCAAGTAGCTTTTCATAGATATAGTCAGCAACCTTATGTGCACTTATATGCAACCCACTTTTTGAACTTACAATTGAAAGCCCACCAAGACTTTGTCGCTTGATTGTATCATACAGGCGGAATCGCACTTCATACTGGCCATTTGTGATCTGAGTAACGCTGCCACTAATAAATGCGCTTGCCCCCTTAGTCTTCCAAATCCCAAAATCAACAGCGTTAGATTCGGATATTGGTGAACTACCTGTGTCGATATTAGTAAATTTTCCACTGCTTACTAAATCATCCCGTATAATCTTAGTAACTTTTTGCGGAAAACTAGTTTCGTTTGAAAAATCTGCGACCGCAATTGGGAAACGAGTCGAGCCTATACCAGTAACGAGCACTGTTAGGTCGGCGATTGCTAATGTACTAGTAGTAACAAATAATAATGTAACTAGCGCTTTTAGCCCTAGTTTTTTTATCAATCCCATAGATTTATTCTCTAACTACGTTATAGCAATACGTTTATCTAGACGGGGTAATTAGGGGAAACGAGGTAACTAGTCTCCCCAAGCTAAATTTATATTGAGCATCCATTGAGGTAAGTAATAGATGCGCCTCGGTTAGCTGTCATCATCTATCGGTAGGCCGTATTTGGATATTGAAGCTCCTTGGTGCCTTGCCATAGATATCCAGCGGCATTGGATTAGACCGCTGAACTGCCCGCCGCGCCGCCTCATCCCACTGTGGGTTACCACTACTACGTATAATATGTAGATTAAGTATCATACCGTTGGGTGCGCAGCATACAGTAATTAATGTATCTAATCCTTTAGTAGTCCCAGCCCAAAAAATATTAGGTCGTACACGGTGCCGTACCTTGTCCCCATAGCCAGCTGATATTTCTGTTATATCGTTTCCTGTACCTGTGCTTTTTGAGGTCACTGCGGCATCATTCTTAGCCATATCGCTGTTAGACAAATCCTGTAACTGAGATAGCCATACTTGTCGTTCCTTCTCAAGCTTTGGGTGCATCGCCTGTTTTATCTGAACTGCTTGCTGTTTTTGTTGTTTTGTAGCTGGGGTAGGCTTTTCCTGCCACTTCTGTAGTTTGCGGTCTGCTATTTTTTTCGAGGCGTGTTGCTTATATTTCTTATAGTTTTGTTGTCCAGATTTCTGATGCAGGAGCTCCCGTTCAGTTATTTGACTTTGATGTTTCATTTCCTGTTGCCTGTGCTGATCTTCCCGTAGTAACGTAATGTTTGTTTCCTTAGGATATTCTCGTAGAGACGTATAAGTAGGAGAAGACTTAGCTGGTACTTTCGGTATATCCGCCCAAATTTCTACTGCGGTACTGATAGTAGCTATAGGAGGAGGGCATTGAACTCTGTTACATAAAAAGAACAAGAGCAAAATATGCATGAGTATAGCAAGCATAAATGCATACAGTGTGCTGCGCGCTGGTATACATTGAAGTAAATATCCTAATTTTGGTTTCATATCGGATTAACAAACAACCCGATGTGCTTCACGCCGTTTACTTTCAGCTCTGATACAAGGTTCATCACAATTTCATATTTGAGTGACTTATCTGCGCCAATCACAACCGTCTGGCCGGGATATACTAGCATCCGCTTGGCAATGAAGTAGTTCAGATCTGATAGTGTTATTGGCAATTCTTGCATAGAATTTGATGTATCATCGTTATACTTAACGCTTATTGTACTGTCAGACTTAATATTAACGATAACAGGCGGTTTCTGTTGTTCTGAGACAGTATTGCTAACCGAAGGTAACTTGATAATTGATGGCGAGAGAATCGGAGTAGTTACCATAAAAATAACAAGCAAAACAAATAGTACGTCGATGTACGAAACGACGTTAATATCAGACATCGCGCGTCGCGAACGACTGCCGCGTAGATTAGAACCGATTAGAGCGCCGGCCATCGGGTTTCCCTTGAGTGAACTTGCCGTTGCAAAATATTTAAAAATTCTTCGATAAAGCTTTCAAAGTGAATTGATAGCCGATCAATATTATGAGCATAGCGATTATAAGCAACTAGCGCAGGGATGGCAGCGAACAGACCAACGGCAGTAGCGACTAACGTCTCGGCAATACCTGGTGCGATGCTAGGCAGTGTGGCCTGTTGCACGTTCGAAAGTGCGCGGAATACATTCATAATTCCCAACACGGTGCCAAATAGACCAATATAAGGGCTTACTGAGGCAACTGATGCAAGAAATGCAAGATTTATCTCTAGGGCGTCTATTTCACGCTGGAAAGTAGCACACATCGCTCGACGTGCGCTATCCAATATCGCGCTAGGTCTGACTCCCAGTGTTTCCTTAGCATTTAAAAACTCTCGCATACCCGACTCGAATATCCGCTCGAGAGCGCCAATTGTAAGTCGATTGTTTTCCGCCTTTTGGTAAAGAGTATACAAGTCACTACTTAACCAAAATTCGCGCTCAAAGGATTCGGTCTGTCTGCGAGCACGATGAATCGAAACCCATTTTTGGAGAATAAAAGTCCAGGATATCAGTGACAACAATAGCAATAATGCCATGATAGATTGTGCTAGCAGACTAGCGTTTAATACGAGCGGAATAATCGAAAGGTCTTGTACGTTATTCATAATGATTTATCGAATGAACTAGATCGATTTATGTGCTATGCGTGTCAATGTATGTTACGTGTTCGCGCACTATAAGTTCCGGGAAATGTAATGCGCCAAGAAGCGATTAGTATCTAGTTTCAGGAGGCCGAACAAGCTAGATATTAATAAGCCGAATATAATCTGAACAGGTTATGCTAGTAGATAGCATCTAGGCCGAAACTTAACCCCTGCTAATAAATATGAAGTGATGCAGAGGCAGGCTTCTCTATTCGGCTCTAATAATAAGCTCGTCAGCTAGATAAATAAGTATCATCGCCTGATAAGCAATAGCAGTTCTTCGTATATCTAACGGGCCGGGTCTGTTCAGGATATACATATATCAGACAAGCATATCTGATCTGGTCTATCGTTTTAGGTAAGCAAATGTCCATTTGCAAGATTCTACCGGAACGGATATGATGGTTCTAAATAAATAAACAGTTATTTTAATGACAAGTTTGGTTGCCTATTTAGCACCCTTCCAATACTCTAGTTTAAGATAACTAATAATTAGCGACTTATAAATCTGAAAATAAAGCTATTATAAGACAGTGACAGTAGTCTTGCTTCCGTATAAACAACCGTGATCTGACTATATCACTAGCGTTATGCTAGCCCGGCTATCTTGTCCTTACGTTACCAGAAACCTCTTTTCGTTAAGACGTTATAGGAGTACATCCCTACCAGGGTGTTACTATCTATCGATTTATTTAATCGTTTAAACGTTAAAGGAAACTACGCATGTTTGGTAAAGCTGAGCAAACTATTGCAAGCTGTGATCCACAAATCTGGCAAGCGATTCAAAATGAGCACCACCGACAAGAACACCACATTGAACTTATCGCATCGGAAAACTATGCAAGCCCGGCAGTAATGGCAGCTCAAGGATCTCAACTAACTAATAAGTACGCAGAAGGGTATCCTAAAAAGCGCTACTATGGCGGCTGCGAGTACGTTGATATGGTTGAGCAGTTGGCAATCGAAAGAATTAAACAGCTATTTGGCGCAGAAGCTGCAAACGTACAACCTAATTCGGGTTCGCAGGCTAATCAGGGAGTATTCTTTGCGCTCCTTAATCCAGGCGATACGATTATGGGAATGAGTCTTGCGCACGGCGGACATTTAACACACGGTTCACCAGTCAATTTATCCGGTAAATGGTTTAATGTTGTTAGCTACGGGCTAAATAAAAATGAGGATATCGACTACGATTCCGCTGAGCAAATCGCATACCAACATAAACCGAAGCTTCTAATTGCGGGCGCATCGGCATTTTCTCTGCATATCGACTTCAAACGCCTAGCACAGATTGCAAAGTCAGTCGGAGCGTATTTCATGGTAGACATGGCCCATTATGCAGGGTTAATTGCAGCTGGCGTCTATCCAAGTCCAGTGCCACATGCCGACTTCGTAACAACGACTACACACAAGAGCTTACGTGGCCCGCGAGGCGGCGCAATCTTAATGAAAGCGGGGTATGAGAAGGCAATTAATTCAGCTATTTTTCCGGGCATCCAAGGTGGTCCCTTAATGCATGTGATTGCAGCAAAAGCTATTGCGTTTAAAGAAGCGCTGACACCGGAGTTCAAAATCTACCAGAAACAGGTTGTAGATAACGCGCGCGTGCTTTCAGAAACTCTGATAAATCGTGGATTACGGATCGTGTCTGGACGAACTGAAAGTCACTTGATGCTGGTCGATTTACGTTCGAAACAGATCACAGGTAAAAATGCAGAAGTTATACTAGATGCTGCATGTATTACTGTAAACAAGAATGCGATTCCAAATGACCCGGAAAAGCCATTTATAACTAGTGGTATACGGCTTGGCTCTCCAGCGATAACTACCCGTGGCTTCAGATCGCCTCAGGCTAAGCATATCGGTAATCTAATTGCTGATGTGCTTGACAATCCAGATAATGCCACAACTGAGCGAGTACGAGAGCAGATTGCTAAACTTACATGTCAGTTTCCAGTGTATAAGTGAGCTACGGGATAAATTATTATGCGCTGCCCGTTTTGCTGGCATGATGATACTCATGTAGTAGATTCGCGTGTGTCGGAAGATAGTACGGCGATTCGCCGCCGCCGCCGATGTCCAGCTTGTGATAAACGTTTTACAACATACGAGCGTATTGAGCTTGTATTACCAACGGTTATTAAGAGTGATGGAACACGAGTAGAATTTGATCGTAGAAAAATACTATCTAGTATGCAACTTGCTTTACGCAAGCGCCCTATAGCTGCTGAAACAATTGATGAAGTAGTTGCGCGTATTGAGTATCAATTACTAGCTTCCGGTGAACGTGAGGTACATAGCAAATGGTTCGGTGAGTTAGTAATGAAAGAATTACGAAAGATCGACGAGATTGCTTATGTACGTTTTGCATCGGTGTATAGACGATTTGAAGATGTTTCTGAGTTCAAAAATCTAATTGATGAATTTGGTCGGTCTTCAGCTGAAGTAGTCCGATCCTAAGTCGAAGAGGCTGCTATCATAGCTCTTTAAAGGCGTTATCACGTTTCTATTTTAGATAATTTCCATGCTATAGAGCCTATATATCATCGATGATATATTCTGATTTAGACATCTCTAATGTACTAATTCCCCAACCTAAAAATAACCTTTTTAAGGTTAAGGCGCCACCGTAAACAGCAGCTATGCTATAGGTTTGCAAGAGGAGTTCTACTGATTCATGTATCGTTGTAATCTCTATATCGAGGCTGCTAATGACTGAGAACAACTAAGTTATGTCGTATAGCATAAAATGCAGTACTGTTTAAAATTCTCTTATTCTATAAAATAAATTTATAGATTATGCTGAGCCATCAGCGGTTTTATACTCTTTAGGGTTGTTTTGTAATAAAAAATACGCTCTATAAAAAGCGCATCTGCTTCCTATTATGTATACCGATTTGTTACGGGTTATTAAAATCGCGCTATGCTAGCTTAGATTCATATTATTTGACAATAGCCGTCAACTGTAAAATATAGATTTCTCAACCTGTTAGTGTATAGGGGTTAACTGGGTGGTAAATGTTTCGGTAGTTAACGAAACTATCTATCTATTTTTTTAGACTAAGGAGAGGGTCAAAAATAGATAGATACTATCTTATACACAATTATTAGCTTATAGAATATATTGCACTAACGCATTGAGGGCTATAGTAACTTATAGTCTATAAGGATTTTAAGCCTGTTCAACAATGTAGGCGTTGCGCAGTTTAAGCCAGCATAGCTCTATATTCTATACCTACTATATTGCGATATACCTCTCATGTAAAAACCGTCATATAAGCAATATAAATGCAAGCCTGTCGCTACGCGAGAAATTTTTAGTACAGCAAGAAAAGATATTCATCCTGAAATAGAGAAGTGTTAATTGGATCAATTCTAGAAATTGATAATAATCACGTTCTACTCTTATACGCTGTTTTGGAACATCAGTAAACGGTAGTCGCACGATGTTTTTAACGTACCGCTTTCCATAGATTATAGCTTGTCCAGACAGCAGCACTGATTACGGTCCACTTTAGTAAGTGTTTAAAATTTCGGATCACTAGGCGACGTACAGAGCCAGCTAATGTAGCCGATATTATCGAACTAAGCACTGGATACTGATTAAGTGATTCACAGATAGCTGCTGGAAGTCCACTTAATACGCGGCATCGGCTAATTCCTGGAATTAGCCACTTAATCCAGCTAAGTTTTGAGACGCCTTGACGTATCTCCTCACTAGCATTAGCGATATCAATTCGATTACGATGTGCACGCGCAAGCAATACCTCTTTACGCAACTTCCGTACCTTAATCTTAGAGTAATTTGACTCTTGGGGTGGAGCTAGCTGAGTAAGATAGCTATTTGAATAGAGGTTATTCATGGCGATGACTTGTGAAAAACAGCTCGATCTTTATCGAATTCAGACAGCGTTTCCTCGAAGATTAAAGGTCCTTTACGAATACCGGCGCACGCTTTTTTCATACAGACATAGGCCCCGACGAAGTGTAGCACAGTTAGTATAGCCAATGCTTGCCATCGGTACGTTTCCCAAAAAGCTAAGGCAATTAGTATTGTAAGGGTAATTAGCCCTATCGTCGCAAACATCGTAGCTAGAAGACAGGAGAAGAATATGCTTAGCAGCCGTTCTTTTTCTTCTGCGAGTTCGATACTGATTAGTTCTAATCGCGTTTGGAGAAGACAAAAAACCGATTCGATGAGGCGTCGAAGCGAGCGATAAATTAGAGATGTCGGTTGAATGTTTTTGCTCATCAGCAGACCCGCGCGAAGCGCAGCAGACGGAACGTTTTGTTAGCCAACGCGCGCCGCGTATGCGGGACACAGTGAGACTAAGCATTAGTAAGCACGATGATGCGAATGCATCGTCGCACTAGACACTATTTTCGGTTAATCAGCAGTCCAATTAATATACCGAGGCCAGCGGCGACACTGATAGATGTCCATGGGTGGTCGTGGACATAATCATCTGTAGCGCGAGCGGCTTTCTTACCTTTTTTTACAACTACAACTTGGACATCTCCCGCCTTTTCTTTTGCTTGTCTTAGACGCATAAGCGCTTTTTCACGTAATTCCGTCGCACGCTCGCCAGTTGTACTCGCTGCTTGTTTGAGCAGGTCTTCTGCATCTGACAGAACAGTTTTTATATCCGACATTAGATTTTCCTTATTAACTTCCATTATAACTGATCCTATGAAAAACTTATTATTACTCATGCACTCTAACAGATAGTCATCTCATCCGAATAAAGAGAGATACAAGCTAAGTAAGAGTTGCTCAAAGCCATACTAATACCAGACAAGAAGTAAATTTTTACTGAATTAAATAGCGCACATACTTATTTTGCTATGTAGGTGTAGATTATACATATAAAGTTGAGAGGGTAGTTATACATTTAGAGTAAAAGTGGTACTAAGTGTACTGCTATTCTGCCCCTAAAGCACATCTTAGATGTGGAAGATTTTAGTATTGTTGACTAATTATATAGAGTCTTTGATTGCTATCGATGCTATAGGTATAGTCTTGTGTATCTTTTTTGTACATCTATTAATAATAACATTAGTTGTACTTAGTGATAAGATTTTGTAGACGAAAAAATTAAGGGCGATAATACTTAGTTATATAAGTAACTCACCCCATAAGCATATAAATCTTAACGAATAGCATTCGTTATTTACATTTTTTTAAAAAAAATTTAATTTAAAATTTCTAAAAATAGAAAGCGCTCGATACTAACAAATACATATAATAAGCATATGCCCTAATAGCATTAAAGGGTAGGGTCTAAAAAACCGATGAAAGAATAGTTAAAATTTAAGAAATACTGATTAAGTAATCATGATAACTTAACTAAATAAATTTTTACTTTTTATAAAAATATTTTTTATTAAAAATTATTTTATATACACATTTTTTCAAAATATCGAGAAGGGCGTACGTAATTCATGGTACTAAAGCACATGTTTAAAGGTATGGAAAGCACTCTACAAATATTATTTGTATAAATAAAAGTTTCTATAAATTTTCTATACAATTTATATAAAATAAAGGTATTATAGATGTTGATTATCTTCTTGAGATCAGGAGATTAATCTAAAATATAAAAATTAATTATTTTTAGATAAATATTATACAGTAAGTTACCAACTAAATTTTAGTTTTTTAGTAAAAAACTAACTTCATTAAATATATTTATATTAAATAAATTAATTAATTTTAAGAGTAATAAAGATTACTAATATAATTCTAAATATTTTTACGGAAATATAAAATATAATAGCAATACCCAACTTGTATAGTATTTCGACTAGTGAAATAAGAAATAAATTTAAGCGCTGATAGCCTACTTAATTTTTATATTTAAATTGATATTTCTTAAAATTTTACTAATGTAAATCATCTCTTTTTCAAAGAAGACTATTTTATATAAAAATTCTAGTGGTAAAGTTAAAATAACTAAGTAATATTTAGTGAGTGAGTTTAGAACTAAAAAGTTATTTAATTTCTAAAAATTAAACTTTAGATCTTAAACAAGACTAACATTCTATGAAAAGTTAACGTTAAATACGTATAGTAATTTACTTATCTAAAGTATCACAGACAACTTAATCTTTTAAGCTGATTCATTTATTTAAATCCGACTATTTCCTAGGACGTACAGCTGATATTTATGGTATTAGGGTACTCCTGCCTCAGATAGCTCTAATAAATAGAGCGGATAATCTTACCGCAAGCTTATGTCAGGCTATAGAAGCAATAGATTAATTAGTACCAGAATAGTACAGATTTACTACGTGACGCTCTCAGTGAGAAGGCGTATACCTCCTTTGTTAAAAGAGGATATTTGATCATATTGCATCAATTTTTATAGCTTGTAACTTCTAAAAGTTTAAGCTTTTTCAAGGAAATAACTAAACTCTAGAATGTTAACCCCGCTAAATCTAACTAGATATACTAAAATATTTCTACAGTTGTTAGACTTGCTAAGTGATATAGAGAAATAAATTTCTAGGGATCTAATCTTTAGATTTCCGTTATCTATAGCCCTCAGATTCTAAAAAAATTTAAGGAGTAGAGATAGGCGCCTAAGATAAGCAATCATGTATCTATTTATAGATAACCTTTAAGACAAAAACAATATATACGTGGTCCCCACAATATTCAATTTTTAGAGAAACCCGAGTAACTATATAAATAGTTACATTTTTGATCGCGATCCATAACTGCAAAAGCTACGGTACTAATTTCTTAGTTAGTAATGAAATATGTGCCTAGAATAGAAGAAGATGTTAGCCCTAAGACTATGCTTTCTCCTAGCTACTCTGATAGTATCGAGAGACCTAACTATTTTAGGTAAGGCTTACTTGCATCTACAAATTAAATATACCGTTGTTATTTTTACTCTCTTATAAAGCAAGCCGTATAGATGCGCTATATTAATATATATAGAATATCCGGTTAAAGATCATTCTAGAATGGTTTGAGGCTTGCCTTAATGCCCCTAAAATGTATTGCGATTCTCACACAGAAAAAACAGCGATAGTTCTTGAAAAGAAGCAGCCTGGTAAACTGCTTATTTTATTCCTAATAATCTTAGATAGCTTACTCGGATACTATCCGTACTTAACAGTGTATTGGTCGGAGCGATAGGATTCGAACCTACGACCCTCTGATCCCAAATCAGATGCGCTACCAGGCTGCGCTACGCTCCGTAAATTTATTATAGTCTAATGCTTGATACAGCGTCAATTTTTTAATTGTATTGTGTCAATATATTGCACTAGAATTAATAAGATATCTGTTAACATAACGGTTAATCATGCGTGCATTTCTGCTATTATATATGCAGGGTATACCGATTTTATGTCTAGATTTAGTGAAATAGTCATGCCGATTGACAATATTATTAACGAGTAAAAAAGATACTTTAGTAACTTAAAAGCCTATATGAGCTCGACCTGTTCGTATTTTTGTTAGAAAATCATTTTTAAAACCTTCTAAGGAGCGGCGCATCTTCTGCTCCACGTCTTTCTTAATATCTTCGATAGTCATCAGACCTCCTAAACAATATAGCCTAATACTAATAAGCTACACAGGAATAGGTTATATTGACGGTTTTTCCCGCCCCGACTGTTTATACATGTACTAGTGTGCCTTCGTTACCGCCTTGTGTTAATTAAATTAATGCCTCTCTTTCGGATAAGAGCAAGATTACCCAATTTTTATAGTTAAATGTCAGATTCGAAGTTAGACAACAAGGCTGTCGTGCCGAGCACAAAAGCCTATAAAAATGGAACATCAGTTATTTTTCGACTGTTTGTGCACAGCATTTAAGTTATACGCATCGCTGATATTGTTATGTGTTTTTAGCGGATAGCGGTTTAGCTAGACAGCATGAATATAATATGCTTAATGCTTAATGAATTGACATGATCATAAAAGTTTTTAAAGAGTTTTGAACTATATCTAAATTAAGTAAACCATTATAGTGCGCATTCCAAGAAACAGATAGGTTTCTGCTACTATGACTATAGAAATTACTCAATAACTTGAGGTGCCGAAAATTGAGAATTTTACTTTTATTAATGCTCTATACTATGGTATAGCTTATAATTATAAGTATTTATAGCGGCTAGTGCATTCTAAGTATGCTAACTAGTTATTAGATAATCGTCATATTGGGAAATATAGCTAAATGTCTTTAAAAGAGATGTTTTATGGTTTGTTATCGATTTGTTCGAATACAATTTTTTAAAAAATCTCTTGTGAGCCTTATATTTATACTACTTTTAAGTGTCTCTTAGAGTATAACTAAATTGTTTGCAGGCAGTAAAACTGTATATAATCTGGTGCTAGCACATACTAGCACCAGATTATATACAGCGTTTGAGCGTTAACTTTAAATTATTTTCTATATAGTGATAGTAAATATTAATGTAGCTTCTTTAATTTACTAAAATTATGTACTAAGGACAAATTTAGCTTTGTATACAATCATAACATGCACATGTGTCTAGGACTTAATGTGCATTTAAGTAGGCCGTATTAGATGGGCGTCATATAATACTAGTTACTGACTATAGAAATAGATTTCTCACTCAGAGGCTAAGAATCGCTAATCTAGTATAGATATTTTTATGCTAAAGAGTTACTTAAAGTGCTTTAGCTATTTATGTGAAAATGTGGCTGAGTGATAGCGATATTAGTATACTAATAATTAATAGTACGTTATTAAAACGTATTTAATAATATCTTTTTAAGATATCCAAGCTAGTTATAGCAGTATACTATTTTTAGTTTAAATTTAAATAAATAAGAATTATTAAGAGCATCAATTTTAGGGCGTATACGCTATAAATTTATAGTGGTTTTATTACAAAGTACAATTTTAAAAAAAATTAGTCAGGGCATTATCTTTTAAGATAAAAATCTCTACTCTAGAGTAGAGTAGACGGAGCGCATACGGTATAATACAGTCTACACTTACCGCTCTTAGCTCAGTTGGATAGAGCAACGGCCTTCTAAGCCGTAGGTCGCAGGTTCAAATCCTGCAGAGCGGACTAATGAATTGCAATAATTAAATTGTATAACCGTAAACAGATCACGTCTATACAATTGAAAAGCATTTACTAAAAAATGAGCTATTAGATATAATAGTCGCTTTTTTAGAAAAAAATCAGATCATAGTTTTTATAAAAAAGTATACTATTTTTTTAAAAATGAGACTTTTTTAAAAAAATTAATTACAATTAGTTACTCTAAAAAATAATTAAAATTCTTTCTAAGAAAATATCTATATGACCTATTTAGATTAGCGCTGTTTTGCGTTAATAGCATCATTCAGTACGTCCATACGCTAAACGTAATTACAAATTCAAGCTCGACTTGAATACTAATATCTATTTAAGCAAGATCTAGAATCTATCTAGGCGAAAACTAATAGGGTGTCGTTATATGGCATAAATTTTTTGGAAAACTAAAAGGCATATCACAATTATTAATTCATCGAAGTCCTAGTTTTTAAATGCAACTAGCTATACTGCGTTCTTTTCTTAGAAAATATTTCTTGTAAGCAAGTTTAAGGCCAGCGTGCATTATTCTCGCTTGGTTAAGAGTAATGGAAACGCAAAACTTTTATTACGCTATCTCCACATGAAACTAATATAAAATGTTGAGAACTAAGTACTAATCTAATTTGCTAGACTCAATGCACCGATTTTACTGAGATAATTTTTATAAAGACTATGCGACTATTAGTAATTTTAGAACTATCTAGCAGATATTAGATAATCCAATTATCTAAAAAAGTTAAAGTTGCACGACACGCGAATATCAGGCGATTCTAAAGCTGTATTTTACGATATGCGAGATCTGATCGCGCTATATCTATCTACTTATTCATGCCATTTAGTCGAAGTAACGCATCGATGCGTGGTGCACGCCCACGGAAAGCTTTAAACGAATCTATTGCAGAGCGGCTACCTCCAACCTCAAGTATCTGCGCGCGGTAGCGTGCTCCTGTCTCAGGATCGATTGCACTACCGCGCGCACTGGCTGCCTCTTCGAACGCAGCATAGGCATCAGCTGATAGAACCTCGGCCCATTTATAGCTATAGTAACCTGCTGCATAACCACCCGAAAAAACATGGTTAAACATATTTGGCCATCGCGAAAATGGCGCCTGGGGCACTACATGCCAGCTATCATTCACCTGCTGGGCCAGCATACTAATACTCAATTCACCATTGGGATCGTATGTCGTGTGCAATAGCATATCGAACCTCGAGAGAACGATTTGATGAAGTGTGGTAAGTCCGCTTTGGAAGTTACGTGCTGCAAGCATTTTTCTGAACAGCTGATAGGGTAATGGCTCTTTTGTATCTACGTGTGAAGTCATCCCAGTTAGTACATCCCACTCCCAACAGAAGTTTTCCATGAGCTGCGATGGTAGTTCGACCGCATCCCATTCCACGCCATTCGCGCCAGACGCGCCTAACTCGTCGATTTGCGTTAGCATATGATGCAGTCCATGGCCGAACTCATGAAATAAGATAATGACTTCATCGTGCGTGAGGCAAGATGGTTTACCACTGAGCGGCGCTGAGAAGTTACACATCAAATAGGCGATAGGAGTTTGCAGTGTGCCGTCAGAGCGACGATAGCGGGAACGCCCAGTATCCATCCATGCACCACTGTGCTTTCCGTCACGGGCATGTAGATCGAGATAGAACTGAGCGAGCAATGTACCGTCATGATTTTCGACTCGGAAAAACTGAGTATCTGGATGCCACTTTTCTGCCTCACTGGGTTTAATTAGCACATGGAAAAGAGCTTCAGTAATGCGAAATAAGCCTTGCAGTACACTAGTTTCCGGGAAATATTGCTTGACTTCTCTTTCAGAGAAAGCATAATGTTTTTGCCGAAGCTTTTCAGACGCGTAAGTAATATCCGATGCCTCAAGCTTTTTAAGTCTAAGCTCGTCGCTCGCGAACGCCTGTAACTGAGCCCATTCTTTTTCTGCATATGGCCGCGCGTGGAGCGCTAGATTATCAAGAAACGCTGTAACCTGTTCCGGCGAGTCAGCCATCTTCGGCTCAAGCGACACTTGCGCAAAATTTTGATAGCCAAGCATCACCGCTTCTTCCGCACGTAGCTTTAGCTGCTTAATCATGTTCACCGTATTATCCCACCGCAATTTTCCACTACCGTAGCAGTCTGGCCAGAGTTCTGAGGCGCGTGTCATGGATGCGTAATACATTGCCTCGCGTATTGGGCGATATTCTGCGTATTGTAGTACTGGAAAGTATGAGGGAAAGTGCAGTGTAAATTTCCAACCTGGTTTTCCATCTTTTTGAGCGGCCTGTTTTGCTGCGACGATCACATCCTCAGGTAAACCCGAAAGCTGTGAGTTGTCCGTTACAAAGTACGCATATGCGTTCGTCGCATCGAGCACATGATCGGAAAACGCCTTAGATAGCTCAGCCTGCTGCTTACGTAATTCTATAAATCGTGATTTTCTATGTTCTAGTAGTTCGACACCAGATAGACGGAAAGTGCGTAGCACGTTTTCAAGAATTCTTTTACGTATATTGCTTAACTGCGCATACTCGCTACCATCTACAATAGCTTTGTATTTTTCGTACAATACAATATTCTGGCCAAGATTAGCCCAGAATTCGGTTACGCGCGGCAGGTTTTTCGCGTGTGCTGCACGGAGTGCTGGCGTGTCGGCAACAGAATTCAGATGGCAAATCAAGCCCCATACGCGTGATAGCGGCTCTGTAGCTGCTTCAACTGATTTAAACACTGCCTCCCAAGTGTTTGGCGTCTGCGGCAAACTAGCATGTAGTACAGCATCATTTGCAGATTCAAGCAGCACGTCAAGTGCTGTAGTCACATGCTTAGCCTGAATTGATGTAAAACGAGGCAGCTCTTCTAAATCCAGAAACGGATTAGGAGTAACTGTTTGAGCCATAATGTTTCCGTTATATCTTGAAGGGTGGCGGCCTAATAAAATATAGGAGTTGATCTGCTAAGTTCAGCATAAGCGAGCCTATTATCCGGCAGCACGATTAGCGGCTTCGATTGTGTTCAATAGTAACATCGTTATCGTCATTGGACCAACACCGCCAGGTACCGGCGTGATGTAACCGGCAACCTTTCGAACGCTAGCAAAATCTACATCGCCACACAATTTACCATCGTCGTCTCGATTTATACCGATATCAATAACAGTCGCACCAGGCTTAATCATATTAGCTGTAACTAAATTGCGTTTGCCCGTCGCTGTGATGATAATATCCGCGATACGTGTATGTGCCGCTAAATCTTGCGTCTTCCGGCCACATATTGTCACGGTTGCATCAGATTGAACTAGCATCATCGCCATTGGCTTTCCAACAATATTTGAGCGACCGATTACTACCGCATGAGCACCGGCCAGAGGAATATTTTTCCATTCTAACATTTTCAGAACGCCCGATGGCGTACAAGGCCGAAACAGTGGCTTACCAGTTATTAATGCAGAGACATTAGCGACATGAAAACCGTCGACGTCTTTTTCGGGCGCTATTGTTTCAATAATCTTATACGTATTTATATGTGGCGGGAGTGGTAGTTGGACTAAGATCCCATGGATCTGAGGATCGCGGTTTAACACTGTGATTCGCGCGAGAAGATCGGCTTCTGTAAGCTCATTTGTATAGCGGTCATAGACCGAATATAATCCATTATTGTCGCATGCCTTAATTTTATTGCGTACGTAGATTTGACTAGCCGCGTTGTCGCCAACTAATAGAACAGCTAACCCAGGCCGGTGACCTCGTGCTGTAAGTGCTGCAGTACGTTGCGCTACTGTGGCACGCAGCTGTTTCGAAAGAAGAAGACCATCGATGATTCTAGCTGTCATAGCGAGTATTAGATTAATTTATCGAGGCGTAAAGCAATAGACAGCGCATACAAAATTTAGCTTACACAGAAAATGATTGCACGTAGCTTAGAAAGCTTAATTATACGATCACAGACTACTTATTTCGTTTGTACATATGTTGCTTCTGTTCGCTAATATTCGTATTAAGATTAAGTGCGATTAGTCTATCTTAGTCTATCGTTGTGTTCACTTTACTTATTCATAATCACCCACTATACATTTTAAAGACTATCCTAATCCAGGATACTAAGATCAGTCTTAGAAAGACGATGACGTAGCAACCTGCCTTTATATGATTTATTTTTATTTAAGCACATCTTTTTTATGTACTCAGTTAACTGAGTAGCTTGACTGCATCGCATAATTTTTGTTAGAAAATATAGAATTTTGTTATTGACAAATTTATTAATACATCTCTTAGTCAATAATTTTAATATTTTAATTTAAACTCTCATCTATTATCTATGACTTGAGGTAGTTTATCGCTCAGTGCGCACATGTTTTGGCAGGCAACTAACGACTACTTATAAATATCGAGAAACTCTTGAATAACTATTTAGTGATTAGGGGCGCTTAATAATAAACGTTATCATTAGAGCAGCTAATATTACTATGGGGTTTTCATAATCGTTACAACAGTTTTCTGTTATCTGACACAATATAAACATGAAATCTGCACACCTAATTAACCGTGTTAGGTGTGTATTAATCATAATCTAGGTTAATTTTAATCGATTCTAGGAGTGCTTAATTTATCTAGGAGACTTGTTCTGATTTATTGTGGAACTGCTCTAACAACTAGCAGCCTTCATCGAAGACTTATGGATTAATAAATTCTCGGATACAGATTTTGAATCACCCTAACACGCATTACTGAAAGACTTTTTGAAAGGTTTTCGACTAGCAGCCCAAATTTTTGGATTCGAATAGCTAATCCGATCTGTATATTCGTAATGAAGTTGTCTCTCTTACTTTTTATAAAGTATAATTTTTTATTGCCAGTTTAATCTCCATTTTTATCCTGCGCTATAAGATAGTTATGAGAATAAAATTTATAAAGCCCGAGGGTTAATCACTGATTATATTACCCGACAATCTAATATTTAGGTGCTTTATACTTCAATCTAGCGCGAGTTTTAACGGCACGTTGACAGCGCTAATTAGAAAGCTGGCACTGCGGTGTCAACTGAGTTAATTCATGCCCAGAAGACGTATTACATGTAGAGCTCTCTAATCTTAGGTAGTCACGCCGGAGATACCTAATAGATGTTGACAATAGCGTCTAGAAAACAGTAGATTAGTCTAGGTTATCTCTAGAATCGAGCGACTGTTTAAGCATAGAGCACATCGGAAAAGTTCGCACTAGTTTTAGCTTAGCTACCAAGATATACTTGGTTAAGTTTAGCAAAATAAGCCGTTAACACATTTATCTCATCTCATCTAACACTTAAAGCTTTTGATCGGGGGGGGATCTATAGAGTTGTACACAAAATATTAACTATCCTTACAGTGTACCCGAAAATAGAAGCCTAATGATAAGGGGAGCTCTAATTCAGAGTATCTCAATTGAGAGTAAGCAAATTAATTAGTACAAAGTTTTCTATCATTCGTAGAAATTTTTTGCGTAGTGCACTATACCCTACGATCTTCTATCGCGCTTTTAAGCCTATAGGCTTTATAATATAACACAGGATAGGCCGGTAATAGCTATACTAGCTTATTGTTTAGAGAGTTCATCACCGCGATCAGTGTATACATTCCCTGCCTAGAGTTTATCGAGTTTGGCAGAAAGTTAAAAATGAGCATTTATTCAGTAACTGCAGGCGGGTAGATATCATAGATGGCTTGCAGTAATTTTAGATTTAATTATGAATCGGATACTTTTAGCCTGGCTCGGCTGACCTATCTTGATTGAGCCTAACTGACACAGAGAACAAGCGGCTATTTTTCTAGAAATTCACGCTTTCTAGAAATTCACGTCTCCAGAAGATCTATTTTATGGTGTAACGTATTTGCTCAACTTATTATAAGACGTCAATAATCGAATCTACCTAAATGAAGTCCGTTATTGAGTGAGGAAGGGCGAATCGAATCATATAATCGCACGTTATTCTTGCTTGGCAAGAATTTCGAGCTAGTTCATGTAAATAACTGGATAGTTAAGATCACATCATAATAACTATCCAGAAGGTTCTTTCGCCGCTATAACAGGCAATAATATGCTTCTTAAGCCTGGACTCTACTGTTCTTCCAACACAGCAGCACAATGCAGCCCGTTTTCTTGATTTTATTGTTTATGCTAATTTAGATCTTAAAAAATTAGGCTTATCATAATTATTTGAGCTACATAAAAAAGTAGGAGTTAAATCACTTGGAGTTATAGCGTGCTCTATACTCTACGCGGCTTAAAAAGCCGTTTAGTTAACATGAAAAGAGTGTGAGAAAGCATTAAAAGCGTAAAGCAATCAGTTTCCAGAAATTCTACGATAGAAATAGGCTGGATACTAAATTTTAGGGTTATATCTCATCTATTTTCAGGTAATGAGAAATCATCTCTTATATGAGAATTTTGTTGCACGGGCTTAGGCCGGGTCTTTACAATTCTTTGCAAAGACCCGGCCAGGATGTGGTAGCTGGTCGCCTTATTGTCATACGTTCCCTATATCAGGACTAGGAGACACCCATGTCCGTTGTACCCGAGGAAGTAATAAAGTATGTCGCCGCCGAGAAAGATAATGACCCACAAGAAACAGTCGAATGGCTCGAAGCTCTGGATGGTGTTCTATCAGCTGTAGGACCTGAACGCGCGCATTATTTGATTGAGAAGCAGATTGAATTTGCACGCGTTCATGGAGAACACTTACCATTCTCTAAAAATACGCCATACATCAATACGATTCCGGTATTAGAACAGGCCAGGAATCCTGGAGATCAAGATATTGAGCATCAGATTCGCTCATATACACGCTGGAATGCTCTAGCAATGGTGCTGCGCGCTAGTAAGAATACAAACGTTGGTGGGCACATTGCATCTTTCGCGTCGGCTGCTACGCTCTATGATGTCGGGTATAACCATTTTTGGCGTGCGCCGAGCGCACAACATGGTGGCGACTTAGTATTTGTTCAGGGACATTCATCGCCGGGAATTTATTCACGCGCATTCCTGCTAGGACGACTTACCGAAGAGCAACTAGATAACTTCCGACAGGAAGTAGGGGGTAAAGGGATTTCATCGTACCCGCACCCGTGGTTGATGCCGGATTTCTGGCAGTTCCCGACAGTATCAATGGGCTTAGGTCCCATCATGGCAATCTACCAGGCGCGTTTCATGCGCTACCTCGAAGCGCGTGGAATTGTGAAGACCTCGGGCCGTAAGGTTTGGGCTTTTCTAGGCGATGGTGAGACAGATGAGCCAGAATCACTCGGCGCGATTGGTATAGCCGGCCGTGAAAAGCTGGACAATCTTGTGTTCGTGATCAACTGTAACCTGCAGAGACTAGATGGACCAGTTCGAGGAAACGGCAAAATTATCCAGGAGTTAGAATCCGAATTTCGGGGTGCGGGCTGGAATGTGATCAAGGTGATTTGGGGCAGTCGCTGGGATTCGCTATTTGCGCGAGATAAGACGGGCGTATTAATGCGTCGGATGATGGAAGTAGTCGATGGCGAATACCAGACATACAAATCGGAGTCCGGTGCCTACGTGCGCGAGCATTTCTTCAACGTACCGGAACTTAAGGCTCTAGTAGCAGATTGGTCGGATGATGACATCTGGAACTTAAATCGAGGCGGGCACGATCCACATAAGATTTACGCTGCATTTCACGCGGCACAACATAATCTTGGACAGCCGACTGTTATCTTAGCAAAGACGATAAAAGGCTACGGGATGGGTCAGGCTGGGCAAGCGATGAATATTACTCATCAGCAAAAAAAAATGCAGGTAGACCAACTTAAAAAGTTCCGAGATCAGTTCGGCTTGCCAATCTCAGACGATAAAATCGAGGAGATACCTTACCTTAAGTTCGAGAAAGATTCAAAAAATATTGAGTATATGCGTCAGCACCGCCTAGCGCTTGGCGGATATTTGCCACAGCGAAGGATGAAAGCCGATGTGTCTTTAGATGTACCGCCACTGTCCGCATTTGGGGCGATGCTCAATGGAAGCGGCGCAGGACGCAAAATTTCGACTACGATGGCGTTCGTGCGGATCTTAAACATTCTCCTAAAGGAGAAGTCGCTCGGTAAACGAATCGTTCCGATTGTGCCCGACGAATCGCGAACCTTCGGTATGGAGGGGTTATTCAGACAAATTGGCATCTGGAATCAAGAGGGGCAAAAATACGTTCCGGAAGACTCTGATCAGTTAATGTTCTATAAGGAATCAATAACTGGACAGATTCTTCAGGAAGGCATAAACGAAGCAGGCGGTATTTGCGATTGGATTGCAGCGGCAACATCATACTCGACGCATAATGAGATTATGGTGCCGTTTTACATCTTTTACTCGATGTTTGGATTCCAACGCATTGGTGATTTAGCTTGGGCCGCCGGAGATATGCGATCGCGCGGTTTTTTGCTGGGTGGTACCGCTGGACGCACGACGCTTAATGGAGAGGGATTGCAGCATGAGGACGGGCATTCGCTATTGTGGGCGTCGTCAATTCCTAATTGCATCAGTTATGACCCGACATTTAGCTATGAGCTTGCGGTGATTATACAAGATGGTTTGCGGCGCATGCTACAGGAGCAGCAGGATGTATTTTATTACTTAACGGTAATGAACGAGAACTACGAGCATCCAAGTATGCCTGAAGGTGAGGATGTCGTGCAACACATCCTTAAGGGCATGTACTTATTGCGAAAAGCTGATACAGATCAAAATGCTCCGCGAGTGCAATTACTTGGTTCCGGTACAATTCTAAATGAAGTAATTGCTTCAGCTGAGTTATTAAAGAATGATTGGGGTATATCCGCCGATCTCTGGAGTGTGCCGAGTTTCATTGAACTAGCTCGCGAAGGGCATGCGGTGGAGCGCCAGAACCTACTTAATCCGCTTGCAGAACCTAAGCTATCGCATGTGCAAAACTTACTGAAGAATACGCGAGGACCTGTAATCGCGTCTACAGACTATGTACGCTCGCTAGCTGAGCAAATTCGCGCATTTGTACCACGTCGCTATATAGTGCTTGGCACCGATGGCTTTGGTCGTTCTGATACGCGTGAAAATCTACGTCATTTTTTCGAAGTCGATCGCTATTGGGTTACCGTAGCCGCGCTATACGCGTTGGCTGACGAAGACACAAATAACTACAAACTAGTAGCGCAAGCGCTTCAGAAATATCGTCTTGATCCAGCTAAACCGAATCCAATAACTGTCTAACGCTATTTTCCACGTCGCACAAATATCTTGCCTACCCTATATGCGACGGCGATGGTTTCCAGTCGAAAAAATGTAGCTGTTGGAGACAAATAAATGAGTGAAGCGATCGAAGTAAAGGTGCCGGATATCGGCGATTATAAGAACGTACCTGTAATAGAAGTTTTAGTTAAACCAGGTGATATCGTCGAGCTAGAGCAATCGCTAATCACGCTCGAGTCAGATAAAGCTACGATAGATGTGCCGAGCCCGGCTACTGGCATAGTAAAAATATTAAAAGTTAATGTTGGTGACATGGTGTCAGAAGGTGCGCTGATTGTTATTCTAGAGAGCACTGATAGTGAGCCTCATAAATCAGATACGGTGTCCAGATTGGCTCAAAAGCGCTTAGACTTGCCGACTGCGCCAATGGCAGCGCCAAAGATTCAAATGGCCCAAGAACACTATACTAGTCATGCGAGCCCGTCAGTACGTAAGTTTGCAAGAGAGCTTGGTATTGAGATAGAGCACGTACCTGGAACGCGCTCGAAGGGCAGGATCGCACGTGAGGATGTAACTGCCTATGTAAAAGATATGATGCATAAACAGCGCGGTGTATCTGTGAGCTCAACCACCATATCAAACGATACAGAATTAGATCTACTACCCTGGCCGAAGATCGATTTTGCTAAGTTTGGCCCAGTACAGTCCAAGTCATTGTCTAGGATCAAGAAGATCTCTGGGGCGAATCTGCATCGTAACTGGGTCAGGATACCGCACGTGACGAACAATGACGAGGCCGATATTACCGATCTCGAAACGTTTCGCGTACAACTAAATAGAGAAAACGAGAAAACAGGGATCAAGGTAACAATACTCGCTTTCGTAATTAGGGCAGTCGTCGCTGCGCTGAAAAAATTACCAACTTTTAACGCTAGTTTAGATGGAGATAATCTGATATTTAAACAATATTTGAATATCGGTTTTGCAGCTGATACACCGAACGGACTAATTGTACCAGTGCTTAAGAATGCTGAGAAAAAAGGAGTATTTGACATCGCGAAAGAAACTGCGGAGTTAGCGAAACTAGCTCGTGAGGGTAAGCTAAATGCGGACCAGATACAGGGGGGATCTATCTCAATCTCGTCGCTCGGAGGAATAGGCGGAACGCATTTTACACCGATCATTAATGCGCCAGAAGTAGCGATCCTTGGTCTTTCTAGGAGTACTTATAAGCCTGTTTGGAATGGAAATCAATTTGTCCCGCGCTTGATGTTACCGCTCTCATTGTCGTATGACCATCGCGTAATTGACGGCGCAGAAGCCGCACGATTCAACGCATACTTGAGTGAAATCCTCGCAGATTTCCGCCGCGTGACGGTATAACTAGGCATTATTAACCCGTTACACAAATAAGAAAAGAGGGGCGGAATGAGTCTTATTGAAATTAAAGTTCCTAATATTGGCGATTTTAAAGATCTCAGCGTGATTGAGGTATCTGTCCACCCTGGAGATACCCTTAATAAGGGACAGTCACTGTTAACACTAGAAAGCGACAAAGCGACTATAGAGCTGCCAAGCGACTATAACGGCACTGTGGAAGAGGTCAAAGTTATAGCTGGTGATAACGTATCTCAAGGTACCGTAATTGCAGTTATAGAGGTTGTGAATCAAAAAAGATCTGCTGATGATAAACGCAGCACAGCACGATCAGCGGCTGTAACTTATCTTGATAACGATAGCATCAAGTGTGATGTACTGGTTCTTGGTGCCGGCCCGGGTGGTTACTCAGCTGCGTTTAGGGCCGCCGATCTTGGCTTAAAAACCGTACTTGTTGAGCGTTATTCAACATTAGGCGGCGTTTGTCTAAACGTCGGATGCATTCCGTCAAAAGCATTACTGCATATTGCCGCCGTCGTTGAAGAGGCAGTAGCACTAGCAGTACATGGGATTATGCTCGGTAAACCTCAAATCGATTTGGCTAAGCTACGCGAGTTTAAGAATAGCGTAGTACGTAAACTTACGACCGGCCTTGCTGGTATGGTCAAAGCGCGAAACGTACAAGTAGTAACTGGAGTTGGTAAGTTCGTCGAGCCCTACCGCCTCCAGGTGTGTACTGAGGGTGGTAAGCAGATGGTATGGTTCAAAAAGGCAATCATTGCCGCTGGATCCCGGGCCGTACAATTGCCGTTCTTGCCAGATGATGCCCGTATCATTGATTCTGCTGGAGCATTAGAGTTACCTAAAATCGCGAAGCGGATGCTAGTGATAGGTGGCGGAATTATCGGACTTGAAATGGCTACAATATATTCGACGCTCGGTGCGAGTATTGACGTGGTTGAGATGCTCAACGGCTTAATGCAGGGTGCGGATCGGGATCTTGTTAAAGTATGGGAAAAGTTCAACGCAAAACGCTTCAAAAATATAATGCTAAAAACGAGGCTCACTGCCGCTGAAGCTAAACCGGATGGTATCTATGTGAGTTTCGAAGGTGAGCATGCACCACTAGGTCCCCAACCCTATGACTTAGTGCTCGTCGCAGTCGGGCGTAGCCCGAACGGAAAGCGTATCGGCGCTGAGCATGCCGGTGTTTCAGTGAATGAGTGCGGTTTTATCGATGTCGATAAGCAGATGCGTACCAACATGCCGGATATTTATGCGATAGGTGATATTGTAGGGCAGCCAATGCTAGCGCACAAAGCCGTTCATGAAGGGCATGTAGCAGCAGAGGCTGCTGCTGGAGAAAAATCTCACTTTGATGCTCTTCAGATTCCTTCAGTAGCATATACCGATCCCGAGATTGCATGGGCTGGGAAAACAGAGTTGCAACTAAAAGTCGAAGGCGTCGAATATGGTAAGGCTGTGTTTCCGTGGGCTGTCTCTGGGCGCGCGATTGCAAATGGTCGAGACGAGGGCTTCACGAAGCTTCTATTTAATAAGAAGACCCATCGCGTGATTGGCGGCGGTATAGTTGGGATCAATTCAGGTGATCTGATTAGCGAGATTTGCTTAGCTATAGAAATGGGCGCAGATGCGACAGATATCGGCAGAACTATTCATCCGCACCCGACGCTTAGTGAATCAGTTGGGATGGCTGCAGAACTATATAAAGGCATCTGCACTGATCTACCACCGCAGCGCAAAAAGTAGTACCAGATCCTTACTACTGCGCAGCGCCCGTAGTTATGGTCGCTCATGCATTCGCTAGAAGTTAGCCAGACGATAGTATTACATCATAAATGTGTAGGACATAGCTGAAAATACCATGTATAGGTTTTTCAGACCTGCCATGGAATTAGTAAGAAAAATATATTTTTCTTACATTAGTGCATTCTGATCTCAAGCTAGTTTTTATTAGCATCGCCCGATAGCTGGCGAGTTTTCCTAAGACTTAGAGTATAAGTAGTAAGATTATTTATCTTTGAGGTAACTTTTTGAAAGAAAGATTATTTTCCACTAGATTTAGCACTATGCTCTAATTAAACAAATTTATCTTGTATTGGCAATATGCGCTTATACGGATAATAGATAGTCTCATATAGCAGAATCTGCTTTGCGCCAGCCTACGGCTGGCCGTTATTTTATATAACTTATCTAGTATTAAGTTTTATCCTTACTATAGGTTTGATTTAAAAATTTCTTTTAACTGATTTAGTTTTTAAATGAAACTATAATTGTAAATCTCTCTACATAGGTAGAAAGTATAAAGCTTATAAAGAATTAACTATGCTACGGCTATTCTAAGTTTAGTTTTTTCTTAAGAGAGTTTCAGCGCAATTATGCGGCACTCTATTCTAGGTCTGTTTTTAGCGCATTAACTATTTACAATAACAATAAGTATTATATGTTAAGTGAGTAAAGCATGGTTATATTTTATATGTAACTTTAGCTATGCTAAAGTCTAGCTGTCTGGTTATACCATCTAACGCAGGTAGATATTACGATAACGTGGGTACCCCCCGTTATTAATTGCTGGTAACTCAGCATCTACCTGAATAACGAAATTTGTAGGGTTGTCTCAAGAGCCTTAAGGCTAAAATCAGTGCATACTATGGCGCTACTAGTACTTGTATTGTTTGGTTGAGTATCTCCGATCGGGGTGAAGTTAATTTCTGCATGGTTTACTGAGGTGCAATTCTATCGCATTAGAAACCCCAATTTTCTATTGTAAGGGACGCTTATAATAATACAAATTAATACTTTCTACTCGGTTGGGAGATCGTTGTAATTATTGTACAAGAATTTATTAACCGCTTCTTATGAGGTCGCACACAAGGAATTTAGTACCCCACGATATATATTTTCTTATAATGTTTAGCGGATTAATACTATAGGAATTTCTACAGAAATAGACGTTATATAACTCTTCCCTGGATAGAAAGTGTCTTACGACACGGATCGATCCTGGAGACTTCTGAGAAGAGACGCGAAGATAGCTGATTATCATAGATAACTAATCAGTGCTTGAAAAAATACATGAAGAGCATATCAGCGAAATACTAGCTATTTCATAGCTAAGTAAATTAACTGACCCACAGCACTTCTCTAGGAGTCTTTTCTTGAGGTCTATTGCGTAATAGCCTACTCCTATCCTAACTCAAATCAAAGTTTTCCTGATCTATATGTTAATACTAAGAACGGGCATGAAAATTATAGGTTATCAGTAGGTAGAGAATTGCCGTATGAATGATACTAGCAAAATAGTCTGATCTGTAATTAGGCAAGCGAGCCGCACTAGCTAAGCCTATAAAGTCAAGAAAAATTTAAGGAGGAGGTTAACACGCCGATAGCGAAATAGCTAGGTTCTCAAGATGGTTAGTACTCGCAATGATAATTATGCTTAGTAGTATCAGTATGCAGCATGAGCATTAATTCTCGCGTAGAATTTCGGCCCTTTGAGTATTCAAATTAATGAAAACTATTTCTCTACTTTTCGTTTGCCTTGGCAACATTTGCCGTTCTCCAACCGCCGAAGCAGTAATGCGCGCCAAGGTACACGCAGCCGGGCTAACTAAAAGAATTTACCTAGACTCAGCTGGAACTGGAGACTGGTATGTAGGTGCTGCACCTGATCCTCGCGCATGCCGTGCGGCAATATCTCGAGGTTATACATTAGATGCATTACGCGTTCGTCAGGTCAGAGCTAGCGATTTTTTACGTTTTGATTTATTACTTCCAATGGATTATGACAATGATGCTGAGCTTCGACGCTATTGTCCATTAGATCATAGACATAAGATCCAGCTGTTAATGAAATTTGCATGCCGTCACGATACCAATGTAGTGAATGATCCTTATTTCGGTGATCATAAGGCTTTCGATCGTGTTCTTGATGAAATCGAGGACGCCTGCGATGGTTTGCTCACGAAGTTACGGCATCACTATGCGATCTAAGTGACGCCAAAATACACATACCTATAGCAGCATATGTTTCCGCAAGAACGCTGTACCTTTCTTACTATGTCACAGTTGGAAATACTTGACTAAAATGCTAGGATATTTATCCTTTATGAAAATGGCACAGGTACTCTACACTATGAGACTTACTACAAAAGGCCGATTTGCCGTTACAGCGATGATTGATCTAGCTCTTTGCAAAGAGCAGCGTCCTGTGACGCTTTCTGGCATTAGCCAGCGGCAGCAAGTCTCGCTGTCTTATTTAGAACAGCTATTTGGAAAGCTGCGGCAGCATGAGATTGTCGAGTCGGTACGCGGACCAGGCGGAGGCTACAATCTTGCACGCCGTGCGGATAAGGTGACTGTAGCCGATATTGTTATGGCTGTTAACGAGCAACTAGACACGACGCGATGTGGTGGTAAGGGCGCGTGCGAAGGAGCTAATCAGCTAAATGGCTATTGTATGACACATAAACTGTGGTCAACATTGAACCAGAAGATAGTCGAGTATCTAGATTCCGTATCGCTACAAAACTTAGTTGACCAACAGCACTTATGAGAAAGTACGTCGCTAGAACATCTCGATTAGCCGGGCGAGTCGAGAGAGACAGGATGTAGTTTACATTAGGATAAAAAGACGGAATTCTACGTTCAATATCGCTTAGTTCTGAGTAGATAACAACGCAATACATATATCGGAAGCAGACACCAACTTGCGGAGCCTCCTACATGAAAACCCCCTCTTTCCCCCTGCCAATCTACATGGACTACAGCGCGACGACGCCAATTGATCCGCGCGTAGCAGATAAGATGATTCCTTATCTGCGCGATAAATTTGGTAATCCGGCTTCGCGTAGCCATGCGTACGGCTGGGAAGCCGAACGTGCAGTTGAGCAGGCGCGCAGGCAGGTAGCCGCTGTAATAAATGCTGATCCTCGCGAGATTATCTGGACGTCCGGTGCGACCGAGTCTAACAATCTAGCGTTGAAGGGCGCGGCAAATTTTTATCGTAGTAAGGGTGAGCATATCGTCACCGTGAAGACAGAGCATAAAGCCGTTCTTGACACTACACGCGAACTAGAGCGGCAAGGTTTCGAGGTGACATATCTTGATGTCTGCGAGAACGGTCTGCTTGATCTAGAAACATTCAGCGCAACATTGCGCCCGAACACCATTCTTGTATCTGTGATGTATGTAAATAACGAGATTGGCGTGATTCACGATATAGAAGCAATTGGTGATATTTGCCGGAGAAAAGGGATCGTATTTCACGTTGATGCCGCACAGGCGACTGGTAAGGTAGAAATCAACTTACAGAAGTTAAAAGTAGACTTAATGTCATTTTCTGCGCACAAGATATATGGTCCAAAGGGAATTGGTGCGCTGTATATTCGACGCAAGCCGCGCGTGCGGATTGAGGGACAAATGCACGGTGGCGGCCACGAGCGGGGTATGCGCTCTGGTACGCTCGCCACACATCAGATTGTTGGCATGGGTGAGGCATTCCGACTAACCTGTGAGGAAATGTCTAGCGAGAATGAGCGAGTGAGGATGCTACGAGACCATTTGCTTAAAGGCTTGCTGCAGATTGATGAGGTATACGTAAATGGTGACATGGATGCACGCGTGGCACATAACCTGAATGTAAGTTTCAATTTCGTTGAGGGCGAATCTCTAATTATGGCCCTCAAGGATGTTGCCGTATCGTCTGGTTCTGCCTGCACTTCTGCATCGCTTGAGCCCTCATACGTGCTACGAGCGCTAGGGCGTAACGACGAGCTAGCGCACAGCTCTATTCGCTTCACAGTAGGTCGCTTCACTCGTATACAGGAAGTCGACTACGTAATCGAGTTGTTAAATAACAAAATCGCGAAACTGCGTGAGCTTTCTCCACTATGGGAAATGCACCAGGAAGGAATTGACCTATCGACAGTCAAATGGGCTACGCATTGAGCTATTTTTTAAATTCCCTGTAAATATTAGCTAGGAGTACTGTGATGTCATATAGCGATAAAGTTTTAGATCATTACGAAAACCCACGCAACGTTGGATCCTTTTCAAAAGACGACTCCGCGGTTGGTACAGGTATGGTCGGTGCTCCTGCATGTGGTGATGTAATGAAGTTACAGATCCGAGTTGGCATAGATGGAATTATTAAGGACGCAAAGTTTAAAACTTATGGTTGCGGGTCTGCGATTGCGTCTAGTTCGCTTCTAACAGAGTGGGTCAAAGGTAAGACACTAGATCAGGCGCTCTTAATTAAGAATACACAGATCGCTGAAGAATTAGCGCTACCGCCAGTCAAGATTCACTGCTCTATCCTAGCGGAAGACGCGATTAAGGCAGCGGTGGCCGATTATAAGAAGCAATGTATAACACCTCATGAATCTGTTATATAGAACTAGAAGAGTAAGCAGCCTAGCAGAGACAAATTTAAAATGGCCGGCCGGATTAGGAAATAATAATGGCAATCACTTTGACGGGAAAGGCTGCTCAGCACGCACAAGAATACTTGATGCGCAGAGGAAAAGGCATTGGCCTACGGCTCGGCGTAAGTACAACTGGCTGTTCTGGCTTAGCGTATAAACTAGAGTATGTCGACGAGTTAGATTCTCGAGATATAGTCTTTGAAAGTCATGGCATTAAGGTTTTCGTTGACCGAAAGAGTCTATCGTATATTGACGGTACAGAACTAGATTTTGTGCGCGAAGGGTTGAATGAAGGCTTCCAGTTTAATAACCCCAATATGAAGGATGCATGCGGATGTGGTGCGTCTTTCCGTGTTTGAGTTGTCATGTAGCCTTTAGTGCTATCAGCGTATGTCCTTAGCGCTATTGAGTAATGTATCACTAGTTATAAATTTTTGACCATGTTGTCCCTAACTCAGAACCACTTTGAATTCTTCCAGTTACCCGAGCGCTTCGGGTTAGATGCACATGCTCTCGCACATGCCTATCGCTCTATACAAGCGCAAGTTCATCCAGATCGTTTCGCTTCAGCTGACTATGCGCAAAAGTGCATAGCAACACAATGGGCAACGCGTGTGAATGAGGTTTATCAGACACTAAAGTCGCCGCTACGACGTGCAACCTATTTATTGCATCTGCGTGGTATAGAAGTTGGTGCAGAAAATAATACCGTGATGGAGCCTACATTTCTAATACACCAAATAGAATGGCGTGAGAAGATCGAACATGCTGCTGCCGCATCTAATAACAACGCGCTTCAGACACTGCTATATGAGTTAAGGAATGAAGAATCAGAGCGTCTAGTATGGCTTGGAGAATTTCTCGATTCTGATGCGAACCAGCTAGCAGCCGAATTAGTACGACAGTTGATGTTCATAGAGCGGGTTATATACGAAATCGATATTCAGATAGAAAAAATAGAGCTGGTGCAAAGCCAGCTGCCCAATACTTAATGTGACCTTTGTATGCTTAGTATCGCACCTCACATGGATAAAGATGGCTTTACTAAAAATATTAGAACCAAAAACAGCTCTACAGACATATCAACGCCAAGTTGCTATCGGAATTGATCTTGGAACGACTCACTCCTTGGTATCCGTAGTTCGAAATGGTATACCAGAAGTGTTGTGTGATGAGAAGGGGAGACCATTACTACCGTCTGTAGTTCGCTATTTATCTGGTGGTAGACGTAAGATCGGCTATCTAGCAAAGAAAGATGCAGTGCTAGATCCGTGCAATACAATTGTTTCAGTAAAGCGCTTTATGGGGCGCAGTAAGGCTGATATACAAGATCTAGATAATATACCTTACAACTTTGTTAATACTTCTGGCATGATCCAGTTGGAGACTATAGATGGAGTACGCAGCCCAGTTGAAATTTCCGCGGAGATTCTTGCCGAATTACGACATCGTGCCGAAAATACGCTTAGTGATGAAATAATAGGTGTTGTCCTCACAGTTCCCGCGTATTTTGACGACTCACAGCGGCAAGCCACGAAAGATGCTGCACAGCTTGCCAATTTAAATGTATTGCGTTTATTAAATGAGCCCACTGCTGCTGCGATCGCTTATGGGTTGGATAGTGGGGCACAAGGACTCTACGCAGTATACGACTTAGGTGGTGGTACATTCGACTTGTCGGTTCTTAAGCTTACGCATGGCGTTTTCGAAGTACTATCTACGGGCGGCGATTCAATGCTGGGCGGTGATGATTTTGATCATGCGCTATATCGGCATGTACTAAGCCGCATGCGGCTTAGTACTCTGCCACCCCAAGACGTGCGGGCGCTATTAGATGCAGTACGTGTTGCAAAAGAAATACTGTCTACACAGGACGAAGCTTTTATTAATCTCAGGTTATCCTGTAGCCGTCATATCGCACTGACGCTAACAGAGGCAGAATTCGATATTGTGACTCAGTCACTAGTTGCGCGTACACTAATGCTCACACGTAAAGCGCTGCGAAATGCAAAAGTAATACCACAGGAATTTGATGGCATTGTACTAGTAGGCGGTTCTACGCGTATGCGCAGCGTGCGTCATGCTGTCGCACAGTATTTTGGAAAAATGCCTTTAACTAATTTAGACCCGGATCAAGTCGTTGCACTAGGCGCAGCGATCCAGGCTGATATGCTTGCAGGCAACCGACGCGATGACGATAGCTGGTTGTTGCTTGACGTGATACCGCTGTCCCTAGGGCTAGAAACAATGGGTGGATTAGTGGAGAAGATTATTCCGCGGAACTCGACAATTCCAGTGGCGCGGGCTCAAGAATTTACAACATTTAGAAATAGCCAGAGCGCAATGACGATCCACATCGTGCAAGGCGAGCGTGAACTGGTATCTGACTGTCGCTCGCTCGCGAGTTTCGAGTTGCGTGGCATTCCGCCAATGATCGCTGGAAGTGCTCGGATCCGAGTTACATTCCAGGTTGATGCGGATGGACTTCTATCTGTATCTGCTCGTGAAATACAGTCGGGGGCACAAGCTGAAGTAATTGTCAAGCCTGCGTACGGGTTAAGTGACAACGATATCGCACGTATGATTAAGGATGGCTTCAGAAGCTCGGAGTGCGATATGCATTTGAGGACGCTGCGCGAGGCGCAAATTGATGCACAGCGTCTAATAGACGCAAGCGATACAGCGCTTGAGGTTGATTATGAATTGCTTAGCGCTTCTGAGCGCGCTGAAGTCGACTCTAAGCTAAACGAGCTGCGCACAATCGTTAGTGGGAGTAGTGACATAGCCCGCATTAATGAAGCGAAAAAAGCCCTGGCGGCTGTGACAGCTGAGTTCGCCGAACGGCGAATGAATAAAGGTATTCGCGTCGCACTCGCAGGATACAATCTTGATAAAATCAGTTAACTGTTGTTAACAACGTTATTTTATAGGACTATTTTTTAATGTCTCAAATCGTAATCTTGCCCCATATTGCGTTATGCCCAGAGGGAGCGGTGTTTGAAGCCGAACCTAGCATGACTATCTGTGATATGTTATTAGATAGCGGGATCGAGATTGAGCATGCATGCGAGAAATCTTGTGCATGCACTACGTGCCACATCATTATACGCGAAGGATTTAATGCATTAGAGCAGCCGCAGGAGAGCGAAGATAACCTACTAGATAAGGCGTGGGGAGTAGAGCCAACTTCCAGGTTGGCATGTCAGGCTAAGTTAGTAAAAAATGAAGATCTGGTCATTGAAATTCCGAAATACTCAGTTAATTTTAATATAAAAAAAACTATTAAGTGCAGGAAGGATAGCGGAAGTGAAGTGGACTGATATAAACGATATTGCAGTAGCACTAATTAATTCATACCCAGATATTAATCCTCAATACATCCGTTTTACGGACTTATATCAATGGGTGATAAAACTCGATGGTTTTGATGATAAACCTAAGTTCTCAGGCGAAAAAATTCTTGAAGCGATCCAATTAGCATGGATTAGAGACGCTGACTAATCAAGCATACAGATATCTTAATTCACTTTAAGTGCGCCATGCAAAGTTACAGCGCTTCAGCATACATTATCTTGCTAGTCTTAATTTAGGTAGTATGCATGTAATAAAGTGTGCTCTGCAACGCGGCTTATTACCATTCTAGTATTATCTCTACTTTTTTTACATATCTCTTTGACCTATTTTAGGTACACGTCTGTAGCTTCCGGGTTAATATTAGCACAGAAATCTATTTAAGACATTAGCTGTAGCTATGTTAATCTTCGTGTCGAAGGTGAGGAAACAGGATTACATCGCGGATACTTCGACTATCGGTTAGCAACATTATAAGTCGATCGATACCGATTCCGCATCCGCCTGTCGGTGGCATGCCATACTCTAACGCACGGATGTAGTCAGAATCATAATACATCGCTTTCTCATCACCAGAATCTTTCTGTTCGACCTGTTTTCTAAAGCGCATAGCTTGGTCATCTGGATCATTTAATTCTGAAAACCCATTTGCTATTTCACGCCCTGCAATAAATAATTCGAAGCGTTCGGTAATGCTGGGAACTTCATCTGAAGCTCGCGCGAGCGGTGACACCTCAACTGGATAGTCAACTATATAAGTTGGCTCCCATAGCTTTGTTTCGACGATTTGTTCGAAAAGAGCAAGCAGCAAAGCACCCACGTTAGCACTACGGAGCGATGTGTCGTATGTGTCGACGCCAAGTTTAAGCAATTCAGCACGTAGCCAATCGCTATTAGATAGCTGTGTATCATTATATTCTGGTGCATACTTCTGGATTGCGCCAGTAATTGTTAAACGATGAAAAGGCTGGTTCAAGTGTAGCATGCGCCCCTGGTAAGAGATCTCCATCGTACCTTGTGCGTCCAGTGCCGCTTGCTGGATTAACTGTTCAGTAAAGTCCATTAGCCAGCGGTAATCGGTATAAGCAGCGTAGAACTCCATCATCGTGAATTCGGGATTATGCCGAGGTGAGACCCCTTCGTTGCGAAAATTACGACCTAGTTCGAAGACGCGGTCAAACCCACCAATGATCAGCCGCTTCAGGTATAACTCTGGTGCAATACGTAGAAACATCTGCATATTCAGAGCATTGTGATGTGTAATAAATGGCCTGGCCGTCGCACCGCCTGGGATTGTATGTAACATTGGCGTTTCGACCTCCATAAAACCTGCATTCGTCATAAACTGACGGATAGATGCGATCGAACGTGTACGAATCCGGAAAGTCTGGCGCACCTCCGGTGTAACAATAAGATCTACGTAACGCTGCCGGTAACGCATTTCCTGGTCAGATAATCCGTGAAACTTATCCGGTAGGGGGCGAATATCCTTAGAGAGAAGTCGAAGTCCGGTGCAACGCACTGACAGCTCACCCTTGTTGGTCCGGAATAGTATACCGCTTGTCGCGATAATATCTCCTAGATCCCACTTCTTAAATGTATCATATACATTAATACCAACGTTAGATGGAGTAATGAAGAACTGGATCTGACCTGTTCCATCCTGTATGGTCGCGAAGCTTGCTTTTCCCATGACGCGTTTTAGCATCATCCGGCCAGCAATTGATACGTTTAGCGCGTGCTCTTCAAGGGCATTTTTATCAAAATTAGAAAAGCGAGTATGTAAATCCGCCGCGCTATTTTTAGGATAAAAGTCATTGGGATATGCGATACCCTGCTCACGCAGCACCCGTAACTTGTCCCTGCGATCTGCTATGATCGCATTATTATCACTATCAATGCTAACCCGCGCAGTATTTAGATTCTTTTCAGTCATGGTCTGTTACGCCATAGTTATACGCCTTGCCTCAGGCTTGCGATCATGAAATCGTCAAGATCCCCGTCAAGCACCGCACGTGTATTGCTTATTTCGACTTTTGTGCGCAAGTCCTTTACACGGCTTTGGTCAAGTACGTAAGAGCGAATCTGTTGCCCCCATCCTACGTCATTTTTACTTGATTCTAATTTATCCTGCTCAGCCCGCCGTTTTCGCATCTCTGCCTCATATAGTCGTGACTTAAGCATCGCCATTGCTTCAGAACGGTTGCGATGCTGTGAACGATCGCTCTGACACTGTACGACAGTTCCTGATGGCAAATGCGTAATACGAACCGCTGAATCAGTTTTATTAATATGCTGCCCGCCAGCTCCAGATGCTCGAAATGTGTCAATTCGTAGGTCAGCCGGATTGACTTCGATGTCAAGCAACTCATCTACCTCCGGATATACGAAAACCGACGAGAATGACGTGTGGCGGCCGCCAGCCGAATCGAAGGGAGACTTACGAACTAGGCGATGAATACCAGTTTCTGTGCGTAAGTAGCCATAAGCGTACTCACCCTCAACCTTAATTGTTGCATTTTTGATTCCTGCTACCTCACCATCGGACTGCTCAAGCAGTCCGACCTTAAAGCCTTTACGCTCGCAGTAACGTAAATACTGGCGTAATAGCATTGATGCCCAGTCTTGTGCTTCTGTGCCGCCAGCGCCTGCTTGAATATCGACGAAGCAGTTGTTTGGATCAGCCGGATTATTAAACATCCGACGAAACTCGATGTTCGCTACTTGACGAGCTTGAGCGCAGGCATCTGCTTCACAGGCAAGTAATGTACTATTCTCTTGTTCGCTATTGGCTAGATCAAATAATTCCCGCGTGTTTGTTAGGTCACGCTCTAGCGTCGAAAGCATGTGAACAACTGTCTCGAGCATCTTCTTTTCTCGTCCGAGAGCCTGCGCTTGCTTCATATTGTTCCAGACGTTCGGATTTTCTAGGGCTAGATTAACTACTGCTAGTCGATCTTGTTTCACGTTGAAGTCAAAGATACCTCCGTAGTTCTTCTGCTCGTTTTTTCAGGTCGGAAAGGGTTGCCTCGATCGCGTTCAAACGTTCTGCTTCCATATTAATTAGGATTTGAAAAAAGATTAAATTATACCGGATAGGGTTAGATCGCTACATGCTCAACTACCAACTGAACACGCGACACGCCACTCCAGGTGTTGATCGTGAGCCGATAAGCAAACAACGCCCGCGCTGGAAGCACGTCGATATGGTTGAACCAGATTGCTGAAAAACGTAAGTGCCCTCGCGCAAGCTGCAATTTTAGGTGCTTTTTTTTAAGAAGTGATTGAGATAGAATCTCAAATTCCGATAAAAAAACAGGTACTGGGAAACCTTGTCCCCATACCTCTTTATCTATGAGCTCAATAAATGATAGCGCATGATATGCATCCTCCAGCGCACCATCGGTCTCAATTTGTTGAGTATGCTTATTTTTATGCAACCATTCACGCGCCAGAGCCTCAAACACAGCTAAGAAGCGTGGCAAATCACTAGTGCGCAGCGTAAGCCCAGCAGCCATCGCGTGTCCTCCAAAACGCTCAATGAGTCCGGGCTCTCGCTTGGAGATTATGTCAAGTGCATCACGTAAATGAAACCCTGGAATAGAGCGTCCAGAACCTTTTACAAACTTGCCTGATTCGTCAGTTAACGTGAACGTAATTACTGGTCTATGAAAGCGCTCTTTAAGACGGCTAGCGATGATACCGATTACGCCTTGGTGCCACATCGGGTTAAATAGCGTGATTGTAGATTCATTACTCGGGTTGAAGTTTACAAGCTCAGCTAAAGCCTCCTCTTGCATCTTCGCCTCAATTTCTCGACGTTGAAGGTTCATTATATCTAGCTGCCGTGCCAGAATATCAGCGCGTTGCATATCGTCGGTAACTAGGCATTCGATGCCAAGAGACATATCGGAAAGCCGCCCTGCTGCATTTAGGCGCGGCCCTAACACAAATCCTAAATCAAGTGTGGATGCATTGCGTGTATCGCGCGCAGCTGCCCGGAAAAGCGAAGCTATACCCGGCTGCATCTTACCGTTACGGATACGCTGAAGGCCCTGTGCAACTAGAACACGATTATTTGCATCCAACTGTACCATATCGGCCACCGTACCCAATGCAACTAAGTCGAGAAGACTATCTAGCCTAGGTTCGACATAACCATTAAAAGCGCCTCGCTGTCGAAATAGAGCGCGTAGCGCTAGTAATACGTAGAACATCACACCGACACCAGCTAGGTTTTTACTGGGGAATGTACAGCCTGGCTGGTTCGGGTTGACGATTACATGCGCAGCAGGCTGCGTATCGCCAGGCAGATGGTGATCAGTTATTAGTACATTGATACCGAGCCTGTTAGCAGCTGCTACACCTTCTATGCTAGCGATTCCATTATCGACAGTAATCAATAAATTAGGGCTTACATCAGAGCGTCGGGCAACTAGCTTAACAATATCCGGCGTTAATCCATATCCATATTTAAAACGGTTTGGTACTAGGTAGTTAATATGTGCGCCGAATAGACGAAGACCACGCACAGCTACAGCACATGCAGTTGCACCATCACAATCATAATCAGCGATCACTAGAATCCGCTGTCGCATACTAATTGTATCGGCCAGCAGCGCTGCTGCGCTACTGGCGCTTAAGAGCTGCGATGGCGGCAGGAGTCTTGACAGCCGAATTTCTATATCGGCAGGCGTACTAATTCCGCGGGATGCATATAGCCGCGCAAGCACCGGATGGATTCCTTTTCCTACAAGGAAATTCACGCAAGAAAATGGGCAGGCTCGAGTGACGATTCGGGTCATAGACGCAGGATCACAGTAAAAGCGATGTAAACGCTCGGCGGCGCCAGAATTTTTTCATCTCAATAGGGCGTATAGCGAGTGTGGTTGCAATAGTGTCACCGCACAGCGTCAACGTGAGTTCTGAGAGTTCATAGCGTTTTAATGCTGCGAGTGCCGGCGCAAACCAATCGTGCTCCATTACCGCGAACACCGTGCGAAAACGTAACCAGTCTTGCTGCAAGAATGGCGCACTCAGTTGATCCAGTTCAACTAGCACCACACCGCTTGGATCACAAGTCGGGGCCAAACTACTTTGTTGCGGCAGCATATCGAAGGAGACGGGTGGCACTCCTAATGCGGCAGCGGATGCAAGTGCTAGACCACGTATAGCTGCTGACCGTGATAGCACATATTCAAAGGGTCGAGTTACTGGCATTATACGTCCTTGCGCGTAAGGCCAGATTGAATTAACGGAAAGTAATCCGCATTCTTCTCGAGCTTGATTAACCGGATGGTTAAACCAGGCCATCTGAACTTCGTTTTGCAGTTTAATCCACGTGCGGGGCCAGTGGCTGGTATAGGTCTCGTTCGATAGCCAGTTCTCTATATTATGTCTAGCGGCCTGCAGTGGTGTCGCGCTCGCTAACAAGCCAAGTTGCTCACCTGATAAGTACCAACGAAGAGGAGTTGGAGCTTCTAATTCTATACCAAGTTCTTCAATCAAGGGTCTCGCAACGGAAAGTAGCTCGATTGCATTATCCGTTGAAAGCTGAAGTATATTAGGATCACTCAGAAGTAGATGAGTCTGTGTGACCTGAAGATGAATAGGTTCGACGCACATCCAGACGGCATCCCTCGGTTCACCGCCGTCTGCAAGAAGCATATACGGAGCGATCGGCACATCGATGTCAGCTGCAGTTGGATCTTCTAACCTATTTGATACTGCATTTCCTAATATCTGGACTAACTTAGAAGTCGTAGGAGCATGGCTGATATCAAAACAACTGGCGACCCATTTTTCATGGGGTAAAGAGCGCTGAATATCGTTCCCGACTACGCGTTCGACGAGGGTTGCGCGTTCGATTAAACTATTAAGCGCTGGCTTATTTAGATTTTGGAAAACGTGGTGTTCATTAGCTAATGTCGGTAGCGAAAAAGGTATTAATAAGTGAAGACGAGAAAGAGGGTATATAGCATGCATGATTCGTACATTGTAGGACAATGTACGAATCATATCGACTCTCCATCTAATTTCGTATTCTCTATCTTGTGATAGAGATACTAACTTACGCTTATTGAAAAATCTATTCACTACGTTTAGCGTAATATAGTCAGGACAATTTGGTGTATTTAAAATTTAAACGGCTAACCATAATTCCGTATGATGCACGATGCGGTCAGTCATACTAAAGAATCTCTTTCAATCTTTATTGAAAAGACAAAAATTCGCAATAGAAATTACGTGCATAATTTTTCAAATTTAATTACAAGCATATAAAATATTTTTATAGACTTATCTACATCTTAATTAAATTTTATATAGAAAAATATTAACTTTGTAAGTATTTTCCTTTTTAAAAGAAATTTTTTTCTAAAAAAGAGGGGCAATAAAATTTATAAGTATATAAATCTATATTTATTGGTAATATATTTAAGTAATTAAAAAATTATAAAACTTTTAATTCCCTTAAAAGAGGAAAAATTTATTTAATCTATTTTAAAGAGATTAAATTATCTATAATTTCACATATTTCGGGCGTAACTGATTGCAATAGATAACTATTCTATACTAATCTTAGTTTATCTTTTTTATTCATTTAAAACAGTGGACGCCAGAAAAATAGAATGAATTATACGTATTTTCTGGGCATAGCAGTTTAGGAGTTTAAGGTCAAATCATTTCTAAGAAATAAAACATAGCAGAAAAGCGGAAATATATGGCAAACTGCACTATTACTAGCGGCTCTGTACGGCAGCTGTGAGGGTTGGTATAGATCAAAGGATTGATTTGAAACTTCCTTACGAATGGCAAATTGGCTTGCGCTATACGCGTACTGGTAAACGTTCTTCTGACAATGGATTCATTTCATTCATTTCTTTGATTTCGATGTTAGGGATTGCACTCGGCGTCGCGGCATTGATTGTTGTTCTATCTGTAATGAACGGCTTTCAGAAAGAAGTGCGCGATCGAATGCTATCAGTACTAGCACATATCGAAATTATATCGCCGGTTGGCTCAATGCCAAACTGGCAATTAACCTGTAACGAAGCGCGCCAAAATTCATCGGTGATCGGCTCAGCTCCGTATGTCGACGCGCAAGCACTGATAGTTCGGAAAAATATAGTTAATGGCATTATTTTGCGCGGCATTAATCCTGTACTAGAGTCGCAGGTATCTGACATCAGTACTAAAATGAAGATAGGAAAGCTGGTCGATCTTCGGCCAGCATCGTTCGGTATTATACTCGGCGTTGATTTGGCGAGTATACTAGGCGTGAGTGTTGGCAGTGAGGTCACACTAGTGGCACCAAATAGTCCATTCACACCGACTAGTATGCTGTCCTGGTTTAAGCGATTCACTGTAGTTGGCATATTTGAGTCAGGTCACTACGAGTTCGACAGAACTCTAGCTTTAGTGTCGATTGTCGATGCGCAGGCATTGTTACGATCGAGCGCACCTACTGGTCTACGCCTACGGATCAAGGACATGCAACGCGCTCCAGAAGTTGCGCAACAACTTACTCAGACACTATCCAGTCATCTATATATTCGAGATTGGACACAACAAAATAGAGCTTGGTTCTCAGCGGTGAAAATCGAAAAAAGGATGATGTTTATCATTCTGATGTTAATCATTGCTGTTGCTACATTTAACCTTGTCTCATCTTTAGTGATGACGGTTATTGACAAACAGGCCGACATTGCAATTTTACGCACACTTGGCGCTCAGCCTAGATCTATTATGAAAATTTTCATAGTTCAGGGAGTCACTATCGGCTTAGTAGGCACTAGCATCGGCACTGCACTCGGGTGTATCCTTGCCGTTAGTATTCCATGGCTGGTACCGTTAATCGAGCATGCATTCAAATTTCAATTCCTACCACCATCGATCTACTTTATTAGCGAGCTGCCAAGCGACTTGGTTATAGTTGACGTGTTGAAAATCAGCACAATTGCTTTTACGCTATCTGCGCTCGCAACAGTATACCCAAGCTGGCGAGCAGGTCGGGTACATCCAGCTAAAGCATTACGTTGTGAGTAAAATAATTAGGGAACAGCAAATCGTTCTATTTTCAACCGGTATATCGAAGACCTTTATGCAGAACGGTCAGCCGGTGCCAGTGTTAACTAACGCGCAATTACGAGTATATCGCGGTGAAAAGCTAGCTATTGTAGGGTCGTCTGGCTCCGGTAAGAGTACTCTTCTCCATCTGCTGGGTGGACTCGATGAGCCCAGCGCAGGAAGTGTAGTGCTATTAGATCAACCGTTCTCGAACTTGACAGAGCATGAACGCAATAATTTACGGAATAGTGCTCTAGGTTTTATCTATCAGTTTCATCATCTTTTACCGGAATTTACTGCGCTGGACAACGTCGCAATGCCACTTAGAATTCGCCGAATGCCTCTCGAAAGTGCGCAGCGCGAGGCATTGGCTATGTTGGAGCGAGTCGGCATTGCGCATCTTGCGCAATGCCGACCCAGGAGGCTCTCCGGAGGTCAGCGACAGCGCGTGGCCATTGCTCGAGCGCTAGTGACGCGACCTGCATGTGTACTGGCAGATGAGCTAACTGGAAACCTCGATAGCTATACTGCGGAAGCAGTCTTCCAGCTAATCTTGGAATTGTCAAAGACGTTTGAAACGAGCTTCGTGATTGTTACACATGATATAGAATTAGCTGCACGCTGCGACCGGGTACTGCGTTTGCGAGATGGGATACTGCAGGATGAAAAGGTAGAATACGCTACGTTCACATATTCGACAAACCAGTTTATATAGATTTGCACTAGCATCAGCGTCAAAAGCCTCAATATGAAAAATATAAATCTTCAGTGAAGGCTACCTCGAAGAAAGCTTTTTATATTAAAAGCGTGATAATACTTGATTTTATATTGAAAGTTACAGGCTGGCTAGATGAGCGGGATATCTATATTGATTGAGTTCTTATAAGGGTAGATAGCATCTAAAGCGCAGCCGGCTTTTCCGTAACAGAACAACGTATATGAAGATCTATGTCTATGTTAGTGCCGACAGAATTACTTAAAGAATATTAGATTGACTACTTTATATCTTGAGAGATGTAGAAGACTATAGGCCTACTAAATGTAATGTAACGCAATGCGTGGTGGTTACTTCTATTCTGGAATGAGTGCTTAAGTTATTCCCAATAAAGCGCCTTCTCAACATCACTCACACGAGCAGGAAACTGCTGAGGTACCTAGAGCTAGGCTTTTTTAGAGAAGAATAAATTTTTTCATATAATCTGGCTTTTCAGCGAGCATCTAGCGATGACCAAATATATATTTGTCACCGGCGGCGTAGTGTCTTCTTTAGGTAAAGGCATTGCTGCTGCATCCCTCGGCGCAATCCTCGAATCGCGAGGTCTCAAAGTCACCCTGCTAAAGCTCGATCCCTATATTAACGTTGATTCTGGAACTATGAGCCCATTTCAGCATGGTGAGGTATTTGTAACTGAGGATGGCGCCGAGACAGATCTGGACTTGGGTCACTACGAGCGTTTTATTAGCACGAAAACTCGGCGTGCTAATAACTTTACGACTGGTCAGATCTACGAATCGGTAATTCGTAAAGAACGCCGTGGTGAGTACCTCGGCAAGACAGTCCAGGTGATTCCTCATATCACGAACGAAATTCAGGCGTTCATAGAGCGTGGTGCCGCGTCGACGACGGGTAGTGAGCCTGATGCTGCGATCGTTGAAATCGGTGGTACGGTTGGTGATATCGAATCACTTCCTTTTCTAGAAGCAGCCCGACAGATGAGTTTAAGGCTGGACCGCCACAGTTCCTGTTTTATACATTTAACATTAGTCCCATTTATTGCTACGGCCGGTGAATTAAAAACAAAACCAACGCAACATAGCGTGCAGAAATTGCGGGAAATCGGTATCTCCCCACATGTTTTATTATGTCGTGCCGATCGTCAGATTCAAGATAGTGATCGAGCCAAGATCTCGCTATTCTCGAATGTACCGCGGGATGCGGTTATCTCCGTATGGGATGTGGATAGCATCTACAAGATCCCGCAGATGTTGCATAACCAGAGTCTGGACGACATCATTTGTGATGAGCTGCAGATTGCACCGCATCCTGCAGATCTGACGTCATGGTCAGACCTTGTATACCGACTTGAGCATCCAGAGCACGAAGTCTCGATTGGTATAATTGGCAAGTATGTCGAACTTGTTGAATCATATCAATCCTTAATCGAGGCATTGCGTCATGCGTCTTTACATACTCTAACGCGCGTAAATATCGAGTACATTGACTCAGAACAAATTGAGGCAGATGGCGTGCAAAACCTTATCCACTTAGATGCGATCTTAGTGCCAGGCGGGTTTGGGCAGCGTGGAACAGAAGGCAAAATTAGGGCGATCCACTACGCGCGTGAGGCAAAAGTACCATATCTTGGTATTTGTCTAGGCATGCAACTGGCAGTCATTGAATTTGCCCGACATGTTGCAAACCTACACCAGGCTAATAGTACCGAATTTGAGCCGTCGACGCCGAATCCGATCGTTGCTCTAATTACTGAATGGTATGATCGTGATGGAACTATAGAAAAACGAGGTGAATCTTCGGATCTGGGTGGTACGATGCGGCTGGGCGCGCAGCGCTGCCCGGTTAAGCCGGGTACGCGCGCCGAGCAGATTTACGGAAATGATGTCAATGAGCGGCATCGGCATCGTTATGAGGTCAATAATAATTTTGTTCCAGTGCTTGAAGCCAGTGGGATGATCATTAGTGCGCGCACCCCGATCGAAAACCTGCCTGAAATGATGGAATTACGAGCAGATCTGCACCCATGGTTCGTCGGCTGTCAGTTCCATCCTGAGTTTACTTCAACCCCGCGTAAAGGCCATCCGTTGTTTAACGCCTACGTGGAAGCAGCGCTTATCTATCACCAACAATAAATCCTCACTAGGAGAAAGTAGTGGTTAAGCACACCCTATTAACGTAGGATTAAATTAATATGAAACTATGCGATTTCTCGGTCGGGCTAGATAAGCCAATCTTCTTGATTGCTGGAACCTGTGTAATTGAGTCTGAGCAGATGGCACTTGATACTGCCGGCCAGCTTAGCGAGATTTGTAATACGATGCGCATTCCGTTTATTTATAAATCGTCATACGATAAAGCTAATCGTAGTTCAGATAAGGCATTTCGTGGAGTCGGCATAGATAGAGGCTTGCGTATTCTTAGTGAGGTGCGCCGCCAGATTAACGTGCCAGTATTAACTGATGTTCATTCAGAGTATGAGATCGATGCAGTTGCATCAGTCGTCGACGTGCTACAGACGCCAGCATTCTTATGTCGGCAGACGGATTTTATCCGTGCGTGCGCTCGTTCAGGTAAGCCCGTTAATATTAAGAAAGGACAGTTTCTAGCGCCGCATGATATGAAAAATATAATTGAAAAAGCGCGTTCAGCAGCTCAAGCAGCCGGGTTATCAGCGGACCGCTTTCTAGCTTGTGAGCGTGGAACTTGCTTCGGCTATAACAATTTAATCTCTGATATGCGTTCTCTCGCGATCATGCGAGAAAGCGGTGCTCCAGTTGTATTTGATGCAACTCATTCGGTGCAGCTGCCTGGTGGTCAAGGAACCCAGTCTGGTGGTCAACGAGAGTTTGTGCCAGTTCTAGTACGCGCTGCAGTCGCGGTTGGCGTTGCCGGATTGTTTATGGAAACACATCCAGATCCTACGCAGGCAAAATCTGACGGCCCAAACGCAGTACCATTACGGAGAATGCATGCATTGCTAGAAACGCTAGTGACTCTCGATCGTGTAGTGAAATCTACACCATTTCAGGAAAAAAATTTTTCCTGAACATAGACGTATCACTTAGTAATATCGCCAATAAATCTTGTTATAGTGTGGCGTGATCTAATTACCCACCGTTAGCTTGAAATACTCGAAACCGTTTCATCCTTTTTATGAAAACAGCATGAGTGCTATCGTAAGCATTATTGGTCGTGAGATTCTCGATTCGCGAGGCAATCCAACTGTCGAGTGCGATGTATTGCTTGAATCAGGCGCGATAGGTCGCGCATCGGTTCCATCTGGCGCATCGAAGGGGTCGCGCGAGGCGATTGAACTGCGAGATGATGAATTTAGTCGCTATAGTGGAAAAGGGGTTCTTAAGGCAGTCGGGCACGTTAACAATAAGATCTCTCAGGCAGTTATTGGGCTAGAAGCATCTAAGCAAACCTTCTTAGATAAGATGCTTCTAGATCTAGATGGCACTGATAATAAATCTCAGATCGGCGCGAATGCGATGCTCGCCGTATCAATGTCAGTTGCAAAAGCTGCCGCTGAAGAGGCGGGTTTGCCACTATATCGCTACTTTGGCGGTTCCGGTGCAATGCAATTACCTGTGCCTATGATGAATATTGTAAATGGCGGCGCACATGCGAATAATAGTCTTGATATTCAGGAGTTCATGATTATACCTGTGAGCCGGCCAACCTTCCGAGAAGCGCTTCGCTGCGGTGCTGAGGTATTCCATACGTTGCACAATATTCTATCAGACCGCGGTATGAGCACTGCAGTCGGTGATGAAGGAGGTTTTTCGCCAAACTTCAGGAGTAACGATGAATGCCTTTCAACTATTCTTTGGGCGATTGAGAAGGCCGGTTATCGACCTGGTGAGGATGTACTGCTCGCATTAGACTGTGCCGCTAGTACGTTTTATAACAATGGTAAGTATCAGCTGATTAGCGAAAACCTACAGTTATCATCTTCAGAGTTTACAGACTATCTTGCGAAATTAGCTGAAAAGTTTATGATTATTTCGATTGAAGATGGTCTACATGAGAACGACTGGGACGGCTGGAAGATGCTAACCAACCGGCTTGGTAAGACAGTGCAACTAGTCGGCGATGACCTGTTCGTAACCAACACGCGGATCTTACAGGAGGGCATTAAGAATAACGTCGCGAATTCTATTTTAATAAAAATTAACCAGATTGGAACACTAACTGAGGCATTCGAAGCCATTGAAATGGCTAAGCGAGCTAGCTATACTGCTGTCGTGTCACATCGTTCTGGCGAAACGGAAGATTCGACGATAGCTGACATTGCTGTTGGTTTAAATGTGGGTCAGATTAAAACTGGCTCTCTATCGCGCAGCGACCGAATTTCTAAGTATAATCAGCTGCTTCGCATTGAAGAAGATTTAGGTAGCATCGCAAGCTACTCCGGGCGCTCTGCGTTTTATAATTTACGCTGATATAGCATTTAGACTATGTAGCGTTATAGCCAATAATTTAATAAAATTATTGTGACACATACGACTATTGCCCCTAAAGTCGAGGGGATTAGTGCCCTTATATATAACCCGCGTCTACTCAGTGCTAGATTATTGTGCGGATAGTAACAGCTATCTTAATAGGATTAATCTTGCTTATCCAGTTTCCATTGTGGTGGGGCCACGGTGGCTGGTTGCGCGTGCGCGAGCTACAGGAGCAGCTCGCGGCACAACAGAAGAAAAACAATAATTTAAAAATGATTAATGAGCAGATTACTAGAGAGGTTCAAGACCTGGAAGGTGGGACCGCTTCGATAGAAGAGCGAGCACGCTATGAAATGAGAATGATTAAAGATGGCGAGGTCTTCGTGCAGCTTGTATCACCGAATGCTCTTGAGTGTGCCCGCTCGGACAGAGCCGATAATCGATAGCCTAGTCTCCAAAAATAATGGACAGATTTCGCAACTTTGCTTAGAGTACATCGTAATATCGCATTTCAGCTATTCTAAGTGAAAAATAAAAGTAGCTACCTTGACATCAATCACCGGTGTGCAATCGTTCTGCATATTGCATCCACCTGGCAAGTTTCTATCAAGCATTCAAATGCGTCTATAGCGTATTAACTTATAAGGTTTGCCATGCTAATAACCCGCATTTATCTAACCAGAGAGTACATAAGTGCAAAACGCTTAAGTCGTATTAAGGCATAGAGAAAATATGCTGGTTAAGTAAGCAGCGGGGCTCGCAGAGCTGAAATGACCGGTAATTGCGTTAAGGTTCAGCTTGTTGAGAAAAGATGAATGCTAAGCATACCGGAAGTAATCTATACAAAAACTCGATTTATACTGACTAATAGGTTACTAGTGCAGCTAAGATAGCTACTGTTATTCTCTTAAACAAGAGGAGGCAAATGCTGGTTCTAGTTAGCTAGGGCCTATTGGAATCCTATAAATTTTATCTGCGAGTCTTAATCTGAACCCCGTAATAAAACATGGTGCCCGTAGGTGAGGCTGACTATAGATGCCTTGTTACATTAATATAATGATTCTTCCATACTGATAACCTTGGTCAGCGTGTTACTTCTACTCTTCGCGATTACGTTACATAAAATTGCACACGGTATTATCGCGAATTGTTTGAGAGAGAATACTGCATACCTAACAAAGCGTATATTAATTAATCCAATACGTTTATCGATCTGATAGGTGGTACGATCGTTATTCTACTAATAATGTTATATTTACGGCCAGTGGTGCGTACATCTTCGACTATGCGAAACCCAGTGCTAGCTAATTTTAGCCGATCGCGAAATCCTCGTTTGGATAGCCTCTGGCTTGCGCTGGCAGGTCCTGCTTGCAACTTATTGCAAGCAATCATTTGGGCATGTGTTGCAATCGGATTGCGCGATCCCCTCCTCGAAGAATCACTTTCTGTGCGCATGTCGTTAGCCGGCGTCACCGCGAACATCATACTATGTACGCCGAACCTATTTCTGATGCCTCCCCCGATGGGAGGCGTATGATTGCTACGCTGTTGTCCGTGTGTGCCGTTTATGACTTCACGAAGATCGCACCTTACAGATTTTTATCATTACAGCGCTAGTTATGACGAAGGTGCTCAATATATTTTAGCTATATCTGCTTTTAAACGCAGGCTACGATATTGTATTTAGAATCTTACGTCCACTCATTTTTATGAGACTACGTCTTAAATGAGTATTGGTTAACCTCTGACGATTTTCTCACATTCGACCCCTCGATCTATGTTTCCCGACCGTATCTTCTCCGGCATGCGTCCGACTGGCCCCCTACATCTTGGTCATTACCATGGTGTATTGAAGAACTGGATAAAACTGCAATCCGAGTATCCATGCTTCTTCTGTATAGTTGACCTACATGCGATGACTACACACTATGAAACACCAGATATAATAGAAAAAAATGTATGGGAAGTTTTAATTGACTGGCTTGCATGCGGAATTGACCCGGCGCAGGCTACATTATTTATTCAGAGTCGCGTACAAGAGCACTCGGAGTTATCACTGCTTTTAGGTATGAGTACGCCTCTTAGCTGGCTTGAGCGAGTGCCTACCTACAAAGAGCAGATTGAGAAATTACATGACAAAGATCTGGGTACATATGGATTTTTCGGCTATCCGGTACTAATGGCAGCGGATATTCTATTATACCGTGCATCTCTAGTACCGGTAGGCGAAGACCAGGTTCCACATGTAGAAATGACGCGAGATATCGCGCGCCGCTTCAACTACTTATATGGACGTGAACCGGGTTTTGAAGATAAAGCCAATGAGGCTGCAAGAAAACTCGGTGGCAAACGTTCTAAGCTATACTACGAATTGCGTAATGCTTATCAGCAGGAAGGAGACGAAGAAGCACTAGAGCAAGCTCGTGCACTACTACAGGAGTCACAAAGTCTGTTAATGAGTGATCGTGAGCGTCTATTTGGTTATCTTGAGGGCTCACGCAAGATCATTTTAGTTGAGCCGGAGGTAATGTTAACTGAGACATCACGAATGCCAGGGCTCAATGGACAGAAAATGTCTAAATCGTATAGTAATATGATTGAGCTTCGAGAAAATAGGGTATCGATAGAGAAAAAAATACGCAAGATGCCGACTGATCCAGCGCGCGTGAGACGTGGTGATCCTGGCGATCCGAATAAATGTCCGGTATGGCGATTGCACCAAGCTTATACCAATCTAGCGACGCACAAATGGGTATGGAAAATTTGCCAGAATGCTGAAGCTGGCTGCTTAGAATGCAAGCAGCCAGTAATCGAAGGAATCCTGCTTGAGCAGCAGCTGATGCTTGAGCGAGCGCAGAAGTATATCGATGATCCATCACTGCTACGCTCGATTATTTCTGATGGCTGTGATAAAGCACGGAAATTGGCTCATGAAACCATGCGCGACGTGCGGGAGGCAATGGGACTATCGTACAGTTAATAGAGACTGCACTGCTTCCTAATAAATATTTAAGAAACTTAAACTTAATCCGGAGCCGCGCTTAACGCAGGGGTCTATCAGTAACTATATATGCAATGGTTTCCTGATATCACGTCCAGTAATCGTATCTAATCGTAATAAGGGGGGGCAGATTAAATTTTGAGATTGCACATCTTATGCGTTGACCAAGATTTTTAAGGCGAACTAGCACTTTCGGCTGTTGTTATTATACAGTAACGATTTTACCTTTATTCATAGCCTGCGTCCGGGATATCTAGCACTGATATAGCGTGCTAGTGTATAAATATATTAGTGCAGCTATAAAACACTATAGAGGCTTTCAAACTTAGCTTCTTCTTCATTATGAATAGATAAGTTTCTAGAGGTAGTGCAATGATTCATAGTTCGCATTGTAAGAGATATTTATTCAATGAAAAGCCCACTCTTGAAGCGGCTTAGTTCTATTTAGAAAGCCTCTGTTGACCTACGTGACTAGAAAAGCCGTATGACAGGATAACGAGATACGATTTTTCTAGCCAATCCGCTACAATCTCAGTTTAACGATTGATCTTTCAGATAGTTTCATGAACCAAGCAATGAAAGCTACGCTAATTAGCGGTAGCATTCCGGCAATTGTCACGCCGATGCTAGAGAATAGAGCGCTGGATCTTCCAGCGTTTCGGGCGCTAATCGACTGGCATGTCGAAGAAGGCAGTGATGCACTGGTCGTAGTTGGCACAAGCGGCGAGTCAGCGACGCTATCTGTCGAAGAACATGTGTTGTTAGTTAAAACAGCGGTTGACCATGCAGCGCATCGCATTCCGATCATTGCTGGAGCAGGCGGCAACTCGACTGGCGAGGCGATTGAGTTAACCCGAGCGGCTAAGGAGGTAGGCGCTGATGCGTCACTACAGGTTGTGCCTTACTATAATAAGCCAACGCAGGAAGGAATATACCGACATTTTAAATCAATCGCTGAGGCAGTTGACTTACCTGTGTTTCTATATAACGTTCCAGGTCGAACTATTGCTGATATGAGCAATGAGACGATTTTACGGCTTGCTCAGGTGCCAGGTATTGCAGGTGTGAAAGATGCGACTGGCAATATCGACCGTGGAGTAAATTTGATCAAAGCAGCACCTGTCAATTTTTCAATTTTTAGTGGCGATGATCCAACTGCTATTGCATTAATGCTATTAGGTGGGCACGGTAATATCTCGGTTACCGCTAATATAGTGCCGCGCGCTATGAGCAAACTGTGTCGTGCTGCAATCGTAGGGGATGCGAAGACTGCGCGGGCTATTCATCTGAAGTTATTGTCGTTGCATAAGCACTTATTTGTGGAGTCAAACCCGATCCCGGTTAAGTGGGCATTACAGCAAATGGCGAAAATCCGGGGAGGTATCCGTTTACCACTGACACCGCTTGCAAATCAACACCATGAAACCGTGCGCGCTGCATTACGTGACGTAGAGCAGGTTATTTATTAGATACGCTAGACAAGTTACATAAATAGACTAGTTAGTATTATCTGTATGCTAAAGAATTTCCTAGAAGATTTTTATCTTTCTGCTCGGAGATCACGCCTAACTGTATATGTAGTTACTACGTTATCACTAGCAGGTTGCAACACAACCAAAGATTTTATCGCTTCGGACTGCATATATTATCAAAACGTAATTTCTGCACCTCAGCTCCAAGTGCCAACTGATCTGAAAACTATGCCTCTAGACCAGTATAATGTTTTGTCGCCCCCGACTGAAGACTCAGATGATCAGCGAAGCTTGGAGACAATTTCAGCTGGAAATATGATTGCAAGTATGCCTTCTGTTCAGAATTTCTATGGGGTATACCTAGAGCGTGATAGGTCGCGTCGATGGCTAGTTATAAACGGGGTCATGCCAGGCGAGCTATGGCCTAGGCTCAGGTCATTTTGGGAGGAGAACGGCTTTATACTAGAAATAAACTCTCCTATAACAGGGATCATAGAGACAAACTGGTCTGAAAACTATACGGGCAACTGGTTTCTCAACGCTGTATACAAAGTATTGTATTTCACATACTCACCAATCTCCCGAAATCGATTCTGTATGCTGGTCGAGGGCAGTGCGAACGGTCATGACACCGTAATCACAATATCGCACACTGCATTCGAAAAAATACAGGTTGAACGGGATAAGGTATTCTTGTGCTGGGTCAAGCGTCCGCGAGATCAGAAGCTAGAGGCGGCTCTTTATGTGAAACTGATACAGCATTTATGGCTCACGGAAAAACAGGTCAAACAGTTAATCAGTAATGCACGGTATACTGCTCCAAAAGCAGAGCTAGTACTTAACAGTACAGGTGCCCCTATCCTTCACATAGCTGAGCCTTTTGACCGGGCGTGGTTACACATCGGCTTTATTCTTGATCACACACTATTTGTTGTTGACGATCGTGATCGTGAGCGCGGCATATATTACGTCCATTATTCAGATCCTCTGCAAGAGATTAAGAAAGAGCGTTTATTTAGTAGATTTCTTTATCGTAGTAAGCCGAATATCCTCGTCAAGGAGTATCTAATCCATGTAAGACCGAAACGGGAGTACATCACTCAACTTTCGGTAATTGATTCGAATGGTCAACCTGATGCATCTATCGCTGCACAGCAGCTAGTAGCGGCTGTGCAAAAGCGGTTGATAGTTGATAAACCATTTAATAAATAGCGCTATGCGTGTAAAAATCGGTATTTAGAGGCTATCATACACCATCTAGTGAGCACATCACTGTAACGTTCACATGTTGGTTTGAGCTCATACGCCAATTTATATGCTTAAGGATTGGAGGTTCTGATACATTATTTTACAAAAAACGCTGTCAAGCTATATAAGAACCGCATTGTTGCGGAGGGCAAGTTAATATTGCCACTGGAGATACTACTACTATACACTTATAGTAAGGTAGGCGTGAGCTATTTCATGCCGTAGGTACCTTATTCAACTAAGATGCTCATCTAGCTACGATAAATAAAATAGAATTATATCTACTGATGTGCGTGCATAGATTATATCCATCTAGTCAGAATTTATAGTGTATAGAGAAATGTAGCAATAATAAGAATGGGTAATCGAGTGAAATAAGTCACACTGCATTAATATAGCTCGCTATTACAGGATAAAAATCCATCTTAACTTTTTTCTAGCTGCGTTTGAGATTGATATAATTATCGGCAACACAAGAGTCAGAATTTATCCGAAATATACTTGGAAGTGTGTCAAAAAGAACCGACCATAGGTCGGTTCTTTTTCTAACAGTAACTACTGGTTTGCGCCAGAGGCTGAAGCAGCAGCTGACGTGGTGTTACTCGAAGCAGTAGCGCCTTCTTCTGGCGATTGTAGAATCGCAGTCGGAGACAGTGCGGTAGAAGCATCGGTAGCAGGAGTTGAACCCGCACCTTCGTCTTTCTTGCCGCAAGCCGCTAGAGTTATTACTGCTAACAGAGATACTGCGAGGAGGGATTTCTTCATGATCACGTCCTTTTATAGTGACAGATAAGCAACAGCGAGAATAATACTGATATTATGTGCTTAACACCTACCTATAGCCGCTAGTGCGTCGTATGCTTGTTGCATCTCTTCACCTACGGCTTGGGCAGGAATTATATGTACTTTCACATTGCCCGTCGATAAATCTCGGTCCGGTTCGTTGCCTTTTACAAACAAAATTACACTTTGTGAGATACGGAGGACCAGTCTTTATAGATTGCCAATCCGCATCTAGTCTGAACGATACCATTCGTATAACAATTGTGTCATGGATAAATACCAAGAGGATACTACACCCCTCCTAGAATAACGTACTATACGCTATTTAATAATACTTTAAGTAAGCTCTGTATTAATGTGATCGATTCTTTATTCTGGAATATTTTCATACGAAAAATTGTTTTTAGATGGAGGTGTGTTTTTTAGCAAGAAAACTAAGAATGTATAAAAAATAGTATTTTGTATACAAACGCTATTTGTAGCTCGCTAAACTAGCTTCTAAAAAATTTTATGGTCTTTTCGTATGACTAACACATCTGCCTAACAAAATTTATGTTGTGCACATCTAGCCCCGTAAATATAGTGGACGGATAGTCAATTATAGCTGGCCGGTCAAGTATTTGTAGAAGTCTGATGCGCTTAGGCGTACACAGCATCTTCAGCAAAATAAGACGGAAATAAATTATAAAACCTAACGTACATTAGTGCGATACCAAAGTTGAGTAAATAGGTTAGACATTCACCTAGTACAGTGCTATTGCATGTAATATTTCTCGGTAAGTGAAAGCATGTCTCTTATCTCAAGAAGTAAGCTTCTTATTCGATTTTTTTAATAAAGCTAGCAGCAATGACATTATAGCTTAAGTAAGAATCTGTTGTTCGGTTGGGATATGGATCCTATAATTAATCAGCCGACTTTATTTTGGCGTGTACCTGATAGAAAGCGGGAACAGCTTGAGATGCTAATGCAATTCATCCTAGCAGATTATGAAAAACTCGACATTGTTAAATTACATGTGTCACATAAGCACCTTTGCCTTACACGGCCGCATGTACTATGCTAGTGTGAAGCTGTAAGGCGGGTAAGAGAAAATAGACATGAAATAGCAAGTAACAAACACAAACGAGATAATCAGTATAAGTGTCTAAATAGTGAGCGATACAACCTATAATCTTGGTCAAGAAAAGCTTATAGGCTTCGTATAATCAATCTTGTATTTTGGAAGGGCAAATGAAAATCGCGAAGCATACCGTTGTTTCTGTTGTCTACAAACTATCCGATGCACAAGGTAACTTGATTGAGGAAAGCGATAAGCCGATAGTTTATCTACATGGTGGTTATAATGGCACGTTCCCGGGGATCGAGGAAGTATTAGAGGGCCATGAGACAGGGTTTTCAACGCAGATCCAGCTAGAGCCCATTGATGCGTTTGGCGACTATGATTCTAGACGTATTAAAATAGAGCCTCGAAAGCGCTTTCCTGAGCCACTGGAAGTGGGCATGCAGTTCGAAAGCGAAGACGAAGAAGGGGTCGATCCTATAATTTATACCGTAACTGATCTTACTGCGGATAGAGTTGTGCTTGATGGCAATCACCCGTTAGCTGGCATAGCTTTGCGTTTTCTACTGACGGTTAGAGATGTGCGCGACGCTACAGCTGATGAGGTCGAGCAAGAGCGTGCATATGATGATAGTGGGCTAGAAGTCATTGAGAATAATTACGGCTTGTTTCCGACGCTGCATTGACTTCAAGCACTTTCCGTATTGAGTAAGCGATTGGAACAGTAGAAATAAGTGCAGATGTAGTTTTAGTAGCATGTATACTGATAGCTCAGTATATCAACCGGGCCTGCTCTTAGCGCGTCCTTAATTTATTGAATGATTAATTTTGTGTGGTTAATGCTTACTTCGCGAGAAGCCACCTGGGTGGCCTTAATACATCAGGGTACATCTAATCAATATTCGTCCGATGTCAGATGACGTGCGGCTATGCTTATTACTCTATAGTCTCAGTAACTTTACTAGGTTCATCATTATGCTGCTGAGGTAATAATAAAAAGCCCAAAGATGCCAATGTATGTAGTACTGTCGTGAACTGAACTACATTGATCTCTTTTTATTAAAAATTTAGAATAATAATCTATTGCTAGTTTAGTCCGGATATCAAAACATGGTAATAAGTCACGGTTAGCTTGTGCGATTATTATCCATATAAAGGTATGAGGAACCTTTCATTAGAAAGGTCCATTGACTAATTACTTGAAAAGCGATGCCCACTAATACGCCCCCTTCATTTTAACTTAAATGTGCTTTGCACCCGGGATATTGCAACTAAAATGTAATAGAAATTTTTTATTCCCAGAATGCATTACCATATTCGATGACCCTTAAATATAATTGTTTTTTAAAAAAATTAGCTCAATAAAAAGAGTATAACTATATTCCTACTATGTAGGAATTATGATACAGCCGTCTAATCAATAGGGCTTATAAAGCAAAGAAATTGATTACTTGACCAGATAAAATTCTCTTTTAGCTTTAGCATAGACAGTTATTTTAGTCGTAACAGCCAAATAGCAAATGAGGGAGGTAGGTGTGTCAAGTGGCGCCTGTATTTTACATTTCTTAATAAGAATAGCTAATTAGCTTAGGATTATAAAAAATTATATTTTATAAACTACTTAACATATGAAAAGCTTTCAATTGCGCTGTGATAATAGCTGACTACCTATGGTAATAGATAATGCGCTCTAATAAAATTACGGAAGCAGGACACTAGCCAGTCGAGCGACTTATAATCTATAGCCTTAGTTCGCTGGACCTTCATAGGCGGCATATAAATATATGCCCACACTCATGTTTTAATGATAAAAGTAAATATTTGATACTGTTTAGTATTGTAATTGCGTAAATTGAAGTAATGTATAGCGAAGAACGTATAGCTCTGTTTATATGAGAGTAGATAGCATGCAATAGTCCAATCGAAAGCACGTCCATCGAAGGTCGATGTATAGTCAACTGGATCTACTAGTACAAGACTATGCGATTTCGTGTTGTTTAGAATTTATAAAACTTCAGCGATATCGATCATAAAAGTCAAGCGGTCGCCCATAAAGTTATGAGTAGCGACGATTTGTATAAAGATCTAGTCAACAAGAGCGAAACTAACCTACCTTTCTGTTACAGAGTTTCCTTCGAGGTATGCTATAAACATAATCAGCGCTGCTTTCACTATCTATAGCTTGTCCTTCGGAGAAGGTACTATCTAGTATTGACTCTGGAGTGATTTAGCGTTCAGCGTTTTTTAAAATCGGGGGTGTCGGTAGTCTTCTGATACTGTGTTAGTATGTACATGAGTCGCCTTAATATAGAAGTCGTAAATAGATCTTATTATATTCAACTCGAACATTGGTTTGAATGCGTTCATACATTTTAAGATCAACGAGAAAATATCCAAAATTCTATGAAACACCATGCTATTTGTCTAATGCTGCATTGTAGTCAGATGCAGTAACACCGCGGTACATCATGTTGTAGACGCGCTCGCGATGGCTCGCGCAATAATTAATTATCAATAATCGGTAAGCTCTACTCACAGCCAGTAAAGCAGTAGGCGACTGCCTATCGGGGTATAGCACACATCAAGAATAGCATCGAGAATCTATGTCTTGCAACGTTTCAGTTAACCTAAGATTGCGGCGCGTAGCTGGATCGAGCCTAATATATTTAGTAAGCAGACGTGCGGAATCTGCTGCTTTTGGGTCTATGCTGCGTACATCAAAAGTACGTCGGCTGTGTCGTATACAGTACTAAGCTCTTGCGGAAAATCTGTTAAATTTTTTTATAGTTGTTAATTATTTATATAGACGTTGTACACCTAATGCGGGGTCAAAGTTCCACGTGAGAAATCACGTTCATGTTCTCGGGTTTTAGGTAAAATTAGTTGCTATGAAGCACTATCGTTTGCAAGCATATAAAGCAGCCAATATATCCGATTCCGGCTGGTATCTTATCTACGCTAACATCGATCAGTCGCGACCCGACACTTTCCCAAGTACTGCTCAAGAGAATGATGCTGTACTCGAGTCATCTTGATTGAAACTACCCGTCAATATACCGAACCGCGCAAGAGCTAAAGCAGCAGTCATACTATTTTTTCTGAATTCTCGTAGAACTGTTCTTAATAACCACTCATTTTAACACCATCGTGTCAGGGTAATTAGCTTTAATACTTAGACGCATCATCAGTGCGTGATTTTCGATGACTATTTCTGAGAGCAGGTTGTTTAGACTCTTAGCTATTTCTTAAACCTATTATATTAATTTGAATAGTAATTAGGAGTAGTTCTGAGAGTGTTCGCTAACTAGTAAAATTTGCATTAGTCGTGCAGGGCGTATGCTAGTCTCTAGCTATTCTGATATTTTCTGGTATTTCTATGTCATGTCAAGCGTAACTCTTTCAAAGGAAGATAGCCTACCTGCATTCTAACAATTATTAGCCCGATAACTTTCAGGGAAGTTCATCTGTATTTATCAGTACAGATGTGCATCAACCGTTCTAACACTGATTATAGCCATAAACACTATTAACACTGGTATCTAGCTGCTTAGATTATATCTGTATATTCCTTAATATTAGACGCACCTCTAATTTAGACGCTGTTTCCTAACACGTAGTAAGCAGAGATAACAAAGATGCATAGGCACTCTTAGCGCCGTGGATGTTCGGATTATTTGGCTAAGGCGGGTTCTACTTCAATTCAATGCGGTACTTATAATATTCTGAGAGTACCTTAGAACTAACTTCTTTTTGCTCAGACTGCCTTTTTTACTTGACTATATGGCTTGAGAATCCGCACCATCTGTGCATACTGTTTGGGGTTGCCTGCAACAATTTCATGCTGGTACAAAAAAGTGGAGTCACCTGTATAGTTGCCAACTAGTCCTCCAGCTTCGCTAACAAGCAAGCTACCAGCCGCAATGTCCCACGGTTGAATGCCTTGCTCGAAGAAGCCGTCATAGCGCCCGGCGGCTACATATGCGAGGTCTAGAGCTGCCGCGCCCGGGCGGCGAAGGCCAGCGCATGCACATGTCATTTCGCCGAACAGCTTTAGGTACCCGTCTAGCCCGCTTTGATCTCGGAACGGAAAACCAGTACCAATCAGCCCATCAGCTAGTCGATCTCGCCGTGATACACGGATACGCCTATCGTTGAGAAACGACCCACAACCACGCGATGCTGTAAATAAGTCATTGCGGGTTGGATCGTAGACGACTGCTTGCGTAATGACTCCACGATAAGAAAGAGCAATCGACACACAGTACTGCGGAAATCCGTGAATGAAGTTTGTCGTGCCATCTAGCGGATCAATAATCCATACATACTCAGATTTATTAGCGCTAGCGCCAGACTCTTCGGCGAGAAATCCATGCTCCGGGTATGCAGCATGTAACGTATCGATAATTACTGTCTCTGCTGATCTATCAACTTCAGTGACAAAATCGTTGTGCTGCTTTTTATTTACTTGCAGCAAGTCGATATCCAATGAAGCACGATTAATAATCTGCCCGGCACGGCGTGTAGCCTTGACAGCAGTGTTAAGCATTGGATGCATGGGCTTTCCTTAGATGCAAGCTACTGCTACGGTGTCATACCGCGCAGCTAGACCTCGCGAATTGATAAAGAGCGGAGCATAACATCATATGAATGTTGTACGGCGGCGCTCTGAACTTGTGATTCTATCAGTAAGTGCACACTGTACATCAGTGTATGTCTTAGTGCTGTTACGCTTGTAATAGAACATTACAGCTATTGTTAAATCTTTTTAATGAATCTACACTATGAACAATAGTCTTACTGTACATAGATCATTTTCGGCTGACGCAAGCCTAGATGTCGATACTCTATCTTTTGATGCAAGCTTTACGTCGGTGCGCTTCGTGCTTGTTGAGCCGAGCCATCCTGGTAATGTTGGTGCGGTGGCCCGCGCTTTAAAGACAATGGGTTTCTCTCGCCTTGTTCTGATTGCACCTCGGATCGAGATGGTATGCACTAATCCCGATGCGAAAGCAATGGCTAGCAACGCAGATGACGTATTAGCGGCCGCAAAAATCATGCCAACTCTTGCTGATGCATTGGCAGATGTTCACTGGTCTGTAGCGCTTACAGCACGCAAACGCAAGTGGGGCCCGCCGATACTCACACCCCGCATGCTTGCGTTGTGTGCCCGTGGTCTAGCGGCGACTGGCGATATCGCATTAGTGTTTGGCAATGAACGCACAGGGTTATCTAATGTTGATGTCGAACGCTGTAACGCGATGGCTCATATACCAGCTAATCCTATCTATAGCTCACTGAACCTTGCACAAGCAGTTCAAATTCTCGCTTATGAGTTACGCTTAGCGCTATTGAGTGCTGCGCATCAGACGCCGCTTTCTAGTATCGCTGCATCGATAGTGCCCCATGACGAAATTGAATATATGTTCAAACATCTAGAGAATGCACTTATTGCACTAGATTTCCTTAATCCCGCTAACCCTAAAAAACTTATGCTACGGCTTCGACGGGTATTTTTGAGGGCTAACCTGGAGCATGAGGAAATTAAGATCGTTCATGGTATCGCTAAGCATATCCTTCTGAAGTCTTATGGTATTCCGTGGTAATAACTAGCAATTGACGCAAGTTAGATTAGTACGCTCTCGGCGAGAAAGCTTAATTAAATAATTCGCACTATTTATTTCATCTTAATCTCTTACTCTAAGTTGTACGATATTATCGTTATCTCATGCGTTCGCGTACTATCGCATTCTTTCTAGAATGCGAAGTAGCATTATTTAAAGCGTTTGATGTTATACCTTATGCAATGTTACTTATATTGATATAAATCCTAATTTTATTGTCGATCGACGAATATTATCAATGACGGGATAAGCGCGTAAGCGCAATAGACTGAGTGTGATATTTAGAAAATAGCTAAAATGGATAATGAGTATGGCAATACATATACTGAAAGCTGCTGCGAGAGTGCTGAGTAGTTATACTAGTTAATAGTAGTATACAAAAATTGTATATAATACTCGTGAAATAAAGTAGGTGTAGATTAGTCTGACGACGATTAACAATCTATCACATGCGACCCATGTCTAATAGACTACTGAGTGAGTATCATGTAATAAAGATTTTATAAAAACTTTTTCTTATATGTAGATTAAAAATAAATGCTATCACATATTAATACTAATATTTTATAAATTTATAGCTAATGCCACTTAGCAAGCGATTAACTTTTGATAAAGTGATAGCAGGGGCCAAGCTTCTTGGAAAGCATTATTAAAAATCAACGGGTGAATACAGTCAGAATCAATAACCCTGGAAAATATCAAGATTTCATTGAAGATTAGTGGCCCGAGTTACTCCACCTTAAAGACTAAGCGGTAGTACGTGGATACCGTTTTTATCAATCCTCAGATAGCCACCGCGTGTCGTACCGTGGTCAAGTTCCCAGTCCGGTAGCACCCACCGTGCGGTACCGTGGTGGTAATGGTAAGCTGGCAAATGCGTATGACCATGGATCATAGTATGGGTATGGGTTCTAGAGAATAAGTGTGAAAGCGCATTAGATGTCACATCATGCTGAGGTGACATCTGAATTGGTTGTACAAGGCATTTTCGGCGCATATTTTCACCGATTTTTTCACGCCAGCGCAACGGTAGTACAAAAAATAGGCTTTGTGCTACAGCAGTGCGAGTAACGCGTCGAAATCGTTGGTAGCTGATATCAGCAGTGCACAGCGCATCACCATGTGTGAGTACAATGCGTTCGCCAAAAACTGTGATAACACACGGGTCGGGCAGCAGTATTGCGCTTGCAGTCTTCATAAATTTGGGTCCGAGTAGAAAATCTCGATTACCATGCATTATATACAGCGTGATACCGCGCTCAGATAGCGTATGCATAAGTTTGGCGATATATTGTGAAAATGGTAAGGCGAGCATGTCATCACCAATCCAATACTCGAAGAGATCGCCAAGAATGAATACTGAGTCGACTGCGCCTGCGGTAACACAGATAAAATGCTCGAATGCAGCAACAGTGCGCGGCAGCGCCTCACTCAAATGCAGATCGGATATTAATAATATCGAGCACAATGCGCTGTTTTTATCAGTTAGATTCAACATACACGTTTCAGTTTTGGACAACGATGTTTGATTCTTTAATCAAAGCATTGCGGACAGTGCATTCTAATAGAATCCGCAGGTACAGCTGCATAGTGCTGTATTTTATCGATTAATTTTATTTTTTATTACCCATATAAAATAGTGCCGTCTCCAGCCTTTTTACATCAACGCCTCTTAATATACGAGAGAGTGGTTAAGCTTTGATAAAACAGAGAGTTTTCTAAACAAAAACATCTAGCGCTCACTATCTAGGATAGTAATTAATCGTGTTTCTAAATCTGTTTAGACCTTCTAGCCGAATTAGTATTTGCGTAAGTTCGCCCTATAGTCTGGATCGGAAAATAAGGCGATGAATGAGCGCATTGTTATATTTGCTAGATATAAGTATTTGTAGATTGTATATGACATTTTGATGATATGTAGTTTGAGCGAACACATCCCTAGATACTGTCTTGAATAGTACGTTAAAGCATCTAAAGCTAGCTCGCTAGATAACTCGTAGAAATCGATCCAAGTAAGCAATTCAACAATTTCATATTTTCGATTCTAATATTTTGAGCAACGATAATGCGTAATATAATATGCTCTCAACGATGAGAGGTGGATTAAGGTTGTATTATCTTCGGTATTCGGTAAGGTAGTAGCGAAGGCCCTGTATTAGCGCTAGGAACAATAGTCGGGAAGTGTAATACTTCTTTTTTTGGCATCGTGATTGATAAAAGCTCAGATCTTGTAGTGGCTGAACCGGCTATTTTCGGCAGACTCGACAGACCCAGGAGTCGTTCGATTTGCTGTCTGCGGCACGCAGAATACGTGTCACATGGTTCAAGCTCGCTTGCACGCTTGAACGACTCAGCCCCAAGTCGGAGATAAAGATCACCTAAGTTGGCTTGTGAAAGCGCGTAGCCTGGATTTGCGTGTACTGCTATCTCAAGTAACGCACGGGCTTTTTCTAGTTTTCCGTGCTTTGCATATAGAGCAGCTAGATTATTATACGGCTCAGGTAGTTCCGGATAGGTCTGCGTCAGCGCTGTATATGCAGTGATTGCGTCGTCATCTCGGCCTAGCTGTACAAGTACATTAGCTCGCTTGAAGCGAGCCTGTACATCACGCGGGTTCATAAAGACGCGATCGTCGAATTTTGCGAGTGTGGCGTCAAGCTCTTGCTTGACATCAGTGACAGCAGGCAAGAGTTGTGCGAACGCTATTCTAGCTAAGCAGACTATTACCGCAAGCACGATACGCACACGGGTCGTATTCATAGATTTTTCGCGGTGTTATACTTTAATCTATTCTAACAATATCTCGGTCTGTTGCCGAGAACTAGAACAGTCGACAGTCCTCGTACCACTCGAGGTTGCATCCGATTAGTTGATTTCCGAACCATGACAACATCGTCTATTTACCACTCTTACTAAAGACGAGGGTTACACCGCGTCAGTGTGTTAGCCGACTGCGTTTACAGTGCTTGGCACACGTAACGTTTCTATATGGATCGGCTCCGTTTATACAATACGTTCAGTTGTAACAAAGAAACCTTCGTTCCATTGCGCAAGGGCGAGGTATACATGTACGTGTGCGGTATGACTGTTTACGACTATTGCCACGTAGGTCACGGTCGACTGATGGTTGTATTCGATATGATCCAACGATGGTTGCGTACTCTAGACTATCGAGTTACATATGTACGTAATATTACTGATATCGATGACAAGATTATTCGGCGCGCGACGAATAGCGGTAAGTCAATCTACACGCTAACAGACTACTTTATAAAAGCAATGCACGAAGATGAGGCCACACTAAATATTAAACGACCAGACTATGAGCCACGTGCTACAGAATTTATACCGCAGATGTTGGGCATGATAGAAGCACTTAAGCGTAATGGCTATGCGTACCAGGGGCGTGATGGCGATATTAATTATTCCGTGCGAAAATTTTCCGCATATGGACAATTATCCGGCAAGTCTCTCCAAAACCTACGCGCTGGGGAGCGAGTTGCGCAGAATGATTTAAAAGAGGATCCACTCGATTTCGTGCTATGGAAGCGTTTTAAAAAAGATAGACTACTCGATATTGGGTGGGATTCCCAATGGGGTTGGGGGCGGCCAGGCTGGCATATTGAGTGCTCAGCAATGAGTTGCGCGTTACTTGGCGATCGGTTGGATATCCATGGTGGCGGTCAAGACTTACAATTTCCTCATCATGAAAATGAGATCGCGCAAAGCGAGGGGGCAACTGGGCAACATTTCGTGAATTACTGGTTACACAACGGATTCGTCAACGTCGACAACGAAAAAATGTCTAAATCGCTTGGTAACTTTTTCACGCTACGCGATGTATTGAAGCGCTATGATGGTGAAGTGATAAGGATGCTAATCTTACGCACGCATTATCGATCACCATTAAATTATAGTGACGCGTGTCTAGACGATGCGCGAGCAGCGCTCATGCGGCTCTATACAGCACTTAAAGATGTCACGCCCGATAATCAAGAGCTAGACTGGGGTGAATGTCATGCAGCAGCATTCCGCGCTGCTATGAATGATGATTTCAACACACCGGCCGCGTTCGCGACACTGTTCGACTTAGTTTCGGATTTGAATCGCACCCGCGATCCCGCGCTGGGGCGCCAGCTTAAGAGGCTCGCTAGCATACTTGGTATGCTTGAGTGCGATCCCAGCGAGTATTTACAGGGACAATCGTTAGCTTCGGATAAACTTCCAGCCCTCGATATTGAACAGATCAATGAGCAAATTAAAGTCCGTTCACAGGCTAAGCACATGAAGAATTATATCGAAGCAGACCGGATCCGAGCAGCATTATTTGATGACGGTATTTTACTTGAAGACAAACCGAACGGCATGACTGAATGGCGACGCGTGTAAGGCGCGGCACATCGATATGAATCCGTAGTCAGGAGGCAGGATGGCAACGGCTAAGAAAACGGCGCGCAGCATTGAAGTAAGGGCGCCGGTAGTGGTAAAACACAGTATTGCCTGTGAGCATGTGGCACGTGCTAATGATCCTAATAGAAACAGCGTGATGTGTCACATTACACAGCAGTGGGAAGGGGGCGGGCGACCTGAATATTGGGACCATGCATGCGAAGACCTAGTCCGTTGCGACCGTATACTTAGAAAATTAATCCCGCAGTTTGGACCTGTTTATTTGATAGCGTGCGGTGATCCGTTTGTAGCGCTTGCTCGCTCTATCATCAGTCAGCAGATATCAGTTAACACTACAGAAGCAATATGGGGGCGACTCATAGCTGCATGCCCGTTGATTGCGCCATCATGCATCATGACGCTTGGGCAGTCTCGATTGCTCGAGTGTGGATTATCTAAGCGAAAGTCAGAATACATCCTAGATCTTGCTCAGAACTTTACATCTGGTGTGCTTCATATCGCGGCATGGCCATTAATGGATGATGAAACGGTTATTGGCGAGCTTACGCGGATACGAGGGATTGGTTGCTGGACTGCGGAGATGTTTCTAATTTTTAACTTGATGCGCCCGAATGTGCTTCCTCTAGATGACTTTGGGCTAATTCGTGCGATTAGTCTTAATTATTTTAGCGGTGAGCCAGTCACACGCAGTGAAGCCAGAGAAGTCGCTGCGAATTGGGAGCCGTGGCGTACTGTTGCAACATGGTATATGTGGCGCAGTCTGGAACCGCCAAAAGATTAGACTAAACAGTGCTATTTAACCTGGATTAAGCATGGTAGTGAAATATCCACCCTTAATATTGCGTCTAAAATTATTAGAATATTAATGTGAGAGTTTAGAGCTCATTTAGGTAGTACAACATAGAGTTAAAATATGTGCTACCAGATAGTTCAAGGACTCAAATAAATGAAAATCACCTTTCTGGATTTCGAGCGGCCGATTGCAGAGCTTGCAGTAAAAATAGAAAAATTACGCCTCGTTCAAGACGATTCAGCCATTAACATCTCGGAAGAGATTGACCGGCTATCTAAAAAAAGCCAAAAACTGATAAAAGATATATATGCCCACCTGTCACCTTGGCAAGTAGTTCAGATCTCTCGGCATCCACAACGCCCTTATACACTTGATTATGTAAACGAGTTATTCACAGATTTCCAAGAATTGCATGGGGACCGATCATTTTCCGATGATTTGTCGATTGTCGGTGGTCTTGCGCGCTTTAACGGGCATCCGTGCATGGTAATTGGTCACCAAAAGGGGCGGGATACAAAAGAGCGCGCTTTGCGTAATTTCGGAATGTCACGCCCGGAAGGCTATCGCAAAGCCGAGCGACTAATGCGGATGGCAGAGAAATTTAAATTGCCAATTTTCACGTTCATCGATACGCCAGGTGCGTATCCAGGTGTAGGAGCTGAAGAGCGTGGTCAATCCGAAGCAATCGGTCATAATCTTTATGTAATGGCTGAATTAAAGGTGCCAACGATTGCGACAATCATTGGTGAAGGCGGCTCTGGTGGCGCGTTGGCTATTGCCGTCGCTGATACCGTATTAATGCTTCAGTTCTCGACCTATTCAGTAATTTCTCCGGAAGGGTGCGCCTCGATTTTATGGAAGAGTGCGGTAAAAGCGCCTGAAGCAGCAGAAGCTCTAAGCCTAACCGCGCACCGACTTAAAGCACTTGGCCTGATTGATAAGATTGTTAACGAACCACTGGGTGGTGCGCACCGAGATCTTAAAAGCATGGCTGCAATGCTGCGTCGTGCGCTGGCCGATTCTCTTCGGCAGTTTCAAGGCATGAGCGCAAATGATCTGTGTGCCCGTCACTTTGAACGGTTAATGAATTATGGAAAATATAAATCTGGCCCGCTTAAGAACTAATAGAGGCTGTGCGGCATACGCAAGCTGGCCTTTATATAGGATTCAATTGCATGAAAAGTTCAAGCGAATTAGCCGGTAGTCATCTAGTTTTTCAGTCAGTAGCCGCTCAAGCCGAAGCCGTTCATTGTGGCGAGTCTGTTGCAATCGCCTTCAGCGGAGGCCTTGATTCTACGGTGCTATTACATGCGGCGGTGCTTGTGCTTGGTGCGCGCCGGTGTGTCGGGTTGCATGTTCATCACGGACTTAACGCTTGCGCTAATGCTTGGCGTAGCCATTGCATCGATATAGCTTCCCAGCTCGATATTGTTTTTGATTGCCGCGCCGTTAAAATAGCTGATATGCCACAGCAAAGTATCGAAGCCCTTGCGCGCGATGCGCGCTATACCGCGCTTAGGCAGATGTGCAAAGCACATCGTATACGCACGCTGTGGCTTGGCCATCATGCTGACGACCAAGCTGAGACTGTTCTATTGCAATTACTGCGTGGTTCAGGGCTTCCCGGTCTCGCCGCAATGCCACTGAAGCGCTTGCTTCATGACGGGCTCGTCTACGTGCGTCCTTTATTGTCAGTATCTCAAACTTCTCTAGAAGCGTATGCACGTCAGCATGAGCTATGCTGGATAAATGATGCATCTAATACAGATATTCGGCATATGCGTAATGCGCTACGGAAACATGTAATGCCTAAGCTAGCAATTTATTTCCCCGGGTATCGCGACACGTTAGCACGGACAGCCCGACATGCCGCTACCGCACAGCGTTTACTACAGGATTTTAGTATTAATGATTTAGGCGCATGCATATACGTCAGTCAGCCTACTGCTACGGTGAAACGATTCGATGCATCGTTTCCTATAAGCCAAATTCTATCTCGGCGTGCGCTACTTGAACTTAGTGATGAACGTGCGATAAATTTGCTTCGATTTTGGATGCGTAAGTCAGGGCTAGCAACAGCATCTTCAGCGCGAATTAAGGAAATACTTCGCCAATTGCGTGATGCCAGTAACAGTACCACGCTGCGAATTGCATATAGTAAACAATATCTGTGCTTATACCGAGATCGGATCTGGTGGGAAAGCCAAGATGATCAGATATTTATTAGGAAAATAATACCACTAAGCACTGAGTTTCAATGGTCGGGTCAGTCTGTCTGGCATTTGCCGGTATGGCAGGGGTCCATTGTTTTCGTATTATCTAATATTAACGATGAACGCGGGGTGCAGTGTAGCGTTCTCGAATCTGTGCCACTCACGGTACGTGCGCGGCTTGGTGGAGAACGCATGCGTCTACGCGTTGGCGGCCCGCTGCGCACGTTGAAAAACCTCTTTCAAGAAGCGGCAATACCAACTTGGCAGCGCCATCTCCCATTGTTGTTTACCGGAGATAAATTACTGTGGGTACCAAAACTAGGCATCGACCCTAACGTTGCGGGTAGAGGTCAAGTACGAATCGAATGGCGTCCAGATATACCGCTCATATGATAAGCATTTTCGCTTGTCAAGCGCACCAGCATACGGCAAAATTGTTCTTTATCTAATTTCTCTGATTTAAATCCATTAGGTAGGCCCTAATGGCATTATCTTGTTTATGCCTTATTCTATTAAACAATCCCACATACGCACTGGCTTTATTTTTCTCTGTAGTTTATAACGACAATGGCACTCATTGTACATAAATACGGCGGTACCTCAATGGGCTCAGTTGAGCGCATCAGGAATGTCGCAAAGCGCGTTGCGAAGTGGCATAAAGCCGGTCACCGATTAGTCGTTGTGCTATCCGCGATGGCTGGTGAAACTAATCGCTTGCTTTCTCTGGTACAGAAAATTTCAGAACAACCTAATCCTCGCGAACTCGATATGATTACTTCGACAGGCGAGCAAGTTAGTGTTGGTCTGTTGTCAATCGCACTACAGGAAGAAGGTATAGACGCAGCCAGCTATGCTGGCTGGCAGGTTGCTATTAAGACAGATAGTGCATTTACAAAGGCCCGTATCAACGAAATAAATGATAAACGGGTGCTAACTGATTTAAATGCTGGTAAAGTTGTTGTCATCGCAGGTTTTCAGGGCGTGGATCCTGATGGTTATATTACTACGTTAGGTCGGGGAGGATCCGATACATCAGCAGTCGCAATTGCAGCTGCGATGCGCGCTGACGAGTGTTTAATCTATACCGACGTGGATGGTGTATATGTGACCGACCCACGCGTTGTTGAAAAAGCTCGTCGCCTAGATCAAATTACGTTCGAGGAGATGCTAGAAATGGCCAGCCTCGGTTCTAAAGTACTGCAGATTCGTTCTGTTGAGTGTGCTGGGAAATATCGGGTTAAAACACGTGTGTTATCAAGCCTGATAGATCCGATGATCCCGCTAGATGAAGAAATGTGTTCGGGCACTCTGATTACCTTTGAAGAAAACGAGAAAATGGAACAAGCTGTTATTTCCGGTATCGCTTTCCAGCGTGATGAAGCACGCATTGCAGTCATTAATGTTCCTGACAAGATAGATATTGCTTATCAGATCCTTGGCCCGATCGCTGAGGCCAACATTGATGTTGATATGATCAACCAGAATTCTGGTATAGAAGGAAAAACCGACTTAGCCTTCACTGTTAACCGTGGCGACTACAAGCATGCAATGAACATTCTTTCTTATCACTCGAAAGAATATATCAACGCGCAAAGAGTATTAGGCAATCCACAAGTATCGAAAGTATCTCTCGTTGGTGTCGGCATGCGTTCGCATGTAGGAGTTGCCAGTAAAATGTTTCACACCTTGTCAGAAGAGGGCATTAATATTCAGATGATTTCAACATCTGAAATAAAAATCTCAGTGTTGATTGATGAAAGGTTTATAGAGTGCGCCGTGCGTGCACTCTATAAAGAGTTCGATCTTGAGAAAACGTAATTGCAGCGTAGCTTCTAACTATAAAATAGTTGCTGTACTGTCTTATAAATTAATATGCTATTTTAGGTTCTTCGTTTGTTTTAGATTAATTTCCTTGCTCTACTCTATACGCAAGTATAGCCTCCAGGAGACGTGGCCGAGAGGTTGAAGGCACTCCCCTGCTAAGGGAGCATCTGGGCTAAACCTAGATCGAGGGTTCGAATCCCTCCGTCTCCGCAAGCACTGTCATAAAAAATTTCGAATTTCTGTCAACTCAGCTTTATCTATGTGTTATTAATCTGGGCTAGTAATCAAAGTAGTAATTTCTAAATTAAAAACACGGGGTGTTTAAATATACAGATTAGTCGCCTTAAACTAAGAGCAATTTATATGATTGTCTCGTATTATTCTAACTCTAGTTTACGTTTTAGACTGATGTAAGTAGTAGTTAAATTAAAATGGTTCCGAGGCTATTTTGACATGTTCAGCGTCTATATTAACGCCGATAAGTTTCTGAGCGATACGAGTCAATTGTAAAGCATCGCCTGTGCTAATGAGTCGTAATGTCGGTGAAGCAAGTCTTTTTTTACTGTGTGTAGTAGCCGAGATAGTGTTAATAAGTAATCGCTGCTTAGTCAGTTGTCGTACTAATTGAGATGCGATTGCTTCATGCGTATCGACAATATACAGCTGCTTAGCAGTGATTGTACATAGCGCATTCCATAAAAATGAATAATGAGTGCAACCTAGTACCAGTGTATCAGCACTGCTGTCTAAAATCGGTTGTATGCAAGCAGATAGATATTGCATAACCACTGGTGAGCTAACATCACCTACCTCGATTGCCTCAACTAAACCACGCCCATGCTGACAGATAAACCGGCAATCCCCGCTGTACTGAGCAAGCAGTGCATTAAAGCGTTCGCTTTTGAGCGTGCTGGTAGTTGCTAGTACGCCTGCTACTCGGGTACGTGACCGCAACGCGGCGATTCTGATACCAGGTTCGACGCCGATAATCGGCATTTTTAAGCGCTCGCGTAATATTAATAATGTATGGGCAGTCGCTGTATTGCAAGCTACCACTATTGCTTTAACATGCTGCGCTTCAAGCCACCGGCTAATACCCAAGGTACGCGCTGTGATGAACGAGTTCTTACGTTCACCATATGGTGCATAGCAGGAATCAGCACAATACAGCAGAGTCTCATCAGGTAATGCCGCCCGGATCGAGCGAAGCACTGATAGTCCTCCAACTCCAGAGTCAAGAACGCCGATCGGCGCCGCATTTCGCATCGTTATTCTTACTATGTCGATAGCTTATTACTGCTTATATATAAGCAGTAATTATTATAGACTGCTAGTGATTTTGAATATCTATTTTTTCATCAATCTAAGTTAGATATCGAGTTAATTAATATGTTTTTTCATGCCGTCTAAGATACTAAAATTTTGTTTGATACATAATTTTATTCGGACTTACAATACACAATTGTTTTTTTACGGGTTACTTAAAAAGTAATTTAAGCCTTAATTTACATTCTAATATTTTTTGTGAAGTATTGCTCATTAATAGCTAGCGCAAATTTCTAAGATTTAGAAAACTAAAAATGTTAGTACGTTTTGTTATTACTGATTGACTTATTATATTTATACTTAGCTAGCTTATTTGGCTAAAAATTTTAGCACATCTACACATACACGAAGAATTAATTATTGCTGTTAGCTTTTTTATTAGGCACTTAAATATTTTAAGACTTTTTGTTTACTCGTATAAACAATACCCTGCCGTGAGCATGAATATCAATAAATAAAGTACTCTCTTAGTTAGTATTGTATATATGGATTTTCTGCTTCATATTTTTCTAACTCGCTACATGGCTAGAATCGAAATCTCATTAATTTTAGTTTTCCATTCTTTCGGTCCAATCTGATGAATTGATGTTCCATTAGAATCAATTGCTACAGTGACCGGCATATCTTTGACTTCAAATTCAAAAATAGCTTCCATTCCGAGTTCCTCAAATGCGAGAATGCGCGAGCTTCGAATTGCTTTAGACAGAAGGTATGCAGCCCCTCCTACCGCTATCAAGTAAGCGGCTTTATGTTTTTTGATTGCATTGATCGCAGCTGGGCCGCGCTCAGCTTTACCAATCATTGAAATCAGACCGGTTTTCTCAAGCATTATTTCGGTGAACATATCCATCCGAGATGAGGTCGTTGGACCAGCCGGTCCAACGACCTCATCTCGGACAGGAGAAACCGGACCAACATAGTAAATTACACGGTTTTTGAAGTCAACAGGCAGTGGATATCCGTGAGCCAACATGTCTACTATACGCTTATGTGCAGCATCGCGTCCAGTCAATATCTTGCCCGAGAGCAACAGTGTCTGGCCCGATTTCCATCCTGAAACCTGCTCGCGTGTTAGTATATCGAGGTTGACACGCTGGCTATTTCTAGTGTCTGGCCGCCAATGTACATTGGGCCAAGATTTTAGCGGAGGTGGATCTAATCGGATACTACCGGTACCATCAAGCGTAAAATGCACATGGCGCGTTGCCGCGCAATTCGGGATGATTGCAATCGGCTTGCTAGCCGCATGCGTGGGCGCCGCAATAATCTTCACGTCTAGCACAGTAGATAAGCCACCTAGCCCTTGTGCACCAATACCTAACATATTAACTTTTTTATATAGCTCGATGCGTAGTGCCTCAATCCAGTTGAGCGGTCCACGGGATATTACATCTTGGATGTTAATCGAATCCATTAGAGATTCCTTTGCCATCAACATCGATTTCTCAGCAGTGCCACCAATACCGATTCCAAGCATACCTGGCGGGCACCAACCAGCGCCCATTGTCGGTACAGTTTTTAGTACCCAGTCAATAATTGAATCAGTGGGATTTAGCATCGCGAACTTCGATTTATTCTCTGATCCACCACCTTTAGCTGTAATCTGTAGGTCGAGATTATTTCCAGAAACTATCTCATAGTGGATGACTGCTGGCGTGTTATTCTGGGTGTTTATGCGCGCACCTTCTGGTGGGTTAACGATTGAGGCACGCAATATGTTATCGGGGTGTGTATAGCTGCGCCGCACACCTTCATTAATCATATCTGTCACACTCATCGTTGAGCCATCCCAGCGTATACCCATCCCGACTTTTATAAATACTGTAACAATACCAGTATCCTGGCAAATCGGGCGGCGTCCCTCAGCGGACATACGACTGTTAGTAAGGATCTGTGCAATTGCATCTTTTGCTGCCGGGTTTTGCTCGAGTTCGTAGGCACGCCCTAGCGCCTGAATATAGTCAGTTGGATGATAGTAGCTGATATATTGCAATGCATCAGCGACGCTTTGGATCAAGTCTTCCTGCTTGATAATTATCATAGCTAGTTTTTTATGAAGGGTACTATATCGGTTGGCGGAGGAACAAATGTTCAATCATAAATTAAAGCGTTGACTGGATCGGAACATGCGGAACGTGCGATGTAAGCCGATCTACCCAAGCCATTACAAGTGCCGATAGCAAGAATGTCATATGGATAAGTACTTTCCACATCACTGCTTGGGGAGAATGTTGGTCAGGATCAATAAAGGTTTTAAGCAAATGAATCGACGAAATACTAATTAAAGCCATTGATAACTTGACCTTCAAAACACCGGCATTGACGTGGTCAAGCCATTCTGGTTCATCCGGATGACCTTCGAGACCCAGTCGTGATACGAACGTTTCGTAGCCGCCGATGATCACCATAATCAATAAATTTGAAATCATCACGACATCGATTAAACCAAGTACTACTAGCATTACATTCGTTTCAGTTAGAAAAGCTGCATGTAATAGTAGGTGCAAAAGCTCTTTCAGGAACAGAAAAACGTAAATAGCTTGTGCAAGAATTAATCCTAGGTATAAAGGTAATTGCAACCATCGACTAAAAAAAATTAGCGATGGCAGCGAGCGCATACGGTGAGGCCCAGAGGGCAAAAATGTTGGGTGACTAGAAGGCATGATGTAGCACGAAAATAGTACTGCTCTGATTGTGCAAATAATAGCAAGAGCACACAGATCGAGTCAAAAACGCGGGCATTGTACCGCATCTTAGTAAGATTACTGTACTGTGACGTCTGGCTTAGGCGTATAGTGGCACTATACAGGGCTAGTAGAGCTGCACATGTTAGATAATGTAAGAATATGTGGAGATTTATTACTTACTGATAGTAAGTTCGATATATTTATAAAATAAGCATATCAAGGTTTTGGGTGAGCCCTAACAAGTGCAGAGTTAGTAATGAAACCGCATTGCTAGGACTCTCTATTACAATGGGAGTGAACGCATATACGACGCAATAGCAACAACATGGTGCGTAAATAGCGATGTGATACAGGAAAAATGTAACTTTTTAAAGTTATTTAAGACAGATTAAATATCTTCTGTTAAATAGATTTAAGCAGTGTGCTGTGAGCGAGAGTCTGTTCTGTATATTATCACTAATAGCAGCTATTATCACTAGCATCAGCACTAGTTTCCTCTGGGGCGCTTTTTATTAAAATCAGACTGTAGCCGAAAGGGATTCTAGGCGGCTCTAGAAAGAGAGAATTTGACGTGGTATCGCTAATTTATGAATATGCTGAATTAAGTTTGACTGCGAAATATTGGTTTAACAATTTATAGAAACTCTCGCCCTCTACCATTATTGGTAACGAGATTTTTAATGAATAGCTAATCGATATTGACGATAGTGATTATCGGTGAGGTATTTCTAATAGGGGGTTGTCATGTAACACAAAGTCTTATTATTTAGTAATATATTAGCTACAAGATTACATAATGGTAAAAGCGTAAGAATACACTACGTGCTCGGATTAACCAAGAATAGTGCGAATGCCGAATATCTAATATTTGGTGAGTCTATTGTTGAATATTAATCAAATTATGCTTCAGTGCAACATTAACTCACAGCTATCTTATGTAGGCTATGTGACACTTAAATAAGTGTTTAATACAATTACATTGGTAGGTACTAGCTATACATATTTTTGTATAGTCAATTGTATATGATTATTTTGGCTGGTAGCTAGCTGATCCCATCTACTTTTCTTCATCGTTGGAACAGCTGTGAAGCTGAGTGGTCTGGAAATACGGATTTACTACTGTTAGTCATATCTTTAAAAAAGTAGTTTAGTAAACAAGAAATTTTCGTTCGGAATCCTGATATTCTGCCCATAGATTAACGATAATAATTCTCTTTTAAAAAACTAAATAATTTCAATTAGTTCGACACGGGCATGTTCTAGCCATCCTAAGAATGGCGGGTCTATATTTTTCTTAAAATAATATAGCCTAGAGCTATCGGCTAGAAAGGGTGGTAGCCTATTTCTGTGAGAAAAATGCTGTCTAGGCGGTTGAATCTAACAAACCTTATTCATTAATATCAGTACAGCTGTACTTACTGTTAAATAGATAGCTTCGGGATATACTTGTCTCTTATTTAAGAGCAGCAACATACTACAGGATATTTGAATATAGTTTCCTATTGTTAGTCTGCTGAATTGATGTGCTTTATAGAGTTATTCTATAATAGTTTATCGTTTGCTTATAAATCAAAAACTCAAGCCATATTAGGAAAACCAGCTTAAAGAGAGAGGATAATGCTATTTTTTCTAAATCACGATTATTAATATAAGTACGACGATACGCCTCATCAATATCGGAAACGATAATAAAAATAGGGCGCGTATTGCACTAATACTAACCTATCTATATTAGATCTGCTACGGGTTGGATGTTGATACCACGGACTCTGTTTTCTCTAGATTATTATTAGCCGTGTCGCAAGCTACTTTCTTAACTATAATGACAGCTCAGAATCGCTAGATTCGTACCTGTGAATATATTCCATCGCCTTCAGCGCACGTTTGCGTGCCTGCTGATGAAGCACGATTGGTAGTGGATAATCCTGACCTAACCGCACTGACGCTGACGCTAGTTGTGTGGGTTGTGCGAGCCATGGAGCATGAATACATTCGTTTGGTAAGCGCGCAAGTTCGGGCACCCAGCGCCGTATATAAACAGCCTGTGGATCAAATTTCTCACTCTGTAGAACAGGATTAAATATACGAAAGTATGGCGCTGCATCAGCTCCGCTACCAGCTACCCATTGCCAATTCATAGGATTGCTAGCTTCATCGGCATCCACAAGCTTGTCCCAAAACCAGGCCTCTCCTTCGCGCCAATTAATAAGCAGATGCTTTACTAAAAATGATGCTGTTACCATCCGTACACGATTATGTATCCAGCCAGTATGACAAAGCTCCCTCATACTGGCATCAATAAGTGGATAGCCAGTGCTACCACTTTTCCACGCATATAGATCTGTAGCAGCGTCACGCCATGGCATAACATCGAATTGTCGTTTTAAATTTATTTGATGTAGTGGCGCATAATGATAGAGTAAATAATATGAAAACTCACGCCATCCCAGCTCGTAGAGAAATTTATCTACGCTTCTTTTCACGATAGACGTACTACCTTCTACAGAGAGTAGAGCATGCCATACTTGCCGTACTGAGAGATTACCAAAACGAAGATACGGAGATAACAAGCTAGTTACTTGCATCTCCGGAAAGTCACGTCCACTCGCGTAGTAAGGTAGGGAATTTGTGAGAAAATCACTCAGCTGTGTCCATCCCGCTTGCTCCCCACATTTCCATGTCCCGAGCAATTTATTACTTAAATCATATGTTTGAGTCTGGAATGCTATTCTAGACAGGTTTTTTAGTGGCGCCACTCCGGCAACATTTTTCGGAACAGGAAAGAAATTTATTTTCTGAGGTCTGGGCCGTGGTGCTTCAGGATAATATGCGTGTCGTGCGGTTTTCCAATACGTGCTGAAAACCCGAAATGGATAGCCGGCTCTCGTTGCTACAGCCCACGGCTCTCGCAATAGATGTCCGTTGAAAGTGAAAACCGTAATGCCTCGTTTTTTTAGAGCTGCCTTGATTCCCGTATCAGTTTTGCGTTGAGCTGACGAATACCTACGATTCCAGCATACCTCTATTGCGCCAATTACTACAGCGAATGATTCAATGCTCTGTGCCTCAGACCCACAAAGAAGGGTCAATTCTCCGCCCAATGCTACAAGCGTATCATTAAGCGCGCATAGAGATTCGTTAAGCCACAAGCGCGCAGCTCCTCCGTGCGCGCGAGTGTTTTGTGGTGCTGGGTCGTGAATATACGTGCATATAATAGGGTGACCCGTAGAAATAGCATATTCGAGAGCGGGATTATCAGCTAGGCGTTGATCATCACGAAACCATACAATGACAGGTGGGGGCAAATGGAGTAGTGTGGATGACTGTTGAGATTTATCAACAGCCTTGCTTTTTAAGAGGTTACAGAAAATAGGTTAACTCACAGTGTTAGACAACTAAATACTTTGAGAAAGCAAGAAGGAAATCTTCGTTCTTTAGACTAAATTTCGTCAAGGACTTTTTCTCCGATTTTACATATATTATTTCAAACTTAGTCTATATGACAAATTAGAAGTTCCTAATGTCTAGAGCTACGGGGCGGCGGATGAGAAAAACGGATTTAGAACAATAGGGAAATATTGTATGAACAAAAAAGTACACTTACGATAGATGTGCGAACTGTACAGATAGCATTGAGAGGATGATTTTAAGATGAGAATATTATTGCCCACATGCGAGCGCGTTCGCGTCGCTATCGTAACAAGCCTGGGTCAATGGATAGCAACGGGAGATTATTGTACAATGCATACTACCTTAGAAATAGCTACGAAACGCCTATTATCTTCGAATATTAATTAATGTTAGGACACGTGTCCTTATCTTATTAATTTAATCTATTATGTAGTGCTAAAAGAATTTGACCTGTGGCTAGCATAAGACTTTAGATGTACATCTAAACTAGATTTTAGATAAAACAGATTATTTTTATAGTATGTTCGCACTATATATTTCATCAGTTATTCTATATATAGGCATGCTATCCTATGCAGCCTTTCACTAAGGTGTCTTTCCTGATAAAAAACTAGGGGCTATTTAAAAGTAATCTAAATTTACGCCACCTGGGAGGCGTCACCTAATAGACAGTATTTTTGTTTAGGTTATTCAGATTTTTATATCAGACAGAAGCTAAGGTTGCTCGCAAAGTGAGGCTGATGTTACTACTAGATTTTAGTACAATCGACTATATAGTCGTTGAGCTAACCTCTAGAATTCGCTGGACAGCGCAATCTATTTATTGATTGTGAATACAATAGTAATAGGATAATTGCAGCGTTAAATTTGAGGAGAAACCAATACTCAAAAAGTTTTGCCTCTCCGAGAGAGCTATCTTTGCTAGTTTAGCGCCGTAAGCTACACATTAGTAAACATTTATCTAACTCAACAGTAAATACTCATCGACTCGATTATTCTATAGATGTTATTTATTTATTGGTGCGATATGTTGCTAATATTGCTTCGTATGCACATGAGTATTTTTACTTTTTTATACTTTATCGGTCGATAGCATATAAATACCCAGGATTTTATCCTGAATTAATAGTTAATATATTTCAAGCGGAATAGCCCAGTGACTCAGTGCATTTTCTCAAAAATATTATTTTTTAAGAGCATAATTTCCCTTTAATAAGACAACGCTTTCAATAGCGAAATTAGGTACTTAGTCAAACTATTTATTAAAACTCGATGGTTAGCGCTATGAGTTTCTATATAAACCGGATTCCTGCTGTTATGCGTAGAAGCGCGCTCGCTTACTTAACGCACAGAAACACTAATTGAGTTAAGTCTTCTTCTAAATCCAGCGCGAGCATAAACGTGTACTCGCTCTGGCGAATACTTAATATTCAAAAATATCAATAAAAATATTTTATTGAAGCAAACTAGACTGCGATAATACCTGCAAGCCGCTTGCTGGATCTCACTACGCTACAGATACAAATCTGTAAGTTACTATAATGATGTTGTTCACGATGATTAATGTACGACTGCGCGATGTCTGATTTATTATTGATCTGCAATTCTATATAGTAAGACTTACGTGCGATATGCCCCTGAGACGCTAAACTTCCTAAAACTAGATGCTTCTGAAACTACTACTAATTAATCTATGCGTAATTCGATGTGCGATTTCCTACTTGGCCCGTTACTCAAGAGTGTGTCCCGCTCTTTTTACTTGACACTGCGTGTGCTGCCCGTCGACATGCGATATCCAGTAGGATTAGCATATTTGCTAGCACGTGCCGCTGATACAATTACAGATATGCCCCTAATTAAGCCTGCATTACGCTTGAAGATGCTACTGAGACTGCGGGCGTACGTAAATGGAGAAAAATACGATTGTGCACTGCTTCATTCTATTACCGAACAGTTAGCTGATCAACAACGACACCCTAATGAGCAGTTGCTATTAGAATCGATCAAACCGGCGTTGGAAGTTCTACAGCAGTTGAGCGCTTTCGATCGCGTAGCAGTTCGTAGAATTGTGTTAACGCTTACACGTGGCATGGAATTTGATTTAACCACTTTTCCATATGAGCGCTCCGGCCGGATCGTAGCGTTATGTGCATGGCATGAACTCGATCAGTATACCTACATGGTTGCTGGCTGTGTAGGCGCTTTCTGGACGGAGATGACTTACGCATATTTCCCTAATGCGCTGTATGGAGATCCAGTAATAATGACAGAGCGCGCTGTTTGCTTTGGCAAAGCTCTACAGTTAACTAATCTACTGCGTGATTGTGCGAAGGACTTGCGAATTGGTCGCTGCTATATACCGTCATCAATGCTAGAGCGGTATAGTTTAACGCCGCAAGACCTACTGTCTACCGATTCAGCTATTCGGGTGCTTCCGATAATACAAGAGCTTACACGCTATGCGTTAGCGCAATTTCGCGATGCAATTAACTACATGCTAGCAATCCGCCGTTCGTCTACACGTCTAAGACTAGCATGCTTATGGCCGATTGTTATTGGTTTAAAAACTCTCTTTCTATTAGCGAGTAGCACGAACTATCTAGTGCCCGAGCTAGCTGTTAAGATGCGTCGACAACACGTGTATAAAATTATTGCCGTCTCGATTATATTTGTTAACTCTAATACGTTATTACGCGCTTGGCTAGAGAGATTAATCACTGCAACAGAGTGTCAACTTTACCATATTTCGAGCGATAGAGATTAAACTTTGATAAAAGTTAATACACTTAATGAGCATCCAAGATGCTTTTTCCAGAAAAATTATTCGATGCACTTATTTTGTCTTTTTCTACTATAGGATAAAATCCGTGTAGGAAATTCGAATTTCTGTGCAGAATCTATAGTAAAATACGTGCTCTGCAAATAAAGATGTAGTGCCTACGCGAATCCATCGCGTTATTAAACTATACCTATAGTATCAGCGCATAGGATTAGTGATTAAGAAGAGGCCATTTCGAGAGAGGCTTGGATGCGAAATAGCGCCCTGTCTAAGGAAGTCCTATTGACTCGCGATACTTATTTTATGACTTTAGCATATGCCTCTGCGCGTCAGGCCTATGCTGTTGGTGAAGTACCAGTAGGTGCCGTGATCGTGCAGAGCGATAGGGTAATTTCACATGGTTTTAACCAGTCAATTAGTACTCATGATCCATCTGCGCACGCAGAAATAGTTGCTTTACGCGCAGCTGCCCGTACGCTGTCTAATTATAGAATGCCAGGATGTGAACTATACGTAACGCTGGAGCCATGCCTGATGTGCGCCGGCGCTATCATACATGCACGTATTGCGCGTGTAGTATTTGGGTCCTATGATTTAAAAACAGGTGCATGCGGCAGTGTAGTAAATGTGTTTGCGCAGCATCAGTTAAATTATCATACGAGTATCAGTGGCGGCATATTAGCTGATACATGCTCACATCAGCTAAGTCAGTTTTTTATTGAGCGTAGAAATCAGATCCGCTCAGCTTCGCGTAATTAGTGATATAAGTACACCAGGTATTGCATTATCTCAGTGGTAGTCAAGTATATATCGCATACGACCTTTCCCCTATAGGGGAAAGATTTTGTGTAATCAAGTAATTGTCTATCAACTTTCCTGTGGGTGTTGTATATCGAGTGGATGCATGCCGCTATATATTAGCGATACGTAATACGTATGCTTCAGTATACTTCATCGTATACTGATGTACTATAGATTTTAATTAATACAAACCCTTAGGTTATCGCTATATAAAGTATCTTAATAGGGAATTTCATCATTTATGTCACATCGAGAGTGATAATGCACTTTAATTATTTAAATTTAAATATAGCTAAATCTACAGGACGTTTGTCCTTCTTAGTGAAATCGGCATTTTCAATGCTGAGTACATACTAGCTTAGTGTCCTATAGGCAGTGCAAGATGGGCTTCAGGCCAGTGCTGGAACTTCTCAAGCAGATGACAAAGCACCCAGTATATACATGCCACGCCGATATAAAGAGGCAACGGCTGATAGGTGGCGGCGATTACTTCTTGCGCGCTGCGCAGTAGCTCTGTTACGGTGATTACCGATACAAGCGAGGTATCTTTAACAAGACCAATGAAGCTATTAGGCAGGCTCGGCAGCACAATATGCAGCGCTTGTGGAGCGATCACGTAGCAAAGCGTCTGCTGATAAGATAAGCCAAGACTATATGCAGCTAGCCATTGGCCGCGAGCAATACCTAGAATTGCACCACGCATATTCTCAGAAAGATAGGCCGAGACGTTTCCTGATAATGCCAATACTCCAGCTGGAGTCGGATCTAACTCAATCCCTACGCTTGGCAGGCCATAGTAAACAACAAAAATCTGAATCAGTAGCGGTGTTCCACGCATAATACTGATGTATGCTCGGGCTGCAGTCACGCACCACCGCTGATCACACTAATACTTATTAGTGTGATCAGTATACCCCCTACTAACCCAAACACTATTGATAGCAGCGCAAATTTAATCGTTAGTAAGGCACCCGCAGCAAGCGCTGGTGCAACGTATAGCAATAACATCAACTGTGATATCAAGATGGTAACTTACTTTAGTGATTGAGTTACATCGACTTTAAACCACTTGCGAGAAATATTGGGCAGCGTTCGATCCGATTTCAATTGGTCAATAATATTAACAATAACCTTAGAAAACTTAGGGTTATCTTTCTTAAATGGGATACCTATCTTTTCCTGCTGTCCTAGCGTATCGCCTGGCCGTAATGATAGAGTAGTATTCTCAAGAAGGTATGCTAGCATTAGACGATCATTTAGTACCGCGTCAATACGACCTGCGACTAGAATCTTCTATCTAGTTGATGTTATGCCAACTTGATTCACGACTATATCAAACTTCCCAGCTTGCAGCCCAGCAAGGACGCCACTCCATTCAGCCGCAACAAATTCAGGCTTTACGCCAAGTCGCATCGCAATCGCCTTGGCTACATCCACGTCATAGCCTACGAGTTCTCTATGGCTATTGCGAGCATTAAATGGCGGATACGTTCCTTCAAGACCGATACGTAGCGTACCACGCTGCTGAACTTGATCAAGCAGATTAGTAGCTCGTGTAGATACAGATACTGCGCCAAGCGCGACGCTAACTAACGTCGCTGCAATCCACTGCCTAAGCGGCGAAAGATTCATTATTTTTTCTTTTAGTAGTAGTGAAAAAGGGAAACTTTTATACTAGAAACTGAAAGCCTATACTACACACGAATCGTAATAACTAGCGGTAGCACGCACGCATTCGTCTATTAGACTTGGGCCTCGATAGATTAGGCCGGTGTAAATTTGTACTAACGAAGCACCAGCTGTAAGCTTTGTATTCGCGTCCTCGCCGCTTAGAATTCCTCCTACGCCTATAATTGGTATAGCGCCGCCTAATTGCAGGTATAGTTTTTGAATTACTTGGTTAGATGAGTTTAGCAGCGGCCGACCAGATAGCCCGCCAGCTTCATTGCTATGGGGTAAACCCTGAATTTTAGCGCGAGATAATGTTGTATTAGTCGCGATTACGCCATCGATGTGATGCTGTAATAACGTATCTGCAAGTAATTTGATTTGTTCGTCATCTAGGTCTGGTGCGATTTTCAGTACTAGTGGCACCTGCTTACCATGAAAGTCCGCAAGGCGCTGTTGCTTCTCTTTGAGCACGCCTAATAGAGCAGATAGTTCAACAGGAGCTTGAAGCTTTCGCAAGTTCTTGGTATTTGGCGATGAGATATTAATTGCAATATAGCTAGCGAAAGGATAGACACGTTCTAAGCAGTACAGATAGTCATCGACTGCACGCTCAATCGCTGTATCTGCGTTTTTACCAATGTTTAGGCCCAGCACGCCGCGATAGTATACGCCTCTCAAGTTAGAGATGAGGGAATCCACGCCGTTATTATTAAAACCCATTCTATTAATCAAGGCATTAGCCTGTGGCAGTCGGAATAGTCGAGAGCCGGGGTTGCCTGGCTGCGGACGCGGCGTCACTGTTCCAATTTCGATAAAACCAAATCCGAGCGCTGCTAACCCGCGGATGTACTCGCCGTTCTTATCTAGGCCAGCAGCAAGTCCTACTATATTCGGAAATGTCAAACCCATCACTGTGCGCGGCGTATCAGGAATATTCGGGACAAGGTAACGTAAGAGGCCAGCGTGGGCAGCTGTGTCTAGCAGATGAAGTGTTAAATAATGAACAGTTTCCGCATCCATGCGGAATAAGCACTTACGTGCGAGTAAATATAGAGAACTAAGCACGGAGATAAGTGAGCCAACGCCCTTGACTTGAAAGTCAATTATTTTACCAAGGTGAAGCTTATTATATTCTTGAATATCTCAAGAGGCTTAAAATTTTTTGTACGTTATCTTGCCGCTTTATCGAAAGCAATACAAAATGAGCCATCTATTCAAATATAAACTTCTGACTAAGGGCGAATTATACTGGCTGTATTTACTTTATATTGCAATTTACTAATTGCTACTATCGTAATAGGGTAGCCCAATAGCGAACATCAAATCGGCGAGAAGCCTGAAGCTTGAAGCCTAACTTCATAAATTGCGTATGCTTTTTTAAGCTTGATAAAGTAACTTCGCCCAGCTACTTGCTCGGTGCAACCATTTCTCTAGGTGGCCGTATACGGTACAGATACTGTTGCTAGTATTTATTACGGCGCCGACCAGTAATACTGGCGATTTACTAAAGTAAATCCATGTCGCTACCCCTATTAAGCAATCCATGCTTGATATATAAATCATTAAACCGCTCTGCAGTCGACTGCATACTAGTATTAAACTAGTATGCAAAGCTATATGGGAAAATCCCATAAAATAACAGCAAGATAATAAAGTGTTTCCATCTGACTAATATGATTTATATTTAAATTAATTCTAGAGCTCGCTAAGCAATAGGGTCGTCCCCGCAGGGATATTATTTGTTAGTTTATCGGGCTTTATAAGTTACCTACCTTATCGCGTGCAGTAGTTAATTTAAAGTTTGGAAATTCTATTGCTCCCTCTGGGAAAACTTTTTGACTATGATTCACTTTGATAAAAGTGAAACCTGCTTCCATGCGGGGATCGTAGTTTGCCTATCACTAATAAAACTTATTTCTGAGCCCTGCGTCACATATTTCATGCGATTTCAGATCCTGAATTTTAGATATACGTTGACAACAACACGCTTATTTAAGCAATGTAATTCAAGTTACTAAAACCTTTTTACTATATAGCGAGACGATCTGTTTCTAGCAACAACTATTAACGGTTCTCAGCTACTGTACTGTAATAAGTATAAGTCATGATGTAATGATTCCTAAATTAGGGATTTTTTGATAGATTACGGTAGATAGTTTAAATAAAACACAGGATATAAGACTACTAAAAGTGGTAAAGTATGCCTGCTATACCTACATATCCTCTGCCCGTTATTCCGATGAGATACTTCGAAACTCATCACGCTCGACGCATTTGCGTCGCACCAATGATGGACTGTACTGATCGCCATTGTCGATACTTTCATCGGAAGTTATCCCGCCATGTCTACTTGTATACTGAAATGGTAACAAGCCGCGCGCTGTTGTTCGGCAATATTGCGCGACATCTATCAATTATGCCAGAGGAAAACCCAATTGCATTGCAGCTTGGTGGAAGCGATCCAGGAGAGCTTGCCCGCTGCGCAAAGCTCGCCGAGTGTTGGGGCTATGATGAAGTTAATCTAAACTGTGGCTGTCCGTCCGAGCGAGTGCAACGCGGCGCATTCGGTGCATCCTTAATGAAGGAAGCAACGCTAGTTGCTAATTGCGTGCAAGCAATATGTGATAGGGTGACAATACCAATAACGGTTAAGCACCGGATTGGTGTAGATGAAATCGATAACTATGAATTCGTGCGTGACTTTGTGGGCACTGTAGCGCAAGGGGGGTGTCGAGTATTTATCGTCCATGCACGAAACGCGATGCTGCATGGACTATCTCCTAAAGAGAATCGTGAAATTCCAGAGTTAAAATATGACTATGCTTATAGGTTAAAGCGTGACTTCTCTGAGTTCGAAATTATTATTAATGGTGGCATCAAGACACTACACGAGGCGCATGAACATTTGCATTACGTTGATGGCGTGATGATCGGGCGCGAGTTTTATCATAATCCTTTTCTTCTGGCGGATGTTGATAAATTCTTCTACAATCCGTCGGCTGTGGTGCGAACACGCAGTGAAGTCGAGCAGGAGATGATCGAGTATATTTGTGCTGAGTATGCTCGTGGCATCCACATTAGCGCCATCACGCGACATATACTAGGACTTTATCGTAATCAACCTGGCGCGAGAAAGTGGCGTCGCGCATTATCAGATCCCCAGAAGTTGTCTACCGGCATTCTGCATACCTTCGATAAGGCATATGCGTCACATTAAATGCCTACTTAATTAATTCAGTATGATTACATCATGTATATTACATTTAAGTAAGTTCATATCTAGCCCAATATTTTTTCCCACTTTTGCTAGAAAAATATAAAACATTTGCATACACTTGTCAGAAGAACTTTAGGCGGTATACTAAATGTATTAGCATGTATCAGTTCTTACAGTGGTGGCCGTAGCTCAGTTGGTAGAGTCCAGGATTGTGATTCCTGTTGTCGTGGGTTCGAGACCCATCGGCCACCCCATAAATTTTATCGGCGGTAAGTTATAGAACACCGTGGTAGCAGCAAGGTTCTACAGACCAGACATTCTTTAATATAAAAATATAGCACAAGCCTTATATAGATACACAGGCATCCAAGCACGAGCAATAAAAACACCTGGAGCACCTAGAATTTATTAAAAATTAATTTTAACTACAACGTTTTATAGACATGGCTCTAACTAAATTAAATTCTTGGCATATTTTGACCATATTGCAGTTGATATAAACACTCAGCTATCGCATATTTGTCCAGATAAATATATAGATCCGATGCTAATAGATAGTCAATAAGTCTGCGTTACTACACAATTAAAAATGAATTTTGTTTAAAAAATTATTACATTTTAAATATAACTTCAGAATATAAACTGTATATAACTATATACCAAAATAAACATGAAGAGATAGGTTACTATAAAAACACAGAAGCACGATAACGCATTCTGTTTTAGAGCTTAGCCTGCGGTTGTGGTAGATTTTCTATATGGATAAGATATAGTTTGACCTAAAATAGAAAGCTGTACTAGGTACTTGCTTAGAGAACGCGAGCCCTACGTAATTGTAGATTATAATGTTCACGACTAGAAAACCTGCTAATGTTAGCTACCAATATCGCGAAGTATTCAGGCCGTAAAGCGGTATTCAAGTCCAGTTTGAGTTATCATTATCCCCGATATCTATGTTACCACCTGCCATATCATCCCAGTCGTCGTTTCTGTTACTGATGTCAAGTCCTGAATTAAGTGGCATATCCAGATGATCACACTGACGGTTATTGTTGACAATCACCTGCTCAGGAACGTTTCTAAGAATTTGTCCGAACAGCATGCCCGCTAATAAACCGCTCATACCATATCTGTTGTCGCTAGTTTGCTGCACGATTACAGTTGGTTGCGGTTGTGTAGATTGTTTTTGAAAATTGTCTTGTGTATAAATAAGCCGGTCAGCTTCTTGCTTATATATAGAAGCACCCCCCTTGCTTGATAAATTTCCGGCACTATTAACTATATTGCTTGTAGCAACCCCCAAATTAGATTGGGCTGCAGATTGAGCTTGAATGCTTGTTAGACGCGACTCGAGATGCTCGAGTACATAGTTTTGTATTGAAGTAGTCTTGTTTGCAAGCTTATCGGTTAAGTCACATAACTCTCTTTCGATTGTATCGACCTTACTAAGTAGTACCTCATATCTATCCTCCATCGAGAGACGCATATCGAGCCTAAGTGAGCGCGTTGTATTTAGTAGTTCGGTCACATGCTTAAGTTGCGCTCGACGATGCTCTTGCTCGAGAGTATTATTATCCAAGCGCGTGCGTAATACAGTGCGTCGCACTAACAATATAACTAAAGTGAGTAGGATAATAAAGCCGATCCACATATTCCTTGATATAGTTTGCCGCTGCACAGGCGCGATTAGTGACGGCTTGTTGTTTTTTATCGCGCGCTTAGACTCTCGCTGAAGATATGCCTCGATAGCGTTAAACTGTTCAGCACTAGAGGAAAATCTTAGTTCGGGGTCAAGCAAGCGAGCTTTCTGGAGCTCAGATAGCGCATCCGAAGCTTGGCCCTCCCTGGCGAGTACCTGGCCGTATAGATAGTGCGCATAAGTGCTATTTGGATGTACACGCAATACTTGAACAAGCTGGCTATGCGCTTTCTGCCAGTTGCCCTGTGCAATTGCATTGTTGACCTGATGCATACTGGGTTCTGCAAAAGCTAAAGTCCATGCTGTGATAACAGCGCTAGTAGCCAAGATAATTGACAGTAGTTTTTTCATCGTTTGATTGGCTATATAAGCCTAAGCCAGCATATAAAGCACGTGATTTACGACTAAATAGTTTTGCCAATCTTCTTTTTTAAGACCTCAAGACAATCGTCTACAGAGCCTCCTTTAGATAGGACTGCTAGCTTAGCATCTAGTGATTTTCCGATCCGCTCATTAACTGAGTTTAGACGCGAGTCAGAGCGCGCGTTTTGCAACGCGACTTTTTCCTCAAGTTCACGGAAATCTTTTGCAAGGTTTTGGCTGCCTATGCCACCTAGAGCGGTAGCAGCCGTATTCTTTGCCTGAGCAATATGCTGCTCAGCCTGTAAGATTTTCGAGCGGGTATTTAAGTTGTTACGCCGTTCGTGCATCTCATTTATTTGCTTTTTGAGCTGCTCAAGTGATGGCTCTAATGCTGCAAGTTCTTTCGCAATCGCGTCACGTTCGGCCCGTGCATTTATCTGCGCATTAAGTGCTTCTCGAGTTAGTGCCTCATCGCCAGCTTGTAGAGCACGTTTCGCTCCGTCTTCATACTTTTCTACTTTGTTATCGGCAATATCATGCTTGCTGCGTTGCATCGAGACCTGTGCTTCGATCTCAATAAGAGAGTCCTCTGCTTTCGCAATACTCTCGTCAAGTTCACGTACAATCTGCCGCGCCTCACTCGACGGGTCCCGAACCGATTCCGCTGCGTCGTTTAGTAGACCCTTAATTGTACGAAAGATAATATTTAGTACCGACATAAATTTCTCCATTGATTAAACTACACCTGCGTATCAGCTCCGAGTAAGATGGGGGCTGGGTAGATAGTTGTAAGACTAATACTTCGCGTACAGTTTAGTAGTAGCGAATACATATTAAAAACATGGTTTGCGAGCGCATTTATAATCTGAACACGATAGCGGAATAGTATACGTTAATAAAATTATGACCTTATCTCGACATGTTCGTCTAAACAGAACTAGACTGCTTTACTCCTTAGAGTAGTAAGCGCTACTTCTATGGCACTCCAGATAAGAGTATGTTGTGTTCGTAGTTGCTTTACTTATACCGGGCTAGGTACTGCAGTAATTCGCACATCAGTGCCTGGCTAGGACCTTGATCCCCAAAAATTGGAGTTATTGCTAGTGGAAATATTAGTCAATTATTATTCGAGGCTGTAAATCCTTGTTTATACACTTAATTAAGTGTTGATTTTTAAAAAGTGTTGATTTTTAAATTTAGATCAACTCGCGTCGGTTGTGTGTAGCTTTCTAGGCCAGACTATCGCATAGTAATGAAGAAAGTCGTGCTATCCATCGAAGATTATTAGTTCTATCAGCCGCGAGCATAATTATAGTACAAATAGTTTTGTAACTACTTTTTATCTAAAACGAACCTACGTAAACAAGATCTATATAATGCTGCCTTCCTAATAAAATGAAAGGGGTTACTATCTGATGATTAGATCTCTTAAGTCATATATGAATCATATCTAATTTAGATAACACGTGCACAGATTTTCTAAGGTAGTTTGTATGTACTGCGCGTCTAGGGGCCGAAGACAATCTTATTGATAGGCTACTAGTATAGTGTGCCCACAAAACATTATTCGCTTACAGCCCCAGTATCAATTCTGGGTTTATAAAAGTGAGATAAGGGCACATTTTGAATGTCTGTGCGCAAATTCACCTATATATAAATAGTCGATACAGATTAGCCTCCAGGGGGACTTTCGTGTTTTCGCATCATGCAATCGTACGATATACACATGAAGTATATGTGCTTAAATGACGTACTAAGAAATAATCCGGCATCAGATTTAAGCTGGGTGTAAGTTCTCATATTAAAAATACGCTGATTCTGAGGATCGGGATTCTTGGAGCTTTAATAGTCTATGAATAGACTATTTTCTTTTTTTAAACTCAGTTATTTACCAATCTCTCAATGAACCTTGCTTTGCCTAAAATATAACCCAAGCAACTATAACAAATCTCTTATCAAGCATGAGGTCATCATTTTAATAGTACATACGAAATCTAACTCACGCATTTAAAGAGTGCTCACGCTGCATACTAAGGGCCTGTAGTGTTTCTGTGATCGTCTTGACGCGGCTCTCCAGGTCAGGGCTGTGTAGTTTAACCTGTAATTTATCTTGCCCTGCTAATTTAATATAGCTGAATTTCTGCATCATTTTAATAACACGCCCCGGGTCTATTGCTGGATTTGTCATAAATTGAATCCAGATTATATTTTCCGATGCGTCAATCTTTAGAATACCTAGCGGCTTAGCAAGCAGCCTTAATCGATGGGTTTCAAGAAGCGCCTGCGTCTGTATTGGCAACTTCCCAAAGCGATCAATTAATTCTTCATGAATGCTATTGATATCATCAGGTGTCTCACAACTAGCTAAGCGCTTATATAGTAATAAGCGCTGTGGTACGTCATTGCAATATTCAGCGGGTAGGATTGCTGGCATATGCAAGTTAATTTCGGTTGTAATAGCTAGGGGCGCATTTAAGTCTGGTTCACGTCCATCCTTTAACGCGCGTACGGCATTGTTGAGCATATTAGTGTAGAGTTGGAACCCAATTTCTTGGATGTCTCCAGATTGTTTTTCGCCTAGAACTTCTCCGGTGCCGCGTATCTCTAAATCTTGCATTGCAAGATGGAAGCCACTCCCTAATTCCTCCATTTTTTGGATAGCTTCTAGGCGTCTCTGGGCTTGACATGTTAATGATTGTAGATCGTTGAGAAGTAAGTAGGCATACGCTTGATGATAAGAACGACCAACTCTGCCTCGCAACTGATGCAGCTGAGCAAGACCGAATTTATCAGCGCGATGAATTAGGATCGTGTTCGCGTTTGGCACGTCTATCCCAGTTTCTATAATTGTCGTGCATAACAGAACGTTAACTCGCTGCGCTACAAAATCGCGCATTACGCGTTCGAGCTTGCGCTCGTGCATCTGGCCATGCGCTACTGCAATGCATGCCTCAGGTACCAGTACCTCTAGCGCTGTTCGGCGTCTGTCGATCGACTCAACTTCGTTGTGCAGAAAGTAGACTTGGCCACCGCGCTTGAGCTCACGCAACACAGCCTCGCGTATTATGCTGTCCTCCTCATGCCGCACAAAGGTTTTAATAGCCAATCTCTTTTGAGGTGGGGTAGCAATAATTGAGAAGTCCCGTAATCCCTCTAGTGCCATACCTAGCGTACGAGGGATAGGGGTGGCCGTTAATGTTAATACATCTACTTCCTCGCGTAGCGATTTCAGAGCCTCTTTCTGCTGTACGCCGAATCGGTGCTCCTCGTCGATGATGACAAGTGCTAGGCGCTTGAAACGCATATCTACAGATAGAAGTCTATGAGTGCCAATTACAATATCAACATTACCATTATTGATCTCTTGGATTGTAGCGTTGACTTCCTTGGCAGACTGGAACCGTGATAACTCAGAAATCCGAACCGGCCAATTAGAAAAACGGTCGGTGAAAGTCTGCATATGCTGCTCGGCTAGTAATGTTGTCGGTGCTAAAAAAGCTACCTGCTTACCATTAAATACTGCAATAAAAGCCGCGCGTAGTGCTACTTCGGTCTTACCAAATCCGACATCGCCGCACACCAGTCTGTCCATTGATTGCTCACTAGTCATATCGTTGATGACTTCTGATATAACGGCGGCCTGGTCTGGTGTCTCGTCAAAACCAAAGCTTTTTGAGAAGCGCATGTAGTCGATCGGATCTAGAGAAAACGCATGGCCCTGACGAGCGGCACGGCGTGCATATAGGTTCAATAGCTCCGCTGCTGTATCTCGAATATGCTGAGCAGCACGCTGCCTAGATTTTTCCCACTGCCCAGAGCCAAGTGCCTGGAGTGGAGCATTATCCGGATCAGCAGAATTGTAGCGAGAAATCACGTGCAATTGGGACACTGGAACATAAAGCTTACTGTCACCCTGGTACGCTAGATGTACAAACTCGGTATCGCCTTCACCTATATCCATTAGTACTAGGCCCATATACCGTCCTATTCCGTAGTGACTATGAATAATAGGATCACCAACTCTTAGCTCTGATAGGTCGCGTACCATTGAGTCGACATTGCTAGTATCTTGTTTCTGGCGCCGATGATGCACAGCTCGGCGAGCAAGTGGGCCATATAGCTCAGTTTCGGTAACTAACGCAATATGTTCGCCTGGTAAAACAAAACCGTATGCAATAGGTGCAATAGCTAGCCCGAATGATGCATCGCTTTGTATAAATTCCTCGAAAGAATCGAATAGAGATATCTGAAGATGATGATCAGCAAGCAATTGAGCGATAGTTTCGCGGCGACCAGATGACTCAGCGAAAAGCAGAACTCGCTGCTCTGTTATGCTGAGATAGCGACGTAGCGCGCTGAGCGAATCATGCGCGCGATGATCAATTGCTAGTGATGGAAGAGGCATCGACCAGCGTTCTGTTTTATTATCTGATAGTTTCGAACCTAGTAAAAGTCGCGCAAACGGTCTGACTGAGTTGAAAAAGTCCTGCTCGGATAGAAATAGTCGCTCAGGCGATAGGATTGGACATTCACGGTTATGCGATAGAAGCGTGTACCGCTGCTTCGTTTCGGTGCTAAATTGTCGTATCGACTCCTTAATATTGCCAATCATCACTAAATGTGTGTGCTTAGGCAGGTAGTGAAAGAGAGTTGCAGTATCTTCGAAAAAGAGTGGTAGGTAGTATTCGATACCCGATGACGCTATACCATCGCCAATATCCCGATAGATCTGCGCCCGAGAGGGATTACCCTCAAATTCAGCGCGCCATCGACTACGAAACGCATCGCGAGCGGGCTTATCAAATGAAAATTCACGTCCCGGCAGCAAGAGTATGTTACACACCGGGTACAGACTACGCTGCGTATTAGGATCGAATGCACGAATCAAATCGATCCGATCGTCGAAAAGGTCGATTCGATAAGGTATTGAGGAACCCATCGGAAACAAATCGATCAATGAATCACGCACACAGTATTCGCCTGGATGCACAACCTGGGTCACGTGTTCATAGCCTGATAGTGACAACCTCGACTTTAGCTTAACTTCGTCTAGCTTTTGGCCTTGCTTAAACTCGCAAGTGTATGTGGCCATGAATGTAATCGGTGGCATCCGATACAACGCAGTTATAGCTGGGACAATGAGTATGTCGCAGCGTCCTGAGCCTAAATAGAATAGTGTAGAAAGTCGTTCTGAGACGAGGTCTTTGTGCGGAGACAAGGTATCATATGGCAGGGTTTCCCAGTCCGGCAGAAGCTGAACGCTTGCGCCGGGCAAGAAATAGCCTATTTCCTGCTGCAGTCGCTGTGCATCAGCCGCACTCGAGCAGATAAGCGTAAGCATCGGTATACGATTACGATAAGCCAAATAATAGCGCGTAATTAATAACGAATCAGCCGACCTTAATACGCCATCGAATACATAGCGCCGCCCCCCCTTTAGGAATGGGAAAGGGCAGATAGACGGTAGATTAGGGAGGGCGGCAGAGTAATGTAGCATGATCAAGTAAGAGAATTGCGTCTGACAACTAGAAGCTCTTATTATAAAATCTGTCTTTCATTTTGACTCTGTATGAATTGTGCGACTTTTGTGACTTCCCACTTGTTTGCCCTAATTCTCTGCGCCGGTATTGGTTCGCGCTCTGGTTCTCTAATTCCAAAACAGTACCGGATAATTGCAGGACATAACCTGTTGTACTACTCACTAGCCGCATTTGATGCATGCTCGGAATTTACCCAAACACTCGTAGTCCTTGCGCCTGACGATACCTATTTCAACCCGCGTGCCTTGGGCGCATTGCGCTATACAGTTAAGCGATGCGGTGGCAAAATCAGACATGAATCTGTGCATAATGGATTACTTGAACTATCCGAATTCGGCGCACGTTCTGATGACTGGGTTCTAGTTCACGATGCGGCCCGACCAGGTATCACGCCGGAATTAATCCGCGCTCTAATAGCCGCCGTACGAGATGATCCTATTGGTGGTATTATAGCGATACCAATGGTCGATACGCTTAAGCGCGTTAATACGCTGCAGTGTACTTCGATTAGCGATAGGCCGACGATATTACGCATCGGCTCAACTGAGCCTCGAAACTATTTGTGGCAGGCGCAGACTCCGCAAATGTTTCGTATCGGGGCGTTGCGAAACGCGATTATGCAAGCTCGGATAGATGACAGTTCGATAACTGACGAGTCTTTCATGCTCGAATTGATGGGTTATGCTCCCCAGGTTGTACAAGGCAGTATGCGTAACTTCAAAGTGACATATCCGGAAGATTTCGCGTTAGCTGAAGCGTTCCTCACGCATGATGCACGGTGCTGAATTAGGCTACGCGTATCTCGCGATACTCAATCTACTTAATATAGTGTGGAGAGCAACGAATGAATTTTCGAATTGGCCAGGGCTACGACGTGCATAGACTCATACTAGGACGGCCGCTAGTGCTTGGCGGGGTAACGGTACCTTATGAATACGGGCTGTTCGGATATTCAGACGCTGATGTATTGCTGCACGCAATCACGGATGCGCTACTCGGCGGCGCGGCACTAGGTGATATTGGCCATCACTTTTCCACCGCCGACCCCAACCTTGCAGGCGCTAACAGCCGCGTACTATTACGCGAGGCAGCACGACGCGTGGCACAAGCTGGCTATCATATCGTTAACGTAGATAGCACCATGATTGCACAACAGCCTAAGCTAGCTAAGTACATTCCGTCAATGCGCGAGAACATTGCGATAGATCTTGATGTAAACAGCGTTGTTATTAATATCAAAGCGAAGACTAACGAGAATCTAGGTTATCTCGGCCGTGGCGAGGCGGTTGAAGCCCAAGCCGTAGTGCTGCTTGCCAGCCACTGAGCCAGCATGCTGCATTAGCATACTAAAATAACAATGCCAATTCAGACGTAGTAGTAATACTATTAGAGTATGGCTATGCTGTAACGGCCGATCCACTCCTCAGCTTAGACTTTATAGTCGCTGACTATATGTAAGTGGGTAATTCTATTTAACGGGGGCGTGAACCACGCCATCATTTATAGATAGCTACACTAAAGCACTAAAGCTCTAGTCGGCCTATGCGTTGCTCGGCTATGATGTAAGTAGTGAATAAAACAAGATTGCGTACTCTCCATTAGCGTTCACAAATATAATTTACCGTTTACAGGGGAAGAATAGTTAAAGCTAAGATTTCCTTCGAAGGCAAACAGTATCGCGAATATATAAATTCAGGTATTGGATCTTTTTTATCACAGCGCGTTTTTAAGGATAATTAGTACTATGTGGAATCCATGCTCTTACGCGCCTTATTATCTACTATACAAGTATAGTTCAATATACTATTTATACAATTAACTAAAAAGCATAGGATTTTCTGATGAAAACCCGCACAGTAACACTAAATTAAGTAAACGCGTGCGAAACATTCTAGAATGTCACACAGTTATCAGACTATTAATCATTATAATATCTTATTTAGTTTCTCATTATTAATTGATAATAGCCTTATACAAGGTCTCTCCTCCATTAGAGCGTTAAGATATTACTTCTAATCAGCGTGTAGCTCGGTGCGAGCTGAGGTTATTAGAAGCAACTTAAATAATAATTATTCGTTAGAAGGAGAGAGAGGTAGCTGGTGCCAGTACGTTAACGCGCGCACCAAGCAATCCATAACCTGCGTAGAGGCATCAGCGCGATGCGCTGATGCAGCATGCGATAGTTCTACCTCTACTTCGTGGAGCAGTTCTAGCAACATATAGGCTGTGCACGGAGCACGCGCTGCGTTTTTCGTTCGAATAAGGGCATCGTGTCAAGAGCTTCAGTAAGGGCGCGACGCACACGTTCCACTTGGAACGACATCAATTGTGTAAAGCCTTTACTGTAACGAGAGTGTAGGATATCGTCAGCTGTCACACTAAATTGCTGCATCTCATCGATGGGTATGTAGATGCGGCCACATCGAGCGTGCGCGCCAGTGCGCTCAACAATACTTGCAAGCAGTAGCTCGCCCTAATCTCGGTGCCCCCCGACGCCAAGGTAGATAGGTCACACGCTGTGACTCTGGCTATTGTATTCGCCAATGTAGCCCCCACTTTTTCTAAGTAATGCTGCAATTCTAAGAAGTCGATATAGCGGACCCGGTTCAGGTCCATCTGATAGCCCGACAACCATGTCATAAACGTCCCGATCGGCGGGCATGCTGGTATAAGGCTCGCTATCGCTTGCGTTGCTGGATGGGTTGGTATGTCCTGTGCAAGGGCACTCAATTCACTTTGCCACCAGGTAAATTTAACGTGTCCAACAGCGGGATCACTTGCATCGCTGATGCTTTCAGCAAGCTTTTGATGCAATGCATATAGCGCCGTCAATAAGGGTTGCGCTGTCAACGGTGCACGCTGAAAAGCGTAATATGTACTAGATCCAACTGGTGCAGCTTTTTGTTGGCAATAATTATAAATATTCACACAAAACAAAAGGTAAAGAATCATGTGCGGCATATGATGCACGAGAAGAGCTGAAGCTTAGCATTTACTATATTTACAGCGCAGACAACGCGAAGAAAATTTGTTAGAATATCCAATGCGTAGCGACAGCCTCTGAGGCTAACACAAAATAAAATAGCACAATCGGGTAATATACAATCTATCCCTAGATGCGAGGATGGCGAAATTGGTAGACGCACCAGGTTTAGATCCTGATGCCCGCAAGGGTGTAGGGGTTCGAGTCCCCTTCCTCGTACCATGGCTTTACCGTTTACGTGTTTACGTTTATCATGAAGCAGCTACGGGGTTTATGCGCAAGACTTAATCTGTTATATGAATTATCATCGTTAGTAATCCTGGCATCTCTTTTAACATCAAAAATGTTAAATCTTTCGTAGCAAAGTGCTGAATATTTTGTTAGGTAAAAGACATTTCTCGCCTTACTTCTGAGATTGACGCTTAGCTCCCCAAGAGTCGGGGTTGTCTAAAAACGATCAACACAATTTTTTAAAAACCAGAATGCTACCATAAGTATAGGTTAAACATCGGTTATGAGTATCGGCCGGTGTTTGCAACATATTCGTTTTAGCATACGAGACAATCATTTCTGTGTCCTGATACCCTCTACGTTATGTGCCCAAGCAAACACCTGGCCAAGTATCCCAGCCTAGGATATCGTTATTTTAGTTAGTTTTTGCAATTATATAATTCCGTGATATAGCAAGTAGCACTCATACAGTGTACTAAGTTAGTTGTATGACAAATTGTTCCGATATGCAAACGGTTAGGTTCATACAGGCATTTGTAATAAAGGTGCTAATTTGTACTTTTTAATTAGGACTCATATTTAATTCTGATAGTCTTTAAGCATATGTATGCCAAATAAAAGATTGGGGGTCTAGATTGCTTAAAACAAGCATATAGTATTTCTCCTACTAAGGAGTTTAAGATCTAAATTCAACGTGACGATACCACTTCGCAGTAGAGCGCCGGGATCAAGCATAATAGCTAGAAAATAGCACGCTAAGCGTGCACCGTATCTCCATAAACGTGACATAGCGTGCTGTTTTGAAAGCCCCCCTTAGTACTAGCTGTCGAATCGACAATAGAGGGCAAACTGCATTAACAAAACAAGCTTATAGACCGTCATCTATGGAACAAATCCAATAGAGTCTAGTAAGGGAAAATTGTGCGCTATACAGAGTAAACTTGCTATATATCGGGCTAGCTCTTGCATGGCGCTCTGAGAACTAGGCATTCGAATACTTGAGAATAGATAAGATTCATGGCTAACGTTATAAAAAACCTCGGTAAACTTCAGCGGTGTATAACGATTTTGTTACCGAAGAAGGTTATCCAAAAAGAAATTGAGGAACGTATACGCAGGCTGTCAAAAAATGTCCGCATTCCTGGTTTTCGCCCCGGAAAAGTGCCATTGAAAATAGTTGCACAACGGTACACTAACCAGCTTAAGATAGAAATACTAAGAGAGAGGCTTAGCCGGGAGTTCTTCGATATTGGTAGCGCTGAGAGCCTGCAAGTCGCGGGACAACCGAGCTTCGAAGCGAACAAAGAATCCTTGGAAAGTGACACGTATATATTTGATGCGACTTTTGAGGTCTATCCGATAATAAAGCTTGGCGACATCTCGAGTGTAGAAATACAGCGGAAAATAACAACAATTGGCGATACTGAAGTTGACCGTATTCTTGAAATTTTATACAAACAGCGGATGTGTTTCCGCTCTCCTAATAATACAAACGAGCCTGGATTGATCGGAGATGATGTAGGTGTGCAGAGCGGTGATTGCGTAACAGTCGACTTCGTAAGCAAGATCGGCGGCAAAGAATTTTCCGGGGCTAGCGCAGAGAATTTTACATTTGTGCCAGGCAAAAGCCCGATCCTAACAGAGTTTGGACAAGCGACGCTAGGTTTAAAAGTAGGGGAGTCCAGGGAGTGTAGCCTCAAGTTTCCAGTCGATTCTTATTTTAAAGATATAGCTGGTAAAACTGTATGCTTCGCAATTCACATCAAAAAAATTGAACGTCTTCATCCGCTCGCAATCGATACGGAATTTTCTAAGTCTCCCGGTATTGCAGATAGCAACTTAGAAAAGATACGTTTGGAGATCAAAAATAATCTAGAACGCGAGGTAAGGCGCTGTACGCAGGCTGTCCTAAAAAATCAGGTAATGGATTCCCTATTAAGTCTTGCTGACTTCGATGCACCGAATGTGCTAATCGAACAAGATTGGCATCGGCTGATTGAAATAGAGCGTCAGGATCTGGCACGCCGCGGCGTGCCAGATTCAGTTAAGACTCTGATCTCGACAGAAATATTTAAGCAGCAGGCTGAGCGCCGGGTAAAGCTCGGGTTAATTCTGTCTGAGTTAGTGAAGGAGCATAAGCTGGAGGCTAAACCAGAGCAAATCCGAATTGAGGTAGACAAATTTTCAAAAAGCTACGAGGATCCAAAGAAAGTTGTGCGCTGGTATTATTCGAATCAGAAGAACCTTGCTGAGATAGAAGCATACGTGGTTGAAAACAATGTCATTAACTTCGTGCTAGGTAAAGCGAATGTAACCAATAAAGAAGTTAGCTTTGAGGAATTAATAAGCGCTTCACAGGCAGCTCAGGAGTAGCGCTGTTGAGCATTCAATGAGTCTGCTAACGCATGCTCATGAAGGCATCTAGAAATTCCAGATAGAAGGATAGACCAATGACGTTCCGTACAGATTTTCTGAATCAACTGGCTACTCATACTCCTGAGGATTTCGAAACGCACGCTCTAGGCCTTGTACCGATGGTCGTTGAGAAGAGTGGACGGGGTGAGCGAGCTTACGATATCTATTCGCGCCTTCTGAAAGAGCGTTTAGTTTTTCTGGTAGGCGAGGTAAACGACCAAACTGCAAATTTGATCGTTGCTCAACTACTTTTTCTAGAAAGCGAGAATCCAGATAAAGATATTAGTTTATATATCAACAGTCCAGGCGGTTCAGTGTCTGCGGGCATGGCGATTTACGATACGATGCAATTTATAAAACCAGATGTAACTACGCTATGTATGGGACTAGCAGCTAGCATGGGAGCATTCTTGCTCGCCGCCGGCGCAATAGGCAAGCGTATTGTCTTACCAAATGCTCGCATTATGATCCACCAGCCACTAGGTGGTGCACGTGGCCAGGCATCCGATATTGAAATTCAGGCTCGGGAAATCCTTTTCTTAAAAAGACGGTTAAATAATCTGTTCTCTCAGCATACTGGACAACCTGTCGAACAGATCCAGCGCGATACAGATCGCGACAATTTCATGTCAGCCGAAGAAGCGAAAGTCTATGGGTTGATCGACCGGGTTTTGTATAAACGTCCATAACGCATTGTTAGTTAAAAAGACTCGCCGTTAAGCCAGTCGGAGGTTTTATCGATAATCTTCGACAAAAGTTAGAAACAGAGCTTATAACTGGCTTAGAAATAGCGAGTTATTAATCAGCATATGATGTGAAAAAGCGTCCGGAGGCTTATATATTTATGGCGGACAACAAATCTACGAATGGCGAGAAACTGCCATATTGTTCATTCTGCGAAAAAGGTCAGCATGATGTCATGAAACTCATCGCAGGACCATCAGTTTTTATTTGTGATGAATGTATTGATCTATGTAATGAAATTATTCATGCTGAAAAAGCCGCCGCCGGCTGTGATAAAAAAACGACGCTATCGTGTTTACCTAGCCCCCCAGAAATACGTGCAATCCTTGATCAGTATGTGATCGGGCAGGAACAGGCGAAGAAAATTCTTGCAGTAGCAGTGTACAATCACTATAAGCGTCTTAAACATCTTGATAAAAAAGGCGACGTTGAGCTTTCTAAGAGTAATGTTCTATTAATTGGTCCAACTGGCTCAGGCAAAACTTTGCTCGCGCAGACTCTTGCAAGAGTGCTAAACGTTCCATTCGTTATCGCGGATGCAACCACCCTAACAGAGGCGGGGTATGTTGGCGAAGATGTTGAGAATATTATTCAGAAATTGCTTCAAAATTGTAATGGCGAGGTTGAAAAAGCGCAGCATGGAATTGTTTATATCGACGAGATCGATAAGATTAGCCGAAAATCTGATAACCCGTCTATTACTCGTGACGTATCAGGTGAAGGTGTACAGCAAGCATTACTTAAGCTAATCGAGGGAACAATGGCATCTGTGCCCCCACAAGGCGGTCGAAAGCATCCGAATCAAGATTTTGTACAGGTCGATACAACTAATATCTTGTTCATTTGTGGAGGAGCATTCGATGGTCTCGAAAAAATGATCACACGCCGTACAGAAAGAAGCGGTATTGGTTTTGGAGCTAGTCTAAAGAGCAAGCAGGATCGTGACGCGGGGGAAGTTTTGCAGGATGTCGAGCCTGAAGATCTAATAAAATTCGGTCTCATTCCAGAACTTATTGGCCGCTTACCAGTTGTTGCAACGCTGGGCAAGCTTAACGAAGCTGCGTTAATAAAAATTCTAGTCGAGCCAAAGAATGCATTGGTAAAACAGTATTATAAGTTGTTTAATCTGGAACAGGTAGAGCTCGAAATTCGTCCCACCGCGCTATGCGCGGTCGCGAAAAAAGCAATTCTCCGAAAGGCAGGTGCACGCGGGTTACGTTCGATTTTAGAACAGGTATTACTAGATATTATGTACGAGCTGCCAATCCTTAAAGGAATTAGAAAAATTGTTATTGATGAGAATGTTATTAATGGTAATAGCAAGCCATGTTTAATCTATGAAGATAGATAAAAAGTATACGAAAACAATTAATCAGTAATGTATCTATTTCTCGAGGTTTATTATAGTGAGATAAGTGGCTTTTCTCATTTAAAGCAAAACAATTCTAAATTTTTACGAATACTACAATCCAGATAAAAGTTTTTATATTTTCTGACACCCTAAGGCTTGCAATCAAGCGTTATTGTCTTAATTTTAGAACGCACTTAACTTTTTACTAAGGATAAAAATGTCAGGAAGCCCACTTCTTCCGACTGAATGCCACACTTTTCCGCTGCTTCCGCTACGGGATGTAGTCGTGTTCCCGCACATGGTAGTACCTCTATTTGTTGGCCGCCCAAAATCGATTAAGGCCCTTGAGGTGGCAATGGAAGGTGGCAAGCATATCATGCTAGTCGCACAACAATCTGCTGGGAAGGACGAGCCGACTGAAAAAGATCTCTACGAAGTCGGATGTGTCACGAATATCCTCCAAATGCTTAAATTACCAGATGGTACTGTGAAAGTACTAGTCGAAGGGTTGCGGCGTGCAAAGACTATATCTGTTAAAGAGCAGGAGGCAATGTTCTTATGTGAGTTAATATTTCTGGAGTCAGACTGCGCTGACGGCGCAGAGACTGAAGCGGCACGCCGTGCTATTATTTCACAATTTGATCAATATGTAAAGCTTAACAAAAAAATTCCTCCTGAAATCTTAACATCACTATCCAGTATTGATGAAGTGGGTCGTCTTGTCGATACGATTGCTGCGCATCTGCCACTAAAACTACACCAGAAGCAGAACATTCTGGAGATATCTCCTGTAATTGCGCGCTTAGAACACTTACTTGCGCAGCTTGAGTCTGAAATTGATATCTTACAGGCTGAAAAGCGTATCCGTGGACGTGTGAAGCGCCAGATGGAAAAGAGCCAGCGCGAGTATTATCTTAACGAGCAAGTTAAAGCAATACAAAAAGAGCTTGGAGAGGGGGAAGATGGCGTCGATATTGAAGAGCTCGAGAAGAGAATTACAGCCGCGCGTATGCCTAAAGAAGCAAAGAAAAAAGCAGATGCCGAGCTAAAGAAGCTGAAGCTAATGTCACCAATGTCTGCCGAAGCTACAGTTGTGCGCAACTATATTGAAACATTAATTAGTTTGCCCTGGCGCAAGAAGAGTAAGGTTAATAATAATCTAGAAAATGCCGAAAGTGTACTAGATGAAGACCATTTTGGTCTTGAAAAAGTAAAAGAGCGTATCCTAGAGTATCTCGCAGTCCAGCAACGTGTAGATAAAGTAAAAGCGCCAATTCTATGTCTAGTTGGTCCTCCTGGTGTTGGTAAAACTTCACTTGGACAATCGATTGCCCGCGCAACAAACCGCAAGTTTGTTCGCATGGCTCTTGGCGGAGTACATGATGAGAGTGAGATACGCGGTCACCGTCGAACTTATATTGGATCAATGCCTGGAAAAATCCTGCAAAGTCTGACAAAAGCAGGAGTGCGTAATCCACTGTTTTTACTTGACGAAATTGATAAAATGGGGAGGGACTATCGAGGCGACCCATCATCTGCATTACTTGAGGTGCTCGATCCAGAACAGAATCATACATTCTCAGATCACTACGTCGAAGTTGAAGTCGATCTATCTGACGTAATGTTTGTAGCGACCTCAAATTCACTCAAGATTCCAGCACCGTTGCTAGATCGAATGGAAGTCATCCGCCTGTCAGGCTACACTGAAGACGAAAAGGTCAACATTACACAGCGCTACTTAATGCCTAAGCAGAAACGCAACAATGGCTTAGGAGAAAGCGAAATCGAGGTGACAGAAGCCGCAATTCGGGATATAGTACGCTACTATACCCGTGAAGCCGGGGTGCGTTCGCTTGAGCGCGAAGTGTCTAAAATATGTCGAAAAATTGTAAGAATGCTGCTGTTAAAGAAAGAAAATAGCGCGATCAGGGTCGATAAAGACAATCTAAATATATTTCTTGGCGTACGGAAGTTCGATTTCGGACTAGCCGCAAAAGAAGACCAGATCGGTCAAGTTACAGGGCTAGCATGGACAGAGGTTGGTGGCGATTTGCTAACAATTGAGGCAGCACAAATGCCCGGTAAAGGCAGTGTAATTCGTACCGGCTCACTCGGTGATGTGATGAAAGAATCTGTTGAGGCTGCCCGCTCAGTCGTGCGTTCGCGTTCGCGTCGTCTAGGTATTACGGATGAAGTATTCAAGAAAAAAGACATTCATATACATGTACCAGAAGGTGCAACGCCGAAAGATGGTCCTTCCGCAGGCATTGCGATGACAACTGCACTAATTTCAGTGCTAACTAACATCCCGGTGCGGGCTAATGTCGCGATGACTGGAGAGATTACACTACGTGGGGAAGTATTACCGATAGGCGGACTGAAGGAGAAATTACTAGCCGCACATCGTGGTGGTATTAAGCTTGTATTAATTCCAGAAGAAAATATAAAAGATCTTGCTGAAATCCCAGATACGGTAAAGAACTCAATTGAAATTGAGCCAGTACGTTGGATTGATAAAGTATTAGAATGGGCACTTGTACGTATGCCAGACGCGCTTCCAGAAGATCATACTAAGACTGCTCCAGTCGCAGATAGTCAGGTAAAAGATGCGACCGCCGAAGTTGTAAAGCACTAAAATCTGTATGTAAGCTCCAGTTTCACTGGAGTACTACAACAGAAGTAACTTTGAATTTTTTATGAAAATTTGTTGCACTCTGGGTATGATAGGGGTTTTTATAAACTAGCTTGAAAAATAGTTGTGGACTAAAAACTTTTTGATATCGTACATATAGATATACTGATAAACGTCATTTTCTTAAAAATGTTGAGAAAAACTGTATAAGTGTATATATCACAGTACAACTAACGCACTACCTAAACTAAGTCGTAATCCTGTAAGCCTATAAGCAGTTATAATATTGTCGCAATTGTTATAACATGGGAAATGTATAAAACAATCGTATAACTATTAGTATTCCAAAATACCGAAAATCCTTGGCAAAGCATTAAAAGATATGACAGAATTAGACCCTGTGCATGGGTCAAATAGTAATATGGGTGCTTAGCTCAGTTGGTAGAGCGACGCCCTTACAAGGCGTAGGTCGGGGGTTCAAACCCCTCAGCACCCACAGTTGTTTTTCGTTATAAAACTAATATTATACTTAAATATGTATAAAAATTAGCTTTAGGTAGCATGCCATTTGATATGAAAACACTCACAGTAAATAAGTCTCGATAAATAGTTGGTTAATGCTTGATATTACGCTAGTGGTTTCAGTATTGACGCCTGGGCTCTCTATAAAAATTAAGAGTGCGGTTCTTAAAATAAGAAGAGTACGCAAGACCGCAATTGCCAAGATAAATTCTATGTTAAAAGTCAACAATGAAACTATAACTGACGTGTCGTCAAAAAATCTTTACCCTCATGCAAAAAGTAATGTCGCTAGACTCACTATAGCGCAGGCACTCGCCGGTGCTAATTCTACTGTGATATATGCAACGGGAGCAATTATTGGAAATATGCTCGCACCTAGTCATGCCCTAGCGACCTTCCCTATTTCGGTTTTTGTTGTCGGAATGGCTGCATCATCACTGCCGGCTGGAGCTATTGTCCAGCGCTGGGGCCGACGAGCCGTTTTTATGATTGGTGCTGGGTGCGGTGTGCTTTCTGGCTTGCTTGCAGCCTGGGCTGTTAAATTAAGTTCATTCTATTTATTTTGTGTTGCGACTTTTTTCGGGGGTGTTTATGCAGCTGTTGTGCTCTCTTTCCGCTTTGCGGCTGCAGATTGTGTTCCCGACGAGCAACGCTCACGTGCGCTGTCGTTTGTTATGGCGGGGGGGGTTTTCGCAGGAATTATTGGACCTCAACTTGTCATTTGGACTATGAGCTTGTGGGCACCTTATCCATTCGCAGCGACTTTTATAGCGCAAGCAGTAGTGGGCGTATTTTCTGCACTCCTTTTGCAGGGAGTTCGCCTTCCACGATCGCCTATAAAAAAGGGGCTTTCAGAGGGGCGTTCGATTGCTCTTATACTTCGTCAACCCAGATTTATTACTGCGGTGATCTGTGCAGTCGTATCCTACTTATTGATGAACTTTCTCATGACAGCCGCTCCCTTTGCTATGCAAATGTGCGGTCTGTCTCAGGTTTCTTCTAATCTTGGCATTCAATGGCATGTAATTGCAATGTACGCGCCAGGCTTCTTTACTGGTACTCTTATTGCGCGATTTGGCGCACAACGAGTTGTTACGGTCGGGCTTATTCTAATCACGCTTTCGGCTATAACGGGTTTGCTTGGCGTAGATGTAGGTCATTTCTGGCTGACGCTTATTCTACTCGGTATTGGTTGGAACTTTGGCTTTGTTGGCGCTTCCGCCGTCGTGCTAGAATGTCATCAGCCGGAAGAAAGTATTCGAGTGCAGTCGCTTAATGACTTTATTGTATTTGGAACGATGGTCTTCGGCTCTTTCTTATCGGGAAGCCTGCTAGCAACATTCGGATGGGAAACAGTGCTCTGGTTTTCATTTATTCCACTAATAGCAGCTGCGATCACACTAGTACTTGCCGCACGGTATTCTTACCTAGATACACGAGCTACATAATTATCTTGTCACTAGAAGTTCTATTAACAGATTAGCATCCTAGCAACCTAAGACTTAATCTCTAGTTGCTAGGATATTATAAGCAGTAGAAAAGACATATTTTATTCTAAAATTACTTATTATTTAATAATGCTTATACAAATACGAGTTAAAAACTATTATATTGCATTCGATGCAATTATTTAAATTTAAAAAACGCATTAGTTATTACTGATGCTAATATAAATAGGTATAACAACTACGCTCTACAGCGTGTATAGAGAAATTTAGTAGTGCTGCGCACTATCTAACTAGTTAGATAGTGCGCAGATAAAGTTTGATAGCAGTGCGCCCGGTTTCAAATAGACCAGCTACGTCGATTCGATAACAACTTATGTTTATTAGAATTCTTTTAATAGCTTTATATGGATACTGTATAGCTATTTACTAGGAGTAAACTAGATGCTTCCCAATACTGGTCTTAGGATATTTTATAGTGACGGCTAGTCTGAACTTTAAAGTACTTAGTGTTAAGTTATTGGAAGATGGTAGCATCGGTTAAAAATTGAGTGTAATTCAAGTTCGTCTAATAAGATTAGCTTTAATCTAGTATAAAGTTTAATGTCTCTCGGCAGCGCTATTGCAATTCGAGCCAATACTAGCTGATAGTCAGATTTTCTGTCCTTATTGCTACCAGAGTTCTATTGGTGAGATTAATTATTAACTCGTTAAATTGGGAGGTGGTTTTCAAGTTAAGCCTCTAGCGAAGTAAGCGGTGTTTAGAAAATGCTGGTAATCTATAGATATACTCTTACTTTATTGCGTTAAAACATTGCTTTCTTAGAGCAACTGAGCATGATGATGCCTTTAGCGAGTTATAGCTTCGCGCGCGCGAGCGATTAATGCGCTTGTAGATGAATCATGTTTTCGTAGATCAGCTGATGACGCCGATATTAAATCTGACTCAATGACTTTGCTGAGAATTTTACCTAGTTCGACACCCCATTGATCGAATGGATTAATGTTCCATATGGCGGCTTGTACGAGTGTCTTATGCTCATACAGCGCGATTAGGGCTCCAAGCGAGCGTGGATTCAACTCGTTGAGTAGGATTGTATTTGTTGGTCGATTTCCGGGGAAAACTATATGCGGTATAAGTGCTGTCTGCTTACGCCCGACGATATTTTCTGCCTCCGTCTCTGTACGTCCTAGCATCAGTGCCTCGCTTTGTGCAAAACAATTCGCTAGCAGTTTTTCGTGATGACCAGGTAAGGAATGATTGGGCGCTAGTGATACAATGAAGTCGACCGGTACAATTGTTGGCCCTTGATGTAGCATTTGGAAGAATGCATGCTGGCTATTCGTGCCCGGCTCTCCCCAGACCACCGCTGATGTCGGATAATCAATAAAGCGCCCGTCCAGCGTTACGGATTTTCCATTACTTTCCATTTCTAGTTGCTGCAAGTACGCTGGCAAGAAGTGCAGCGCCTGAGAATAAGGCGCGATCACGTAACTTTGTAAACCAAAAAAATTGCGATACCAAATGCCGAGAAGTCCAAGTAATACCGGAAGATTGCGCTCTAAAGGCGCGCAGCGAAAATGCTCATCTATTAGATAGGCGCCTTCAAGTAATTGATCGAATTTTTCAGGTCCAATCGCAATCATTATTGATAACCCAACTGCGGACCATAGTGAATAACGTCCACCAACCCACTCCCACATCTCGAATACATTATCGGGCTCAATGCCAAAACGCACTACTTCTGAAAGGTTAGCTGACACAGCAATAAAATGCTGAGCTAATTGATCTGATGAACAACCACTTCGCCTAAACCAGTCGCGCAATGAATGAGCGTTTGTCATTGTTTCCGACGTTGTAAATGTTTTTGATACCACAATCGCTAATGTATGTTCTGGATTAATTTGCTCTAGTACGTTCTGAAGATCAATACCGTCAATATTAGACACGTAGTGTATATGGATATCCGATTTTTTAAGATGATGCAATGCGTGTACAACCATCTTCGGACCTAGATCTGAGCCTCCAATGCCAATATTAACGACGTGCTGAATTGGCTTTCCGGTGTAGCCTATCCATTGCCCATTACGTACTCGTTCAGCAAAGACTGCCATTTTTGCGCGGCCTGCTTTGACCTGCGCCGCGTATGGCGCACTCGGGTCAGAAGTCCGTAAAGCAGTATGTAATGCGGAACGATGCTCAGTTGGATTCACGATACCACCAGTGAACATCTCATCGCGTCGTGCTTGCACATTAGTTTCTCGAGCGAGCTGAATCAGTAACGCGATCGTTTGTTCGTTTACACGATTCTTTGAAAAATCCAGCGTGAGCCCACCACCATTTATAGTAAATCGATCTGCTCGCGTAGGAGCCGGATCGTTTTCGGAGGCAAACCAATCTCGCATATGACAATCGCGGATAGATTCATAGTGAGCAGTAAGGGCAGACCAGGTGGGAAGTGAATTTAGGTTCATAACCATGTTTATCTCTGTGATAAAAGAAAGTAGCCGCTGGTAGCTATGCTGACATAGCTCTTATATAGATTTAAACGGGTCAGTATTAACTATAACAATGCGGATAACATCCTAAGTTGTCTCTTCAACTGCGCTTAATTTAGAGGTAAATACTAGGTAGGACACGGTATTCGTACAATGTAAGCGTTCCGTCAGCGTTTCTTAGTCAATATATTTACTGATAAAACATAGCGATTTGTCTTAAGCAGCAAGTAAGAGAGTGCTATAAGTTTTAGTATATTTAATGGCATGGCTTGTATAAAATGCGTCCATTATCATCTCTAGCATAGAAATTACTAGCTATATTGCATAAGTGTGTTAGCTACTAGCTACTCAAGACGTTAAGCAATATAGGTAGTACGTAGTATCTATATCTATAAGTCTAATGATGCACGTCGCAGTACAATCTAATTCTTTCACCGCTTAGCTCGGTTTATCCGACACGCAGCATTTGCCTTCGAGGCGAATTGCGTAGCAAGCTCTAGTCGGCTAGTCAATTAGTAATCTTCAATGCAATTCCAAATGGCTTATTTCTCGTGCTTTCCTGGTGCTGCAGCACTGTCTAAATTTCGTAAAAACCGCCTCTTGAAAATTTTAAAAACGGTTGAACCGACTGTGACTGACCTGTGTGCACGTTATATTCATTTCATTTATGCACATACTGTGCTTAGCGATACTGATAGGTTACATCTCACTGCATTACTCAAATATGGTGAGCCGTCAACTGCTAATCGCAGGGGCGAAAATTTTCTTGTGATTCCACGAATCGGTACAATTTCCCCGTGGGCATCGAAAGCTACAGATATCGCTCAGCGCTGTGGATTAGACTGCATTCAGCGCATTGAACGCGGTACTGAGTATACGGTGATAATTAAGAGTGGTCTACCTGGGATGATTAGTACAAAAAAGACATTGAGTGGAGCAGCTCGAGCGCAGGTTTCTCTCGTACTACATGATTGGATGACTGAAAGCGTAGTTGCTACCTGTAATGAGGCACAGCAGTTATTTAGTGTGTTACCCGGAAAGCCGTTGCAAACAGTAGATATAATAAATGAAGGACGAGCTCCGCTAATAACTGCTAATAGCGAACTCGGGCTTGCTCTTAATAGCGAAGAGATCGACTATTTGATCGAGGCGTTTACGAAGCTCAAACGTAACCCAACAGATGTAGAGTTAATGATGTTCGCTCAGGTTAATAGTGAACATTGCCGACATAAAATCTTTAACGCACAGTGGACAATTGACGGACAGCTACAAAATTTGTCACTGTTTCAGATGATTAAAAATACGCACCGGCTCAGCGGTCAACGAACGATTATTGCATATTCAGACAACACGGCGGTAATAGAAGGAGCTCTTGCACAGCAATGGTTTTCTAGCGGAAGCACACATCGCTATGAATCGGTTCAGGAGTGGAAGAATATCCTAATCAAAGTTGAAACACATAATCACCCGACTGCGATTTCGCCATTCCCTGGGGCAGCAACAGGTGCTGGCGGCGAAATCCGTGATGAGGGTGCAACTGGACGTGGAGCTCGTACAAAAGCCGGTTTAACAGGCTTTTCAGTGTCCAATCTAGAGTTGCCGGATGCAATCGAACCGTGGGAAACTTCTCGAGATGCTACGGAGCCGCTTTCTAAGCGGCTTCACAGTAATATCATCGGTTGCTATGGCCGGCCTGAGCATATTGCTTCGCCACTACAGATTATAATTGACGCCCCCCTTGGTGCCGCTACATTTAATAATGAGTTTGGCCGACCAAATCTAGGTGGCTATTTTCGCGTTTATGAACAGAATATTGGTGGGCGCATACGCGGTTATCATAAACCAATTATGATAGCTGCTGGCATCGGTAATATTTCTCATGCGAATACGTATAAAAACGATATCCCAGCTGGCTCGCTGCTGATACAAATCGGCGGTTCCGGTATGCGTATTGGCGTAGGCGGAAGCGCAGCCAGCTCAATGACTATAGGAGCCAACGCTATCGATCTCGATTTTAATTCAGTTCAGAGAAGCAATCCTGAGATCCAGCGTCGTGCACAGGAAGTTATTGATGCGTGTTGGCAACGTGGAAATGAAAATCCAATTCTGTCGATTCATGATGTTGGCGCCGGTGGTTTATCTAACGCACTTCCGGAGATCGTTAATAACTCTGGTAAGGGGGGGCGATTTGAATTGCGACGCATACTCCTCGAAGAAAGTGGGTTATCGCCGCTCGAGATCTGGTCGAACGAAGCGCAGGAGAGATATGTCATTGCGATTGCAGCTCACGATTTGCCTACGTTTGAGACAATCTGCCGCCGCGAACGCTGCCCTATGGCAGTGATTGGTGTTGCTACGGACACACGCCAGTTACAATTAATTGATAATTCCGTAACCGATGTTAATCATCCCGCACATACTCCTATCGATATACCAATAGACGTTCTACTTTGCAAAACGCCGCGGATGCATTTTGATGTTACGCGTGCGCATCGCGCGTTCATGCCGGTAGAGCTAACTGACTTGACTCTATCAGATATGTCTATGAAGATACTGAGGCATCCGACTGTTGCTAGTAAATCTTTCTTAATCAAGATCAGCGACCGAACAGTTGGTGGACTATCAGTCCGCGACCAAATGGTTGGCCCATGGCAGGTTCCGGTATCTGATTGCGCAATTACCTCGATGGACTACGAGGGTTTTCGTGGCGAAGCAATGACAATGGCAGAGCGTGCCCCGCTTGCAGTGATTAATGCTCCAGCTTCAGGACGTATGGCTGTTGGCGAAGCTATTACAAATATTGCTTCTGCTCCGATCGAGTCATTAAATCATATAAAACTATCAGCTAACTGGATGGCTGCGTGCGGTAGTGACGGAGAAGATGCGGATTTGTTTGACACTGTCAAGGCAATTAGTATGGAGTTATGTCCGGCGCTAGGTATTGATATTCCAGTTGGAAAAGATTCTCTGTCAATGCGAACGCAGTGGCATGAAGATGGCATCGATAAGGAAGTTTATGCACCAATATCACTTATTATTTCTGCATTTGCTCCAGTGGAAGACGTACGTGCCCATCTTACCCCTCAGTTACGCTCTGATGCTGGTGATTCGATATTAATTCTAATTGATTTAGGTCGTGGTTGCAACCGTCTTGGGGGTAGTATCCTTGCACAGGTCACGCAACAGGTTGGTGATAGTGTACCAGATGTGGAAGATATACAAGACTTGAAATCTTTCTTTGCTGCGATTCAAGAGCTTAATCGCAATGATCAACTACTTGCGTATCATGATCGCTCTGACGGTGGCTTATTTGTAACGGTAGTAGAGATGGCCTTTGCCGGTCATATTGGCGTCTCATTGAACGTAGATATACTCACGCTCGAGCAAAAGCATGAGTTCGACTATGGTGATGTAAAGGACTGGACGCAACAGATAGCTGCCCGGCGCAATGACCTAACGCTGCGCTCGTTATTCTGCGAAGAGCTGGGTGCAGTGCTGCAAGTGCGTACCGTCGACCGCGATAAGGCTCTAGGGACACTGCGCGAATTTGGTCTGTCGAGCGCGAGTCATGTAATTGGAACGCTGAACAAGCATGATGTGATTGAGATTTATCGTGATGCAAAAAAGATCTATGATATGCCTCGCACTGATCTACATCGGATCTGGAGCGAAGTCGGTTGGCGCATTTCGCGGCTGAGAGACAATCCCGCGTGTGCGGATTCAGAATATGAGGCATTAAGCGATGTCTTAGATCCGGGCATTGTGCCGTATCTAACATTTGATCCGCAGAAAGACGTAGCAGCGCCGTTTATTTCGAGCAACAAGCCGCTGCCACGGCTCGCTATCCTGCGCGAACAAGGCGTGAACTCACATCTAGAAACTTCTTACGCGTTCGCTCGAGCTGGCTTCGATCCTTACGATGTACATATGACCGATCTGATCGAAGGTCATATCGATCTAGCGCAATTTTCTGGTGTGGTGGCATGCGGGGGGTTCTCTTATGGCGACGTGTTAGGTGCTGGCGAGGGCTGGGCGAAGACGATTCGCTTTAATGAGCGGTTGTCAGACATGTTTATCTCGTTCTTTGAGCGTCCCGATACGTTTGCGCTCGGCATCTGTAATGGTTGCCAGATGATGAGTAGTCTTGCATCAATGATTCCGGGCGCACAGGCCTGGCCGCGTTTCAGGCGTAACCTCTCTGGAAGATTCGAGGCACGTTTGTCTTTCGTGCAAATTGAAAAATCGCCATCTATTTTCTTCGCTGGGCTAGAAAACTCTCGCCTTCCTGTTGCGGTAGCGCACGGCGAAGGCTATGCAGACTTTTCGGAACAAGGGGATCTATCGAACGTGCAGATTGCGATGCGTTATATCGACCATTATGGTGTAGTAACTGAGCGCTACCCATTTAATCCAAATGGCTCGCCACAGGGTATTACATCGGTAACCACACCGGATGGGCGATTTACTATTCTTATGCCTCATACCGAACGCGTGCATAGAACAGTACAAATGAGCTGGCACCCTAAGGAATGGGGTGAGCCAAGCCCGTGGCTTCAGCTATACCGTAACGCGCGTCGCTGGATCGGTTAATCTGTTAGGGTCACTTGCTAAGATTCCGTTTAATATTGGTTAGCAGATAGCCCTTTCTAGGAAAGTCTATATTCCATGTTGGAGGTTAATGAACAGTCTACTTTTAGTATTAAATTTCGTATTGTATACTCTTACAGTAAATTTTTCGGCGACTTTCATGAAAAGTTACTAGTCTATTGGTAATTTAGATTAAATGACTTGCAATAGCAGTATTGCTCGAAGTCGTCGAAACACATGAACGACATCGTACTAGTTAAACTGTTTGCCTTACTGCTTATTAAGAGTGGGTTTGGCCTGGATTATAACCCCCTACTTTTTGGCTGAGTTTAGATTCAGATCTATTACTTCTTAAGCTCTTGGAGATTAAGAGATTATATTTTTCATACTGCTTATGCAAAATAAGAATGTAATATAAGTTTAGCTTCTTTCTAGCGTATAGTATGGTTTTAATTTCTACGGAATCTTAGCCTCTTCTTTCTCAGGAAATTCTTAATCCGTGCGCAGATTATGACACTTTTCCGAGTAGAAAAATTTGAACTTTTATTTTGACTGTTTTACGGTACTACATTGAAGTGCTCTTATATTAGTAACTCGTGACTAACTAGTTCTTTTCGGGTAAGAAACTGAAGTTTGGGCGAGTTTATTAGAAGCAGAGGCTTCCCTGAAACTATTAAGAATAAAATTCTTTGGGCGTATATGCCCTGATTGAGAGCGCGTGAATACCGTTCTTCATCGCATCTAAGAGCGCATCGTACACTAACCGGTGCCGAGCTACCCGCGTATGACCGTCAAACGTGGCCGAAACGATGGTTATTGCATAGTGACTACCGGCGGCAGCGCCAGTATGGCTAGTATGTTCTGTACTGTTATCGTGGATTTCTAGTGTAAACGGCGATAGAGAAGCGCAAAGACGTTCACGGATTAGCTTGATGCGATGCTCAGCCGAAGCGGTTAAAAATACATTATTCATTAGTTTATTTTTCCTTCAAATGTCTAGCAAACCATAGACTTTGCATAACGATGAATATAAGAATCATTCCAGTTGTGCCAAACAACTTAAAATTGACCCAGGTATTATTAGAATAATGATGTGCAACCCACAGGTTAGCAATACCTAACACCATAAAAAAGAGGGCCCAGGCAACATTGAGTTTAGCCCAGAGTAAAGGGGGTAGCTTAACGTGTATATTCAGGGCTTCCCGAATCAGATTCTTGCGTAGTACAAATTGTGAAAACAGAATTGCTAATGAGAACGCCCAGTATAGTAGGGTTGTTTTCCATTTGATAAACACATCGTCATGTAGTATTAGGGTTGCACCACCGAATACGGTAACGAGCGCTAGGCTTACCCATAGCATTAGATTAACGTGCCGATGGCGAAATGCCGACCATATTACTTGTATTAGCACAGTAGCTATCGCTACATTAGTAGCGATATACATACCCCAGACCTTGAATGAGACAAAGAAAAGTACAATTGTTAGTAGATGAAACAGGAGCTTCATTGATGTTAGGCTTTAGCAAAAAATAGTTTAGTTCAGACTAAATTGTAACGCAGTAAAGTTGGTTGCTGTAGCAGCATGCTGGTCACCATATAGCTATCTTGTTGAGCACGCGAATCTAGTGTTCATTACAGACTTGCATTGTACCCAGCAGATACGCAGTATGCCACACGCGATCCGTATTCTTTATAAAGACTTTATCAAGAATTGATCAGTGTGCTGAAATGAATTCTCTACTTCAATCTTTGTGCCGAAACAGGTGTGTTAATAATAGAAAACTCTAACATTGGACCTCGCGGTGACCCAACGTGGATTGAGCCTGTATCGAGTGTATCTAGCTTGAGCTGGACTAAACAATCAACACCACCCTCTGCTGCTGTAGCACTATTGACGACTATCCCGCATGGATAGATAGGGTTCTCCGAATGAAACACTTCGGCGCCAATGTGTGCATGCGTAGAGTGCGCTAGCACTGTGCGGCGCTTAATTGTGCCGCGATACTGAGAGCGAGCGACAACTTCTTGCCCCGGATAGCAGCCTTTATGAAAGTTAACACCGCCGATAAGCTCAAAATTGATCATTTGCGGCACAAACCGATTGCTTGTTACAGCACTCACACGTGGTATGCCTGCGCGGATATCAAGCCAGTCCCACAGCACAGAATCAGCCTGTTGGACTTGATGCGTTGTATTTAATGCAGTAAGTCTTTCTTCAATTGCGCTCCTCGGACCAACCCACAGGAAACGTGGCAATCTATTTGCATCTATCACGCGGATTAATTCCCCGAAAGGGGTATCGATCTTAACGTTCACGCCATTAGGTAATATTTCGAAGCATTGTGATAGCGTGGCACAAACATCGCCAGAAAATCCGACTACAGCAAGGCTGTTAGTAGCGTTGATTAATTGCACTTTTTCTCGCAATATGAACATTGATAATCGCTTTTGAATCAACTCGACCAAATCTTCGGAAACCAGCATCCGTACTATATTTCCAACACGCCAAACTAGAAAAGTAGCAAGTAGTCGGCCTTTGAGCGAGCAAAATCCAGCTAACCGAACATTATCTGCTTCGAGTGTTTGAATATTATTAGTTAATTGACGATGCAAGAAACTTACTGCATCGCTTCCGTGTACATCTATCACGCCGAATTGATTTAGCATCATGTAAACGCCCCGTGGGGCATATAGCGCGGAAAAATTAGTGGGGGCATATTCAACATCACAATCAGTTGGTTTGATAGATTCAGAAGATGTATTCATATTCAAACTACATAGTCCATGCTAACTTTGGCTTGGGTAAATTAGTATTCTATTAAAGATCTTGCTCAACCCTATTTCGTATGTTCGCTTTTAAGAAAGTACTGTTTGCTACGTCAGCGATCGCTGTATTCAGTATTGTCATGGCGTGTAGCGCCGTCTGGTATTGGGCTAGAACACCTATTCAGAGTACAACTCTGCCGCTTAATGTAATGATCAAGCCTCGCAGTAGTTTGCGAAGCATCGCCTTTCAACTGCGATGTAGCGGTGTGCCGATTGAACAACACTTATTTATATTCATGACCCGTGTGCTAGGCATGTCTTTAAAATTGAAGGCTGGCTGCTACATATTCCCGTCTAATATCACACCATATGATGTGCTTCAGAAGCTAGCGCGCGGGGACACACACCAATGCGCCATCACAATTATCGAGGGTTGGACTTTTCGCCGCATGCGCGACGAGATTAATATGAACCCAGGATTACGTCATGATTCCATGATGCTTAGTGACGCGCAGTTAATGCGGGTAATTTTAGCTGATATCTCGCCTAGCGATCAACATAAAGCAACCTATATACTATCGATGCAAGGCACGCCCGTGCAAGAGCCTGAGGGCCTATTTTTTCCTGATACCTACTTCTTTGAACACAATACTAGCGACTTAGACATTTATCGGCGTGCGTACTATTTAATGCATTTCCGTATGCAGCAGGCATGGGAAGGGCGCGCGCTAAAGTTACCCTATGTAACACCTTACGATGCACTCAAAATAGCTTCGATTGTTGAAAAAGAGACCGCTTGCGCGCAAGACCGAACGTTGGTGGCTACAGTATTTATTAACCGGTTACGTTTATCTATGCCACTACAAAGCGATGCGACTGTAATCTACGGGCTTAATACAGCATATACCGGTCGATTATGCAAGAAGAGCTTGAAAACTGACACTCTATACAATACTTATATGCGTATTGGCCTTCCGCCCACCCCGATCGCCTTGCCAGGCAGGGCTGCGCTAGAAGCAGCATGCAGTGCCGCTTCTAGCGCAGCCCTATACTTCGTAGCGCGCGGGGATGGTGGTACTTATTTTTCAGATAACCTCATCGATCATAATAAAGCTGTGAATAAATATATCAGAGGACAGTGATATGACTAATACTATGATTAGTCGGCTAAATGGAGTTCGACCGCGCGGAAAATTTATTACGCTCGAAGGAATCGATGGCGTTGGAAAGACAACCCACCTACAGTGGTTTTGCGATCGCCTTGCCGAGCGCGCAGCTCAGCAAGGCGCGCGTGTTATTGTTACATCTGAGCCGGGTGGAACACCGCTAGGAAACATGCTACGGGAAATCCTATTGCGTCAGGAGATGCGCTGTGAAACGGAGGCATTGCTGATGTTTGCCATACGTTGTGAACATATTGCTACGTTAATTGAGCCTGCGCTTACTCGTGGTGATTGGGTGTTATCTGATCGCTTCACGGATTCGACGTTTGCTTACCAGGGTGGCGGACACGGAGTATCGATCGATAAGTTGCAAGTGCTCGAGAAATGGGTACAAGGAGAACTGCAGCCAGATTGCACAGTATTATTCGATCTGCCAACTAAAATTGCTTATTCAAGGCGAAGTGGGGCGCGTATACCCGATAAGTTTGAGAGAAAATCAGACGAGTTCTTCGCACGTACTCGTGCCGAATACCTGCGTCGAACTGCGCAGGCACCAGAGCGGTTTGCGATTATCAATGCGGTAGATTCGATTGCCAAAGTGCGAGAACAGCTTGAAGTTATCCTGATGACTATTTAATTAATAAAGATGTTATATCCATGGCAATACGATGACTGGGAGCGTATTCAAGTTCTTCGAGAATATTGGATCCACGCATTATTACTGTACGGCCCAACTGGCATCGGAAAAACAAATTTTGCTTGTGAGCTTGCCCAGAGTTTATTATGTGATCGGCCTCGCGCTGATGCATGTGCCTGTGGGGGGTGCCTTGCATGTACTTGGTTCTTACAACGCACCCACCCTGATTTTAGGTTTATCTGCCCTGAGAACACGCCGCTGAAAGTAAGTACCGATAAGAATTCTAATAACTACCCCCCAATAGACACCGCCGTGAGCGCGAATAGCAAGAAATTCAAGTCACTAAGTAAGGAAATTAAAATTGAGCAGATTAGGGAACTACTCGATTTCTGTGGAATTAGCTCCCACCGTGGCGCGCGGCGCATAGTCATATTATCCCCAGCTGAGGCACTAAACATGGTGGCGGCTAACGCACTACTTAAAACTCTTGAGGAGCCACCTTCCGGCGTGTTGTTCCTGCTTGTAAGTACAGACGTTAAGCGTTTGCCGCTGACTATTGTAAGTCGATGTAGACAATGGCCATTAGCAATGCCAAATGTGGAGAGTGCTTTAGCTTGGCTTGGTAGCAAATCCATTACCGATCCGGCTTTAACTCTCGCAGAAGCTGGTGGTGCGCCATTAGCCGCATTAACTATTGCTCGCGACGGGTATGCACCGCTTAAACAGTGTATATTGGAACAGCTTTCTTCTGGAAAAAATTGCGCACCCTTTTCTTTCTGCGAAACGTTACAGACAGCGCCCATGCCGTTGGTTCTCGGCTGGTTACAACGCTGGGTTTATGACCTGCTAGCTACACAGATGAGTGGAGAGCCGCGTTACTTCCTATCGCACCGGAATGCACTTAAGAACATTTCACAAAATGCCGCGCCCTTTCGAGTTGCTCAGTGTTTAAAGCGGATTACACAACAACGAGCTGTAGAGCAACATTCGCTGAATAATCGGCTAGTTTTTGAGGGGTTATTTATTCATTATAGAGGCCTCTTCAGGGGTAAATAATGATGTAAGTACTCCATCGTTTTTCAGCATATAGTAAATCTGTTAATAGTATAGGTAGCTAAAATTTACCGATTTTATTTAACTAAGTTAGTGTAATAAGATTTTATCTATCAGCATCCATAGTTAGCATAAAGCCCGGTAGAAATTAGTGCTATCTATGCTTATTTTGCTATCGTTATAGACGTAATGACTAGAATTAGTTTACGTAGACGCGATACCAACTTATTATTAGGCTCGTTAAATATATTTACTATTGAGCGTCGTCTATAGCCTTCTTATAAAGGCCCGTCCAAACAGTGCGCCGCCCCTAAAAAGTACCGATGTTTATCGATTCACATTGCCACATCAATTTTAATGGCATGATCCAACGTCTGCCAGACATACTCGAGCAGATGCGCGTCAATGCAGTAACGCATGCATTATGCGTTAGCGTCGATCTCGAGACATTCCCTTCCGTTTTAGAGATCGCTCATACATATCCACATATATTTGCATCAGTCGGCGTACATCCGGGTTATGAGCATGCGCGTGACCCGGATGTTACTGAATTAGTCTCGCTTGCACAGGACCCAAAAGTTATTGCGATCGGCGAAACTGGATTAGACTACTACTCTTTCAAAGGAAAAACACTAGACGCTTTAGCATGGCAGCAGAAGCGGTTTCGCACGCACATCCAGGCGGCGCTCGCTTCTGGTAAGCCATTGATTATTCACACGCGTTCTGCGGCACAGGATACGCTTCGAATTATGCGGGAAGAAGGCGCTGCTGCAGTCGGCGGAGTCATACATTGCTTTACCGAGACATGGGATATTGCACAGGCGGCGCTAGAACTAAATTTTTTTATTTCAATATCAGGTATTGTGACATTTAAGAATGCGACACAAATCCAGGAGGTCGCTCAAAAAGTACCGCTCGAACATTTATTAATCGAAACAGATTCGCCTTACCTAACCCCGGTACCGTACCGGGGCAAGCTTAATGAACCTGCACACGTCAGTCATATTGGACGTTTTATCGCGTTGCTGCGCAATATAGACATAGCACAACTCGGATCTAGCACGTCAGCTAACTTTTTCAGACTATTTTGCGGCTCAAACTTTTGAAGTTAATTTCGGAACCTCGGAATAGCCTACTAGCTGAACAGCGGCATTGCTGGCGTATGCATAAAGCATAAGAATACGGTAAAAGCTCTCTTAACAATGTAAGAAAGCTTTGTTGATAAATAATAAACGTAAGACAATACTATATCATAGGGATGCGAGTCACAAGTTACTTGGCGCCGCTATTGATCTGACGAAGTGGCATGCCGTTACGCTCAAAGTTTAAGGAATCCTAATTTATATTAATGAATTAACTAAAAGTAACCAGGATAAATCGGGGAATATGTCAACTAGAACGTAGTACTGTGAAAGCGCACGCAATTTCGAGGGTAAGCTAATTAAAAAACTGTTCTGAAAAGAAGCGCAATAAATTTAATAAGAAATTACTGCATTATGTGTTGACAGCCGACTAAACCAAAGCAACAAGTTTTGTATACACTAATATTGTGCTCAAAAATACAATGCTAAAAAGCAAATCTGAATTAATCATAATAATTTTTAAAAAACTGTAAATACAGTATTCAATCGTGACATACTGTGTATCTACTTGACAGTAGATGTTATATTAAATACGACTGAAGTCGTCGCACGCATGATATATCCGTTAAATAATACTTTTCTTTCAAAAAAGAGAAAACTAGTGAAGTTAATCAATGTATTGTATAAGTACTCATAAATAAGAGAATATTTATAAACGTATTTTCTTTGCAACGCATAAATTTTATTTCTTTAGATTAAAACACTCTTTCAATTTTATAAAAACACGCAATATTTAATTTTCTCTAAAGTTATCAGTAATATTGCTCTTTAACTAGAAAATTATGGATTTATGCAGTTAAAAATGACCCAATCTAAACATTTCGTCGAACAAGACTTTATAGTAGGCGGGTGATTACTAATGAATGAATTTACTTTTGTAAGCACGGGTTTTATATTTTTGGCCTATATATAGACATTACCTACTGAATAAAAGTTATTTATTATACGTTAATCTTATAAACAACATACATAGAAGGTTTACTGTAACCCTTATTGCTCTGATTACTGGGAGCTCTTTATATTTGAAGAACAATATCTATCGAACAGTTTTATATCACCTATGGACCTTTTAAGGTATCTGCGTAAAAGGCTTTGAGTAGCTACAGCTAGTGGCTATAATTTCGCTAGTTACTTAATTGAGTTTCTCTCCTTGAGAAGACCGCGAGCAGTAATTATAGCGCACAAGCGCGGAGATACTACTCTAATTCTTTACTACTTAGTAGTGTAGTAGCGCTAAATTACTCTAGATACGCTATCCGATTATTCGCGTCGTATGTATGCTAATCTTATTGACCTGATACGTTGTATAACTAGAGATGTATACTAACGCTTTAACACTCGAGTTCCTGTGCTAGAACGGAAATTTTTTAAAAAAGGGGAGTAATCTGCATAGATTACATGCTTTATGCAGTGAGATATTCACACTTATAAAATAAGTAAACTGTCACGCTTTTTTAAAAAATATCTCGTTCGAGATCTCAGTATAACTAGCCAGGTATTAAATATGAGCTCTCTAACTTGATAAATGATCATTTAAGTAATGCGTATAGTCTGGGTATAGTTTATATCTACTTGCTCTAGCGTGTTATATACTGGCATTAAGATAGCTAATTAGTCTAGGCCCATAATATTTATCTTTAAAATTTTATATATAGCTACTCCAAAATCATAAAGATAAAATGTCTAGATGTTTGGGTAGGTGTGCTGTTTTGTATATCAAATTAATCAATTTCTATTTTTAGAAGATTATCTATTTTAAATAGTAGGTAGGCTAACGTCACTTCTGTTATAATTCAAAAAATTATTTAGGTATAAACTTTGGAACTCAATAAATAATTTACATACTCGACACTGCCTTGCCCACGACGAGGCAGTGGTGCCTATCGCACCTATTCGTAGCCGCCAGACCGTTTGCCCCCCCTTACATCTGCATAGGAGTATCTGATATGTCGACTAAGACAATAGAATTGTCGGCTCATTCCTCCAGTCTGTCCGGCGACTACACAGCGCCGGTTCGGCACGACTGGACACGCGAGCAAATTTCGGTGCTATTCGATTTGCCATTTGATGACCTGCTGTATCGTGCACATACTATTCAGCGACACTATCATGCTGGCCGCGGCTTACAAATCTCACAATTGTTGTCTATCAAGACGGGTGGATGCCCAGAAGACTGTGGCTACTGCAGTCAATCAGTCCATGCTGAGACTGATCTAAAAGCGAGTGCATTGATGAGCGTGGACGCTGTGCTACAGGCCGCTAAGCAGGCAAAGTCTACTGGCGTACAGCGTTTTTGTATGGGTGCTGCATGGCGCAGCCCCCGAGAGCGTGATCTAGAGCGAGTCTGCACGATGGTAGAGGGCGTGAAAGCTCTTGGCCTAGAGACCTGCGTAACACTTGGTATGTTAACCGCTACACAAGCTCAGCGCCTAGCTGATTCAGGCTTAGATTATTACAACCATAATATCGACACTAGCCCTGAATACTATTCATCTTTGACTACAACACGTACATTGCAAGAGCGACTTGATACACTCGAGCACGTGCGCAATGCGGGCCTAAAAGTTTGCTGTGGCGGTATTGTTGGTATGGGAGAATCTCGCGAGGATCGGGTTGGTATGTTACAAACACTAGCTAATTTGTCAGAACACCCGGAGTCCGTACCAGTCAATTCCCTTATTCGAGTCGAAGGCGCTCGGCTAGCGCACGAGCACGATATAGATAGACTAGAGTTCGTCCGCACGATATCGGTAGCACGTATTGTAATGCCGATGTCTATAATACGGCTCTCGGCAGGCCGAGAGCATATGAGCGACGAGCTTCAGGCGCTATGCCTATTCGCCGGTGCTGGTTCGGTATTCATTGGTGAAAAATTATTGACTGCTCCTAATCCTACTCCTCATCGAGACCGCGAGCTGATTGATCGACTAGGTGCGACAGGCCGGGAGTCATCTCCTATTCAATGGCTGACTAAGTCACAGCAATAATCTTCAGAAATACTCACATAAGGTTCCTGAGTTTATATATGGCTTACGTTGATACTCTATATATAGTTATCTATACAGACAGTATGCATCGCGCTATAGCCTACAAAGCCCGAATGAATAGGTGCAAGTAATGTCATAGTAATTCGAGTATTAAAATACATACGAATCCATGCTTTATAGCGAAGAAAATATTTCGTCATAAAGCATGGTGTATCTAGACTGAATGACAGACTTTCTTCTGGTCATAAATTTTCTTATATGAAGTAAATTTCTAAGTATTAGGAAAGTTAGGTAAGCGATTGATCTAGTGCGAGTGGTAATGTAGAACTGCTTTGGCTAATAGCGTTTTAGGAAAATTTTTATATTTTTATCTAACAGATGTAGGTTTTCTGTCTCTATATTAATCAAATGCGTCTAAACTTGGCAAGTTTTACTTGATTATGTATGTCATAGAAGCGCTTAATCTCTGGAGTTTATCATATACAGTAAATCTAAATCAGACCAGACTAGTATTTTTACTGTTGTGTTTTAGGGGGGGGCTAGGACATTTTATTGTCCTAGCTATTATTGGGACAGTATCCTGTCAAGCGCAATTATGAACGAAAACATTTGACCATATTAGCTATATCGCATATAGTGGGTAGACGGAGTTTTCAAGATGTCTGATTTCTGTTCATCGTCTGTCCGCGACCTTACACAGTACGCTCATTGTTTTCTCCCTCTTGATCGCTTCCGTACTGCCGCCCCAAGCGGGAAATATTTTTTTGATGGATTTGTTTATGGATACTGGTATTGTTAAGTGGTTCAACGACAGCAAAGGCTTTGGTTTTATCACACCGGATTCAGGTGGCGAAGACCTTTTCGCACATTTTTCTGAAATTACTGAAGAAGGATTTAAAACGCTAGTTGAAAACCAGCGTGTTAGCTATCAAGTGAAGCGGGGCCCTAAAGGATTGCAAGCCGCAAACATTAAGCCGCTGTAAGTGCTTAATTCGTTTAAATCTGTCTGAACAAAGAGCTTTATTAAATATGTAAGACAGTAGTATTATTTAAAAACTAATAACTTATAAAAAATAAAGCGACATCTAAGGTGTCGCTTTATTTCTAGATAGATATTGCTTTCTTTCTAGAAGCGCCGTCAAACTGTTTGACCAAGCTAATGCTTAGAACATTAGGAGTTAGATATAAAATCTATACTGAATTATATAAACCACTAATATTTAAATTAGTGCTCCTATAGAGTGGTTGTTTTCAAAACCTAAAATAAGCTAAAGTTTATATCATTTTTTCTAGATCAGATAAAAGCTGTTAATTTTAGTAAACTAACGCGCAGATCAACGCCGATAGGCATGTATTATGCAAGGTATATTCTATAATAGGTCTTTCGTACGCTGTTTTTGTACTTGGGGTGAACTTTCAGACTTAGAGTCGACTATTAATGGTCTATATATTTCAACGCGATCACCATTCTTAAGCGTTGAGTCTAGTGAACGTATACATCCAAATACCCCAACACGCTGCTGATCTAAATTAATCTGTGGATACATTGTAGGGATCCTGCTAGCCAGGATAGCATCCTGCAGCGCAGTGCCGGCCGGTAGTTTCAAATCAATAAGCGTTTGAGCGTCCGGAAGTGCATAACAAACTTGTACTGTGATCATAGCCTCAGCCCTGTAGATAGGTGTCTCCACATTAATGCCTTCCATAGTGTTCTTCTATTCGCCTAATGAATAACTCGACGAATGTATTTATAATATGATTAAACATTGGCCTAATTAGTTTCTCTAAAATAGAATTAGAAAACATATGCTGTAATGCAAACTTGATCTTACACGCATTGTCTTCTAGTTGTATAAAGCTCCAGTAGCTATTGAATCTTTTCAATAATTTTTCTTAAACTCTATATCAATCCACACTTCTATGCTTATCTTATCCCGAGTTTTGATCTCGACACTGTTGCCCTAAGGTAAAAACTTCTGCCACAAAGGGGAGTTGAAGAAGAGGCTAGTAGTGCCATGCATATTGCGATAAACCTAATGAGCATATTTTGTGGACACGACTCAAACTTTAACGATAGTGGGTTGCTTCTCAAAAATTAAAATTTTTCTAAGTTAGTTTTACTTATTCATGAGTCTTATTAACAATAAGAAAGCATTCTTTGATTATCTTATAGAAGAACGCTACGAAGCGGGGCTTGTTCTTGAAGGCTGGGAGGTTAAAGCACTACGAGCACAGCGTGGCCATATAAAAGAAGGCTATGTTGTTATACATAATAGTGAATTATTTCTTATTGGTACACATATCAGCCCCTTGCATACAGCTTCTACACACCTGCACGTAGATCCCGTACGGACCCGAAAGTTGCTCCTTAAGACCGATGAAATTCGTAGATTAATTGGTAAGGTAGAACGGCGTGGCTACACACTAGTACCACTTAACTTCCATTATAAGAATAATCGCATTAAGTGCGAAATTGGTCTAGCCCGGGGTAAGAAACTACATGATAAGCGAGAAACTGAAAAAAAACGCGACTGGAAACGCGAAAAAGCAAGGCTTCTAAAACATGCTGCACGCTAACAGAGCGAGCCTGTTAGCGTGATTAATACTTATTTAGTTCTAGATTTAAATCCTAGAATTTGATTAAATATTGCGGTAGTTAATGCATAGCTAGTTTCAAGTACGAGCTGCGCTAGCTTAGCAATTAATTAAATTAATTAGCACCAGTTTCGCTTAGTGTAATTCTTTAGTTATTTTAGAATAAAGCGCAGGTGGTTAAGTAATATTTCTATCAACAGACATAATTAATTAAATCAAGAGCACATAATTAAACTATGAATAGTGTAAATTTAGGCAAAAAATAGGAAACTGTTTAATAGTTTACTTAATAATGAGCGAACTAAAATCTAGCTCTACTTCTTGTAAGAATTAGCAACCTATAGCTCCAGTCAACTATAAGATTCCTCAATTCTAATCTAGAACGTTTTCTATATTGTAAGCAAGGATGTCTTCTTGTTAGATACATAGAAGTCTGTAATTAAAATTATGCCTGCGTTAGCACTAGCTAAAAATAAGAACTTATTTTTGTAACTAACTGTTTTATCAGGGAGAATTAGGAAGACTATTAGTATAATCTGATTTTGTGCCCATAGGATTTTTCATGCGTCTTATTAAAAAAGCACTCACATTCGACGACGTGCTTCTCGTACCGGCATACTCGAACGTACTGCCGCGTGATACTACCCTCAAAACTAACCTCACCCGGAATATATCACTAAATATACCGCTAATTTCAGCGGCTATGGATACGGTATCCGAAGGGCGGCTTGCGATTGCTATGGCGCAGCAAGGTGGAATAGGAATCGTGCACAAGAACCTAACACCTGCTGCACAGGCGCGTGAAGTAGCGAAGGTCAAGCGCTTCGAGTCTGGCGTATTACGAGATCCAATCACCGTGCCCCCCGACATGAAAGTTTACAGCGTGATTGCACTGTCACACCAGCATGGAATTTCAGGCTTTCCGGTTGTCGATGGCACAAAACTTATCGGGATTATAACAAACCGTGATCTACGTTTTGAGGAGCGGCTAAATGAGTCAGTAAAGACAATTATGACCCCTCGTGAGAAGCTGGTCACTGTTAGAGAGGGAACAGTGCTTGCTCAAGCTAAAGCACTTATGCATCGCCATCGCCTAGAGCGTGTTTTAGTCGTTAATGATACGTTTGAACTACGTGGGTTGATAACAGTTAAAGATATTACAAAAGCAACTGAGCATCCGGATGCCTGCAAAGACGAGCAAGGGAAGCTGCGTGTTGGGGCAGCTATTAGCGTTGGTCCCAAAAATGCGGAGCGTGTCGAAACACTAGCAGCAGCAGGTGTAGATGTGATCGTCGTTGATACTGCTCATGGGCATAGTCAGAGCGTTCTAAAACAGGTGCGATGGGTCAAGCAAAATTTTCCTCATATCGATGTAATTGGTGGAAATATTGCGACTAATGAAGCAGCCAAAGCATTAGTCGAGCATGGTGCCGATGCTGTAAAGGTCGGCATCGGTCCAGGTTCAATCTGTACAACGCGGATTATCTCAGGAGTCGGCGTGCCTCAAATTACTGCAACCGCAAACGTCGCTAATGCATTGCGGGGTAGTGGCGTGCCCGTGATTTCAGACGGTGGTATACGTTACTCTGGAGATGTATCAAAGGTGTTAGCCGCCGGCGCTGATGCTGTAATGATGGGTAGTATGCTAGCTGGCACTGAGGAATCGCCTGGTGACGTATTTCTATTTCAGGGACGTCAATATAAATTGTATCGTGGGATGGGGTCAGTTGGTGCCATGCAAGATGGTTCTGCAGATCGCTACTTTCAAGAAAGTAATTCAACTAATGTTGATAAACTAGTACCGGAAGGAATTGAAGGCCGTGTCGCATATAAAGGCAGTGTAAACGCGATCCTGTTCCAATTAATCGGTGGATTGCGTGCGAGCATGGGCTATTGTGGTTGCAGAACTATTCAGGAGTTACATGAGAAGGCTGAGTTTGTCGAAATAACAGCGGCAGGCGTTCGTGAATCGCATGTACATCACGTGCAGATTACAAAAGAAGCACCAAACTATCATATTGATTAAGCGTAACTTACGAAAAGTCTTGTTACACAACTATTTATGATGAGCTAATCGTATGATTTATGTTAATTGTTATACGCACTATAAGCTTATGGGGCATACTCATATGGTTTCTTTTGGCGATTTGCATGCTCTCCTTCATCATCTAGAACTTCTGTTGTAGATCAAGCCGCTAATTTGATTCCATAAAGATTTACCTGTTTCTATGCACGATAAAATCCTAATTCTTGACTTTGGCTCTCAGTTTACACAGTTAATTGCCCGGCGTGTGCGTGAGGCTCATGTATACGCTGAGGTTCATCCCTATGATATAGATGATGCGTTTGTGCGAAAATTTGGGGCACATGGCGTTATTTTATCTGGTGGACCCAGTTCAGTTACTGACGTAGATATGCCATCTATTCCACAAGCTGTTTTCAACTTAGGTGTGCCGGTATTAGGCATTTGTTACGGCATGCAGGCAATGGCGTTGCAACTTGGTGGAAAAGTCGATCGCTGTCATATACGCGAGTTCGGCTATGCTGAGGTACATCTATGTAATCATACGAGGCTACTGGAGGGGCTTGAGGATTCAAGAACACTACAAGGGCATAGTATACAAAATGTTTGGATGAGTCACGGTGACAAGGTGGTTATAATGCCACCCAATTTTAAATTAATAGCATCGAACGAGTCATGCCCGATTGCGGCTATAGCCGATGAAGATCGGCGGTTTTATGGGTTGCAATGGCATCCGGAAGTTACGCATACGACTAAGGGACGTGACATACTCAACCGGTTTGTGCTTGAATTATGTGGAGCAAATCCAGATTGGGAAATAGGGTGCTATCTCACTGATGCAGTAGAGCAGATCCGTGCTCAGGTTTGTAACGAGCAAGTCATCCTGGGATTGTCTGGTGGCGTTGATTCATCGGTTGCAGCAGCATTACTGCACCGTGCAATCGGTGAGCAGTTGACCTGTATATTTGTAGATAATGGTTTGCTACGACTGAACGAGACTGAGCAGGTTATAGAGACTTTTAGCCAGCATCTTGGGCTGAATGTAATTCATGTTGATGCTAGTGACGCATTTATGAGTAAACTAACTGGTGTAACTGATCCGGAACATAAACGCAAAATTATTGGAGCGGAATTTATTAGGGTATTCCAGAGCGAGGCACGCAAGCTGAGAAACGCAAAATGGTTTGCACAAGGCACAATATATACAGATGTGATTGAATCAGCCGTAAAAAGTAAGAAAGGCACGCATACGATCAAGAGTCACCATAACGTTGGAGGATTACCAAAAACACTAAATCTAAAACTACTCGAACCACTAGATAAGTTATTCAAAGACGAGGTACGCACACTCGGCATCAAGCTTAATTTGCCATCGTCGATTATTTATCGACACCCATTTCCTGGGCCAGGGCTAGGTGTTCGGATCATTGGGGAGGTCAAGCAAGAGTTTATAGATCTACTACGCAAAGCAGATTCGATTTTTATAGAAACGTTACATACAACAATTGATCCCAGCAGCGGAAAATCATGGTATGAGCTAACCAGCCAAGCATTTGCAGTTTTTATACCAGTGCGCAGCGTAGGCGTGATGGGCGATCGTCGAACGTATGACTATGTTATTGCGTTGCGTGCAGTTCAGACGTTTGATTTCATGAGTGCGCATTGGGCACATTTACCGTATAAATTGCTTATGTGTACATCAAATCGAATTATTAATGAGGTTCAAGGCATTAATCGTGTTGTATACGATATTTCAGGTAAGCCACCAGCGACAATTGAATGGGAATAGTGTAATTATAAAGCTAACTGATATTTATATCGGCAGTAAAACTTAAATTTACTTATATTAAAATCGTGATTTTTATTACGAATATTTATGGTGGAGAGAGGGGGATTCGAACCCTCGATAGGTATAACCTATACACGCTTTCCAGGCGTGCGACTTAAACCACTCATCCATCTCTCCAATAAAAACTTATTTTACCAGTATTAGAAATATCAAACAAGAAAGTAATATTAGCTATATCAGCATAGCATTAAAAGTCTAGAAAAGTTACCTTGCTTTGTATAAAAAACAGAAAAAATTATAACTATATTATATGTAATAGCTTTGCACTATGATTATTCTATTTTAGAACTCGGTAATCACTACAGTAAGTAAATGCTGCTACAAAAGTCACTACTTTAGGTGCTAAAATAGTAGATCATCTTAAAATTCGAGATTCAATATTCGATAAGCCTCACGCACCGGCATAAATGAACGCCGATGATGCACACACGGCCCGTAAGTGCGTAGAGCAGCTAAATGCTGTGGTGTGCCATAGCCCATATGCGAGTCAAACCCATAGTGCGGGAATTCGCTATGTAACTCTCGCATTATACGGTCCCGCGTGACCTTTGCTAGAATCGAGGCTGCAGAAATCGATGGCACGAGTACATCACCGCGGATAATTGCTTTTGCTCTTATTGAGAGCAATGGGCAGCAATTGCCATCTATCTTAACTAGATGAGGTGTAATTCTAAGGCCTTGCACTGCGCGCTGCATCGCCAGCATTGTTGCGTTTAAAATATTGAAAGTGTCAATTTCGATAACGCTTGCAGATGCGACGCAATAGTCTAATGCGCATGAAACAATTAAGTCAAAAAGTTTTTCTCGCGCCGCCGGGCTCAAAGCCTTAGAGTCATTGAGCCCACGAATTTGAGGTACAGTGTGATTAAGAATCACTCCAGCCGCTACTACTGGACCTGCTAATGGTCCACGTCCTGCTTCATCAACACCGCAGCAAACAATATCGGCTCCATCATCAAAATCTAATCTATTTTGGATAGCATCAGCTACTTCATCATAGCTCAGCGTGCTCATGCTATTGCTAGTCATTGAATCTTCTTCGTGATGTGCCAGCGTTAATTATGTCAACAATTATTTCCGAAGCACGTACTGATGCGTTACAACGTAAGCATTCATGCATCTCAGTAAATAGTTCGACTAGCATACGTCGGTTTGTCTCATTATTCAGTTGAAGCAGTGTAGCATTAGCAAGCGCTTCTGGCGTTGCACAGTTCTGCAGAATCTCTGGCACGATAAACCGCCCGGCAAGGATATTCGGCAAACCAACATACGGAAGATAACTTTTTTTCCGCATTATCTTCTCTGTCAGCCATGGCACTTTATAAGAGATTACCATTGGCTTTTTTAGCAGTGCCGCCTCTAATGTTGCAGTGCCGCTCTTAACCAGAACTACGTCGGCAGACATCATCACTAACCGTGCATTGCCCTCAGTCAGTGTCAGTGGCAATTTTGAATACCGGTCCGCGAGCGGCTGTAGAAGCGCACGAATAAACGCATTTGGCGCAGGTACAACAAAGCACAATGATGGCTCACGCTTATGCATCAGATCCATTGCCGCAAAGAACGTTGGACCAATCAACTGTATCTCAGAGTAGCGGCTGCCTGGTAGCACTGCTACGATAGGTTTCTTTTCTGGTAAACCACTCTGACGTCGAGCATTTATGAAATCTGGCTGCATTGGAATCTCGTCAGCAAGCGGGTGTCCTACATATGTGGAAGTAACGCCAGCCTTATTCAAAATTTCTGTTTCAAATGGAAACACACAGAGCATATGATCTACCGCCTTAATAATCCTCTTGATGCGCTCGCCTCGCCACGCCCAGATTGATGGACAAACAAAGTGTATCGTTGGAATACCTGCATACCGTAGCTCTTTCTCAAGTGATAGGTTAAAATCCGGCGCGTCGACACCGATAAATACGCTTGGCGGTTCAGTCAATAGCTGATGTTTCAGCCGTCGGCGGATACGTAGGATTTCTGCGATATGACTCAGCGCCTCAACATATCCACGAACCGACAACTTATCCATTGCCCAGTGTGCTTTAAACCTATGTTCGATCATTCGTGGACCACCAATACCATAGTATTGCGTGTCTATCGGCAGACGACTAGCAAGCCCAGAAAGTAATGACGCCCCTAAGAGGTCACCAGATGCCTCGCCTGCTACCATCGCTAGTTTTAGGGGGGTAGAATATAGCATCATAATTAATGCATTAGCGAATAATGCCGCGCTTAGCTGTTTCGATGAAGCGTAGGAATATCGTAACCGGCGCATCACCATCGCCACCACGCTTTGCTAACTTGCGCAACTGTGCTTTCGCCTCGTCTAGCGATAAGCTATTTTTATAGAGGGTGCGGTGTGCAGCCCGCAGCGCAGAAATCGCATCGGCGGTGAAACCACGCCGTCGTAGCCCTTCGATATTAACGCCATGCGGCTGTGCTTTTTCACTAGCCGCGATCATATATGGTGGCAAATCCTGTACTAACGCTGACGCGCCACCGAGAAATGCATGCTCTCCGATACGAACAAATTGGTGAACTCCGGACATACCACCTAAAATCGCCCAATCACCGACATTAACATGTCCAGCAATCTGTGCATTACTCGAAAATACTGTATGGTTACCAACCTGGCAGTCATGAGCAATATGCACGTACGCCATAATCCAGTTATCGTCTCCAATACGAGTAAAGCCGTTATCTTGCGCAGTACCGGTATGAATTGTCGTGAATTCACGAATCGTGTTGCGATTACCTATCTCAAGTCGAGTCGATTCTCCGGCATACTTCATATCTTGCGGGGCACCGCCAAGCGCTGCAAAATGGCCAATACGATTATTGTCTCCTATCGTCGTATGCCCTTCTATAACCGTGTGCGAACCGACTGTCGTATACGCACCAATGCGTACATGAGCTCCAATAACCGCATAGGGCCCAATCTGAACGGTATCGTCCAAACTCGCGCCCGCTTCGATAATAGCGGCGGAATGAATACGAGTCATATCTTCGCCCTTGCTTCGTTTTACGTTGCGAAAACGCCCGCACTCAGAAGGCAGAATCCATCTGCTTAACCGTGCACATTAAGTCGGCCTCAACCGCCACTGCCCCATCCACTTCCGCACGCCCTTTAAATTTCCAGATGCTACGCTTGCAGCGCTCGTACGAAATATGTAAGATCAGTTGATCGCCTGGCTCAACAACACGCTTGAACCGTGCATTATCAATACCAACAAAGTAATACAGCGTATTTTCTGGATCATACTGCTCCTCGGCAAACGTAAGTAACCCAGCAGTTTGTGCAAGCGCCTCGAGGATAAGCACACCCGGCATTACAGGTCGCGTTGGAAAATGACCGGTAAAATATGGTTCATTAATTGTTACGTTTTTCAATGCTTTGATGCGCTTATACGGCTCTAGTTCCAGCACGCGGTCAACAAGCAGAATCGGATAGCGATGTGGAAGCAGAGCGAGAATCTTGTGGATGTCCAGGTTTATTATTTCAGTACTCATCATGTTTCAGGACGACTGAGGCGCGCATCGTATAAATGTTTATACTTTTATTCACCCACATCGTCGAGCAGCGCATGGATTGCTTCAAGTTCTGCTTCTAACTTCTTAATCCGATCGCATAGTTTTTTAATATTACGCAATAGTGCCGCGCTTTTATTCCAGTCTTTGTGTGGAACAGCAGGAAAAGAACTTGTATAAACACCCGGCTTGAGTAGCGATTTAGACACTCCGGATTTCGCCGTCACAATTACACGATTGGCAAGCGTAACGTGGCCGGCGATACCAACTGCACCAGCAATAATACAGTACTGACCAATTGTCGTACTGCCAGCAATGCCTGAGCAACCTGCAACTACTGTGTGAGCACCAATCCGGCAGTTGTGCCCAATCTGTACCAAGTTATCTATTTTTACTCCCTGTTCAACAACAGTATTGGTCATAGTGCCGCGATCAATTGTTGTGTTTGCTCCGATTTCTACATCCGGGCCAATCATAACTATGCCGACCTGCGGTATTTTTACCCATTCGCCAGTTTGTTGATCACCTTCTTTTCTAACGAAGTCTGGCGCAAATCCAAAGCCATCGGCGCCGATTACTGCGCCTGAATGCACAATTACACGCTCGCCGAGTTGGCAGCCATGGTGCACGGTTACGTTCGGATATAGGTGCGAATTATTGCCAACTACAGCATCATGACCAATAAAAACATGAGCACCGATATGTACAGACTCGCCGACTACTACGCCTGCTTCGATTGTGACGTGTGAGGCAATCGATGCGCTAGCTGCCACCGTCGCAGTGGGATCGATTACCGCACTAGGATGCACACCTTCTACTAAAGACGATAGAGCCGCTGCTTCCGAGAACTGCTGTGAAACGCGCGCAAAATAAGAATATGGGTTTAGCGTCACAATGAAAGCTGGCTCAGGCGCGTTGCCGGTTATTTCATTCTTAATCCGAAGCTTATCTAAATCCGGCTGGCTTATTAATATCGCTGTCGCATGCGTTGAGCTCACGTATTCTAAATATTTTGAATGACCAACAAAGGCAAGCTGTCCGGGTTTTGCACTCTCTAGCGGCGCGCAGCCTGTGACTATGCTACTAGCGTCGCCAATCACTATGCCCCCGTAAAGTTGCATTAACTGGGTTAGAGTTATAGATAGGTGCGATGATACTGCAGTCAATTCGCCACGCCTTTAACAAGCATATAAATCTGGTCTGTAATGTTGATGAACGGACTTACGTAGATTGATCTTCGTACTATTGGGTAATAGTGTTTCGACTCAAAAAGTCACTTTTAGCATAGTCAAATACACTAGCTGATTCTTTATTGTGCCACTGATTTAGATTTTCTCAAAACTCTCTATGTTTGTGTTGAAAGACCATATTAACCTGTTCTAAGTTGAACTGCTGTTCGTATAAGAGTATCGAGGCACTGCTCTTATAGCACATCGCTTCTAGATTTGGTTCTATCTTTAAAGGTTACCTACCCGCTTTTAAGCGCTTTCGCCTAATTTTACAGATTTTGTTAGCACTGACTCATGTGAAGCAAAGTCTGAATAGACCGATTCTATTGCATTTTTCGAATTAAGCGCTACCACCGTAATGATACAGCTAATATTATATATCGTACTTATTATGGTATAATAATATACTGGTTAGTAAAGTCATCTTTCACATTAATACAAGCTATTTTCAGAATGCAGTACCAAATTGGAACTGCAATTCCTGATACTGATCGCCACTACGCTTTATAAGCGGTAAACCTAAGCTCAGCCTTAACGGTCCAAACGGTGAGATCCATTCTAAGCCCAAGCCATAGCTGTAGCGTAAGCTATTTGATTCGAGATTACTATTGCCCGTGTTCCATACGTTACCACTGTCTAGGAAAGTAAATGCGTGTAATGTTCGATTGTAACTAATTCCTGGCACGGGAAACATCAACTCGATGCTTCCCGTCATCATAGTTGATCCACCTGTAGGATTGCCTGTTATTGTGTCCTGTGGACCAAGTGAGTTCGGCTTATATCCACGTACTGATCCAATCCCGCCAGAAAAGTAGTTCTTAAAAATTGGGTAAGGCTGTTTGCTTAACCCCTTACCATAGCCACCCCGAAAGTTTAGGCCTAATATTAGGCCATGGGAAAACGAGTAATAGTGTTGTACTTGTATATTTGTCTTGCAGTACTGTATTTTATCAAGCGGTGTGCCATATTCTGCGTTGACCTGCATATAATAGCCGCGGCTTGGCACTGTCGTATTATCGCGGGTGTCGTACGACCAACCAAACGTGATTGGAATGTTATTTGAGATGTAGCCAAACTTTTTTATATAGTCGATATAGCTTTTCGGAGACGAAGACTTCATGTTTACACGATTCTGTTCAGCGCCAACACTAAAATATATAGTGTTAGCTTCTGAAAACGGAATACCAAACTTTAAGCTACTTCCCGCGGTAATAATTTGAAAGTCTGAATCAGACCAGAAATATAATGGCTGATACGTACGATAGTAAACATTTGTGATTTTTTTGATCCCATCTATTGTGAAATATGGATTGATATGTGTAAAAGATAACTCGCGGTACGAACGAGCAGTGTTAAAGTTCAACGATAAGCTTTTGCCAAAGCCGTGCACACTTTCTTGTGATACGCCACCCAAGATTACCATCTTATCTGTAGATGAGCAGCCTGCAGCAAGCGTTGCTGCACCAGTCGACTTCTCAATTACTTTGAGGTCAATATCAACTTGATCATTCGTGTTCTTTACTGGAGTTATCATGAATTTTACGTCAGTGAAGTAGCCTAGTCGGTTAATCCGATCTTGCGACAGAATAAGACGGCGGTTATCAAACCACGAACTCTCAAATTGCTGTATCTCACGACGGATTACTTCATCATGCGTCCCATGATTACCCGTGATATTTACTCGGCGTACATAGACACGCCGGCTCGGATCAACATGCAGAATTAATTTTACTGTATGATGTTCCCGATCGATATTCTGCTGTGCCTCTACATTGGCAAAAGCGTAGCCATACTCACCAAGCTTCTGGATAATTGCTGTAGTTGACACCTGTAGTTTCTCTATGGAGAATTGATCCCCCTGCCTTAACTGCACTAGCCTTTCTAATTCAGCCCTCTTGTTGAGCAAGTTTCCAGAAAGGTTAATACAAGACACTTTGTATGAGTGACCTTCATGCAGTACTATCGTCAGATATATATCTTTTTTATTTGGTGAAATCGATGCCTGCGTCGAGTCAATTTGAAACTCAAAGTAACCCTGATTCAGATAATATGAGTATATCTTTTCAAGATCACGGGTAAACTTTTCTTTCAAATATAAATCAGTTCTTGTATACCAAGAGAATAAGTGCGATGTAGACAGCTGCATTTCGTTACGTAATATGCTAGTCGAGAAAATTTTATTGCCAATAAAATTAATCTGTCGGATCTTCGCTCTTGGTCCTTCTACGATTGAAAATAAGATAGATATACGATTATGATCGATGTCAATTGGTTGAACCGTCGTTCTTATCTCTGCCGCATGGTGACCGCGCACTAGGTATTGACGTTTCAATTCCTGCTTAGCCTTTTCGAGCTGCGCCTCATCATAGTAGCGTCCATTAGATAGGCCAACCGAGCGTAGTATCTCAATCAGGTTTTCTGTATAGAACTTATGTATACCATCAAAACTAATTGAGCTAATAAGTGGGCGCTCCTGAACGTTAACCACTAAGGTATTCTTTCGCACTAGCACTCGGACGTCACTAAAAAAACCTGTCGCATACAATGCATGGATTACCTTTGATCCTTTTTCATGAGTGAACATGTCACCTTTCTTAATTGGCAAGTAGGCAAATACTATACCCGGCTCTACCCACCGTAGTCCTTGGAGGCGAATGTCTTGAACGACAAACGGCACTGCCGCATGCGCAACTATTCCACATGTCGAGAACAACGCCGCTGCAACCAGCTTAGGAACAAAGCGGTAATGTTTAAACAACTTTCTTCCTCAATATTTTTGTTGCAAGGTATATCGAGCTAGGCACACGCACATGGTAACGTACTTAAAAATACTTAGGGGTGAGGTTAATCAGTATGCCCAAAGATAACGTAAGGATGCATACGAGGTTTATCGCCTATAAAGAATTTCTATCGTTTTTAAAACTTTTGCTATTTTAGTTATGACTAAATAATATAATGGACAGCCTATATAGATTCTCCGGCGATAGTCTAGTAATATCGATAAATATTCGCCTAGATTAATACACTAAATAGATTAAAATATTCACACATTCGCCCACAATTCTATCGAAATTATTCTGACCTGCATTGAGCTGTTTATGATATATAACGTCTTTATCTACAGCGTACGAAATTACAAGCAATTGTGATTGTGGATGTTCTAAAACATGTGAATCTAGATTACTTCAATGCATAAGTACACGGTTTCCATCGAGGAACGAAACTGTATTAGAATAGCCAAAATAGCGCACTAATTACTCAAAAAATACTACTTGTCAAACATATGTTTGCGCGCTTTTCTTTAATACTGCAATGTTAGGCGATCGAAGCGCACATCTAGAATTTCCTAACACAAATCGTTTTGGAATAACGGGATTGGCTATCTATCAAGTTAGCTGACAACTCTTAAAAAGAGCTAAGCGATAGCTTATAAAGCATTGCTTAGCACCAGAAATAGAGATCTTACCATTTTGTATATATCCGACTAATTATGCGTATAGGTATCGAGCTAGCGCTTTTTGAGCCGCCCGACGCGCTCGTGCATCAGTATCTAGCACTGCATCTAGTGTCGTTAAAACATCGGCCTGTACTTGCTCAAGTACATCACTGATCACTGCTGCGATCGCGGTAAATCTAATATGTCGTGCAAGAAACGCTTCAACTGCTACCTCGTTAGCTGCGTTCAACACTGTGCTCGCAGCGCCTCCTTCATTTAATGCCTGTAGCGCTAGCGACAAGCACGGAAAACGCTCATAGTCAGGTGGTTCAAAAGTTAGAGTTGCAACTTTTGCTAGATCTAACTCCTCAACACCTGATGTGATCCGCTTCGGAAACGCTAGTGCATGGGCGATGGGTGTGCGCATATCGGGATTGCCTAGCTGCGCAAGTGTTGAGCCGTCTGCATACGATACTAGAGAATGGATTACACTTTGTGGATGTATTAATACGCGAATCTGTTCTGGCCGAAGATTAAATAACCAGCTTGCCTCAATTACTTCAAGGCCTTTATTCATCATTGTAGCGGAATCAACCGAGATTTTACGCCCCATAATCCAGTTTGGATGTTTACATGCTTCCTCTGGAGTTACATTAACTAACGTAAACGGTTCGCGCAGGCGGAATGGACCGCCGGACGCGGTTAGCTGGATTCGGGTTACTTCTCCATGTAAACTGGGCTCACGAGGAAAACATTGGAAAATTGCATTATGCTCACTATCAATAGGCAACAGGGTAGCACCGCTTGTATGGATCGCATCCATAAATAATGCACCAGACATTACTAATGCCTCCTTATTCGCGAGCAGAATCCGCTTACCAGCGCGTGCCGCCGCTAGTGTTGGCTCCAGCCCAGCCGCACCAACAATAGCTGAAACCACCGTATTGCAGGCCGTATCTGCCGCGACGGATATGATCGCAGCACGGCCATAGTCAACACGAGTCATACAACCTACTTCGCATAAGCGTTCCCGAAGTTGCGTTGCCGTCTGCGCATCATCAACCACTGCAACATATGGCGCGAAGCGTATACATTGCTGAGCAAGTTTTTCCCAGTTATGGTGCGCAGTTAACGCGTGGATAGGAAATCTATCCGGATATCGAGCGATCACGTTCAACGTGCTCTCGCCGATCGATCCTGTCGAGCCCAGAAGAGTTACACAATATTGCATGATGAATAGTTCAACTCAAAAGCAGCATCGCCAGCGGGAGTACAGGTAACAGCCCGTCGATCCGGTCTAACACACCGCCATGACCGGGCAGTAACTGACTCGAATCTTTCACACCAGCCTGGCGCTTTAACAGCGATTCAAACAAATCGCCAACTATGCTAAAAACGACTAGAAAGCTGAGTGCAAGTATCGCGCCTACTATTCCGAAACGCTTAACTAATAAGTTTGTTACAGTTAATAGACTGGAATTTACGTAAAACACAAGCAGCGCACCCATAATAGCCGATAACCATCCACCGATTGCTCCTCCCCATGTTTTACTAGGACTAATTACTGGTGCCAGCTTGTACCGTCTAAAGCGCTTCCCTATAAAGTATGCGCCGCTATCGGCAAGCCAAACAATAAATAATAAGGATAGTACACATGTAACACCAGCCATACGAGTGACCATCACCGTATGCCAACACGCGATGAATAGAACCATTCCTACTATCAGCAGGAAACCTCGCCATGCACCACTAACTAATATCGGCTTACGCAACAGAACAAATGGCGCCCCGACAATCCAAAATGCTGCGGCTATCCATAATGGCGCGTCACCTAGCACTGCGCTAGTTAATATGTAGGCAACCAGCATCACACTAGATAGTACTGAATAGTAAAACGGCCAGATACCCGGCAGTTTTAATAATTTACCCCATTCCCATGCGGCAAAAGCAAGTATAAAAGCGATAAGTGAGCCGAAACCACCTAACGGTACACAGAACGTAACTGGTAATAAAACTGAAAGCATGCTAATCGCTGTAATCATGCGGATTTTTAGCATGAAATCAAATCTACATTTTTCAGCTTTTGAGTAAGTTGTGCGCTAGTGCGCCCAAAGCGTCGTTCGCGTTTGCGGTATGCGGCGATCGCTTTACTTAATTCTGCATCATTAAACTCTGGCCAAAAAACGCGGGTAAAATAAAACTCAGTATAGGCTAGCTGCCATAAAAGAAAATTGCTAACGCGCTGTTCTCCACCTGTGCGAATAAACAAATCCGGCTCCGGCGCATACGCCATCGCCAAATGTTGTGCAAAACTCGACTCATTTACATTCTGTATGGTGGAGTTTCCATCTATGCATTGCTGCGCAATTTTACGTGTGGCCTGTAAAATATCCCAACGGCCTCCATAATTTGCTGCGATAGTGAGTGTCAGACCCGTATTACCCGCTGTCTTAACTTCTGCGTGGTATATCAGCTCCTGCGTTCGGGATTCAAACATTGATAAATCACCGACCACACGCAGCCTAATATCATTTGTATGCAGATGCAAAATTTCGCGCTCAAGTGCACTGATAAAAAGATGCATTAAGAATGACACCTCGTCGACCGGCCGTCTCCAGTTCTCAGAACTAAACGCAAACAAAGTTAGAAATGCGGTGCCCTGCGTTGCACATGCCCCAATTATGGCCCGTACTGCCTCGAGTCCTTTTATATGACCTGAAACACGTGGTAGGTGCCTGCTTTCTGCCCATCGCCCATTTCCATCCATGATGATTGCAATATGTCGCGGTACGTCTGTAACAGACGGTGTGCACACCGTGGAACTAGTATGTATCATGTCGTCGTTCCGCATTGGCCAGCCGAAAGATGTAAGGCAAATAGGAAGTATCTATGGCACCGCTTTATCGCCTCATACTGTCATAACTTCTGATTCTTTAATCTGAACTAACTTCTCTATTGCAGCGACAAACTTATTAGTTAGCTTTTGAATTTCGTCTTGCGCTCGCCGCTCATTATCCTCAGAAATATTTTTATCTTTCAATAATTTTTTTAACTGATCATTCGCATCACGGCGTAGATTACGTACTACTACCTTCGCGCTTTCGCCTTCTGACTTCACGACTTTGCTCAACTCTCGTCGACGCTCTTCTGTCAAGACTGGCATTGGCACACGGATCAGGTCACCCAGCAACGCTGGATTCAAACCAAAATTGGATTCACGAATCGCTTTCATAACAACTGTAACCATTTTTTTATCCCACGGCTGCACGCTAATCGTGCGAGAATCGATTAGCGCTAGATTCGCAACCTGCGAAATCGACACATTCGAACCGAAGTAGTCGACTTGAATGTGATCTAGTAAGCCTATATGAGCTCGACCTGTTCGTATTTTTGTTAGAAAATCATTTTTAAAACCTTCTAAGGAGCGGCGCATCTTCTGCTCCACGTCTTTCTTAATATCTTCGATAGTCATCAGACCTCCTAAACAATATAGCCTAATACTAATAAGCTACACAGGAATAGGTTATATTGACGGTTTTTCCCGCCCCGACTGTTTATACATGTACTAGTGTGCCTTCGTTACCGCCTTGTACGATACGTTTTAGGGCGCCCGGCTTATTGATCGAGAATACCCGGATAGGTAAATTTTGGTCTCGGCATAATGAAAATGCAGTTGTGTCCATCACCTTCAAATTGAGATTGATCGCTTTATCAAAGCTGATCGTTGCGTAACGTGTAGCCGTCGGATATTTTTTAGGATCGGCAGAGTAGACACCGTCGACTTTTGTGGCCTTAAGAATAACTTCTGCGCCAATTTCTGCACCCCGTAGCGCAGCGGCGGTATCCGTAGTAAAAAATGGATTACCTGTGCCGGCAGCAAAAATAACAACTCGTCCTTCCTCCAGTTGTCGGATTGCACGCCACCGGATATAAGGCTCCACTACTTGGTCCATTCGCAACGCAGACTGCACGCGCGCCTCGATGCCTGCATGGCGGATAGAATCCTGCAGCGCTAAGGCATTCATCATCGTTGCGAGCATCCCCATGTAGTCTGCCGTTGCGCGATCCATACCCGACGAACCTCCCACCACACCACGGAAGATGTTACCGCCACCGATCACGAGAGCGAGCTGACAATCTAACTTTATAACGTTGACGATATCCGCAACGATTCGCTCGATTGTTGTACGCTTAATTCCAAATGTATCATCACCCATCAGGGCTTCGCCAGAGAGTTTAAGCAGAAGGCGTTTATAGACAGTTGACATGGCAGATATTCGCTTGCACCGTGAAAAACTTCAGGGCTATATAGGAGAAATGCGTTTCGGATTAAGCACTGAAAATGCACCGTGACAACTAACACGTACTCAGACGCATAATAATGCGCCGATGCGACGCGGGTTGTCGCTAGCCGGAAGCATATAAGAGTAGCGCCATACCCGCATAGGTTCGCTACCACTCACGCATAACAGCTTACTTCTTTTGTTCTGCGGCAACCTGCGCAGCCACTTCAATCTCGAAATTGTCATGATGCTTCTCAACACCTTCCCCAAGCATAAATAGTGCAAATCGCCGCACTACTGTATTCGTTTCCTGAAGCATCTGTTGGACTGTCTGCTTATCGTTTTTCACAAATGGTTGGTTAAAGAGCGAAACCTCCTTCAAGTATTTTTGAACGCTGCCCTCGATCATCTTCGCGACGATATCAGGCGACTTCCCTGACTCGGATGCCTTCTTCTCAGCAATGCTACGTTCTTTCATAATTAGTTTAGCTGATACGTCGTCTGATGAGAGGGACACTGGTTTCATCGCAGCGATATGCATTGCAATATCCTTACCAACCTGCTCATTAGTGCCGTCGTATTCAACTAGCACACCAATGCGTGTTCCATGTAAGTATGACGCTAGTTTATACTTAGTCTCAAAGCGCACAAATCGGCGAATCGTTATGTTTTCTCCAATTTTTCCAATCAGTACGGTGCGTACTGTATCCACTGGTGAACCATCTAGTAATAACGTGGACAGCTTGGCAACGTCCGATGGATTCTGAGTAGCAACTAATTTCGCGACTTTTTTTGCGAAGGAAATAAAATTTATGTTCTTTGCCACGAAATCTGTTTCGCAGTTCAATTCGACTAAGGCACCACTGTCACCAATGAATGATTCGATTACGCCTTCCGACGTCATGCGTACTGCTGCCCTGCTAGCTCTGCTTCCGAGTCTTACTCGGAGCACCTCCTCAGCACGAGTCATAGCACCATCAGCCTCAATCAACGCTTTCTTGCATTCCATGATTGGCGCATCGGTTTTTGCGCGTAGCTTTGCAACCATGGTTGATGTAATTGTCGCCATTGTCTACCCCTTGTAAATCTATTGAACTATCGATGGTCTATATAATGCGTGGATATTATTTCAATATACTGTCGCATGACACAGCAGAACCCAGGGTATGAGAGTAATGTCTCTCCTAAAAAAAGGGGGCTCAATGAAGCCCCATTGCTTAACTAGATGCTAACCCATCAAGAATCATACTTGCTCGTTGAGCCTGACGAATTCATTGTTGCCGCTCACCGCTTGTATAACGTCGTTTAGCGCGTTTTCTCGACCCTCAAGAATTGCGTCAGTAATACCTTGCGCATATAAAGCAACGGCCTTACTTGCATCGTCATTGCCTGGGATTACATAGTCAATACCATCTGGCGCGTGATTCGTATCCACAACCGCAATAATTGGCACGCTAAGCTTCTTTGCTTCTGTAATAGCGATTTTATGATAACCAACGTCAATAACGAACACTGCATCTGGTATGCTTCCCATGCTTTTTACACCACCGATCGATTTTTGCAACTTTTCCATCTCACGCTCGAACATCAACGCCTCTTTCTTGCTCATTTTTTCAACTTCGCCGGATTCAATAACCGCTTCCATGTCTTTAAGCTTTTTAATTGAAATTTTTAGTGTCTTAAAGTTTGTCAACATCCCACCGAGCCAGCGGTTATTCACGTACGGCATCCCGGCTCGTATCGCCTCTTTTTCGATCGTGTCGCGTGCTTGGCGCTTTGTACAGACGAATAGAATTGTGCCCTGGTTAGTCGCGATTTGACGCGCGTATTTCAGCGCATCGTTATACATTGGCAAAGTCTTTTCAAGGTTGATGATATGAATCTTGTTGCGATGACCAAAGATAAATGGTGCCATCTTTGGGTGCCAAAATCGGGTCTGGTGACCAAAATGTACACCTGCTTCTAACATGTGACGCATTCTCACCGTCATAAAATTCTCCATAAGGGTTCAGGTCTTAAGCCAGCTGCTGTATTACATCTGTATCGCGTAACACCCTTAAATTAGCCGGCTTGTAATTAATAAAATTAATTGAAATACAGTAAAATTGTACCACATATGCACTTACCTAAGTTAAGTGCGTTAATTGTATATAGAAAAATAATTAGTGTATTCTATTTTCTGTAGCTAGCGCATGCTAGCTATTGCTTACTGTGTAATTTTAGTAATTTAACGAAGGCTTTTCTTATTTAGAGAGTAACACTTACTTTTTAAGTTTCTTTTTATCGAATAAATAAAATAAGATAAACTAATTATAAATACCCTTCAAACGGCGTCTAGATAGCAGATAGCGACACACCTCATCTAATTACCGATTTCGCTGAAATAGAGTTTGGTATAGGAGATTGAAATAGTTTACAATTCTATGCTTAAAAAATCCTTATATTGTATTAATTAGTATAAGCAAGGTAGTAATTATCAATTCTACGGACAGATTAGCCCGTACGACTATGTCTTTTCTCAATTCTTTTCCAGAAAAGACAGTGTTTCTCTATGCTTCGTGTGCTGATAAATATATAAGAATATATAGACAACATAAGTATTATCTTCTTAGACTAAAGTATAGCGATATATTTCACATACGGAACCTACATAATAAAAATATTATAATATGTCAGGAAAGTTGAGTTTAAGCATAGATTATTTATTGTTATATTTTCGGATTTTTACAAAGCACAGATTTCATTTTCAAAAAACAATGAGTATTCTCATCTTCTCAAGACAGAGAGGATTAAAGTTCAAACAGTTTGTATAACGGATTGCCATATAATCTCAGATTAGTGAGATATATCAAACTTGAGTAAGTAATTGTAGCACCGTCGCTAAGATTTCTATGTCTTACATATATACTGAGTCTGTCTCTAACGAGACAAATGCATTTTTGCAATGTAAAACATGTTATTATCCTGATTAAAAATCGATTTTTCTTGAAAATCGAATAGCTTGTCAGGCTAGCTATATTTTATACTAAACCCCAGGTGGGCGTGGCTTTTCAATCGATGCTTACTAGGCTCACAAATAAAATCGAAGCATAAAGTGTAAGTCATATTTATGAGCTATCTTATGCGATTACATATTATCGAGGACAGATAGAAGCATAATTATAAAAAGGCTAATATTAGTAATACTGATAGTGCTCAGAAAAACTATAATTTATACGTTAGCATTCTTGTTTAGCCGTTCTCTTAGAGAAATTAGTCGATTTTTGCAGCACACATATGCTCTACATTCTGCTCGTTTCTATAATGACAACGCCTACCGTACATTTTATTTCTTATCTGCGCACAGCATAGATGCAATAATGCAGCATAACTTTGTACTTTTACCCAACGTGTACATATGCCCGTCATTATTAAAAACGAATACGATATAGCTAAAATGCGTATTGCATGCCGTCTTGCAAGCGAGGTGCTAGATTACATCACGCCCTTCATTAAGCCTGACATTACCACTAGCGAACTAGATAAACTTTGTTATGAATATATGCTTTATCAGCAGCATACAGTTCCTGCACCGCTTAACTACCAGCCGTTTGGCTATCCACCGTATCCGAAAGCAACCTGCATCTCTGTAAATGATGTGGTTTGTCACGGTATTCCTAGCAATAAAAAATTAAAAAATAATGACATACTAAATATCGACATTACAGTGATCAAAGACGGTTACTTTGGCGACACGAGCCGAATGTTTATCGTCAACTCGGGATCGATCCTGTGCAATCGGCTCGTACAAGTCACCTACGAATGCATGTGGCTCGGTATTGATCAGGTGCGGCCTAGCGCGCACCTAGGCGATATTGGGTACGCAATCCAGCATCACGCTGAAGCACACGGATACAGCGTCGTACGAGAATATTGTGGCCACGGTATTGGCAATGTGTTTCATGAAGAGCCACAAATCCTGCACTACGGCCATCCCAGTACTGGTATGCAGATCCAGCCAGGAATGATCTTTACTATCGAGCCCATGATTAATGCCGGGCGCCGCGAGATCAGGACGATGTCAGACCAATGGACCGTCAGGACACGCGATCATAGTTTATCCGCGCAATGGGAGCACACGGTACTAGTAACGCAAACTGGATATGAGGTATTAACTATATCAGCTAATACCCCAGCTAAGCCGATGATTATCACAGAGTGTGTTTAGGCTACTAAACTGTACCCACTGCTATATAGCCGCACTATCTTATACACTATTCATTACGTAGAGCAGTCATGCCGATCAGGTGCAGAGCTACTTGTTAATCTGTATTTAATGAAATAAGTCCATCTATAAGCTTCGATGCTATAATTAGTATGTTCTTTTTGAGGACTCAAAATAAACTAATGAAGACAAGACTTTATTTTTTAAATGAAATAAAGCGCTGTTTTGATAAAGTCCCATGCAGAAATAGCTCCCGCGGGGCGCCACCTAGAAGCTATAAATATCTGCGATATTACACCACAAGAAAAGTTTTCTTGTGTACTTTGTATGAGAGTACTTGATACACAAACTTTCTTTACAGCATTATCAACATACGCATTTCCCCATACGCTCTCGGGCTAAAACTGAAGCGCGGTGAAGTCTGCGCTGCTGGCTGCATATATTATCTCTCAATAGGTTGATATGGCTCCAGCAATTGCCTTATCTAAAATTCCTCAATATGCATTAATCGTGGGCACGGTATGATTAAGCAGAACATTGCTGCGCACCCTCCAAAAGTCTATGCATCTCTTCTTCATTCACAATCGCAATACCTAGCTCCTTAGCTTTTATCAGTTTACTACCTGGGTTAGCTCCAGCTACGACGTAATTTGTCTTCCTCGATACTGATGCCGTGACTTTCGCGCCCGACGCCTCTAGCATTTCCTTGGCTGTATTACGGGATAGGGTTAACGTTCCCGTTAGTACCACCGTTATACCTGCTAGTAGACCACTTTGTTTATGGAGCGCCATCGGCCTCTCAGGCCATTGAACGCCCGCCGTTCGAAGTTGATCAATCACTATCCGATTATGTGGCTCTAAAAAGAAATGGTGGATTGCTTTTGCGGCCACGGGGCCTACATCGTTAATCTCAAGCAGTGCTTTCTCGCTGGCATTCATTAGCGCATTGAGCGAGCCGAAATGCTGAGCTAGTGCCTTTGCAGTCTCCTCGCCAACGTATCGAATACCTAGCGCATAGATGAATCGTGGCAATGTTGTGTCCCGTGCTCGCACCAACGAATCAATAAGGTTTTGTGCAGATTTGTCCGCGAAACGATTCAATTTCAACACAGTCGAAAAGACTAGGTTAAATAGATCCGCGGGCGTATGAATTAGATTCTGATCAACCAATTGATCAATAATTCTCTTGCCGATTCCCTCTATGTCGAGTGCCCGCCGCTTCGCGAAATGCCATAACGCCTGCTTACGCTGAGCGGCACAGATTAATCCACCTATACATCGCGCGATTGCCCGATCTGGCCGGTGTTCGATTGAAGAACCACAAACTGGACAGTGGGTTGGCATCGTGAAAGGCTTTGCATTGGCCGGCCTGTGATCCTTAATAGCGCCGACTACTTCTGGAATAACGTCACCAGCACGCCGCACAATAACAGTATCCCCGATTAAGATATTCTTGCGAAGTACCTCGTCCGCATTGTGTAGAGTCGCATTGGTTACAGTGACACCACCAACTAAGACTGGATTGAGCCGTGCAACTGGCGTGATCGCACCAGTACGACCGACCTGCACCTCGATCTCTAGTAACTGGGTTAGTGCTTCCTGAGCTGGAAACTTATGTGCCAAAGCAAAGCGGGGCGCACGGGAAACGTAACCAAGTTTTTCCTGTTCGTCGCGTCGGTTAACCTTGTAGACGACACCGTCGATATCGTACGGCAACGACGAGCGGCGCGCACCTACACTATGAAGAAATGTTATCAGGTTTACTGCGCCACGCACTACTGCCCGATCCTGGCTTACTGGCAAGCCCATTCTTGCGCACCAGTCAAGTAGCGCTGAATGTGTGTCCGGCATTGAGGCGCCCTCTAGAACACCGATACCATACATGAAAAACGATAATGGACGCTTCGCACTAATCCTAGAATCAAGCTGCCGAAGACTACCAGCTGCCGCATTACGCGGATTTGCGAATTCACGCTGTCCTGCCATGCGTTGCCGCTCGTTGAGTCGCTCAAAATCAAGCTTGAACATCAGCACTTCGCCGCGTACATCAATGAGTCTCGGCACTGTGTCGCCAACGAGAATTAATGGCAGTGACCTAATAGTTCTTACGTTCGCGGTTACATCTTCACCAATCTTTCCATCGCCCCGTGTTGAGGCTTCCACGAAACGGCCATCTTCGTAGCGCAGGGAAACTGCTAGACCATCGAATTTTAGTTCGCACGCGTATTCGACGTCACTATGCTGCAATGCATCGCTGACGCGCTTATCGAACGCAATAACATCGCTGTCTTCGAACCCATTATTCAGTGAAAGCATTGGCACATCGTGAATAACAGGAGAAAAACCTTCAGCAACCGTGCCGCCGATACGTTGTGTCGGCGAAGTAGGTGTGATTAGATCCGGATGATCTATCTCAAGTTTTTCAAGTTCTTTGAAAAATTTATCATATTCTGCATCCGTAATCTCGGGTCGGTCAAGCACGTAGTATGCATAATTAGCACAATTCAGTTTGTTACGCAGCCAGGTGACGCGCTTAGATGGACAGTTAAAGGCCTGCGAAAATATCATACATAACATGAAATTTGGTTATTTATGGTAAAATTACGATAAGAAACTAAGTATTAGCGTTTATGCGAGGTGCTTTTAATAAAAATCCTAGCGCTACATAAACCAGGTGCACACGTGTAGCGCACTACGCATTTTCTTACCGATTGTAGACCGTACAACACACTTAACTCCCCAATGGGGGGTAGTTGTACATTAGCCAAAATCGCAAGATTTTCTTTTAAGCTGCCCCGTATGTCAGGGGCGTTACGTAAGAGGATGAATACTAGGCGTTAAACTTGAGGAACTGTCGTGCTATCTAGCAAGGATAATCTATCCTATGATTCGACAATTTGCATATATCATTACGTAAAATTATGATGCTAAAAAAACATATATTTAGGCTAAATTACATACACTGATTCAAAAAGCTTTCGCTGTTACTATCGTGTAGCAGGCAAATTTTGCTTATCCCACAAGTAAAAGTTAAAAACTCTAATATAAAAGGTGCAATTCTTTTATCGCAGTTCCCCCCTTTAAGAAAAGCATTTCAATATGTCCCGTAGGTTAGCTCTACTACCCATTTATGATCTGCGTGTATTCGCTAGATAAGCTCGGTATTTCAATGTCCTCATGTTCGGCGAGCTGAATGTAGTGATAAGATGGTTAGTCTGACTCACCTAGCTATTTAGATTCAATGAATGACATTTATCCAGCTGGCTAAGGGAGACGCTCAACGGTAACGTGGTTGGTTTCTTCCTGTCCAAATGCGGATAGGTTGACACTTCACGTCTATTTCTCTTTCCTGTTAAAGTAGCTAGTTAACATTGTGCTAGCTGGGGTGTTATCTCTGTCTCTATGGAATTCTCTTTCCTAAATCGTTTGCACACGAGCTATATAGAAGGCTACATCCTACATTGATTTGCAAAGTATATAGATCTGTAGATCATCCAGTATACTTCAGCTAAATTGTTAAATTTTTACAGTTATTGGGACTAACAACACTAAGAAACCAACCAAGCAATTGAATAATATATGCAGACATGCTAAAATTAGAAGTTAACCTTCATTTAACATAACCACTGCGTGCATATTAGTGCAGCAGCAGTCGCTCTCTCTTCTCGCGTCGCCCTAAAGATCTATCAGTGAATCCGCGGCTCAACCTCCTGCAACCATATCCTTTTGAAAGGCTGCATGCGCTATTCAGCGGTGTGACGCCTTCTCCGGCATATGTTCCGATTAATTTTAGTATCGGTGAGCCAAAGCATCCAACACCGGCATTTATTCGCGAGGCCGTGCAGGCTTCGCTCGATGGATTGGGGTTATATCCGGCAACTGCTGGCGCATTGCCACTGCGGCATACGATCGCACTGTGGTTGCAGCGGCGCTATAGATTGCCCTCAGTGGATCCAGCTACCGAGGTGTTACCAGTGTCTGGGTCACGCGAGGCATTATTCGCATTCGCGCAAACAATTATCGACTCAAGCTATACAAATGCCGTAGGATTTCAGCCTGTCGTACTATGCCCAAACCCAGGATATCAAATCTACGAAGGTGCAGCGCTGCTTGCTGGCGCTCAGCCATACTACGTAAATAGTGATCCAGCATATCGTTACGTGTGCGATTACAGTACAGTACCAGATCATGTCTGGACACGCACACAGCTCCTGTATGTGTGTTCGCCAGGTAATCCGACTGGAGCGGTGCTAGATCTAGATAATTGGAGGGAGATTTTCTCGCTGTCCGATCGCTTCGGTTTCACAATTGCCTCAGATGAATGTTACTCTGAAATATATTTCGAAGAATGTAGCCCGCCAATCGGCGGGCTACAGGCTGCCCATATACTAGGCCGTAGCTTCGAGCGCATCGTCATGTTTTCCAGTTTATCTAAGCGTTCAAATATTCCCGGAATGCGTTCTGGGTGCGTCGCCGGCGATGCGTCGCTTTTGAAAAACTTTCTCTTATTCCGAACTTATCATGGTTCAGCATTAAGCCCTGTCTACCAAGCTGCGAGCATCGCTGCGTGGGGCGACGAGCAGCATGTATTCGATAATCGTCAACGGTACGTTGAGAAATTCTCCGCCGTTACTCCGATGCTAAGCGAAGTATTAGATATCACGATGCCCGACGCTGGTTTTTACCTATGGGTGCGGGTTTCATGCACTGGATTAGATGATTGTACATTCGCACGCCGCCTATACGCCGCTCATAATGTTACTGTTTTGCCGGGATCATATCTTGCTAGAACTGTGTACTGTACTAACCCAGGATGTGACTATGTGCGCATCGCACTAGTTCCCGATAAATCAAAATGCATAGAAGGCATTCGCCGTATCGTAGAGTTTTGTAAAAGCCTATAACGCGCTAACATATACTGCAATAGTAGCTTATATGAGCATTGCATCGATATTAACCATACTTGAGTTATCAATCTATGTCGCAAGCATTACAGGAAATTATTAACACTGCCTGGGAAAAACGTACCCAGCTGTTACCCCAATCTGCCCCTACCAATGTCCGTGAGGCTATCGCATATGTTATTAGCGCACTAGATCAAGGCACACTGCGTATAGCAGAAAAGAGGGGAGACAAGTGGATCGTTAACCAATGGATAAAAAAAGCGGTGCTGCTATCATTTCGAATAGAAGAGAATATACCTATGCCCGCTGGTGGCTACTCGCAATTTTACGATAAAGTTCCATCTAAGTTCGTAAACTACACACCCGAAGATTTCGCTGCTGGAGGCTTTCGCGTTGTTCCGCCAGGAATAGCACGCCGGGGATCATATATCGCGAAGAACGTCGTTATGATGCCTTCATATATCAATATCGGTGCATATATCGGTGAAGGTACAATGGTCGATACTTGGGCCACCGTGGGCTCTTGTGCGCAGATCGGAAAAAACGTTCACCTATCCGGAGGAGTAGGTATTGGAGGCGTACTCGAGCCACTGCAGGCTAATCCGGTAATTATCGAAGACAATTGCTTTATTGGTGCACGCTCTGAAGTAGTCGAAGGAATAATCGTTGGAGAAAACTCAGTGATCTCAATGGGAGTTTATCTAGGACAAAGCACGAAAATCTATGATCGTGAGACCCGAGAAGTCATTTATGGCCGTGTACCGCCGGGATCCGTTGTTGTATCAGGTAACCTACCGTCGTCTGACGGTGGACATAGTTTATACTGTGCCGTAATCGTTAAAAAAGTCGATGCTAAAACTCGGGCAAAAGTTGCAATTAACGAATTGCTCCGGGAAAACTAAATAACTATTCGTTAGGGTTCCTCTGTGCGAAGCAATAAAATCGGCTTTATGACCTTATAAACTTGTCAAGTTATAAAACTTAGCATACATGCATCTAGATAGCACAATATAGCGTGCTTTCAAAATAGAGAAAAAGTAGTGTTTTCAAAAACAGCGATACCACGTTAATAATCGACAACAATCGCTTAATTCATCGATATGTAATCGTAAATAATGACGTCATTAAGGTGATCGCATCATCTAATGATAAGTATTCAGTACTATTCTGACCTTTTCTATTTATGAGTCGTACACTTGCCCTGACTGAGTCTTTTATCAGACGTGCATCTATTACACCTGAGGATAAAGGCTGCCAAGCATTGATAATAGATTGCCTCGTAGCGCTCGGATTTAACTGCGAAATATTTTCCGAAGGCGGTGTTACTAATCTTTGGGCACTTAAGCGTGGCCATAGTCGGATGGGTAAGCTTCTAGCCTTTGCTGGTCATACCGATGTAGTGCCAACCGGGCCTATTGAGCACTGGAGCACTAATCCATTTGTTCCTATGCAGCGTGATGGCCGCCTGTACGGACGTGGTGCAGCTGATATGAAATCGTCATTGGCTGCCTTTATTGTGGCAACAGAAGAATTTATTACGACCTATCCGGAGCACTGCGGTTCTATCGGCTTTCTAATTACTAGTGATGAAGAGGGACCGGCGTGCTATGGTACAATTAAAATAGTTGAGTGGCTTGAAGCGCGAGGTGATCTCCTCGACTACTGCGTGGTCGGTGAACCAACTTCTGGCGAACGCTTCGGCGATACATTAAAGAATGGGCGGCGCGGTTCTCTGTCTGGCATGTTGACTATACGTGGTATACAGGGTCATATCGCATACCCCCACCTAGCTAAAAATCCCGTGCATTTATTCGCGCCGGCGCTAGCGGACCTTGTGCGCGTAACTTGGGATCAGGGCAATGAATATTTTCCGTCAACTACATGGCAAGTATCAAAACTCCATGCTGGAGCTGGCGCAACTAATATAATCCCAGGCAGTGTAAACGTCGACTTCAACTTTCGTTTCTCAACGGAAACAACGCCCGATAAATTAAAAGCGTGTGTGCATTCGATTCTTGACGCCCACGGGTTAGAGTATGTATTGACCTGGAACTTAAGTGGGATGCCATTTTTCACACCGCGTGGCGAACTATCTAGTGCGCTCGAGCAGGCAATCAAAGCTGAGACGGGTATATGCCCTGTTTTTTCTACAACTGGTGGCACTTCTGATGGCCGATTTATTGCGCGGATTTGCAAGCAGGTTATAGAGTTTGGCCCATGTAATGCTTCAATCCATAAAGTCGATGAATATATTGAGTTACTCCACCTTGAGCTACTAAAAAACGTGTATCGGGGCGTGCTAGAGCGTCTTATTACATAATAATTTGTGCGTTTCTTGGTAGTCCTAACATTAATTAGCCCCGCTGACATTCTGTGACCGATTCTATTACCAATGCTAACCCAGCGTTTACCATGAACCACTCTTTTTTGACTGTCCGAGACTTACTACGCTATGCAGTCACTCGATTTAATCAGGCTCAATTAGCGTTCGGACAGGGTAATGCAAACGCTTATGATGAAGCTGCATATCTAGTACTTCATACTCTACACTTGCCCCTAGATACGTTAGATCCATTCCTTGATGCTCGTTTGCTGAAAGATGAAATCAGCGCAGTATTTGATATTATTGAGCGGCGCGTCACACAGCGGTTGCCTGCGGCTTATCTGACACATGAAGCTTGGTTGCAAGGCTATCATTTTTATGTTGATGAGCGTGTAATAGTGCCGCGCTCTCTTATCGGCGAGTTATTGCTCAAGCGTCTATTTCCGTGGATCAACGCACCAGATGAACTGAGTGCAATACTCGAGTTGTGCACCGGGGCTGGTTGTCTTGCGATTATAGCGGCTTACGCATTTCCTTATGCCGACATTGATGCGATTGACTTGTCAAAAACGGCGCTTCAGGTAGCTCAACGGAACATCGATGAGTATGACTTAAATGAGCGGATTACGCTTTTCGAGGGTGACCTGTTTAAGCCACTACCGTCACGCCAATATGATTTGATTATCACTAATCCGCCGTATGTTAACGATGAATTAATGAGAACCCTACCCGCCGAGTACTGCCACGAACCACATATTGCACTTTCTGGGGGTTTCGATGGTATGGATATTGTACGCCGGATTATCGGAGCAGCACACAAATGGCTAACTCAAGATGGCCTTTTAATCATCGAAATTGGAAACGGGCGACACCACTTAGAAGCTGCATTCGGTGGTCTTCCACTGGAATGGCTTCCAACTAATGCTGGGAACGATAGTGTTTTTTTGCTGCATGCGGCAGATCTACCGCACTACAAACATTAAAATAACAAAAATGGTATTAGTGTCATATACCACTTTTAATAAATGACCTTGCTGTCTAGTAAGGCACTGCTCTACGTTCAACACATGCAGCAGATCGCCATGTATGTTACATGAGAACTGCTAAAAGTATCATGACGGGTAAGATACAAGGAATAGCGCGCTGTGTGAGCTATTATTAGCTTACTTTCCTGTATGAAGCTAGATTGGCTCCATTTTGGTACATTAATCGCTTGCGGTCATGTGCTCGGCATCATTGCCGCCTGCCATGCGATTCTTCACACGCGTACGTCTCAAGGTGCAATTGCGTGGGCTGTTTCCCTTATAGCGATGCCTCACCTGACACTAATTCCATATCTATTTCTTGGACGTAGTCGTTTTAAGGGTTATGTCGATGCGCGACGCGTTGAATATAAGGCGATCCGAGAGCTGCGTTTAGATTTGATTGGTGATATTAGTAAGCAAGCTAACGTGCTAGACAATGCGCCGGTTAACCAGCTAGGTATACAAACTATTACCGCATTGTCATCGCTTGCGCGTATGTCGTTTTCAGCTGGTAACCATGTGCGCACACTTATTAATGGCGAAGCAACATTTGCAGCAATATTTGATGCAATCAATGCAGCACGTTATTATGTGCTTGTCCAATTTTTTATCATTCGAGCCGATACAGTCGGCGATATGCTTCGTGACGCACTTCTAGCTAAAGCAGCACAGGGGGTGCAGGTACACTTGCTATATGACAGCATCGGTAGTATCGACCTGCCGATAGCCTACCTGAGCGCTCTACGTGCCGGGAGCGTAGAAGTACATGCCTTTACTACTAACCGCCGCTTTGTTAACCGATTCCAACTTAATTTCCGGAATCACCGAAAAATTGTCGTTGTCGATGGAGAATGCGCGTTTATCGGGGGTCATAACGTCGGTATTGAATACTTAGGTGGAAAACCATCGTTATCACCATGGCGTGATACGCACATTGAAGTTCATGGACCTGTTGTGAAACAAATCGAATTTGTATTCATAGAGGATTGGTTCTGGGCTACTCAGCGGCTACCCTATACTACATCACTTATTAGACCATGCGATGGCAACATGCATTGCCAAGTTATCGCAAGTGGCCCAGCTGACCGACAAGAAACATGCCTGCTATTTTTTGTCGCATCTATTCATGCGGCACGTGAGCGGATCTGGATTACTAGTCCTTACTTAGTACCTGACGAAGCTGTATTCTCTGCCCTTAGACTGGCAGTAATGCGCGGTGTTGACGTTCGGGTAATGATCCCGGCACGCTGTGATCATATTGTTGTTTTTGAAGCTTCTCGGTTATACGCATATGATATGGTACATGCGGGCATCCAGGTCTTCTGTTATAGACCCGGCTTCCTTCACCAAAAAGTTGTACTTATTGATTCTATTGCTGCTGCGATTGGTAGTGCGAACCTTGATAATCGATCATTTCGCTTAAATTTTGAGATTATGCTATTGATTGTTGATTCTATATTCGCCGCAGAGGTTTCCGCTATGCTCGAGGCAGATTTTGCATTATCTGATCTGATTCAAGCTAACGAATACGAGCGAACTCCAGCGTGGCGACGTATAGCAATGCATATTGCACGGCTGTTCGCACCAATTCTATAGCAGTGTGATAGGGCGGATTTGGTATAATTAATTTTTCATTAACTTGAAAATCCTAAACTACTTTGTATTTAATAAATTAAAGCTTTATTTATTCTGCTAATAAAAACATTTTGATCTTTTCGTTTTTATTGAAAAGTCATTTAACTTTAGATCATCAAGCTGAATGAATTCTTTTATTATACCGTATAGACTATTATCACGCTGTACTACAATTTAAGCTTCTTAAAAACTTAATGACTTATCAAGTTGAAAGATAAAACTGTCTGTAAGTATAAAACATGAAGGCCACCTTACTATTAACTTAATAGCTTCCTGCTTTTAGTTTTCAAAAAATTGTTTATATACTAGTTAAGCTATGTTAAAGCAACTTCTTAATATCCGGCATGATCACGTTAGAACCAGTAATAGGTCCATAGCGTTTAATTGGCTTACCTTCTCGGTTGACCAGAAACTTAGTAAAGTTCCATTTAATTGCTTTGGTTCCGAACAGCCCGGGTACTTTTCTTGTTAGATAACAGTATAACGGATGGGCATTAATTCCGTTTACATCAATTTTATCAAACATCTGAAATTTAAGCGCATAGTTTATTTGATAAAATTTATTAATCTTCTGTGTATCACGCGGCTCCTGCTTGCCAAACTGATCGCATGGAAATCCTAGTATCTCAAAACCGTATCCCGCATATTGCTCATACAAAATCTGTAATCCCGCATACTGGGATACAAAACGGCATTCGCTAGCAGTATTAACAATTAAGAGAATTTTACCCCGATAACATTCTAGTGCGATATCATCGCCTTTCAGAGATCGGATAGAGAATGAATAGAGTTTGCTCATGAAGATGTACCCTGTAAGGGAATATCAGACTATTTAATTCAGATTTACTCTACAACAATATCTTTTCATACGTGTCTATTATAACTTTATTATTTATTAATATCTGCTTCAAGGGGCTTAGCTGTGAAGGCAATCAAAAAAATTTTGAGTTACTATTTATTATAGTCTATTATGTTTGTAGAACAAAAATGCCTAATCTGAGTGCAGTATATTTACATATTATAGCTATAGTATGTCATCAGAAAAACGTGCATTGTTATGACATAAAGCTCTAACAACCTCTAATATTGTATAATTATTCAGACACAAGATGTGCACATGCTATTGATCTTTCTTTGTTTTATATTTAAATATAACCTAGTATCAGTGACTCGTTTTTCCATGTTTTCTATGAGCTATTTAATACAGATTAATACAGATGGACTATAAACTAAACTGACATAGAATAATATTATGCCGGAGTATTAGTTCTAATAAAAACCTAGGAAATAGAAATGAATTCTACATAACTAAATTAATAGCTCAATTATTATAAATTTATTTAAATCGCGTTTAAATATAAATTTAAACGTCTTCTATAATAAAGAAAGTGTATAAGTCACAGTTGACTAACACACGCAATACACCAGCCTCAATCCTCAATAAAATTAGGGTACTTAATATCTATTTCTAACACTGGGTGAAATACTTGAGATAGTTGGTTGCAGAAGAGATGAATAGTGCTTTACGTAATTAATACGTTGTACACCGTGTTTAGTACCAACTAGGCATAAATTAGCACCAAATGCGGCGAATAAGCCGACAGTCACAATGCCTGGCCATTGATTCAGGCTACACTCAAGCGCAATAGGATTCTCAATAACTAACCCATTGATGTCAAGAATCTCATTACCATTTTCGGTAATAAATGGTTTCCCATCATGCGCAAGACGCAGAACTGGCGTACCAACAGACAACTTGGCGAGTCGGCGAGTCAGCGCTAAACGAGCTATCGGCATAACCTCTAGCGGTAACGGGAATTTTCCAAGAGTTTGCACTACCTTACTATCATCTACAATACATACAAATATTTCAGCCGCCGCCGAAACAATCTTTTCACGCGTTAATGCACCACCACCGCCCTTGATCATTGCGCCATATGAATCAATTTCGTCTGCACCATCTACATAAATAGGTAGAAACTCAATATCGCACAATTCAAATACACGAAACTTATTCGATATTAAGCGATGCGTTGTTGCAATAGAACTCGATATTGCTCCGCGATATCGATTCCGCTGACTAGCAAGTGCATCAATAAAGTAATTTACGGTTGATCCAGTCCCAACACCAATTACCGCACCTTCCGGTATTTGAGTATTTACATAATCAGCTGCCGCTTGACCAACAAGGCGCTTTATTTCTTCTTGAGTCATTTAAAATAAAGATATAAAGTTTATAAAAAAATTTTAACTAAGAATTTAGTACATTAATACTATTTTTTTAATAAAAATTAAAAATTCTCATACAGAGTGGGTATCAATTCTAATATCAGTTTTATTTTACTAAATTTTTTCTTGACAAATTTATAGAAAAACTAACATTTATATAAAAGAAATTTTTTAAAAAAAGTGATGAATAGTTTTATTTTATAAAGCATTTTTTAAAAAAAGTTAATTAATCTAGACTAGATTAGTCTTTTTTAATAAAAATTAAAATAAATATAAATATACGTAAACTTAAATTTAAGTAACCTAAGACGGTTTTAAAAAGATAAAAAATACTTTTCCTTGATCGTTAGCATAAAATTTTTCGATAGTCTAAAGCTTTCAAAAAATTTATTTGCCTATGTTAGGCTAGGCACTAGATTATTAGTTGAAGCATATGATGAAATTATGTTGCTTTAATAGAGGCGTTGATCACACACAAAATTTGTGCTAATATACACCAAATAGTAAAAATAACTTTTTATTAAGTATAGAAGATGCTTTCTTGCTTTTATAGATCTTACTTACAGAAGTAAAATTCTTACAGTGCACCTCCCCTGCTTTTGAAAGGCAGCGACACAGAATGCTATTTTCTGATAAAAAATATAATTGTATTTTTTACTCTAAATTTAACTTCTGTATGAGTAATATTATATAAGACATCACAACCTCACAAATAACAGCAGAAATATATATTCTAATTCATTAATTTTTAGTGCTTTGTTCGCTGTCTCAGTGCCTCAAATAGGCAAACTCCACTGGCAACTGATACATTTAAACAGTCTACACTACCCATCATTGGAATATGTATTAAGTCGTCACAGGTTTCGCGAGTCAACCTGCGTATGCCCCCTCCTTCAGAACCCATGACTAGCGCAACTGGGCCATCGAGTGGGGTTGCGTATAAACTGCGCTGAGCATTGGTAACAGTACCAATTACCCAAATTCCGGCCTCTTTCAATTCACGTAGTGAACGAGCAAGATTAGTAACCATAATATATGGTACTGTTTCGGTCGCGCCACTCGCTACTTTTAATGTAATTGGATTAAGACCAGCCGTATGATCTCGTGGTGCGATTACTGCTTGCACACCGGCTGCATCAGCTACGCGCAGACACGCACCAAGATTATTTGGATCAGTGATCCTATCTAGAATCAGTAGTAACGCAGGTTCAAGAAGCGTTTTGAGTAGCTCATCTAAATTTTTAGCTAGGGGGAGATCCATAGCACGTGCAACAACACCTTGATGCTGTTTAGTACCGGCTAGACCGGACATCCTCATATTATCCGCGCTAATTAACCGCACACTATATGACTTCGCCGTATGCAGAAAATTCTGCATACGGCGATCTCGTCGTGTCGGGTCATATAAAATTTCCTTTATGCTCAAAGGGCTGTGACGTAGCCGAGTAGTAATCGTATGAAATCCATACAAAACCTTTAAATGTGCCATGTAGACTGCTTTCAAGAAAGTAAAACGCAAATAATCTATAATTTCTTGCTGCGCATCTATCTTGTACTATAGTCGGTCGTTTAGCAGATACTTTTTGAAGTAATCTTGCCTACGTAGCAAACTTTTTTACGATGCATGCTTGGTATAAACGTTGTTATTTCTCTGTGTGTAACTGATTCGCTCGCACCATTAATTGGCTTATTACAGGAGTCTGAGAGAAATTTAGGCTGTTTCGATACCTCTCGTATCAAGCGCAAATCGATCTTACGTGTATCTAAATTAACACGACTAACCTGCACACGTATATGCATAGAAAGACTATATCGTATACCGCTATGTTCTCCACGTAATTCGTTTTTTATTTCGTCATATTGGAAATAATCGGGGCCTAGTTCAGTAACATGAACTAAACCATCAATAAATAACGAGTCAAGTTGCACAAATATACCAAATGGTGTCACGCTGCTGATAATTCCTCCGTACTCTTCTCCAAGTTTATCTTTCATAAAGTAGCATTTTAACCATGTCTCAACATCACGTGAGGCCTCATCGGCACGGCGCTCATTAGCTGAACAATGCAGACCAAGCGCATGCCAGGTAGCTGTGCAAGATCGTGTACGCGCTTCTTTTTCATTGTCATAACAGAGTATAGGCAGATGAGGCTGATACTTTTTACCCGCTAAGATCGCGTGAATTGCACGGTGTATAAGTAAGTCTGGATAACGTCGAATTGGACTGGTAAAGTGAACATACGCATCATACGAAAGACCAAAGTGTCCGATATTATCGGGACTATAGGCGGCTTGCTGCATTGAGCGTAACAGCATCGTCTGTAGCATTGTTGCATCGGGACGGATTCGAACCTCTTTTATTAGTGCCGCATAATCGTTCGCATTCGGCTTGTCACCCCCGCCCAACTTTAGGCCTAAACTTCGTAAGAAAGTCCGTAGGCTCGCAAGCTTCTCTTTTATTGGACTGGCATGGATTCGATACAGACCAGGATGCTTATTACGCTTAAGAAAATCAGCTGCGCATACATTAGCGACTAGCATGCACTCTTCAATTAGTTTATGCGCATCATTACGCTGACGCCGCAGGATCTGCTTAATCTTGCCTTGTGCATTACACACAATATAGGTTTCATTTGTGTCAAATTCTATCGCACCCCGATTTTCTCGTGCCTGAAGCAATATTTTGAACACAGCATGCAGGTGCTGAAGATGCAGCAATAACTTAGAACGAGATGCTGATCCATGCCCTTTAGGGTTCGACAAAATAGCAGACACCTCAGTATATGTAAGCTGTGCTACAGAATGTATCGCTGCTGGATAGAACTTGTATCTCTGAATATGACCACGTGAGTTAATCTCTATATCGCACACAAGTGTGCAACGATCCACGTTAGGGTTTAATGAACATAGGTTATTTGATAGTTTTTCAGGTAACATCGGGATCACGCGGCGCGGGAAATACACGGTCGTGCCACGTTTGAATGCCTCACAATCAAGGGTGTCTCCATCGGCAACATAGTGGGATACATCAGCAATAGCTACCAGCAATCGAAACCCATTCTGTTGGCCATTATGGATTGGTTCACAATAGACACTGTCATCGAAATCACGACTATCTTCACCGTCGATCGTTACGAACGGCATATTACGCAAATCGACGCGATGGCGAAGATCTGATGCAGATATCTGGTCCGGCAGCTCGGCTGCCTGGGCTAGCACTGCATCTGAAAACTGATATGGCACGCCATATTTACGCACGGCAATCTCAATTTCTATACCGGGATCATTAATATCGCCTAGCACTTCACTAATCTTGCCTACTGGATGTGAATAACGCTTCGGAAAATCTGTTAATTCTATTGAAACGACTTGACCAACCCTGGGCTTAACTGTACCCATCTGTGTCACGAGGATGTTGTGACCGATGCGCTTGTCCTCTGGTGAGACGACCCATACACTGTTTTCGTACAGAAGCTGCCCAATAATTCTCTTATTTCTTCGCTCGGTAATTTCTACAATATACGCTTCCGGACGGCCTCGCCGATCATGACTCATCACACGCGCAAGAACCTGATCATTATGCATAACTTTCCGCATCTCTGCATGAGATAAGAATAGATCAGCGCCAGCATCATCTCGAATTAAAAACCCATAACCGTCTCGGTGGCCCTGAACCCGACCAGTGATAAAGCTGGACGGATCTGTGAGATGGTAATAACCAAGCTTATCAAGTCTAAGCTGACTATCGCGCTCCATCGCATTAAGACGCTTGACAAATCCTTCGCGCTCCTGTCGTTTAACCTCTAGCATTTCAGCAATGTCATTGCCGGTAAGTAGCTGATGCGTTGTGCACAATACGTTACGAATTTCTTTACGACTAGGAATCGGATAAGGATATTTTCTCAAGGCCTTGTTGATAAAGAGTTATTAAGAATGTGCGTAATATATGCATTAGAGCGTCCAGGTGTCGGTGCTGCGCTAGAACGCAGTAGAGCTGTGTCTGAACTTACTGAATAATGATTTGTGCATAAGTTTATCCGATTAAAATGCGTACCCTTGCTACATCTGCCTATCGGGCAGTGCATAACATCGAGTGAATGAACTATTAGCCTGTAGTTAGAAACTGAAGATATACTCTGCTATAAAGTATTTTATGTTATTGGAATATTACTTCCTCATTGCATAATAGTGCAAGCATTGGTGCCCAGGAGAGGACTCGAACCTCCACAGATTTACCCGCTAGTACCTGAAACTAGTGCGTCTACCAATTTCGCCACCTGGGCGACTTTACTATTACACAAGTAAGTCAGACCCTAATTGTCTTAATCTGACGACGTTGTGTCAACAATTACATTAGAATGAAGTATCAATGCATCGGTATCTACCCAGAGGAAGATCAAAAATATTCTCTAGACTCTAGACTACAATAGATAACTCTAGATTATACCGCTAGAGTTTTTCTGTAATGCTTAAGTTTCTACTCTTGTTTAAATACTTTCGGTTTTTACATCGTAAGGAATACACTGGCATAATCTATAAAACCTAATGTGTTACAGCTTTAAATATCAAGCTAATAAAGAATAACTAACTAATTAATTCAGGTTTTATATAGCGGTAAGCCTTATCAATATACATATTCGACTACGTTTAGCATGGATAGTTCTATCATCAGACTTATTAACTATAGAGTAATTTTGTCGCGCGTTGACATAATTTAGTGCTTATCGTGCGCATTGAAACCTACCTATCTACTCTGTTATAAAACTTATGCAGTAATGAGTGAGTCTGAATGTTTTCAGAAATTTCACTATTAAACAATAGGGCTGCTATGCTATAAAACATACGTCAGTTTTGATTTTTATTACTGTATACCACCATTACAATAAGTCTATATCGAGAAAATATTACCATAGGATAATAATATCCGAGTTAAATCTACTGGGCTATAGTATTTCTTATATGATAACAGCGTCAGATTTTCTCGTTAATGATCTATCGCAGAAGCGAAGCGGCGCTTTAAAATACTCCTGCGATTGCATCTCGACAATGCGTGATACAGTCCGCGTGAATTCATTAGCCATCAGCCCTTCAATATAGAGTTGTTCGGCAGGAACAGCAGCAGACATCAATAGTTTAATCTTATGATCGTATAATATATCAATCAACCACGTATAACGGCGCGCTTCAGAGGCCATATATGGCGTCATTTGAGGAACGCCAGACAAAATAATCGTATGAAAGCATGCTGCTAACTCTAGGTAGTCATTTTGTGAGCATTGTCCGGCACATAACGTCGAAAAATCAAACCAAACAACACCATTAGCACAGAGACGTGCTTTAAGCCTCCGTTTTTCAAAATGAAATACTGCGTTATTATCTTGTACTTTAGCTAACCGCGTAAACGCTGCATGTAATAAGCTATCGGCGCGGATACCTAACGGGGTATAGTAAGCTTGTATCTGCGCTGTTGTGCACTGGCGGTAGTCGGTACCTGCGTCTATGTTTAATACTTCTAGCTTTTCATGAATTAAATCGATTGTAGGTAACACTCGGTCTCGATGCAAGCCATCTGGATATATTGTACTAGGCTTATAATTAGAAGTCATGATGAACTGTACGCCGTTATTGAATAACTTTGATAATAACAAGTGCAAAATCATGGCATCAGCAATATCTGAAATATGAAATTCATCAAAGCAAATAAATTGATAACGCCTTGCAACTAGGCGTGCAAGCTCATCTATCGGATTGGCGTATCCTTTTAGGTTCGTGAGCTCACGGTGCACCTCCCGCATAAATTCATGAAAGTGAAACCGTGTTTTTCGTTGCACTGGCACGACAGCGTAAAAAATATCCATCAGGAAACTTTTTCCACGTCCAACACCACCCCACATATAGAGCCCTCGAGGCAGATTAGGTCTAATAATCCACTTTTTAAGCACATTAGAACACCGTGCTTTATAGATTATCCAGTCGTCGTAGCAGTACTGCAGCTGTTTTATTGCTCGTTGTTGCGCTACATCAGCTTTATAGCCATGCTTAGCTAGTTCTTTTTCATAGTATTCGATAACATTCATCAGCGCAAAGAGAATACGCGAGTGTCGCTTTCTCTATTTTTCGTTTATTGCAAACGACTTCTGGTTATATGTTCAATGCACGCTTATCTACAGCTAGTGCAGCTTCGCGCATTACTTCAGAAAGAGACGGGTGTGGATGGCAAATACGTGCGATGTCCTCAGATGCGGCCTTAAACTCCATCGCGACAACTGCTTCGGAGATTAGGTCAGATGCATTCGCAGAAATAATATGCACACCAAGAAGTTCATCTGTATCTGCATCGGCTATCACTTTTATAAAACCATCGCTTCGATTTATAGATAACGCGCGTCCATTAGCTATGAATGGGAACTGGCCACTCTTAATTTTCCGGCCTTCTGCTTGTAATTGCGCTTCAGTCTTGCCAACCCACGCAATTTCTGGCTCCGTATAGATAACCCATGGAATGCAGTTATAATCGATATGCGGCTTTTGTCCATCTATTATTTCGGCAACTAATACGCCTTCATCCTCAGCTTTGTGCGCAAGCATCGGACCACGCACTACATCTCCGATCGCATAAACTCCAGGCAGTTTAGTACGACAATAATGATCGACATCGATGAATCCATAGTTGTTAACTGTTAATCCAATAGCTTCAAGGTCAAGGTTAGCGGTATTAGGAATGCGGCCAATAGATATGATCACCCGATCTGTTTCAAGCTTTTGAGCGTGATTATTCTTACATGTATACAGGATTGTTGTAGCACCACCAATTGCACTGACTTTTCCGATCTGTACACCTAATTGGATTTTTAATCCTTGCTGCTCGAACTGTCTAGCAGCCTCCTGAGCTAAGCTCAGATCGGCAGCGCCAAGTAACGATGGTAAGACCTCGAGTACTGTTACCTCGGCGCCAAGACGTCTCCACAGCGAACCCAGTTCTAGCCCAATAACACCTGCTCCGATTACTGCTAGCTTCTTAGGTACCGAGTCAAATGCCAGTGCTCCTTCATTATCGACGATAATTTGATTATCTACTTTCAAAAAAGGTAGGTGGCGCGGCTTCGAGCCAGTTGCAATAATTATATTAGGCGCGCTTACTAACTCTGCTCCATCTTCACTAGATATATTAATTTGATAGCCAGCATCTGTTTTTCTAGTAAAACTTCCGTGCCCTTTGAGCCACGTAATATTATTCTTGCGGAATAAAAACTCAATACCCCTAGTCATCTTGTTGACAATCGCATCCTTGCGAGCATGCATTTGCGCAATATCAATTTTTACATTCGATACCGAAATTCCGTGATTGTTGAGATGACATGAAGCAATCTCAAATGCTTCAGAGGAAGCTAGAAGCGCTTTAGAGGGTATACAGCCAACGTTCAGGCAAGTTCCGCCGAGCTTAAATTCACCAGCTTGATTCCTTCGTTTTTCAATGCAGGCAACGCGTTTTCCAAGTTGAGCGGCACGAATTGCTGCAATATATCCACCGGGACCTGCACCAATCACAATGACATCAAAGTCTTTTTCCATAAAAATATTTTTTGCTTAAAGGTCGAGTAGTAAGCGTGCCGGATCTTCCAGTACTGCTTTTATTGAGGCGAGTGAGAGCACTGCCTCACGACCGTCAATAATCCGGTGGTCATACGACAAGGCAAGATAGTTAATTGGCCGGATCACGATCCGGCCATTCTCGACGATTGGCCGCTCTTTCGTCGCATGCACACCGAGAATTGCTGATTGAGGTGGATTTATAATTGGCGTCGACAGCATCGAGCCAAATACGCCACCGTTCGATATTGAGAAAGTACCACCACTCATTTCCTCGATTAATAACTTTCCATCTCGGGCTTTCATACTAAATTCAGTAATCTTTTTTTCAATGTCTGAAAAACCCATCTGATCTGCGTTTCTAAGGATAGGCACAACTAATCCGCGCGGTGCACTAACTGCAATACCGATATCAAAGTAACCGTGGTAGATAATATCGTTACCTTCGATTGAGGCGTTTACGATCGGGAACTTCTTTAGCGCATGTACAGCCGCCTTTACGAAGAAGGGCATAAAGCCAAGCTTTACTCCGTGTTCTTTCTCGAAAGAAACCTTATACTTGCTACGTAGATTAATAACTGGTGCCATATTCACTTCATTGAACGTAGTTAGAATCGCATTAGTCTGTTGCGACTCCAGTAAACGCTCAGCGATCCGTACGCGTAGCCGTGACATTGGCACGCGCTGTTCTGGACGATCTGTCAGCCAAGTATTCACGCTTGACGTAGAGATCTGCGGTAATGCAGTACCAAATGGCATCTTACTAGATGCTAGCACATCATTCTTAGTCACCCGACCCCCGCGGCCTGTTCTACTTAGCTGATCGGTGCTCAAGTCTTTCTCCCTAAGCAACTTTGAAGCTGCAGGAGAAGCTATATTTCCAAGTGATGGTATCGTAAAAATAGGTGAAGTTTTCGAGGGTAACTTGACTTCGGCGCCTCCTGCTTGAACCCTTGCCATCGCCGTAGTACCTGCTATAGCGCTAAATTTTATATCAGTATTAATTTTGGCAATGACCTCATCGGCAATAACTATGTCACCAGTATGTTTACTTACTTGAGAAAGTATACCTGCAGCCGGCGAGGGTATTTCAAGCACAACCTTATCAGTTTCAATCTCAATTAGTATTTCATCTTGTGAAACAGCTTCCCCCAGTTGTTTCTTCCAGTGGAGCATTGTAGCCTCAGATACTGACTCCGAAAGCTGTGGAACCTTAACTTCAACAATAGCCATTGTTATTATCCTGATACGTATAGAGCGATTAGGCGCCTAGTCGTAGCGCTATCCCTCGTGGCTGCATCCTTATGTTTGTGTGGTAGTTACTTAATGAGCGTCGCGCATTTAAGCTGGCTAAATGCATTTTTAACCAGCGCTCTCTGTTGCTCGTAGTGCTGCGTGTAATAACCGACTGCTGGTGACGCAGACGCGGGCCGCCCGCTGTACGCTAGTTTCATACTGTCTTGTATCACTTCGGAGAGATGATGCTTAATATAGAACCAAGGCCCTTGATTCTGCGGCTCATCCTGCACCCAGACAACCTCAGTTGCGTTATAGTACCTCTTCAGCTCGGCTTCTAATTTTTTGTGTGCGAATGGATAAAGTTGCTCAATACGCAAGATCGCTATGTCAGCCCTTCTTGCCTCACGTCGATAGGCAGTTAGATCATAGTAGACACGGCCCGAGCAAATCAGTACCCGCTTAACTTTTTGGGGGTCAATCGATGAATCAGTCTCGCTAAGTATCGGATAGAAGCTACCATTCGCTAATTCGGACAGATTTGATAGTGCTTCTTTGTGGCGCAATAATGATTTTGGTGTCAATATAAATAGCGGTTTTCGGAACAGCCGGATCATCTGACGTCGTAGTAAATGGAACATTTGTGCCGGCGTTGTCGGCTGTACAACCTGCATATTATATTCTGCACACAACTGTAGGTATCGCTCAATACGTGCTGAAGAGTGTTCAGGCCCCTGCCCTTCGTAACCATGTGGCAATAGCATTGTCAGCCCCGAGACGCGGCCCCATTTAACCTCACCAGACGAGATAAACTGATCAACGACAACTTGTGCTCCATTGGCAAAGTCACCAAATTGAGCTTCCCACACCACTAACGTATTCGGTTCGGCCGTCGAATATCCATACTCAAAGCCAAGCACTGCTTCTTCGGATAATACGGAATCAATAACAGTGAAGCTTGCCTGTCCATCCATAATATTTTGCAGCGGAATATACGTGCCATCGTTCCAGCGTTCGCGATTTTGATCATGCAGAACCGAGTGGCGGTGCGTAAACGTACCCCGGCCAGAGTCCTGTCCAGTCAAACGAACTGCATAGCCAGAGGCGACTAGTGATGCAAACGCAAGATGTTCACCCATGCCCCAGTCAAGCAGCTGCTTACCAGACCCCATCTTACGACGATCGTTAATCACACGCTCTACCAGCGGGTGGAGCTTAAAGTTCTTCGGGATCGTCACGATCCGTTCAGCTAGGCGTTTTAGTTCAGCCGGTGGCATGGCAGTATCCGCTGTATCAGTCCATTTTCGGTTTAGGAAAGGAAGCCAGTCAACTGCATATTTGCTTCTATAGTTCGGCAGCACTTGGTTGATCGTGTGTTGTCCCTCATCCATCGCCTTACGATACATCTTCATATATTGATTAGCTTCATCGGAAGAGATCACACCCTGTGTTACAAGCTTTGCAGCATATAGCGAACGCACACCAGGATGTTGCGCAATTTTTTTATACATTAATGGCTGTGTAACCGCCGGCGTATCCTGTTCATTGTGGCCAAGTTTACGGAAACAGACGATATCAATCACGATATCTTTATGGAACTTCATTCGAAAATCGATTGCAAGTTGTGTAGCAAACACAACAGCCTCTGGATCATCGCCATTCACATGCAATACTGGCGCCTCAATCATCTTCACGACGTCGGTACAATATAACGTCGAACGTGTATCACGTGGATCGGACGTAGTAAACCCAATCTGATTATTGATGACAATATGTAGTGTTCCACAAGTACCGTAACCACGCGTTTGAGCTAGATTTAGTGTCTCCATCACGACACCTTGACCAGAAAAAGCAGCATCACCGTGAACCTGCACCGGTAAGACCTGAAGACCATCTAGGTCTTCACGGCGATCCATGCGTGCTTTCGCTGAGCCCTCAACTACTGGATTAACTATTTCAAGATGAGATGGATTAAATGCCAGAGATAGATGTACAGGACCACCAGCTGTTGAAACATCGGACGAAAATCCTTTGTGATACTTTACATCTCCAGCAGGTAAGCTATCGACGTGCTTACCCTCAAATTCAGCAAATAGGTCCGCAGGCATCTTACCGAGAGTGTTGACAAGCACATTCAGTCGACCACGGTGGGCCATGCCGATCACGATCTCCTGCACACCTTTTCTGCCCGTGTGGTGCACGACTTCATCCATCGCCGCAATAAAGCTCTCGCCGCCTTCAAGAGAGAAGCGCTTTTGGCCGACGTACTTTGTATGTAAGTAGCGTTCTAGACCTTCAGCTGCGGTTAAGCACTTAAGAATATGCTTTTTTTTGTCAGCAGAGAAATCTGGTGTTGAATATGTAGACTCTAATCGCTCTTTCCACCAACGCTTCTGTTCGGGGTCACTAATATACATAAATTCTGCACCAATCGTGCCGCAATACGTATCATGTAGTGCCCTCACAATATGACGTAACGATGCTTGCTGAAAGCCAAAGTACAGGTTGGTCACATGGAACATTGTGTCCATGTCGGCCTCAGTAAAACTATAGAATACAGGTTCTAGTTCGGGAATATGAGGAGGTTCTCGGCGCTTTAGAGGATCCAGGTTAGCCCATTGCGAGCCGAGGAAGCGATAAGCGCCGATTAGTGATTGAAGGTAGATTTGCTTTCGTGTAGAAGATAGGTCACTACTGCCGTTACGTAGAATAAATGCGTTTTTTTTAGCCTGTTGCGCGAAAGATCTGACGATTGGAGTATGTGCAATATCATTTGCATGATGGCCATCTGAGGATGGTACTTTTTGTAACTTATCGAAGTAACTGCGCCAATTTTCGTGAACAGCTGATGGGTTATTAAGATACGCTTCGTACAATTCTTCTACATATAGAGCATTGCCGCCGAACAAATGCGAGTTCAGCTGGAATTGCCTCTTCATTTTAGAGCTCACTTTTCTTCGAGTTTCTCGAGAAATAGCGGGTTAAAAAACCCTCCGCGCGACGGGCCGAACGTGTAGCGGATTGCGCAATCAAGTTAGCTTGGAAGGACCCGAAACATTTATAGAAGAAGCTTATCATGTTTATTATATTAAACCCATTTACCTTATCCGAAAGCTCGTTAACGCCCGAGCTTAATCGATCGGACCAGAAACGGGCTATATGCATACACCTCCTCTAAAAGTACTGCATCAATAGCATATATAATTTTCTAGCTAGAAGTAAGGCTACTGCCCCGTACTTCAATTGGCTGTAGCCTCGCGACTTGCACGACGGCGCTCATGTTCTTTTAAGTGCCGTTTCCGTAGTCGGATCGACTGTGGTGTGACTTCAACAACTTCATCTTCGTCAATAAACTCGACTGCATATTCAAGCGTTAATTGGATTGGTGGAATAAGACGTACCGCCTCGTCGGTTCCCGATGCGCGTACATTAGTCAGTTGCTTTCCACGAATTGGATTGACTACTAAATCATTCTCACGGCTGTGAATGCCGATAATCATCCCTTCGTAAAGCGCATCGCCCGGTGATACGAACATGCGACCACGATCTTGCAGCTTCCACAATGCGTATGCGACTGCATTTCCATTATCCTGAGAAATTAGTACCCCATTGCGCCGCTCGCCAATCACGCCTCCTCGCATGGGTTCATATGTATCGAAGATATGGCTCATTAAGCCAGCGCCGTGTGTCAACGTAAGAAATGCTCCCTGGAAGCCAATGAGTCCGCGCGCAGGTATACGGTATTCTAGTCGTATACGACCACGTTCGTCAGGCGACATGTCAGTTAGCTCACCTTTACGACGACCAAGCTCCTCCATTACCGCACCCTGATGCGCCTCCTCTAGATCTACTGCCAACAACTCATATGGTTCATGTTTGATGCCATTAATATCTCGAATTACTACACTTGGACGTGATACTACGAGTTCATAGCCCTCACGACGCATATTCTCAATCAAGATAGTTAAATGAAGTTCACCACGGCCGCATACCTCAAATACTGTCTCGTCAGCAGTATCCCTAACTCTCAATGCAACATTAAGAGTTAGTTCCCGATTTAGTCGCTCACGGAGCTGGCGGCTGGTGATGAACTTTCCTTCTTTGCCTGCTAACGGCGACGTATTTACGCAGAAATTCATTTTCAATGTTGGCTCATCGACAATAATCATTGGTAATGCGTCTGGCGCGTCTAACGAGCAAATTGTTGCGCTAATGCCGATATCGTCAATACCGTTAATTAATACAATATCGCCAGCTTCCGCACTGTCTACCTGTACGTGCTCTAGCCCCCTGAAGACGCGAATCTGATTAATCTTGCGGTTCAGTAGTTCACCCTTCGGTCCGAAACGCATTACGACGGACTGGCCAGCTTTAATATGCCCGCGTGTAATTCGGCCTACACCAATTCGACCTATATAACTCGAATAATCTAATGATGTAATTTGCAACTGTAGTGGCGCGGATGCATCCACTTTTTGGACTGGGACATATTGTAGTATCACGTCAAATAAGGGACGCATGTCGCCATTCTGCACCCATACATCCAGGCTAGAGTAGCCATTTAGTGCGGATGCATAGACTACCTGAAAATCGAGCTGCTCGTTATTTGCACCTAACTTATCAAATAGATCAAATGTCTGGTTAATGACCCAATCTGCGCGTGCGCCTAGACGATCAATCTTGTTGACTACTACAATTGGCTTAAGCCCGAGAACCAAGGCCTTTTTCGTCACAAAGCGTGTCTGTGGCATCGGCCCTTCAACTGCGTCAACCAGCAGAAGCACTGAATCAACCATTGATAACACCCGCTCAACTTCACCACCAAAATCAGCATGCCCGGGTGTATCAACAATATTGATATGTGTATCTTTGTATTCGACAGAGCAGTGCTTTGCGAGAATCGTAATACCGCGCTCCTTCTCAAGATCGTTCGAGTCCATTACTCGCTCAGCAACTTGTTGGTTTTCACGGAATGTGCCAGACTGCCGGAGTAGTTGATCGACAAGTGTAGTCTTACCATGGTCAACGTGTGCGATGATGGCGATATTACGGATCGGACGTGTCATAAAGGTATTTTTCGAACGCGGGGTGTTATGAGAGTTCGCTGACGCAATACAAAATGAGCTGTACGCAGCCGAGGGGTTACTCTATAGCGTTAGAGGTAGTAAGAACAGATAACTTAGCAGCCCCCTCACTTTACTATTTCATGGTAACTAGCAATATAAGCAACAGTAGGCATATCGAGCGTTAAACTTATGGAGAAAAGATCGTATCAGCATTCTCGAATGCTGATAATGTACCATCGAATACTAGATGAGTTGTTAACCTTTTGATCTCAGATAAAATTATTTTATCCTCACAAGTTTGTTAACTGCAACGAAAGACTCTCCAAATGCTATGCGATCTTTCAAGCAAAGTTAGCAGAGCTAATCAGTGATGGAGGTAAAGCTTTTAGTTGATTTATTAGAGTATCAGTAATTTTAGAAAACTAACTAAAGTACTCAACGTTCAGTCAACACACAGAGTGTATAAGAGATTAGTCTAGGGACATTAGATACGCTTTTAACATTTAGATGAAGTCAAGTTTGAAAGCAGATCTGCACTTTAACTTCCTATTTTCAATAGGAAGTATCTTATTTTTAGTCTACACAGAAAGCTTCTAACTATGATTTAACTTATTAGAATCCTTTAATAAATCGATAATACGTCAATGCAATCTACTGCTAGCCTGATCTATATGTTTACTAAAGCTATACCAACATTAGGACCTACTATGAGTAGTAACATCCGACGGAACTAAGTGATACCAATCAACCCCAATAACCACTGCTAGGCAGTCTTGCCTAATATTATTAGAAATGAACCTTTTCATTACGCCCAAGCTAAGCTAATACCTAGATAAATAGATCTTTTGTAACTATCGTAGCTATAGATCTGCCATACAAATATTTAACTAGTACTGTTGTGCAAATCTTAATTGAAAAAGTAATCTTTTGAGCAAGACACGCACTAACCAACAATTTATGCTACATTGATTTACTGTTGGTAATCTTGCCCTTAGATATATATTCGTATGCCTGTCAAGCATATTAGCTAGTATTCTAATAATTCTATTGTCTAAAATATATGGAAAATATATCTTAAAGATTAATTTACGCTATATCACGACAGAAGCATTCACCATTATAGCTTCTAAGCTTAGCGATTTAGATTAACGAAATCGAGCAAACGAATAGAGCGAGTAGAGCTTAATATTATTTCTTATCATATTAACTCGCTAACGAAAAAAATCTCAAATAATAACCGCCTATCTAATAGATTTATACTATGTTTTTGTCTAAGTAAGATTTTACTAAAAAGTTCAAATAAATTTTTGAAGCCGACTATTTATAGATGACAAGAGCTTTTTAATATTACGCATTAATTAATTTCCAAAATTTGGATATATTATTTTATAATTTAGTTATAAATCAAAAATGTCGCAGTAAGCAATTACATATATTATGTTCGTCTCTATTGAGTCGTTTACATAATAAGTGTCGTACAGTTAGTTTTAATATATTGATCTACACTAGAATAATACGCTAACTATAACTGCTCTTATTCCTACTGTTTTTATTATAGAAGATAGATATTAAACGCTAAGAATACTACATGCTCAATAGTAAGAGAACAGTGAGATTAGCGGGGATACGAGATAAGCCGTTCTGGTAATAGTACTCCACACCGCCACCGGCCAATTCCAATTAATTGACTCTTATTAGCGTCATATACTCTCACTCTACTATTTTCGCTAACTCCTAGTTTATTTGCTAACCGTAATTGCTGACCATTCATAAATCGTTGGGCCATTTCGGTATCTAAATCGACCAACACAAATTTTAACAACAAGGTATCAATTGGCTGAAGATAAGCTGAACGTTGTAGCTTATCCATACTAGATAATCTGTCTAATGTTACTGCATCAGCTAGTGTTAATTCCCCGACACTAGTGCGACGAAGCATTACCAAATGTGCCCCACAATCTAGGATCTCTCCAATATCTCTTGCAAGAGCGCGAATATAAGTACCTTTGCTACATACGATTCGGATCGTTACAGACGCTGACTCGCCTAAAATACAAGTAACGCATTCTAATGCATATATTGTTACTGCACGGGCTTCACGTTCGAGTGTATGGCCTGCACGCGCATATGCATAAAGTGGTTTTCCGTTGCGCTTAAGTGCTGAGTACATTGGCGGAACCTGCATGATTAGCCCTCGAAATGCCATAAGCGCTGCATTAACATCAGTTCGGTCGCACGTAACAGGCCGCGTCTGCAGCACCTCACCTTCCGCATCATCAGTCGTCGTCGATACGCCAAGCTTTAGTGTCGCATCATAAGCTTTATCTGCATCTAGAAGATCTTTTGAAAACTTAGTCGCTTCGCCAAAACATAATGGCAACAAACCGGACGCAAGCGGATCTAGTGTTCCTACGTGCCCGGCTTTTTTTGCGTGAAGCAAGCGCTTAGCCTGCATTAGAGCATTATTACTAGATAGTCCTATTGGTTTATCTAGTAATAACACACCATCGATTGGACATGAGGTAGAGCATTTAAGCGCCGAGTCGAGTTGTTGTGTTATATCGATAGGATATGCTCCCCAAGTTATTTCTAATAAATGCGTGTTGCGTTCGCTTTTTCAATTAACCTTAATATTTGTGCAGCCCTCTCAATTGACTTATCAAACACGTAGTGCAAGGTTGGCACTGTATGAATATGCAGGCGCTTGAACAGTAAATTATGTAAGTATCCAGCCGCATGATTAAGTGCTATTTCTGTTTGTTTAGGATCTCCGGTCAGTGTTGTAAAGAATATTTTTGCATGTGAATAATCTAGTGTCAGTTCAACCGCTTGGATTGTCACTAGACCAATTCGAGGATCTTTGAGTTCATACGTAATCAATTCTGCTAAATCTCGCTTGATCTGGTCGGCGATCTGCATATTTCGATTACTACTATTGCGTTTTTTGAGCATGGATTAACCTCCCTTTAAAGGGGATTAGACTTTAGAGAGTCTACTTTAGCGAAGATAATCAGATTACAGCTCGCGCTACCTCAGTAACTTCGAACACCTCAAATTGATCCCCCTCTTGGAGATCATTAAAGTTCTTTAGCGATAAACCGCATTCGAAACCTTGTTTTACCTCTTTTACGTCGTCTTTAAAGCGTTTAAGTGAATCAAGCTCGCCAGTATAAATCACTACGCTAGTTCGCAGAATCCGCACTGATGCAGTACGCCTAATAACTCCGTTTATTACCATACATCCTGCGACTGTACCGATCTTTGGCACCTTGAAGACTTGACGTACCTCAACTGTGCCGATTACTGTCTCGCATTTCTCCGGCGTTAGCATGCTGGACATCGCCGCTTTTATCTCACCTATAACATCATATACGATACTGTAGTGTCGTAGGTCAACACCGTTCGTTTCGGCCAGCTTGCGCGCCTGAACGTCTGAACGTGTGTTAAAGCCGATTATGACAGCTTTAGACGCGATTGCCAGATTAACATCAGTTTCACTAATACCGCCTACTGCACTATGTATAATCTGTACGCGTATCTCATTAGTCGACAGCTTTTGTAGAACATGTACTAATGCTTCTTGCGAGCCGCGCACATCAGCTTTCACGATCAGCGGTAAGTTTTGTACCTCTCCAACATCCATCTGTTCTAGCATATTCTCAAGCTTTGCAGCTTGCTGCTTCGCAAACTTTACGTCACGGAATTTTCCTTGCCTGAATAGTGCTATTTCACGCGCTTTACGTTCATCCGGCAGGACAATTACTGACTCACCTGCACACGGTACCTCCGAGAGCCCTTGGATCTCGATTGGGGTTGCTGGTTCAGCTAACTTTACTGCTTTACCCAACTCATTGGTCATCGCTCGCACACGGCCATAAGCGGAGCCTGATAGAACAACGTCACCACGAAATAGCGTCCCGGATTGTACTAAAATTGTAGTAACCGGACCTTTGCCTTTGTCTAGCCTTGCCTCAATTACAATGCCTTTGGCAGGCCCCTCAATAGGTGCCCTTAACTCGAGAATCTCAGCTTGTAATAATACATTCTCAAGCAGGTCATCAATACCTTTTCCAGTCTTGGCAGATACCTCAAGGAATGGTGAATCACCCCCGTACTCCTCCGATACTAAACCCTCTGATATCAATTCCTGTTTTACCCGATTAGGATCGGCATTGGGTTTATCAATTTTGTTAATCGCCACGATAATCGGTACTCCACCAGCTTTCGCATGCGAAATTGCCTCTTTTGTCTGTGGCATAACACCATCATCTGCTGCAACCACTAGAATCACAATATCAGTTGACTTTGCGCCTCGCGCACGCATGGCAGTAAATGCCTCATGACCCGGCGTATCGAGAAACGTAATCACACCACGTGATGTTTTGACACGGTATGCGCCGATATGCTGTGTGATGCCACCTACTTCGCTCGCAGAAACCTTTGAGTTACAAATATAGTCAAGCAACGACGTTTTGCCGTGGTCGACATGCCCCATAACGGTGACAACTGGCGGACGTGGCAGAACTTCAACATCAGCTGTTTCGCCTTTCATCAGCAGTGCTTCCGGATCATCTAACTTCGCGGCAACCGCATGATGACCTAGCTCTTCGATGACTATCATTGCAGTCTCCTGATCTAGCACTTGATTAATTGTTACCATCTGACCGAGTTTCATCATTATTTTAATGACTTCAGAAGCTTTAACGGCTACCTTATGCGCTAGATCGGCTATAGTAATTGTCTCGGGCACATGCACTTCACGTATAACCGGTTCGGTCGGAACCTGAAAATTCGTACGTGTATCCTGATGCTTGCCGCGCCCGCGTGGACTGCCTCGCCAGCTACGGTCGACGCCGCCACTTGAATCACCTCGCGTTTTTATACCCCGCCGCTTTGCGGCATCTTCCTGCCAACTACCCTTATTCGGAATTTTTTTCTTGTCGCTAGATAGGGCGACTGTTGATGCTGATTTCTTCATGCCTACTGCTGGCTTAGTCGGCCTATGCAATGTGCTTTTTGCTTCAACAACAGTCTTAACTCGTTCGATTGGCTTTGGTGGTTCAGGGGGCTTAATAATCATTACCTTACGCGGCGTTGCTATCATCTTACGGATCGCTTGTGCTTCCGCTTCCGCTGTTTCCCGGCGCTTTCGAATAACTTCTTGCTGCAGGCGAGCTTTTTCAGCAGTGCCTCGGGTGTTGTCTACCGATTTTTGTGCAGCAGCACCACGCCCAGCGGCTAGACGAGCAGTATTATTATCGGACTGACCCCCCTGTTGTTGCATATCGTAATTTCTCTTCTGATTAGCTACTTGCTGAGCAGCCCAGGAAACAGCTTCAGCTGCTTTGGCTGCTTCGGCACGTTTAAGATATTCCTGTCGCTCACGTAATTCGTATGCCTGCTGAGTTAATGTCTCGGCTTCAAGGCGAGCTTGCTCCTCACGCTGAGCAAGATTAGTGGCCTCACTATTTATGTTTCTACTATCTGGCGCTTTGATATTTGTCTCATCGCGCTTGACTAATACTCGTTTCCTTCGAACCTGGACTTGGATCAGTCGAGCTTTACCAGTCGCGTCGGCCTGCTTAATTTCCGATGTCTGCCGACGCGTCAGCATGATTTTACATTTACCAGTGTTAGCACTGCCGCGCGACTTGCGTAAGTGATCTAGCAAACGCGCTTTGTCTACTTCGGACAATACATCGTCAGCGCTAGCCTTTTGCATACCCGCAGCTTGAAGCTGTTCAAGCAGAAGGCTTATCGACATCTTCAGTTCCGCGGCAAATTGAGCTACGTTGTTGCTCGCCATTCATCCCTCTTAGGGCAAAGACAAGGGTCTTTGCAGTTGATATCTTAGTGTGGCTTACCGAGCCGTATTAATTTAATACGCTATCATAATGTTACGTTTCGCCTATCACTGGAACCAGTGTTCACGCGCCCTCATGATTAGCGCTTTTGCGGTCTTCTCCTCGATGCCAGTTATCTCGATTAATTCGTCGACAGCTAACTCAGCCAGATCTTCACGCGTATATATCTGGTGTTCAGCAAGTTTAGCGAGAAGATGTCTATCTATCCCATTAAGACTCTTTAGATCAAGAGATGTGTTTTCTACTTTTTTCTCATTTGTGATAGCAATCGTTAGCAGCGTATCACGCGCACGATTTCTTAATTCGCGTACTGTGTCTTCATCAAACGCCTCAATCTCAAGCATCTCATTAAAAGGAACATACGCGACCTCTTCGAGGCTCGTAAAACTTTCGTCAATTAAAATATCAGCAACTTCTTCATCAATATTTAGGCGCTCCATAAATAGGTTGCGCAGAACGCTGCGCTCTTGAGACTGTTTCTCGGCTGACTCATCCGGTGTCATAATATTAATCTGCCAATCAGCTAGCTCGCTAGCGAGCCGTACATTCTGGCCGCTACGGCCGATCGCGATAGCCAGCTCGTTTTCATCGACGACAACATCCATAGCATGCTTTTCCTCATCAACGACAATTGATTGAACAGCAGCTGGTGCAAGGGCGCCGATAACGAACTGTGCGGGATCTGCTGACCAGAGCACAATATCAATGTTCTCGCCAGCTAGCTCGTTGCGCACTGCTTGCACGCGAGAACCACGAATACCGACACAAGATCCAATTGGATCAATGCGCTTATCATAGGCTACTACTGCAATCTTTGCCCGAACACCGGGATCGCGCGCCGCCGCTTTAATTTCTAGTAGACCCTGCTCGATCTCTGGTACCTCAAGCTCAAACAGCTTTATCAAGAATTCTGGAGCGGTCCGAGAAAGCTCGATCTGAGCTCCTCGTAGTGAGCGGTCAACCTTAGTTATATACGCACGAACACGATCACCTATACGCAAATTCTCTTTCGGAATCAGTTGATCGCGACGTAGTAGTGCTTCAACCCGCCCAGATTCAACAACTAGGTTTCCTTTTTCGAGCCGCTTTACTAAGCCGCTCATAATCTTCTCACCTCGCCCTAGGAAATCATTTAAGATTTGCTCCCGCTCAGCATCGCGTACTTTCTGTAGAATTACTTGCTTAGCAGCTTGCGCTCCGATGCGCCCAAATTCGATCGATGGAATAGGTTCTTCTATATAACCGTCTAATTGCGCATCTGGATCTTGCTCGCGTGCCTCAAAAAGCAAAATTTCTTGATCTGGCTGTTGTAAGCCTGCCTCGTTTGGAACGATATGCCAGCGTCGGAAAGTTTCATACTTGCCAGACTCGCGGTTAATTGACACGCGTATGTCAACGTCCTTATCGAATAGTCTCTTCGTAGCCGAAGCTAGCGCGGCTTCGAGCGCAGCGAATACCACACCTGTGTTGACGTTTTTTTCACGCGCCAAAGCATCTACTAGCATCAACACTTCGCGACTCATTATTTTCGGCTCCTAAAATCGACTTGCGGAACAAGACAGGCGCGCTCTAAATCAGCAAACGCAAAGTCGAGCCTTATTGAGCCGTCCTTCCCTTTTACCTCTAAACCTATCTTATCGTCATTGGGCGCATGCAAAATGCCGCAAAACGATTTGCTATGGTTCAGTGGATGTTTAAGGGTCACTATTGCCTTATTTCCGGCGAAACGTTGGAAATCTGCTCGATTTTTCAGTGGCCGGTCTAGCCCTGGAGACGAAACCTCAAGACGTTCATAATTAATATTCTCAACTGTGAGCACGTGTTGAAGCTGGCGTGTCACTTTTTGGCAATCATCTAGCGCAATACCCGCTGGTTGGTCAATAAACACGCGTAGCATGCCTCGTCTGGAATGCTCTAAATTGACTAGCTCATATCCGAGCCCAGTAACACTATTTTTAATCAGTTTCGACAATTGCATGTTGTTTGCCCTCATGCAGCACGGATCGCGCGCAACACACGCGCCAGTTTTTATTTTTTGTATCAAGTACGCTCTCGAAAGTAGCACGCATCAGCAGTAGAATGAAGTATCAACATATAACTATTTTGAACGATAACGCTGCACCGAGTAAACGATAAAAAAATGGGCGTTAAAACGCCTCATTTTTTTACTGGTGGTAACGCTTCGAAACCGCATTGTTAAATAACAAGAGTTTTGTTTACTTATCAAGTATAGTGTTTTTCAAGGCGACCCGCAATTTACATAGTAAAACGCAACTAAAAGTAACAAAGCGATGGGGACCTAAAATATCGCATTGAAATACTATACTACGTATGTTAGATTAACTCTAATAAGCGCACGCTTAATTAACCTCGCGGGCGTCTACGTGGCAAGCTGCTCTGACCTGGACTACCTGGTGAGGATGGTACTATTATACTGCGCTTATCAAGTAGATTGTCTTTCTGGACATCTTTTCCAGATTTCCGGTTACGATTAGCATTGTAGCTATTAGTGCTAGTGTTTCCATTTTTTATATTACCATGTCTATGGGCGGCAGAAAAGCCGGTGTATCCTGGTGCTCGCACTGGAGATGAACTCCAATCTCTACTACCGCGTATGCGGCAGTCTAATCGCCGCTGCGGGCCTGGCGCATCATATCCAATATAGCCGATTGCTGTTTGCATCGGATCAGGATGACGATGTGGTATCTCCCTGTTACGCTCTTTTCCTACTCTATCTTCCACCGGATCTTTTAATCCAACAGCTAACATCAACGAGCGCACCTGTTTATCCTCTATTTCCTCCCAGCGGCCACGCTTGAGACTGCGAGGTAAAATAATCGGACCATGGCATGTTCGAATCAACCGACTAACAGTTAAACCTACGGCTTCAAATATACGATGCACCTCTCGGTTTCGACCTTCTAAAAGAGCTGTATGGTACCAGCGATTAACACCTTCTCCTCCTCTATCCTGGATATGGAGGAGGCTTGCTGGACCATCATCCAGCTCAACTCCGCTTAATAGCTTTTGCCGCGTACGCTCTGTTATTTCGCCTATAACCCGCACTGCATACTCGCGCTTAACTCGATAACGCGGATGCATGAATCTATTTGCAATGTCACCAGATGTGGTTAGTAACAATAAGCCTTCAGTATTAAAATCTAGTCGACCGACAGCTAGCCATTTTGCCCCCTTAATTAGCGGTAGTTTATCAAATACAGATGGGCGACCTTCCGGATCCGCACAGCTGACAATCTCGCCTGCTGGCTTATGATAGATTAGAACGCGTGGTAGCTTGTGCGGCAGCTTTCGCTTAACTAGTCTGCCATTAATACGAACTTGATCAGTTAACATGATTCGCTGACCGATGTGTGCTGGCTCACCATTGACAGATACGCGACCAGCAATAATTAATTCCTCCATTTCGCGACGTGAGCCTATGCCGACCTCGGCTAATACCTTATGTAGCTTTGGTGCATCATTCTCCGCTGATAAAGCTCGTTTAATAGGAGGAGAGCCGCCTATACTAGTGTTATCTGCATCGAATGCTGGTGATGTAACGTACGCGAATGCATCGTTGGTATATCCGTCTCTTTTTTGGGCCCTGCCCGACTGTGCCGGGCGTCTGCTACGCTGAGCGCTTTTACCCTGATCTATATTAATAGGATCTTTATCTTTAGAAGGCATACGTGTATGAGCTCCTACCTCGCTAATAGGTGATTTCATTGCGGAAGTAGTATTAACAGCAATAGTTCTCTTTAACTTTATCACCGCCCGTCGGCGAGCCATTAGGCTGCGTAGCCCCCGTCGTAAACCGCGCCGGGGAGGCTCTTCACCGTCTCCAACTTCCGCCGTGATTGGCACTAGCAATGAATGCTGAAGAGCCGACTCAGGAGAATCGGGATTGTACTTTTCGTTCAAAACAACCTCTGAGTGTCAGAATACTGGCACGCGAAATTTAACTGCGCTAGTATTGGTGGATGTATCACGTAAATATCGCGTGATATCGGATCATTCTTAATGACTCTTATCAACCTTTAATATTTCTAGGTGCGGTAGGAGATGATGGGTACGTGTGCCCCGCCGCCCACTGGGCAGACTACTAGGTTATTTACTAGATGTGCTTGTGTAGGACCAGGCGTGTCCTGGCTGCGCACAATTACTAAGCGCGTATAAAACTAGTATTACAATCTTTGTAATAAGCGGAGGTGGCTTGCCTAGCCCGGCCGCCCCGAAATAGCACTAATATAGTTAGTTATCGAATAAAGATGGTTAACCAATTATGTTCATGTGCTTGACTATTGTTTATACGCGATCTCCGAATACTTAGAGACTTACGCATTAATCGAGACATCATACATCTCTGCGAGATTTCTACGCATAATTAGATAATGCCTAATTTAAAATCGAAAGCATTTCAAGCACTTAGCAAAAATACTTAGCAATTTCTCCAGATTAAGCTAATCTAGGAAGAAGCATTGTAGAATAACTTTTAGAATTAATATCTAGTTTTAATAAACGCTCAATACTCCGTTTTTAACTGAGTTTCTCTTTTTAAGAAACGGGAGGACTACTCTAGGAGAGATTCTATTCTAAAGAGTCGATAAACGTCACTGAAGTAGTATGAGAAATTTCAGATTCTTCTCTCTTAGGTTTTTGCCTAGCCTGACTATTTCTAACTAAGAATATTGATACCAGCTTTTAGTAGGTTAATGAGATAATTTTAGACTGAATATATTTCATGCAACTAGAAACTATGTTTCTAGTTGCATGATACCCCAAAAAACTTGATGTGTAAATATCAAAATTTGTAGGTAGAGTTTATGCAAACTGCCTGACGTTTTCCGATAAAATTAACCTATATTAGTTCTTGCTAAATAGCAAACGCATCTATAAAAATTTTTGCCATTAATCTTAAACAAGATATAGTCTGAGTTATAGCGCTGACTGCTAAAGACAACCTGACTTTTAAGCAGACAAAACGGATACCTATTCGTCCTGAAAACTAATAGCTTGCTTAGTGCTTTGTAGTTACTACTTAATTCTAGTGTAGAGCGCCCCAAAGGTAGCGTGATAGATATGCTAATTAAAAAGAGTAACCTCAGCATAATTCAATTTATTAAATTCCACTTTGGCGGTCTTTATTCAGAGAATATTATGGAACCAAGACCTAATACAAAATCTGCTTTATATTCCCCCAGAGCTCTATGGAGCATTAAGCCTAGATTTATTGAGTGTAGCACCGCTGTTTATTAACGAGATATTAACGAAACTTTGTTTGTAAACTTTTACTTTAGAAATTCAAGATGTGTATATAGATGAAGCGTAGATTTTGCTGTCAGGGTGAGTTAGGCGAGTTCATATAACTAAATTCTGTTCAGCGCACACCGGGAGTGCCGTGCATATATTATATGCATAATGAAACTTATACTTGAGAGGCTATTGAGGAAGTTGATATAGTTGATCCAATTTCGTTTAGCTATAGAGGTTAAACATCGTAATATATTTCCAGGTAAACAGTTACCTGGAAAGGATAGCGAAGGTTGCCAGGTGGCCCCTACTAACTTTGCTTGCACAGAATTCAAGTACTCGCGGTGAGTAGTGAGAAAAAATCAGCTTAAACCTAAATAATACCTTGGCTTATTAGATTTTACTTTTATTAAAGTACTCTATTAATATGGTACTATTTATAGTATAGAGGCAGCAGTCTTTGACTGGCCGCTGTGCTCACCCCCAATGACTTACATGCTATCAAGCGATAAGCTAGATCTAAGTTGCTAGTGCTTAGTAGTGCTCACCAAAATAAAACAAAGGCAGTGAACTATGCTAGCTCGCATCTTGTATAGGGCAGCGGGCATAATCAGTATTATGTCTGCACCCGATAGATAAGGGCATATGCAAACTCGCACAATATCGTATTAGATTAATATGGGTCATACTAACTATGTTAGTACATAGGCCACTAAGCGCGTTATTTGACTCTCACTATTTAGAAGTCAGAATTCATAGATAGCACTATTGCTCTAGAATATTAACCAACACTTAATCGGGTAGAATGAATAATTAATCTTGTAAAATTTCTACTTCTATCCAGATAGTATGGTTGCTATACTTTGTTCTTGTCTAGATAGTGACCACGTAAAAATAACTGCGTATAGCAACAGTAAGTGATTATATAGAGAAAATCTCTTTTTAGTAAAACTATGTCTGGTCGGAACGTATGCTTTATCTAACGCTAATAATAGAAGAAACTACAAGTAGAATTCTTTCGTAGATCACGTACAAGCAAGTCAGTAAGAGCTTTAGTGGATGCGGATTTATTATGCAATTAGTCTCCGTGTTACAGTTGCAAACTTAATATGCAACGAAAGGGTTATGTGAAAAATATCGAATTCGAAATAGAATGGACTGAAGCCGCTTCGAAAAAGCTCGAGGAGCTAATGCAAAGCACCCTGCTCGGCGAGGAGTTATATATCGCGCTACCACCAATAGAATGCTTGCCTCTCGAGAATGATATATTGTTTCTAGGACCACGAGGAAAACAATATCCTTTTATTGTCGTAGAGCGACAGTATCACCATGAAGGCAAAGCGAACTGGACAATCATCTTGATTTTAGATGTTATTAACACCCACTAATGCATATATTGCCTTAGTCAACATAGGAATTTTTCTATCTTAAAATATCAAGTAAAGATCAAATATTGCCCTTAAAAATAAGCAAAGAAGAAGTTGTTAATGCTAGTAATAGGCATAGCTAGAACATTAACCTCATTGGTTTATATGGCGATACGAATTCTCTCGGTCGGCATGCCTCGCAGATATATCACTATATCTGAGCGATATTAGATCTACGCTTACCCAATAAAAACAATTTTTTAGATAAAAATAAGTGAAAATCTGATGGAAGAGTATCTTAAATAAAGACATAAACACTAAGAATGGTACATGTTGCCGATAGTAAAATAGCAGCACTATAACTTTTACCTGTGTTTTAGTGAACTTATCATATCTATTTATATCATTAACCTCTTTATTTCTTTTTTAGCCTTTTTAGGCATAGGGATGATTAATCCCTAAAAGCTCTATTTAACCGAACTTAAATCGTGAAAGCTTGTTATAACGTCTAAAACATGGACTACACATACGGTTAAATTATCAACTGTACAATTGTTTTAAGCTCACGTGCTCTTGACTTGTAAAGTATATATCTTCATAGGCTATCTGTTTATAGCATGAATATATGCTAAAATTTTTGAAGATAAGACACACTAGCTATGCTAATTGCGAGCTAACACTTGCATCAGTCGCTGGAGATACTTAGCTTCTAAAAACGGATCGTTCTCCCGAATTTCCCACTGACTTTGTTCGTTTTTTATACCAAACAACTGCTCATATAACCCATACTGACTGATAAATACATATGTCCCGCCATCCGGTGTATTCTCGAGGCGCGTGCGATATTTGTCGCGCAAACTAGTTGTATAGGTGGTAATAGGAGCCTTAGATAGGCTATTATAGACTGGTTTATCTGGTATTTTCGGGTAAGTTTCGTACCAATCTGTCTCCATAATACCCCGAGCGCACGCGTCTAGCACTAAAAAAAATCCTTGATCACGCCAAAAATTCTGTACCTGAGGCCATACTTGTGAAGGTGTTTGTTTATCGATTACTAGCCAACGCTGCCCGCCTTCGCGCTCGATGTACATCCCCCGTATTGGCGGAAGAACCTCCCCATCGACTAATCTAGGTTTAAATTTCTGTATTTTCTGTAATTCAGATAGCGATACTGAGCCGTCTTTATGTAGCAGTAAACGATGGTTAGTAATTTTATGTACCATATCTGGGGGCATACTTAGGGGCGATTCTTTATTTAGCATAATATTGCAGTTAATTTCTTGTGCATTAAGTAAATTACAAGAAAACTGGTTGCTGCAAATGACAATAGCAGAAATAAAGTATGCAATGAGAGTATTTTGAATAAGTTTCATAAATTCTCCCCAAATTTACCTAGATTATTGCCTGATGCAGGTATATTGGCCTCTTTCCTCAAAGAGGAAAAATGGCGCAGGCTGGGTCGCAATACTTCAGACTTTTAAGTACTTTAGTAATGGCCGCAGGTGCTTATATGATTGAGCGGATCTCAACCCTCTAATACCATAGACATACTTATAGGCTAGACCGTAATATACCTATACTCTATGTTATAGAGTATAGTAACGTTATCAATTACATTCTTTCTCTAGTAGAAAGAATGTAATTGATATTACTACTCCTACAACAACAGTCAAGGCGATTACTTAACATAATATAATCTTAATATCGAAACTCGGTTTATATTTTTGAAATCTCTCTGAATCGTAATAATCGGCTCAACTGAAGTTTGAGTAACCAAGATTTGCTAAATATTGCCACACAGTATTTATCTCAGTATTGTTTCAACAATGCAATACAACCCGCCGTGTGCAGGCATTATTAGCTTAGAATGGTTCTCTCGTTATGTTATATTTTTATTTATACTTTGTGTGCACTACTAGCAGATAAATCTTCTGAGATAAAAGTCATATATAATGTCGCCTTAGCACTCCCTTAAATCACTTATTATATTAACCCCTAAAATATATATTCCAAGCTTAGCTAAGTATACTGCACTATATAGCCCTATGTTAGCATAAGGGGGTTTTACGCTATGTATATACACTATCTTTCAATCTGCATACGAATAAAGTTTTTGATATGCTTAGCATCAGCTGGTAACAGCGTAAAACGCTGAGGAAGCGCTTCCAGCTTACCAAAATCTTTGGAGTATAGAGGATCTAGATCCAGCGCTTCTCGAATCGCATCACTAAATTTTATTGCTTGTGCGGTCTCGAGTACAATCATCGGCACCCCAGGCTCTAAATATTCACGCGCCGCCTTCACTCCATCTGCTGTATGTGTGTCGATTATTATTTTATAACGACGGTGGATATCCCGAATCGTTTCTATTCGATCCGCGTGTGTGCTGTGACTAGATACAAAACCAAACTCTCGTACTCGGGTAAAATCTCCTGACATAGCTAAATCGAATCCACCATTAGTTTCAACGTCACAAAACAACTGTGATATACGTATCGGATCACGGCCTATTAGGTCAAAGATAAATCGCTCAAAGTTTGATGCTTTTGAGATGTCCATACTAGGACTGCTTGTATGGTAGATCTCCGTAGCTGATCTTGCGCGATATCTACCAGTTCGGAAAAATTCGTCAAGCACATTATTTTCATTAGTGGCAACCACTAATTTTTCAATTGGCAATCCCATCATCCGCGCAATATGACCGGCGCATACATTGCCGAAATTTCCAGATGGAACGGTAAACGATACGCGCTGGTCGTTACGGCACGTTGCATCAAAATAGCCTCGAAAATAGTAGACAACCTGTGCATTGATCCGAGCCCAGTTTATCGAGTTAACGGTGCCAATTTTATATTGCTCTCTGAACTCATGGTCGTTTGAAACTGCCTTAATAATATCTTGGCAATCATCGAATACTCCTTCGACTGCAATATTAAATATGTTCGGATCTTGTAGGCAGAACATTTGCGCAGTCTGGAATGCACTCATCTTACGATAAGGTGAAAGCATAAATACACGTATGCCCCGCTTGCCACGCATCGCGTATTCAGCGGCGCTACCAGTATCTCCAGATGTTGCGCCAAGAATATTTAATTGCTGGTGATGGCATGCTGCTAACGCGTACTCGAATAGGTTGCCGAGTAACTGCATGGCTATGTCCTTGAACGCAAGCGTTGGCCCGTTGGATAGCTCTAGCAGAGATAGAGGTGCACCACCTTCTATGCCTAGTGTCTTAAAGGGTGTGATGTGCTGCGCCCTACTGGCATCGCGTATATTTGAGTAAACATCGGCACGATAGGTGCGACGTGTCAATTCTAGCAAATCGTTAGTCGGTATATCATCACAGAATTTCCTGATAACTTCGAACGCCAAATCCGCATACGAAAGCGTACGCCAGTGAGACAACTCTGTATCAGATACACGCGGATACTGTGCTGGCATATATAGGCCGCCGTCCTTTGCAAGACCGCCAAGTAAAACATCAAGAAATGAGCAACACTTGCTGAGGCCGGTACTGCGTGTAGAAATGTAGTTCATCCTAGAATCTCCTCTAGTGCTTCGCCTATTAATTAAAGCAATAGGGCATTAGCCTTAGTTTAATGCTTCCATACGTAGTCGGGTCACACTCGAACGCACTGTCGGTAATGCTTCAATGCGAGAAATCACCGCATTAATATTCTTTTCCAGCGTCTCGTGCGTGATTAGAATAATATTAGCCTCATTTATCTGGCTAGCGTCGAAGAACTCTGACTCTTTCTGTAGCAAGGCATCAATTGAGACATCTAAAGCAGAAAGAATGCGCGTAATATCGGCAAGCACACCTATTTGGTCTACAACACGCAGTCGCAAGTAGTAGCTGCTAGTAACTTCATCGATTGGAAGAATTGGCGTACTTTCCAAGCGATCTGGTTGGAATGCTAAGTGCGGCACTCGATTGTTAGGGTCTACCGTGTGTAGTCGAGTAATATCAATTAAATCCGCAATCACAGCTGACGCTGTTGGCTCTGCACCCGCTCCTGTGCCACAGTATAGTGTTGCTCCTACCGCATCACCATAGACAAGAACCGCGTTCATTGCACCTTGTACATTCGCAATTAGACGCTGGGCTGGAATTAACGTTGGATGAACTCGCAACTCAATTCCTTGTGTGGTACGCCTCACAATGCCAAGTAGCTTAATCCGATAACCAAGTTCCTCTGCATAACGAATATCCAGTGCATGCAGTTGGGTGATTCCTTCGATATAGGCGCGTTCAAACTGCACCGGCACTCCAAATGCAATCGCCGCCATGATCGTAGCCTTGTGTGCAGCGTCAATCCCCTCTATATCGAATGCTGGATCCGCTTCCGCATATCCAAGTCGTTGCGCATCAGCTAACGCAGTTGCAAAATCTAGGCCACGCTCGCACATCTCGGATAGGATGAAGTTTGTGGTACCGTTGATAATACCAGCGATATACTGTATGCGGTTCGCTGTTAAGCCCTCACGCAACGCCTTAATGATCGGAATTCCGCCGGCCACCGCAGCTTCGAAGGCGACTATTACGCCTCTAGCGCGTGCTGCTTCGAATATTTCAGTTCCATGCACTGCAAGTAATGCTTTGTTAGCCGTCACGATATGTTTACCGTTATAAATCGCACGCAACACCAGTTCCCGGGCAATATTAGTACCACCAATCATTTCTGCAATAATATCTAGCGAAGGATCATCAACTACCGCGGTAAAATCCGATGTTAGCGCTACCGTACTGAGCGGATCGACTAATACCTGCTGCACCTTATCCGGATTACGTACTGCGATTCGTGTGATTTCGATTCCACGGCCAGCTCGCCGGCCGATTTCCTCCTGGTTTCGGCGCAGCACGTTAAACGTTCCACTGCCGACCGTGCCAAAGCCCAACAATCCTACTTTGATCGGTTCCATCATCCCGCGTGTGTATATCATAAAAGGGGCAATGCGCTTGACGCACTTCACGCGCTCGCACGCTTGCAGTAGCCGTCCAAAAACTTGTACTATAGCTTAGAGAATCGCTCAGGTCATAGACGTTAGATAAAAATTCGGGCCGAAAGGGGGGGGGTCGGCATCCGGCCAGTGAGATCAAGTGTTTTAAAAACTTACCTTTACTGTAACAGTTCTAGAATAGGTTCCTAATCATCGCATGCTACATAGGTAGCCAGATCTAGTCTTTTAAACATGTAAAAAGCCGCTTGCGGACTGACTAGAGACACACCTGGAATTGTGTTAAGCATAGCGCAAGTAAGCTTGCTCTAGTTGTACAGGCACTCACTCATTTAGATCAAATTATTAATACTCTGGTAGCTGCTCTAAGCAGTCTAAATTGTATATTATCCCGGCATAATCGCACATAGACGCATCCATGCGAGGATGCCGGTCCCTTCGGTATATGATAGTCACATGTCTTCTATTACTAGACTTTAGTGCTAAATAAGCTTGGTAGCTATAAAATCAATGACTTCGAACAAGCTATTGAAGATAAGGATAAGTACGTCTTACAACAACAGACTGACAGACATCAGAAAGCTTCTATCATAAATAATCCTGTCGTAGACCTCATCGCAAAATATGACTAACTGGTACCGGTAGAAAATCATTATTAGGAGGTCATCCGGGCGCAGTAAACTAGTCGGAGACTAAGGCTGGTAATTATGAGGACACAGGTACTCATCCAGATCTTTAACCATATATTGACTAGATCTAGTCGACTAGCTGTCGTATTATGGCACTAGTAACGCTTTCCTTAGGTGAGACTAACCAGCGTAGTCTACAATGGGTAGAGGAGCGCTAGCAACAGCAATTTATCGCTCTCATTTAGAGAGACTTTGTATTCATTACGATTAAATCGGGATGCATTAAAAAAATATCATCGAGCTTGACACTAGAAATGCTTTTGTGCCGCTTGTAGCGCATGATAGATTACGTGCTGTAAACACACCCTTTCGAATTTGGATAATCAGACGACAACCTCAGTAAGTTTCTAATCATGTCAGCGATAATCTCGTATCGATGTTTATCCTAATGATACGATGTTTCTCTTCTGCAAGGTTCTTAATCCTGTTGAAGAGGGACCTGCGTATATTGGAATAGACGTTTGACAGCTTATTTTATTTTGGGATGGGCTTCACAGAAACGCCTCGATAAAAAATCGTGCTTATGCCAAAACACGACTATCGCTAGATAGCGGTCGATAATATAGAGCCGTGCATGATCTAGCTGGCTTGCCGGGCAAGCATAGATCTTAATTTATGCGGATTCGAGCGTAATCATGCAATGCATCAGCTATTTTGTAGTCCGCATAGTGCACAGTGAGACTTGCTGTGTTCGCGCAGGCCGCCTCCATTATCTCATAACTCATGCTAATCGTCTCGTTTGCTAGATATAGCAAATACTCTATAAACATTATGCGCATATAAATATTACATTGAAATTACACTTAGATTCCGCTGGTAATATGAATACTGTGACTGGTTATGGTACTAACTATGTTAGTGTTAATCGACAACGCTACGAACACAGTATTTTAATTTTCCCTCAAGCGCCGGTTGTGTTGTGGCCAGTATCTTCGTTCGATGCGCTTATTCCAGAGAATTTTGACATACTGGTTACGTTCTCTAGCGAATTTAGAATTGAAGTTATAATTTTTGGAACTGGCAGTCGGTTGCGATTTGTTCACCCACAAATGATTAATGCGCTGTTGCGACAGCGCATTGGTATTGAGGCGATGAGTTTTCAGGCTGCGTGCCGTACTTACAATATTCTTATGATGGAAGAGCGCAAGGTTATGCTTGCGCTGCTAATTGAAAAACCGTAGGCACGCTGCCATATAGCAGCTTTTAGCTACGTCACTATGGGGTAAGACTACATCTGGGTGCGCCTCTCTATTGCATAATACACCCTAGATAACTCATGCAAGGCTTACTTGCCCTGATACAAGCGATGAGGCTGTCAATAGTCGTTCAAATTAAAACTGTTAGTAACATGCCAGCATGCTTATTCACACCCTCACAAAAATCATTTATACAGCTTATGCTGATATTCGCCCTTATATGGTTCCTTCAATTAAACTATCGTCACCTAATTCCAAGTGACGAGGGGCGGTATGCAGAAATAGCGCGCGAGATGCTTGTTACCGGCGACTGGATCACGCCGCGCTACAACGGCTATAAGTATTTCGAAAAACCGCCATTACAAATCTGGTTTAATGCCCTGACGTTTTCTTTTTTCGGAGTAGGCGATTGGCAGGCGCGCCTCTACACGGCGCTGTGCGGTTTTTCTGGTATCCTATTAGTAGGTTACACCGGCTTACGCGTGCTCAATCCTTCTGCCGGTCTAATGGCAACATTGGTTCTAGCCTCATCGCCATATTGGAATTTAATAGGCCACCTGAATGTGCTCGACACAGGCCTGGCGTTTTGGATGGAATTAGCGCTATGCTCACTACTTCTAGCACAACGCGTATACGTACCGAACTGTACGCGGCGTAGCTGGATGTGGCTATGCTGGGCATCGATGGCTCTAGCGGTCCTGTCTAAAGGCTTGGTTGGATTGATCCTACCCAGTATATCACTAGTGATCTACAGTATAGTGGCTTGTGATTGGGCGGTGTGGAGGCGACTACACCTGTTTAGCGGTACCCTGATATTTTCAGGAATTGTGTTGCCATGGTTCATACTAGTTCAACTTAATAATCCAGAGTTTTTTCATTATTTTTTTATTGTCCAGCAATACGAGCGCTATTTGACGCCGGCACAAAACCGGCCCGGGGCATTTTACTATTTTGCGGGCGTGCTGCTAATTGGTTTTTTACCTTGGGTATCAATTACAGCACAGAGTATATGCCAGGGATGGCGAATTCTGCCTCAGAAGAATGGTTTCGCGCCAGTTACACTACTTCTAGTGTGGTCTGCAGTTATCTTTCTGTTTTTCAGCGCATCGCATTCAAAACTGGCTTCTTATACGCTGCCCGTGGCGCCTGCGCTAGCTTTAGTAATAGGCCTATATTTACCGAAAGTCACCTGTGAGCAATGGAAGCGACATCTACTTGGATACATGGTATTTCTAGCGATAGCGTCTGTGATAACTTACTTAGTACTAATTAACCGTGGCGATGTTAAAACCCCGAATGCGCTGTATCGAGAATTTATTGTCTGGGTCGAGCTTGCTATCAGCGCTAGCTTTGCACTAACGCTATTTGCTTTCTGGCTCTTAAGGAAACGTGCGACGACAAGCGCAAGTATTATTGTATTTAGTATCGGCTGGTTTCTTTTTTGTACTATTGGTGGTAATGGCCACGAGGTGTTCGGGCGACAAAGCAGCGGTGCCCTGCTTGCTCCAGCAATCCAGATGGAGCTAGCAAAGCTTCCACTTGACACGCCATTCTACTCGGTGGATATGCTCGACCACACGCTGCCTTTCTATGTTCGTCATATGACTATCATGGTCCATCATACTGATGAGCTATGGTTCGGCGCAATGCTTGAGCAGACTAAGTGGATTCCGACAATTGATCAATGGTGTGCCCAGTGGCGTAAGCCTGGAGCGGCACTAGCGTTATTACCACCGGCGCTGTACAGACAGATAGCAACTAGTGGCATACCTATGAAGGTGATTGCACGTGATGCGCGGCGCGTTATTATCACTAAACTTTAACTGTAAAGGGGCTTCTAATTATGTATCTAATTAACACTACACGCATTTTTATGGGCTGATCTTTAACACGGAAGCACCGTTGATGCTTGCGTCTAGCGTTAACGCGGTTTATTTTTTAAATTCCCGGTGGTGAACATTATTACTATTAGCGTGTAGTTAGCAGAGCTAGCGGACAATGATTAACTACTTTTCATGCTGTGTCATTAATGACATACCTTAGATCCCTGCACTTTCACGCGTGAATATAATTACCTGTCTAATGTTATTACTTAGCTATAAAGTCAATACGGTAGCAGTTTGGAGACATTATATTTGTTCGCCGAATTTATCTTAGCTTAGAGGGCCATTCCGTTGACATTATCAATATTCTGCTCGGCGTGGTTATTCTGGTGTGTAGTTAAGCTTATCCAGTCTTTTGAGAGAGCTAGATTAGACAATCCATGAGCAAGACTTCTTTGCCTTTTTTACCGTTCGTTCGGCCTTACGTCGATGAGGAAACGATTACAGGCGTCATTAATGTGCTTCGCAGTGGCTGGATTACTACCGGTCCTCAAAATGCTCGTTTCGAAGCAGAGCTGACTAAATACTGTGGTCGGCCAGTGCGAACCTTTAATTCAGGAACCTGCACAATAGGAATCGCACTGCGCATAGCTGGTATCGGACCTGGTGATGAGGTTATAACTACACCGTTATCATGGGTGTCTACTAGTAATATGATCTGCGAAGTTGGCGCAACCCCCGTATTCGCTGATATTAACCCGGTCACCAGAAATCTAGACCTAGATAAACTTGAGGCTGCTATCACGCCTCAATCTCGCGCTATTATACCGGTGTATTTAGCCGGGATTCCGATGGACTTGGATCGACTTTATACTATCGCGCACATACACCGATTGCGCGTGGTCGAGGATGCTGCTCAGGCACTTGGCTCAAGCTGGAATGGCCAGCGTGTTGGTACACGTGGCGACTTTGTGTCATTCAGCTTTCATGCGAATAAGAACATTACATCGATCGAAGGTGGTGCACTAGTAGTGAACGACGATAATGAAGCACAGCTTGCCCAAAAGTACCGACTGCAGGGTATAACACGAACCGGTTTTGATGGAATGGAATGTGACCTGCTTGGAGGTAAGTATAATTTAACTGATGTCGCTGCACGTGTCGGGTTGGGCTCGCTGGCTCGTCTAGATGAAATTACCGCACAGCGGCGCACGCTGGCACGTGCCTATTTTAGACATTTCAGGGGAAGCGCGGCTATAGCAGCTGGTATTGAGTTGCCACCCGCAGACTTTACAAACTCGAACTGGCATATGTTTCAGATCGTACTGCCATTGGATCGGCTGAGGATAGAGCGTGCTAATTTCATGGCGCAAATGAAAGCACGTGGCATTGGTACCGGCGTGCATTATCCGCCAATTCATCTGTTTAAACTATACCGGGAGCGTGGATTTGGTCCAGGTATGTTCCCCCATTCGGAGCGTATTGGGCGGTCAATAGTTACACTTCCGTTGTTTCCTCAAATGACAATAGATGATGTATCACGCGTCGTTCAAGCTGTTAATGAGATTATTAACCATTATCAACAATGAATAAGCCTGAACTCTCTGTTACGATCCCCGTCTACAATGAGGAGGCAGTTCTAGAAGAACTGTTTGCGCGACTCTACCCAGCGCTTGATGCGCTAAAATTAACCTATGAAGTCATTTTTATCAATGACGGCAGTCATGATCGTTCGGCTGCGATGCTTACCGACCAGTACTACATACGCCCAGACACTACTCGCATCGTTTTACTCAACGGTAATTATGGGCAACACATGGCTATTCTAGCCGGCTTTGAGCAGACGCGTGGCGATATTGTGATCACACTCGACGCTGACTTACAAAATCCACCAGAGGAAATTGGTAAACTAGTGGCAAAGATGCGAGAGAGCTACGACTACGTTGGGACAATTCGTCTACATCGGCGTGATAGTCTATTCAGACGTAAGGCATCCGCCGTGATGAACCGGATGCGCGAACGTATTACGCGTATCCAGATGGCCGATCAAGGCTGTATGCTGCGAGCATATAGTCGCCGCATAATTGACACGATTAACCTATGCGGTGAGGTTGATACATTCATTCCCGCCCTCGCCTATACTTTTGCGCAAAATCCGATCGAAATTGAGGTATTGCACGAAGAACGTTTCGCTGGGGAATCAAAGTACTCACTGTATAGCCTGATCCGGTTAAATTTTGACTTAATCACTGGCTTTTCGTTAGTGCCACTACAATGGCTATCTTTCGTCGGCATAATTCTATCAAGCGGATCTGCAGTGCTATTTATACTGTTGCTGATTCGCCGCTTCGTCATTGGCGCAGAAGTCCATGGTGTGTTCACGCTTTTCGCGATTACATTCTTCTTACTCGGCGTAATTATTTTTTCACTAGGTCTGCTTGGTGAATATATTGGACGGATCTATCAGCAAGTACGTGCTCGCCCGCACTATTTGGTGCGGGCAGTGCTTCAGAAACATGATAGCAACATATCGATGCATGCGGTTAAAACTGACTATACAGCACCACGCCTAGGCCGGTACATTGTGCATAGCCAGCAGGCGAACAGTCCATGGAGGTATATTCGATGAACGCTCGCGTTGTCGTTTTTGCATATCATAATATTGGCGTGCGCTGTCTACGCGTCTTGCTCGCATATGACGCCGATATTGCGCTTGTCATCACTCACCAAGACAATCCAGAAGAGTGCATCTGGTTCGAAAGTGTGTCGGCTGTTGCGGCAGATTATGGATTACCAGTAATCACGCTTTCCCGTCCACCTGAGCGTGAACTGATCGAGATTATACGGGCGATACAACCCGATTTCATATTTTCGTTTTACTATAGACATATGCTACCGCCCGAGTTGCTCGTTCTGGCGCCTCAGGGTGCATTTAACCTACACGGCTCGCTTTTGCCAAAGTATCGTGGTCGAGCGCCGATAAACTGGGCTGTTCTTAATGGCGAAACCGAGACTGGCTCCACGTTGCACGAGATGACTTCTAAGCCGGATGCAGGTGCAATCGTTGCGAAGACGTTAGTTCCAATCCTGCCAGATGATACCGCATGTCAAGTGTTTAATAAAGTAACTGTATCGGCTGAACAGACTTTGTGGCAAGCGTTTCCAGCTCTGTTGGCTGATAACGCCCCGAGGATGCCGAATGATTTATCCGCGGGCAGCTATTTTTCAGGGCGTAGACCTGAGGATGGTCGAATAGATTGGAGCTTACCTGCACAACAGGTCTACAATCTAGTGCGCTCGGCGGCACCGCCGTATCCTGGTGCATTTACTGACGTCCAAGGTGAACGCTTTATTATTGCGTCTGCCCGACTTATGAAACAGGGCCAAAATAACACTATAAAATTACCGCTAGGTTTACAGGTTTTTAACTATTCGATACTAGGCGTATGTGGCGACGGCCGAGCTATCGTAATCCGTGAACTCCGTCATCTTAATCAAAGTGCCCCAAATTCTACGTCCATCGATCGTGTAATCGATATGTCAACGTTCCTGAGCCTCACTCAATCCTTATCGCGTTCATGAAAAAAGTCTTGATCTTAGGTATCAACGGCTTCATCGGTCATCATCTATCTAAGCATATTCTTGAAACTACTAATTGGGAAGTCTACGGGATAGATATACAAATAGATCGCTTAAGTGAACTAACGCGGCATCCACGAATGCACTTCTTCCAAGGTGACATTACAATCAATAAAGAGTGGGTTGAACATCACATTCGAAAGTGTGAGGTAATCTTGCCATTAGTCGCGATCGCAAGGCCAGCTACATATGTAAAATATCCACTGCGCGTTTTCGAACTTGATTTCGAGGCAAACATGCCGATTGTTCGCTCAGCAGTCAAACATTGTAAACACTTAGTTTTTCCATCCACTTCCGAAGTGTATGGCATGTGTACTGATAACGAGTGCGATTCAGAAGCCTCACCATTAATTTATGGCCCAATTAATAAGCCACGCTGGATTTATGCATGCTCAAAACAGTTAATCGATCGTGTTATTTGGGGCTACGGGATGGAGGGTCTGAATTTCACACTTTTCCGTCCTTTTAACTGGATCGGCCCGGGACTGGATACGATTTACTCCTCAAGGGAAGGGACATCGCGCGTGGTCACACAGTTCCTTGACCATATTGTACGAGGCAAAAATATTAATCTAGTCGATGGCGGCGCGCAAAAACGAACATTCACCGATATTGATGACGGTATTGCAGCTCTAATGCGGATTATTGAGAATCCGGTTGGTATAGCAAGCGGAAAAATCTTTAATATAGGGAATCCAGATAATAATCTCTCGGTACGTGATCTAGCTAACAAGATGCTTGCATTAGCGGCAGAGTATCCTGAGTATGCGCATACTGCAAAAAAAGTAAAACTAGTAGAAACTACGTCTAGTGCTTATTACGGCATTGGTTACCAAGATATTCAGAATCGCATACCCAAAATCGATAATACAAAGCAAAGCTTAGCTTGGTCCCCAATGTTCTCAATAGATGAATCTCTGCGTAAAATTTTTGATGCATACCGCTTACAAATCCCTAAAGTTCGTGCGCTAATTAACTAAGGCATAGGAGTAAGTAAAATTGGCTTTTCTCGTACTTAAGATCGACGTCGATACGCTACGCGGTACTTGTGAGGGTGTTCCAAACCTTATACAGATACTTCGTAAAGCTAGCGCTGGCGCGACTTTCTTATTTAGCCTAGGACCCGATCATACTGGCTGGGCATTTCGACGAGTATTCCAGCGTGGATTCCTGAGAAAAGTATCACGTACATCAGTTTTTAAACACTACGGCATTAAAACTCTTTCTTACGGAATATTACTTCCTGGACCAGATATTGGCACGCATGCGACATCGCAGATGCGCGCTACTCGTGCTTCTGGCTTTGAGGTGGGCATTCATACATGGGACCATGTATACTGGCAAGATAATGCGCGTATCCGTGAGCGTGGATGGACGATTGCTCAAATGAAAAAAAGCTATGCGCGTTTCTTTGAAATATTTGGCGAGGAGCCTTGGACTCATGGGGCAGCAGGCTGGCAAATGAATGAGCATGCATTTGATCAGCTCGATGCATGGAACATCTTATATGCATCTGATGGCCGAGGCTATAGCCCATACCGGCTTATGCTAGAGGGCTTGCCTCTGAGTCATGTGCAGCTTCCAACAACGCTACCGACATTAGATGAAGTTCTTCATAGAAGGAATGTGAATAACGTTGCTAATTATCTATTATCGCTGACACGGGATAATGAAGCTGACCATGTCTTTACGCTGCACGCGGAATTAGAAGGACAAAAGCTCGCCCCTATATTTGAACGTTTGCTAGCGGGCTGGCGTTCGCAAGGGTATACATTAGTATCGATGGCTGATTATTACGCGACTCTAAACTTAGAATCTCTACCATGGCATCCCATCGCATGGGGCAAGGTACCAGGCCGCGCCGGCGAGTTAATTATTCAGCCTGGCTAAAAAATAGGTCGAGCTACCGATTATATATAAATATAAAATCTAGCTTTATGGCTGCTATTAACTAATAATACTTTCTCCTTATACTTTATAAGGGGGCATTTTTCTAAAAAATGAGTATTCTCTAAATACTACTAAATACTCGCCTTTTCTATTTAAATTTCTATCATAGAAACTTCCGACCAAGCCACCAGCTACCAGCAGAGAACATGGCTGACGCCGGAATCGTAAAAATCCAGGCCCATATAATATTGCTAGCGATACCCCACCGTACGGCGGAAAATTTCTGCGTTGCCCCAACACCAACAATCGCTCCAGTGATCGTATGAGTCGTTGAGACTGGAATACCTAGCCATGATGCTATAAATAATATAACTGCGCCACCAGTCTCTGCGCAAAATCCACCAACCGGCTTAAGCCGCGTAATACGCTGCCCCATCGTGCGTACAATCCTCCAGCCCCCAAATAATGTTCCTAATCCCATTGACATGTAGCAACCAGCAATTACCCATGTTGGCGGAGCGGAATCGGTAATTGTTGATGCTCCTGTCGCTATTAGCAGCATCCAAATAATACCAATCGTTTTCTGTGCATCGTTACCCCCGTGCCCCAGGCTATATAGTGATGCAGACACAAGTTGGAACCGCCGAAAATACCGATCAACACGGCTTGGTCGCATCCTGAAAAAAATCCACGAGACGACCAGCATAAACAGCGACCCAAATACAAAGCCGAGAAAAGGTGATAAAAAAATGAAGGCGATTGTCTTTATTAGACCATTTACATTCAAAGAATGCCACCCCGATTTAGCAATTGCTGAGCCAACCAAGCCGCCAATCAGGGCATGTGATGAGCTTGATGGGATTCCGTAGTACCAAGTTACAATGTTCCAGCCAATCGCTCCAACTAACGCTCCGAATACTATGTAGTGATCAATAATACCCGGGTCAATTGTGCCCTTGCCAACAGCGGTCGCTACTTTCAGATGAAATACAAAGTATGCAATGACATTAAAGATGGAGGCGAACGCCACAGCCTGATACGGCTTCAGCACACCTGTCGATACGACGGTCGCGATTGAGTTTGCTGCGTCATGAAATCCATTCATAAAATCGAATATCAATGCGACAGCAACTAGTAGCGTAACCACCCATACAGAAAGTTGAATCGAATGCATTAGCCGCCCCGTCTATGCGTTCTCAAGCACAATACCTTCAATGATGTTCGCGACATCTTCGCACTTATCTGTTACAGCTTCAAGCAATTCAAAGATTGCCTTTAGCTTAATAAGTGTTTTGACGTTATCCTCTTCACGAAATAACTTAGATATTGCTGATCTTAGTAGTCGATCTGCATCAGATTCACAACGATCGATATCTTCGCAAGCTTTTAAGATCATAGTGGCGCGTTTCATATCTTGTAACAAAGCCACTGCTGTTTGGACACGTTCGCAAGTAAGCCGGCAGACATGCGCAAGTTCGTTTGCTTCAGGGGTTACTGCCTGTACATCATATAATGACACCGAAGTCGCAACATCCTCCATCAAGTCCAGGATGTCATCCATTGTCGTGATCAGCTTATGAACCTCATCTCGATCTAGCGGGGTAATAAAGGTTTTGTGTAGCAAATCAATACATTCATGTGTTAGCTTATCTGCGCGTTTCTCATTCTCCTGCACGTTTTTTTTATGAAACTCAGCGTTAGGCAGGTCTTTAATTAACCGCTCGAGTTCGAGACTAGCATCGACCATGCATTTCGCATGAGCATTAAATATTTCGAAGAACTTGCCTTCAGTAGGCATAAATCGTCCGAACATGAACCCCTCGGAAGTAATAGGTAACCTATATACAACAGTATACTTTTACATCTAAACGTAATTAGATTGTATGAGTAAGATATACATGCTATTCGCTGCACGTTTTAATATATAAATAGCGCATGTAATTTACAGACATACTAATACTTAAACTAAAAACCTGAGTTATTTTCTGTCTAAAAACGACGCTGCGCTAGCGAAATTATCAAATTTCGTATGCGGTCCTAAGAATGTCAGACGAACAAACCCAATCGGGCCATTCCGCTGTTTGCCTATAATAATCTCAGCTACTCCCTTATCAAGACTGTCTGGGTTATAAACCTCGTCTCGATAAATAAACAAGATTATATCCGCATCCTGTTCAATTGCACCAGACTCACGCAAATCAGACATAACTGGCCGCTTATTCGGTCGCTGCTCTAGACCTCTATTTAGCTGGGAGAGTGCGATAATCGGCACATCAAGCTCTTTAGCTAAGCTTTTTAGAGAGCGTGAGATTTCAGAGATCTCTGTCGCACGGTTTTCGCCCGATGATGAACTGGTCATTAGCTGAAGATAATCAACAACAATCAATCCTAGCTTGCCACACTGGCGTGCTAGTCTTCGTGCCCGAGAGCGCAATTCTATTGGATTAAGCCCGCCAGTCTCGTCTATAAAAATCTGCGCTTCACTCATTTTACGTACTGCATGCGTAAGCTTAGGCCAATCCTCATCAGTCAACCGTCCAGTACGTATTCGGTGTTGATCGAGCCGACCAATCGAACCAAGCATTCGCATTACAAGTTGTGTACCAGGCATTTCCATCGAGAATACGGCAACTGGTAAACCATACTCTACCGCAACATATTCACCGATATTCATCGAGAAGGCGGTTTTTCCCATTGATGGCCGCCCCGCAACAATAATCAATTCGCCACCATGCATTCCCGAAGTCATTCGGTCTAAGTCAATAAAACCGGTTGGTGTACCTGTGACATCGCTTGGATTTTCTGTGTGGTATAGTGCATCAATCCGCTCGACTACTTGTGTTAGTAACGGCCCAATCTCGAGAAAGCCTTGTATGCCGCGCTGACCTTCTTCCGCGATAGAGAAGATCTTTGCTTCGGCTTGGTCAAGAAGCTGCCGAACTTCTTTACCTTGTGGATTAAATGCATCACTAGAAATTTCGTCAGCTGCAGTTACTAATTTACGCAATACTGCTCGGTTTCTTACAATCTCGGCATACCGCCGGATATTCGCTGCACTGGGCGTATTTTGCGCAAGTGCATTCAAATAGACAAGGCCTCCAATGCAATCCGCCTTTCCTACAGAAGAGAGTGACTCGAATACTGTAATTACATCAGCTGGCCGAGACATAATAATTAGCTTGCCAATATGCTCATAAACAAGCCGGTGATCAAAGCGATAAAAATCCCGGTAATTTAAAAAGTCCGCAATTCGATCCCATGCGGCGTTGTCAAGCAGCAAACCACCAAGTACTGATTGTTCGGCCTCGATCGAATGGGGTGGAATTTTCAGTGATTCAATTTGTGGATCGTTATTTAAAGCGTTCATGGAAACCGATTATCAGTTATTCAACCATTCACGCAATGGTATTCAAAAAAAAGCAGGATCGGATTTAACCGTATCCTGCTTACATGGGATCATCTGAAAGAATGCAGCAATTTTACTCCTGTGCGCTCAATATTGAAATTGTGATATCTGTGATCACATCGGTATGCAATGCTACTTGTAGTACGTGATCACCAACTGTCTTTAGGGGACCTTTCGATAGACGCACCTGCGCTTTCTCAATAGCGAAACCTTGTTGCTTGAGTGCAGTAGAAATATCTTGATTCGTAACTGAACCAAACAAACGGCCATCAACACCTGACTTTTGCGTAACCTGCAGAGTTAAGCTTTTCAGCTTCTCACTTTGAGCTTGAGCGGCAGCTAGCTTATCGGCTGCTATCTTCTCGAGTTCTACTCGTCGCATTTCGAATTCAGTAATCGCCGTTTTCGTCGCATGACGAACCTTACGTCGCGGAATTAAGAAGTTACGTGCATAGCCATCCTTAACTTTGACGATATCACCTAGATTACCAAGTTTAACGATTTTTTCTAATAAAATAACTTGCATGTGACCCTTTTTGATGCCGAGTTAGGCTTTGTGTAGGTCTGTATACGGCATTAACGCAAGAAAACGAGCCCGCTTAATCGCTGTATTTAGTTGGCGTTGATAGTGGGCTTTCGTACCAGTCAACCTCGCTGGCGTAATTTTACCATTTTCGCTAATAAAGTCTTTTAATGTCTCAATATCTTTATAATCGATATACTCAATGCTAGCGGCAGTGAAACGACAGAACTTCTTACGCTTGAAAAGCGGGTTTTGTTGTTGGCGACGCTTGTCGAATTTTTTACTAGTAGGACGAGCCATGATCAGTCTTTTTTATATCCAACAATGCTGTAATGTGGAATACTAGGATCTCTGCGTTATAGTGTTTTCTTGCTAGAAAACTGTCAAAATGCACACAAATACCTAATTTACACCCTATAACTTTGCTACTGATATCACCAGCAGCTAGCGCTAAAATTGTCAGCTTGATATGCCGACTAAAACCAGCCTCAATTATTTTGGACTTATGCTGTAACCTGCAATCAACAATTGGCACACTAGCTGGTGTATAACGTACTGGATCGCGATCAAGAACGCTAGCTACTAGCTTCAGTCGGTTTAACGTGTAGGTTAACAGCTTTCTCCTTTTCTCTGAATTAAGCCTTATTTTACCTCTGCTCCTCAGAAGATTGTGGCTGTGCAGTCGCTTTTTTTGCTTCTTCGCGTTGCACTTCTTTCATCATTGGAGATGGACTGGTCTCCGCTTTTCTCATCTTAACAATTAGGTAGCGCAGTACCGCGTCATTAAACTTAAATGCGTGCTCTAGCTCGGTGAGAGTAACCTGGTCACATTCAATATTCATACAAACATAGTGTGCTTTCGCGAGCTTCTCGATCATGTAAGCTAACTGGCGGCGGCCCCAGTCCTCAATACGGCTAACATGATGCCCTCTGCTAATGATCATTGACCTATATTTCTCGATCATTGCGGGCACCTGCTTGCTTTGATCGGGGTGTACAATAAACGTAATTTCATAGTGACGCATAAATACTCCTTATGGATAGAAAACCACTCAAGCGTCAGGCAGATGTGGTAAGAGAGTCCAAACTATTCTAGTCTAATTTAACTACTCAGTACGTGCAATGAGCTTTTATATTTTTACTAAAGTTAGTATTAATTAACTTCTTTTTAGAAGAAGTTTAAAAGGTGATAATTATTTAAACACTTTCTTGTTTAATGCGGGTTTCTTCTGAAGATTCATCCCGAAAATGATATATTCATAAATAATAAACTTCAGTAGTTAATCGAGAGACTTAATAACAAGTTTGAAATAACGAGGCGGTGTAGCATCAGACCTGAATTAGAATCAACTTCTAAGTTGATTTATCTGGTTGTGCGCAATATAGCGAACCGCCTAGTTAAGCTAGGAAAAACGTGCGTTATATATGTATGAACTAACTCTGATCAGACTCTTTAATCTATAAAATTAGTATTTATCAAACAAGCTTTGTAATATCGTGGGTTCGCTCCAGCCTTGCGCAAGCGCAAGCATTAGTAATACACGTGCTTTATACGGATTCAGTGTTCCAGCGCTAATTAGACCTAGCAAGTCATCTGGCGCGGCACCATTGCGCATCACATGTCCAGAGCCAACACGTGATGAGCGTACTACTGCAATGCTACGCATGCGTGCATTAACTAGTGCCTGCTGTAATGTCGTATGAATAGAGCCATTTCCAGTTCCAGCGATAACAATTCCACGCACCCCTGCGTCAACCAGAGCGTCAATAACTATACGCATCGCACCGGCATAACTAACAACAATCTGGACCGCAGGTAGCGGATTCTGGGTATCTATAGCATTAATCTTGAATACTGATTCAATCGTATGCACACGCGTCACGCGTCTCTGAAATTCAACTCGCTTATCTTGGACCCAGCCTAGTATACCACTTTCCGGAGACGCAAATGCGTCAACTGCGTAGGTGCTAACCTTCGTGATATCACGTGCCCCATGGATCCGATTCGAGAAAGCGACTAGCACGCCACGTGCTACCGCATCTGGACACGCAGCAAGCGTCACTGCATTGAGAAGATTAAGCGAACCGTCAGCAGACAATGCAGTAAACGGCCGCATGGCGGCGGTTAATACAACTGGTTTTGCGCTCGTCACAGTTAAGTGCAGCCAATACGCGGTTTCCTCAAGAGTATCAGTGCCATGCACAATTACAAGCCCGTCGATGTCATCCTGCGCGAGTAATACATTGACACGTCGCGCTAGAGTGATCCACAGTGCATCGTCAAGGTCTTTGCTATCGATTCGCGCTACTTGCTCGGCACGAATCACCGCAACATCATCTAATTCAGGTACAGCGGCCAGTAGTCGATCCACACCAACTACTCCGGACGTATAGCCGATAGTTTGAGCTGCGTCAGATGCCTCTCCTGCAATAGTTCCGCCAGTCGCTAGAACCGCTACCGTAGGTCGTCTCTTATATGAGACACCCACGTTCATTCAAACCCCTGGCTGGTAAGGAATTCATCATAATGGCCCTGAAAGTTTACGATTGTGCCATCAGCTCGGACTTCTATAATTCTATCCGCCAGACCGTTGACAAATTCACGGTCGTGCGATACGAAGATCACAGTGCCATCATATTTCTCTAGTGCGATCTGTAGTGACTCAATCGACTCCATATCCATATGGTTCGTTGGCTCGTCCATCAGCAATATATTATGCCGGCCAAGCATTAGCTTGCCCCATAGCAAGCGACCTTTCTCGCCACCAGAAAGTACCTGGACGGATTTTTTCGCATCGTCGCCAGAAAATAGGAGGCGACCGAGCGTACTACGAATGATTGTTTCGTCGTCGCCTTTTTTACGAAACTGCCCGATCCAATCAATTAACGTTACATCGTCTTGAAAATCTTCGGAAGTGTCCTGCGGTATATAACCAATATTCGCATGCTCTGCGAAATGCACGTGCCCATCATCTAATAACAAGTTCCCACATAATGCACGTAGCAATGTAGTCTTCCCAGCACCATTCTCACCAACAATAGCAATTTTGTCACCTGGCTGAATAGATAAGCTCAAATTCTGAAAAATTGTTCGATCATATTTCTTTGTAATCTGCTTTGCGAGTATCGCAATATTACGTAATTTCTTATCGAACTCAAATCGGACGAATGGGTTCTGTCGTGATGACGGCTTAAATTCCTCGATCTTAATTTTATCGATCTGCTTAAGCCGGCTCGTTGCTTGACGAGCTTTAGACTTGTTCGCGGAGAATCGACGCACAAAGTCTTGGAGATCTGCAATGCGCTCTTTGGCTTTTACATTCGCGATAGCTTGCTGCTCACGCGCCTGAGCTGAGGCGAGCATATAATCATCGTAGTTGCCTGGATAAATCTTCAGCGTGCCATAATCTATATCTGCTATATGCGTGCAGACTTGGTTTAGAAAGTGACGATCATGCGAAATGATAATCATGGTCGAATCGCGCTCATTTAGGATATTTTCGAGCCAGCGGATTGAATTAATATCCAGATTGTTTGTCGGCTCATCTAATAATAGCAAGTCTGGGTCGGAGAATAGAGCCTGCGCTAGAAGAACACGTAGTTTCCATCCAGGCGCAATGTTATTCATCAGTCTATTATGGTCTTCGATCGCAATACCAATACCGAGTAATAATTCGCTCGCCCTCGCCTCGGCGGTATAGCCACCATATTCAGCAAACTTTGTTTCTAATTCTGCCGCGCGCATGTAGTCATCATCACTCGACGCTAGGTTTGTGTAGATTGCATCACGCTCGCTTACTGCTTTCCACATCTCAGCATGGCCAATCATTACAACGTCAAGCACCCGCATTTTCTCGTACGCGAACTGGTTCTGGTGTAGCTTACCTAGTCGCATATGCGACTTAAGCACGACAGTACCAGCAGTAGGCTCTAGATCGCCCCCTAGGACCTTCATCAATGTTGATTTTCCGCAGCCGTTTGCACCAATTAGCCCGTAACGTTTGCACTCGCCGAACTTGACAGAAATATTTTCGAATAAGGGCTTAGACCCAAATTGCATCGTAATGTTCGAAGTAGATAGCACGGGGACGTCCTCAGAGCGGAATTCGGAAAATATAATTATTTTATCACCCCATCGCCCTTGACCAAGCTAGTCATGTATCGAAGATTGTCTCAATCGAGAAAATATGTCTTCTTCGTATAATTAAAATCGTATAGCTCGGCTTTAGCACTAGGTAATAGATAAACAGCGTGCACAATACAAATTATATGTTCTTACACAATCTTAGTAGATCACTGATATTATTCATAATAAACGGCAATAGTTATCCCGGGCGTAGATTAGATATTATTGTGGAGTAGTTATCTTGTTTAAGTATTCATGCTTAGATCTAGTTTATTACATTCGCCGATACAAGCACGATAGGTGAGCTGCACTATCTATATACAATACGCTTGAGATCGCGCATAAACAGCGCCATCGTCCAACGCGTAACCTAGAATTCGCGTACTGCTAACTATTACTAGTACGCTGCTTTATCGCAAATACCGAGTGAGACTTTGTTCAATGTCAACGTGCAGATCAGCCTCACTCTCCACGCTAATATAAAACGCATTAGTATCCTACGATGCGGCCACCTACAAACAGTACGTATCGCTGTAATATCATACGACATCACAATACTATAAGCTCTACCCCAACTCCAACCCAGCGAGAATAGCTCAAGCCCCTCGACGAATGCGTCCAGCTGTTCGGTTGAGTAGCAAGAGTCAAATACCACTGAATAATTCTCCTACACCTAGAAAATCTCGCTTCCAGTATATATAGCCTGAACAGTTATCAAAGGCTGGATGTAGAACTGCAGAAATTGCTAGGCAGCTTCTTAGCCAAGAGGAAATTGATAAGGCGCTTCGCACGTGTAAATGATAGCGAACTTCTATTGAGGGTAACCCACGCAGTACGAGCAGGCAATCATCAGTTGACATACCAAGGCCGAAACGCATGCGGGCTTTCTTCAGCGCGCGATCCGCTGTATCGCTTCTAGCAGACTAATACTTAGTCAGCGCTTGCACAAAAATATCGACCATATATTTATACAGGTGTAGTTCGAAAAGTTATTCAAGATATAAAAATATAAGCAATGATCTTAATCTAAATAAGTCACAAAAATTGATTACAAAATACAATTCTTTATAAGATTCTTTTTAAGAATTGCAATCACAGCATTCAGGTGTTCATGGGGATTATGACCAGCGTTATACTGAGTGCAGTATCCGAGCTGACTTAGTTTATATTACTGCTATCATACATCGTACACTTGCTTTTATAAGCAAACCTCAACAGATATAAGATCTGTGTATGTAGCAGTTCATCTGTATTCATGTCAATGCGGTCTAGCTGTGATTGTATGCAGAATATTAAGCATTTTTCCATTCAATAGTGTACTAAAACCATAGATACATAGAGAGCTATAATTAGAAATTTCTCAGACGTGTGTAACGAATATTTTCTTAAAATCCGTGCAACCTACACGAGTCATAGACCCATCACCATCATCAAGATGATGGTGCTTAAAGAAGCGATAAATAAGTTGCTGTACCTTAAATTTAAGACTGTTCTGCCTACGAATAAATAGCACTTAAATTTATCATGTAGGGAGCTTCTTATCTGAGCCAGTAATTCTAAAGATTCGAAAAATATATGGACTATTAGCGCTTCTATGGCTTTTTGTCTGAGCAACTAATAATTGTTTTCCGGTTTGGTTTATTTTATTGCCCAGAGACTTCAGCGTCTTGCTAATTTTACATCTCAAGAATTTGATAAAGACTAAGTTAGAAACTTCTATAAGTATAGAATGGCATCTTTTCACGAAAATGCAGTATAGGACCGGTTCGTTTTGAGAGTTTTATTTAGGACTTTTCGCTCCGCACACAACACAGAAAATTACGACGACTAACTTTATCACGCAGTGCTTTTCGATATCAAGATACACACACATTCGGTTAAGCTAACTATATTAATGCTGCTACGGCCTGTTAAATAGAAACATAAGGAATGTATTAAGCATGCATGCGGATGGGCACTCACATCATGCAGGCCAACTCGCTCTAGCCTTACCCAGGCTAGAGCGCCGAGATTCACGAAGTATGTACGTTGTCCATCATTATAGACATCTATGGCATCTTTAACCCCAGAAAAGATTATAACGAATGCCGGATTGGTCGAATCAAACTCTTTCGGCCCGGGCGCTTCGAGGAATATGCTACGCACCCTCTTCTCTAACTTGAAACATACTCGGGCCGATCAATGGGCCGAGATACGTGTGCAGAGCTTTGCTCGCGCGGCCATTATGGGTATTGTGTAAGCACAGCAAGCACACACAGAATCGGTAATATAGTCGGTAATATAGCCTAATTACGCCGCTAACAAGACCACGCTATCCTGCGTGTGCAGCACTAATAGCATAGCCATCTTCGTCACAAATTAATACAGTATACAATCAGCTAACAGTATTGTATAAATCACTTTTCTACGGTTAGTTACGTTGACATCAGCTGTTAGAGGATCAGTCTTAATCATTTTATCAGTGCGAACTACGCATGCACCAAGCACTTGCTTAAACCATGATGTATGCGGTGCCTACCATCAGCTACTACGCACGACGGTTCTCATACACTGCAGTTATATCATCGCCGGTATACAGCCTAAAGTTCAGACCCTCGGGAACACATTTCGATTCCTTACCGAACCATTTTGGCCCTAGCTGACTGCCCCCATCACGCATGGTAAGCAGCGTGCATATGCTAGAACTTACGCGTCAGTTTGGAATAATACAGTGAGATAGTGTCAATTTAGAAAAACCCTAGAATATCATATCATCAATCACATTCATTTAGGAATTACCCCTCTCATCATCTGTAACAATATTACTATTGTTAGTGTAGATATGTTGCTATACGCAATCGATGATTTCGGTTTTACTATCGGGCACGTTTAACAATCTAAGCATAGAGATTAATTGCGCTAGGTCTTCCGGCATCTCCGAGTGCCAAGACACTAGCGCGTTAGTAGCCGGGTGCGTAACTGTAAGTTGCCATGCATGCAGTGCTTGACGCGCAAAGCTATTAGGAAGCACAGGTCTTTTCCGAGAGTTGCGCCCACAGCCGTACAGCTGGTCGCCGAGTAACGGATGACCCGCATCAGAAAGGTGGACTCGGATCTGATGTGTGCGTCCGGTATACAAGTCACAATACAGCTTTGACACTGGGTGTCCGGACCATATCCCAGTATCTGCGGTCATAAAATGCGTATGTGCTGGCTTACTAGTAGCTCTTGCAAGAACTGCCATTCTCGTACGCTTACGCGGATCACGTCCAATAGACTTGCTGATACAGCCACTCGGCGGTGTCACGCCCCAGGTAAGAGCAATGTAGCGCCGCTTAACTGTGTGTGCCTGCAACTGCCTGACCAAATGAACCTGTGCAGCCAGTGTGCGTGCAACCACCATCAGACCTGAGGTATCCTTATCTAGACGATGCACGATGCCTGCACGCGGTAACCCGGCAGCGTCCGGATAACGATACAGCAGACCGTTGAGCAGCGTACCACTCCAATTTCCCGCAGCCGGGTGTACGACTAGCCCAGCCGGCTTATCGATTACAGCTAGGGTATTATCTTCGTAGAGAATCGTCAATGGCATTGGTTCTGGCGCGGATGCTGATGCCTGCGGAGGCATATCGGGTACGAACCGCACGGTTGCACCTAGATGCACTGGCTGACGTATCCAACACTGTACGCCATCCAACGTCACGCGACCCTCGCCGATCCAGGTTTGGAGGCGACTCCGCGAGAAGGCTGGAAATAGTCTTGCCATTGCCTTATCTAGCCGCTCACCTACTAGCGCTAATGGTACCCGTGCAACTTGCTCATTGAGGCGTTCTGCACTTTCGCTTAGATTATAATTAGTGTTGTATAAACAAGCACCGGTATTAAACCGCTTATTTAAGCGTATCATCTGAATTTTACTAGAAATGCAAGTTCTGAACGCATTGAGGATTGCTACTCTAACCACTGCAATGATGGTCGTCTCTGGGTGCAATAGTCTTCTACCTCAGTTAACGGATAACACGACAACATGGACAGATCGGGAATTATACGCAGAAGCTCAGAACGCTTTAAGCGCTGGTGACTGGAGTGAGTGCTCAAAGCACTTCAAATTCCTGGAGGAACGCGATTTATTTGGTGAGTTCACACAACAAGCACAAATCAATATTGCGTACTGCCAATGGAGAGACCATAAAAAAACGGCGGCTAGGCAAGCGGTAAACCGTTTTATTGAGTTGTATCCAGATCATCCGAATATTGCATACGCATACTATCTTACAGGATTAATTGAATTTAATAGTAACCCAGATATATTGAATTATTTCATGGGTCAAAACATAGTTGAACGCGACTCAAAGGCGTTGCATGACTCATACAATGCGTTTCGTGTCCTTATCGAAAAGTATCCGAGCAGCAAGTACACACTAGATGCAGTACAACGTATGCATTGCATCGTTAATATATTAGCTTTGAATGAAGTGAACAAGGCTAACTATTATTATCAGCGCGGAGCATATATTGCTGCAATTAACCGCGCGCAAATAGTGCTAAAAAAGTACCAAAATACAACGGCAACCGAGCATGCACTACATATAATGATATTAGCGTATCGTGCGCTGCAGCAGCAGAAACTAGCTGACGATAGCCAGCGTGTGCTTGAATCAACGTTTCCAGACAGCGCATACATCACTAATCGCATAGAGACTTTGCACAAGAGTATAAAACCTCAACACTAATTGTCAGCAATTCTACGAATGCTGTAGACTGAGAGCAGTTTTTTGTAAAAAATCTGTCGTACTATTTTCAATCATGTGTAAATCGCAATTATCTGCTCTTTGAAATCGGTAGAGGCACTAAATTAATAAACAGCAAAATATAGTGAAAAGCACTAGCGTCAGTAAGCACTATAAAAATAAAGTTCAGCGGATGATGCGTGTGCATCATATTTAATTGAAGTCCTGCGTCCTGTACTTATAGTGAGATACATAAAGAAAGTCATACATCCCTAAAACTAGTTGTTGATATATAATCTATTATAAATTACATATAATCTAGTTATCTGTTGAAGTCAGATTTATTATCAATCTAGTGAAAACCGCCCGACCAAGCGGCAATAATAATTCTAGATAATCAATAGATGTATCTATTGCTAGACTAGTCTAAATTTTTCCTCTACTGCAGCACGGTTGAGATTACGTAGTCTCTTGGAATGGATGGCGCAACAGAATTGTTGCATCTCGATCTGGACCAGTTGACACCATATCAATTGGCACACCAGCTATTTTCTCAAGACGTGCTAAATATGCGCGCGCATTAATAGGCAGCGCATCCCAGGCTCTGACACCAACAGTGTTTTGCTTCCAGCCTGAGAATGATTCATATATGGGTTCACACCGGCTTACTTGCAATGCCCCGCGTGGTAAGATATCCACATCCAAGCCATCAATTTTATAGCCAGTACACAGTCGTACCTCATCTAGAGTATCTAGAACATCTAGCTTTGTAATACACAATCCTGTCACGCCATTAATCTGAATCGAACGTTTAAGTGCGGCAGCATCAAGCCAGCCGGTACGACGTGGGCGGCCCGTCACCGAACCGAATTCTTTTCCGACACTAGCTAGAATTAATCCAATAGGATCTTGACATTCTGGATTATCTGTATCATATAGCTCGCTGGGGAACGGGCCGGCGCCTACACGAGTACAATAAGCTTTTGTAATTCCGAGAACATAGTGGAGTTTATGCGGACCAATTCCAGCGCCAGCTGACGCGGCACCTGCGACACAATTGCTCGATGTAACAAATGGATATGTGCCGTGATCGATATCTAACAACGTACCTTGTGCGCCTTCGAATAGCAGATTTCTTCCAGCGTTATTCTCATCATATAATCGTCGTGACACATCGATGATCATCGGTGCAAGTCGATCTGCATAACCAAGCATCATCTCCAGTGTTTGATGGAAATCAACTGCTGGAGCACTTAGATATTGTGTGAGTAAAAAATTATGGAAATCTAGATTTTCGCGTAGTCGCTCTGCAAATATCGTCGCATTGAATAGATCCTGAACGCGTAGAGCGCGTCGGCCAAATTTATCTTCGTATGCTGGCCCAATGCCGCGCCCGGTAGTTCCGATCTTACCGATACCTCGCCTTGCTTCACGCGCTCGATCAATTTCGATATGTTGCGGCAGGATTAGCGTAGCGGCTTCGGAAATAAATAATCGATTGCGCACATCGACGCCAGCACTCTCAAGCTCAGTAATTTCTTTAAACAGCGCACGTAGCCACACCACAACACCATTGCCAATATAGCACGCGATTTTTTCGCGCATGATGCCTGATGGGATCAACCGTAAAATAGTTTTTTTGCCGCTAATAATTAACGTATGGCCAGCATTATGACCACCTTGAAATCGTACGACACCCTGAGAATGATTAGTAAGCCAATCGACAATTTTACCCTTTCCTTCATCACCCCACTGGGTGCCGACTACAACGACGTTACGTCCGGACTGGGTTGTCGCTTGATTTAATTGAGCTATGCTAGCAGACATGATATTACTTAAGCTAGTTAAAAACGTATTCTACCTACATTTATATATACACTATTGTTGATTCACACATACGATATTTTTAGTTTTTAACGTAGCTCAACAGTCCACGCGTTTCCATGCTGTACAAGCACACGATCACAAGCGAATTCATCTAAGGTATGCTCATGCCCAGGCAACGCCTGAATCACGGTCTCACCATTATCTCGTAAGAGTGCTACAGTAGCACGTAGCGCAGAATCATGATTCCATGGAGCTAGAATAGCACTAGATCGCGCCTGTCGCGGCGAAATTCTAGCTACTTCACGTAAGTCTAGAGAAAAACCAGTAGCTGGTCTCGCTCTCCCATACGCAAGACCGACATAATCATAGCGGCCACCTCGGGCTACAGCATTTGGTACGCCATCGACATATGCACAAAACATAACACCACTATGATAGGCATAGCCGCGCAGGTCAGCTAGATCAATTGCCACGTTCGTATCGTCGATCTGCGCAACAAGAAACGCAAGTTCATTTAGCGCACATGTGAGCGCTGGCCACGCCGGCAACCGGGAATGCGCTTCATTAATTACTGATGCATCACCATATAGCATAGGTAGCGCGAGCAGCGCATCGCGTACTGGCTTTTCTAAGTCATGTGTAAGCTCATCTAATCGAGGCACATCTTTACCAGCTAATGCTTCATATAGCGCAGGGCCTAGTTCAACGGCGCGTTCATCGGCTCCTAGGAGCGCAGCTAGCACACCGGCATGGCACAAGTCTAATCTTACTGGACCTAACTCAGCGAGGCGTAAGCTATCAAGCATTAATTGCTGGATCTCTACATCTGCTTCCAAACCTGCATGCCCGTATATTTCAGCCCCAATTTGGATCTGATCTCGCGTCGCATGCAATCCACGGGGACGTGTATGTAATACATGGCCTGCATAGCATAACCGCGTGACGCCTTGTCGGTTTAGTAGGTGTGCATCGATACGCGCGACTTGTGGCGTAATATCTGCACGTAACCCTAACGTCTGCCCAGACAATTGATCAACAAGCTGAAACGTGCGTAACGCTAAATCGCTGCCGCTTCCAGTTAACAGTGATTTCAGGTATTCAAGAAGCGGGGGCATAACCATTTCATAGCCATATGAACGGAAACGATCAAGAAGAACGCGACGCAACTCCTCGAGTTTACGGGCACCCGATGGCAACACATCAGCAATATTTTCAGGCAACAACCAAGTTGGCATGAGCACAAATCCAGTGGCGTGACGTAGTGCAGCGCGATTAGCTCTCTAACATTAGCAGGTGCACAATCCAAAACCGATTGTAGTCAGCCCGCTGTTATATCTGTGCTAGCACCAGTTGCCGTAGCATTATAAGGTGTTAAGCTACAGTATCAGTGATAAGCCACTTATTAGAAAAACGCTATTATGAGCGAGAGTACAGCACGCTCTGCGTGGTGTACCTCTTTTTGAGAGCACCAATCTGTACGCGATTACAGAAGCGTGCGCTTAGTGCTTGCGCTTCTGTACAGCTGGAATAGCCATAGAGCCTGCCGAATTTTTCATAAATCGGAAAAACTCGCTATTTAGATCGGCAACTACTATATCACCCTTACCAATACTGCGTCGATAAGCCTCTAGGCTTTGATAGAAAGCATAAAATTTTGGGTCGCGGCTGAATGCGCTTGCGTAAATGGCCGCAGCTTTAGCATCACCATCTCCTTTAATTTTCTGAGCTTTTTTATATGCATCAGCAATTACTATTTCACGCTGTTTATCTGCATTAGCACGAATACGCTCGGCCTCAGCAGCACCTGTCGAGCGCTGCTCATTAGCGACTTGCTGACGCTCTGCTTTCATCCGCTGATATACTGACTCGCTAATATTCTCAAGCAAATCAACGCGACGAAGCCGCACATCAACAATATCAATGCCTAAGTTTGATGCGTCGCGTTTAACCTTCTTACGAACAGCCTTCATTACGATTTCACGTTCGTTAGACACTACCTCTGAGATTGTTCGTTTCGTAAATTCTTCATTCAGCGCTGCGCAGATAACTTGAATTAATCGGTCTTGTGCTAATGAGGCATCACCACGGACGCTAACGTAGAACTTACAGGGATCAACGATCCGCCATTTTACAAATAAGTCAACTAATAAATTCTTTTTTTCAGAGGTAATATAACGATCCGCCTGTAGATTATCGATTGTCTGAATACGCTTGTCCATATATATTACGTTCTGGAAAGGCGGTGGTGCTTTCAAATGCAGCCCAGGCATTGAAATAATCTTCTTGACCTCGCCGAATGAAAATACAATCGCATACTTGCGTTGGTCAACAATAAATATCATTGAAGAGCCGACAAACAATATGAGAAATATAGTAACGATAAGAGCAATGAATCGATGCATAATGTACCCTTCTTATTGACCTTCGTCGCGACTGCGGAAAAGCTCCCGGGAGCGGGTCGTATCATGACTTGTACCAACTACTGGTTGTCCTTGAATTGCTTTCCCACCGACTGAGCCTTCGACTTCTAATACTCTATCCTGTTGGCTATTATTAGCAGCCTCTTTTCTATTAATTTGTAGACAGGAGCGCTGAGATGGTCTTACCTTGTCTAAAGGTAGATATAGTAGGTTGTTACTCGCCCTACTATCTACAATCACCTTTGTGACATTTGCATAGACCTGCTGCATTGTGTCTAGATACATTCGTTTACTAGTAACTTCTGGCGCTTTTGCATACTCAGCTTGAACCTGATTAAAGTGGGCGGCGTCGCCCTCGGCTTGAGCTACTACCCGCGCAAGATAGCCGTTGGCATCTGCCACTATCCGAGCGGCAGTTCCCTGGGCAAGCGGTACTACATTGTTTGCATATGCTAAGGCTTCATTCTTCGAACGCTCACGATCCTGCCCCGCTTTCACTGCATCATCGAATGCAGATTGAACTTGTTGAGGCGGCTGCACGTTTTGCATTGTCACGCTGCTTATACTAATACCTGTTTTGTACTGGTCTAGTATTCGCTGGATTTGCTGGGACAATTCTAGTGCGACCTGCTCGCGTCCTTCATATAATACGTAGTCCATCGTATTTTTACCTACGATTTCACGCACCGTAGTTTCGGCGGCCTGTATTACTGCATCTTCCGTATCGACGTTATGAAAGAGAAATGCAGCTGGGTCCTTCACGCGATACTGAACCGAGAAACGTACATCAATAATATTTTCATCTTGAGTTAGCATCGACATATCTTTTAGATTTGTCGAACGGATTATATTATCTCGTCCAATTTCAGCTGAACGCACCTGCGATAGATTAACAATCTCATTACTTTGAAAGGGATACGGTAAGCGCCATTGAATACCAGAACTAGTCGTATACATGTATCTACCAAACTGAAGCACGACACCAGCTTGTCCTTCCTGCACAATATAGATGCCGCTAGCTATATAAACAGTAATTAGCATACTAAGGGCAATCCCCAGACCAAGATATCCGCCATGGCCATTACTCAAGTTTTTTGAGCCAGGGCTGCCACTTTTGTTGCTAGGATCTCTATGACTGAACAGTCGATTAATCTGACGATTAAAGTTACGCCACAGCTCATCTAAGTCAGGTGGACCTTCCCGGCTAATCTTGTTAGTATTGCGTTGATCCCACAAACGTAGCAATGCATTATTAATTTTTTGGTTGTCCCAGTATAAAATTTTTTTTAAAAAAAAAGCTCGAGTGCGTTGCCACGTATTTTGAATGTTTCTATTATTAACCATATCATAATCGGTTATTGCGAAATGTATTTATCAAATCGATTATTAATCAATACTATGCTCTATTTTGCGAATATACTCGCTATCAGACACGCTACTAGCTATTATGCTAGCTGCATCCGAATGCGAACTATCGTTGTTAGGATAGGCAATATTATTGTTGGTGCTAATACGATCTTGATCGTACCTCAATGTCTGCTCACCAAGTGCTATTTTGGCTATCAAGTCGCATAAAATATCGAGTCCTTGGCCGGTCCTCGCACTCACAAAAATGTGCTCAATATTCCCGAACTCATCTCTCTCAATTATATTGACTCGACTCGCTAACTCAGGTTTCTGGTCAATCTTATTAAAGATAATAAGTTTCGGAATTGATGCTGCGCCAATCTTAAGCAAGACATTATTAACCTGTTCGATCTGGTTTGCATATACAGAGCTAGATACATCAACGATATGTAGAAGCAAATCAGCATGAAAAGTCTCCTCTAGAGTTGCACGAAAAGCTGAAATTAATTGGTGCGGCAAGTCGCGAATAAAGCCGACCGTGTCAGAAATCACGACATTACTTACTTCACGAAGGTAGAAGCGGCGAGATGTCGTATCTAATGTCGCAAATAATTGATTGGCTACATAAGTTTTTGTCTTAGTCAGTGCATTAAACAATGTTGACTTGCCGGAATTCGTATAGCCGACCAAAGATACGGACAGTCTACAGTTACGTTCACGCTGGCAACGCTGTATGCTACGTTGGCATTTTAGCTTACACAATTTTCTGCGTAATATTTTAATGCGCGCGCCAATCAATTTCCGATCAGTTTCCAACTGTGTTTCACCTGGACCCCGCAATCCGATACCGCCTTTCTGTCGCCCCAGGTGTGTCCATGCTCGAACTAAGCGTGTGGATAAGTATTGTAGCTGCGCTAGTTCTACTTGTAACTTACCTTCATAACTACGCGCGCGTTGTGCGAAGATATCAAGAATTAGGCTTGTACGATCAACAACACGTTGCTCTAGAGCGCACTCTAAATTGCGCTGCTGCGCCGGCGATAATGCATGGTTAAAAATAAAAATGTTTACATCATTTTTTTGGGCACTACGCTGAAGCTCCCCGAGCTTTCCACTGCCGATAAAATAGGCAGCATTGGGGCTCGAACGTCGACCTATCAGCGTTAGCACTGGGCGGGCTCCAGCACTGATGGCAAGCAAACTTAGCTCTTCAAGACTAGCTTGAACTTGAGCAGAGTTCTTTCCGAAATTTATACTAACAAGCGCTGCATTAATCAAATCAATAGAATATTAGAGTATGAAAAAAGTTTGAGTCTGACCATAGTTATCTACCTTTACATCGAATGAGATTCTTCCGAATCAGGATAAAAGTTTACTAATCGTGCTGGCACAACAGTTGAGATTGCGTGCTTGTATACCATTTGTGTAATAGTATTACGGAGTAATACCACATATTGATCAAAGGATTCGATATTACCTTGCAACTTAATACCGTTAACAAGATAAATCGATACCGGAACATGTTCCTTGCGTAGCGCGTTTAGAAACGGGTCTTGTAATAGTTGCCCTTTGTTGCTCATAATAAACTCCGAGTTATTTTTTCAGATTAATAGTATAAGAGACAAAAAAGGAACGCAGGCAATCCTACACTATAGCCAACTCTTTAAGTTAATACCTTTACTAGATAAATAATTATGGTAGCTTTAGTCTTAGCCTGCATAAGGATTTTTACTCGAACGAAACTCTATACGTAATGGGGTACCAGCAAGGCAAAAAGTTTTACGAAAATAGCCTTCGAGATAGCGTTTATACGCATCAGTGACCGCATCTAATGCATTACCATGGATCACAATAATCGGCGGGTTTTGTCCCCCTTGATGGGCATAGCGTAACTTTGGGCGGATTGGGCCACGCCGCCTCGGCTGCTGGAATCGTACGGCAGAGATCAATGCCCGCGTAAGCTTAGGCGTTGACATCTTAGCTATCGCGGCTGAGTAGGCGGCATCTACAGAGCGCATCAACGCACCGATCTTTGTCTTTTCTGATGCTGAGATGTAATGTGAATTTGAGAAGTCTAGGAATCTAAGCTTTCGAGCTAGGTTAATCTTAGTACGCCGGCGTATGTGTTCATCGAGGCCATCCCATTTGTTCACGCCAATTACGAGTGCTCGACCCTGCTCGACAATAAAGCCGGCGATATGCGCATCCTGCTCTGAAATATCCTGCCGCGCATCAAGCAGTAAGATTACAACATTAGAATCAGCAATTGACTGCAGTGTTTTAACCACTGAAAATTTTTCAACCGCTTCAAACATTTTACCGCGCTTTCGCAAACCGGCGGTATCGATCAGCGTATATTGGCAACCTTGATGCTCAAAGTCGATATAGATAGAGTCACGCGTAGTACCAGGTAGATCATATGCTATCATGCGCTCCTCGCCAAGTAGAGCATTAACTAATGTCGATTTACCGACATTAGGCCGGCCGACGATAGCTATTTTTACTCCATTCTTCCGGGGCTCTTGGTCATGCGGGGCTTGATCCGCATAGGCAACGTCTAAAGCTTGCCCGATCATCTCAGTGACGCCGTCACCATGTTCTGCAGAGATTGCGTGCGGGTTACCTAAGCCTAGTTCGTAGAAATCCGCGGATACCGCGCTATACTTCATGCCCTCAGTTTTGTTAACAACTAGAAAAATAGGGCGACCCGCCTTGCGTAAGTAAGGGATAATCGTCCTATCTTGCGGTGTAAGCCCATTTCGGCCGTCGACTAAAAACACTACTAAATTGGCCTCTTTAACCGCTCGACGTGTTTGCTGAGCTATCTCGTACAAAATGCTATCTTTAGAAGCTGGTTCAAAGCCTCCTGTATCGACAACTAGGTAAGGTCGTTCACCAATACGGCCCTCGCCATAATGGCGATCTCGCGTCAGTCCAGGTAAATCTGCGACAAGTGCATTACGTGAGCGCGTTAATCGGTTGAACAGTGTAGATTTTCCAACATTGGGACGCCCAACGAGTACAATTACGGGCTTCATGTTACTTTTCCAAAATACATACGTGCCAACCTATCTTGGTCGAAAACCGTACAGGTCACCATCACGTGTCTGCACGATTAATGTATTACCAGCAACTACTGGTTGAGCGATGATTGCGCTGCTTGTTTTCTTCCGCGAGATGAATTCACCGGTATCACGCGATAGAAAATGAACAAACCCTCTGCAGTCTCCGACTACTACTGCACTGCTAATAATCGCTGGCGCAGTAACAGCATATTCTTTTAGTTGCATATTCCGCCATAGGAACTCTCCGGTTATTGAATCGTATAGAGATACGCCAGACCATTCATCTGTCGACGCCACTACACGATCATCTTGAGCTAATCCACTATAACTAGAAAACGGTTGTGTCCACAGCGTACGCCCACTTAAGATATCGAAGCAACCAATCTGTCCCTGAAATGTCACCGCGCAAGTTTGAGATCCTACAACCGTTGGCGCGCCGGTCACGTCGTTAATACGTTCAACCTCAGTAATGCCGCGTGGATAGGAAGCTGGGGTTTTCCAGTATGGATTACCGTTTTGCAAATTGATTGCGGCAAGTGATCCACCCGGGAAGCCTGCTAACAGTGCATTGTTGCCAACAAATGTAATACAAGAGATAGCCCGTAAATTTAAGGGCACATTACGATTAACATACATCCATTTCTGTTCACCAGTCTGCGAGTTAAACGCCATAATGCGTCCATCAATCGTACGAACAAGTACGAAACCCTGACCTACTGCCGGCGGTGTAATAATTTCATTAAGGACATTCTTTTTCCATAAGACCTTTCCGTCGTCATCGAGTACAAATATATTACCTGTAAGCGTGCCGACTGCCGTCAGCGTACCATCGCTACCCACGCCGGCGGACAGATTTTCGCCCACTTGCGTATGCCATATTTCTTTACCATTAGTCGCATCGATCTTCATTACAGATCCGTTCACGCTGCCTGCGTACACATAATTACCTATAGGGGCCAGGACAAACAAGCAGCTGCTAGATTTACCTACACTAGTCTTCCAAACTTCATCCACCTCTAGCATGGTTTGGATCTGAGTGAGTGCGGTCGGGGCAAAAAGTATATCCTTCGTAAACGAACATGCAGCGAGCGTAGCTAATAAAAGCAAAAACGCGAACAACCGAACATAGTGGATAACAAAATTCATGAATAATGATAGATTCATGGAAAACTTAACTAATCGTTAATCAACAACAGGGTAGCTTATAGCCTTGTGACCGCTGTAAACTTATTGGCGCGTACCTACGCTTGACAAGATCTACTTGTAAGTATTTTTATCAACTACTATATTTTCTACTGTATATAGCATTTCCCGGCTAGTATCATGCTACGTAGTGTAAGTATTAGTACAAAGCATATCTTTATATTTATCACAATACGCGCAAACTGCGGCTTTTCTCCTAAGCCTGTTATTTTAGGCCGTGTTATAAGACAATACTGCTTATACAGGCTAGCACTGCTACCAAAGTTATAACTGATATAGGCAGCGCCTATATAAACGGCGTAAATAAAAGCACAAGCAAGTAATAGATACTCTATCTACAATACAAAATTTAAGTTGATTAAAGTTTCTTATTCGTAGTGATGATTTATCTAGTAGATACTCATTTGCCCATTTATTAGTACTTTCCCGACCGAGTCACTATCAAATTAGTTAGAAATTCAGATAAACGTTTGCCCGGTACCCGTTGCTGAATATTATCCCCGCTTGTGCGATCGCTGCGTAGCGACTTGATTGATACTTCATCTCGCTGAAGCTCGTCATCACCAAGTATCACTGCGTATGCAGCGCCGCTCGCATCTGCAAGTTTCATTTGTGACTTAAAACTAACCAACACATCATCCGAACTGCAGTGCAAGATCACATCTAATCCCGCATCACGCAGTTGTTCTGCAACTACAAACGCAAAACTACGCGCCGCAGCACCTTGGTGCACAATGTAAACGTCGCAGCCTTCCTCAGACGGCACTACTATTTGATCTTCGCGTATCAGTTCCAAGATACGCTCGACGCCCAAAGCCCAGCCGCATGCTAGTGCCGGCTTGCCCCCAAGTTGGTTGATTAGTGGATCATATCGGCCACCCCCGCCTACAGTACCTTGTGCACCGAGCTTGTCAGTTACCCATTCAAATACTGTCATATTATAATAGTCTAACCCTCGAACAAGACGAGGATTAATGGTAAACGTAATATTGTTTTCGCTTAATAAAGATTGAATACCCTCGAAATGAGCAAGCGATTCATTCCCGAGAAAATCAATTAGTTTCGGTGCATTAGCTGCAATATCCTGTAATGCAGGATTTTTTGTGTCGAGCACACGTAACGGATTCGTATAGAGTCGATGCTTTGAATCATCATCAAGCAACTCGATATATCTCTCCAGATAGGCGATTAATTGATCACGGTGAGCAGCGCGTTCTTGTTTATGCCCCAGGGAATTAAGTTCAAGCCGAATACCTGTAAGGTTTAAGTCACCCCAAAGTCGTTGGCACATCAGGATAATTTCTGCATCGATATCCGGACCTTTGAACCCAAGCGCCTCAACGCCGACTTGATGAAATTGACGGTAGCGACCGCGCTGTGGACGTTCGTGGCGAAACATCGGTCCGATATACCAAAGACGCTTTGGACCATCGTATAGCAGGTTATGTTCAATCGCCGCTCGAACTATCGCAGCAGTGTTTTCGGGACGCATTGTTAATTTCTTCCCGTTTAGTGAATCAATAAAGCTATACATTTCTTTTTCAACAATATCGGTCACTTCGCCGATACCACGCCTAAACAATGACGTATATTCGAGAATTGGGGTTCGGATGTTCTGGTATCCGTAGGAGTGTAATATCGATGTGACGGTTTTTTCAAAAAAAAACCACAAACTGACGTCGCGAGGCAGGATGTCATTCATTCCCTTGACTCCAGTTAACCTCTCTAGGTTACGCTTCTTTTCTGTCATATCGATTTAAGAATATCCGGGTTAAGTAGCGTGCTTATAGCAGATACTTCAGCGCACTATCGTTGCACTATAAGTGCGCTGAACATAGTCATGAACGATATCCTGAAATTGCTCTGCGATACGCTCGCCACGTAGCGTAGTCGCTTTTATACCGTTGATGAATACAGGCGCCACTGGATCTTCACCGGCTCCTGGCAAGCTAATGCCAACATTTGCGTGCTTAGACTCGCCAGGACCATTAACGATACAGCCCATTACTGCGACATTCATCGTTTCCACCCCTGGATACTGCTTTCCCCACACTAGCATTTGAGTGCGAAGATAGTTCTGAATTCTCGATGCTAACTTCTGAAATACAGCGCTTGTTGTACGTCCACAACCAGGACACGCAATTACCGTCGGCATAAAAGAGCGTAGCCCCATTGTCTGTAAAATCTCTTGAGCAACAATAACCTCGCCGGTACGTAAAGCCCCGGGCTCCGGAGTAAGCGAAACACGAATCGTGTCACCGATTCCCCTTTGCAGTAACACTGATAGCGAAACAGCCGACGCAATAATGCCTCTCGAACCTACTCCCGCTTCGGTTAGCCCTAGGTGTAAGGCAAAACTACAACGCAGCGCCAACGCTTGATAGATCGCAATTAAATCCTGAACACCGCTAACTTTACACGAAAGCACAATTCTGTCTCGTCCTAAACCAAGCTCGACAGCACGCTCAGCTGAGCCAATAGCGGACTGGATTAGTGCCTCGTACATCACGCTTTTAGAGTCCCACGGCATTGCGCGTTGCGAATTCTCGTCCATCATTCGTGCAAGCAGGTCTTGGTCTAGACTTCCCCAATTTACACCGATGCGCACTGGCTTATCATAGAAAATTGCAGCCTCAATCATCTGTGAGAGTTGTGTGTTGCGCTTAGCGCCTTGCCCAACATTGCCTGGATTAATTCGGTATTTCGACAGCGCCTTCGCACAATCTGGATAGTCGCGCAGCAGTAAATGTCCATTGTAGTGAAAATCGCCAACAAGAGGCACTTTTATGCCCATGCGGTCAAGTTGCTCACGGATTTCCGGCACTGTGGCTGCGGCTTCAGATGTATTAATTGTAATTCGCACCAACTCAGAGCCTGCTTGCGCAAGCTTCTTAATCTCGAGTGCGGTACTAATCGGATCGGCAGTATTAGTGCTTGTCATCGACTGAACAAGAACCGGTGCACCACCACCAATCGTCACCGTATGTTCCTGCCAACGCACTGTAACCGCATGCGATTGGCGCCTTGGGTCAGAACTACTACATACTTGTTTGCCTGCCGAGATAAAGCTCGTCATCGGCATTCTGAAAGGCATTGAATTGCCCAATTGCATGAAATACCAATCCTATTAAATTATAATGTCGGTATGCCGAGGCCGATGCAACCTCGTCAAAATTGACTGACGACAAGCCAGCTACGCTTAGCTACATTTTATAGCTATGATTGAAACGTTAGTGTTGCTCTGCAAGCTTGCATATTCAGAAAAAGGGACTAACTTATCGCTATATTGCGATAAGTTACACTAATCTCTCTTGATAGAAGTTGATTATTAGCATCACTTTGCTATTAGGATAGTAGGCTGCTTTATTCAGCATCTCACACTGAGGTAATTTATTTAGATAGTGTGCTCATCTCTGATGTATATGCATAGCTACTAACGCGGCATCTATGTTTTTCTTACTTGTACTTGCATTTCTGCTCTTTTAATAAACGATCTAGCCTCTCCTTACTAGTGGGGTCCATACTATGCTGATTTCAGCCAGTATAATCATAAGATAAGAATCCAAATCTATATCTGAGGTTTAAAGGTACCTCTAAATTTATACAGGTTTAATCAGCGCAGCGGCACCTTGGAGCGTATTGATTAGTACTATCGGATTAATCCAAATTATCTTTGCATAGCTGCGTACTACACTAATTGCAAACATTGTATCTAGTATGCAACTATAACCGTCTAGTTATAACTTACACAACTTCTGCGGCGCAACTTTTAAGCGTGCAGATATTCTCTATTGTATCTTTTAGCTTTTCACAGCTTTTCAAGCTGTGTGCTAACCTGCCGAAGCGGATTCAGCTGAAATGCCCGAAATTTTAACGTTTAACAGAGATACTTAATAATCAATCATCTCTAATTTCTTATAGGATTTTCATCTTTTTTACGGTACTGTACTGTTAACTTTACTCAAATAAGAAGCCTAAGATTATAATCTTGATTTGAATTTGACTATACAGTTCAAAATTCTTAGTATATCTAACTGCATTATCGCCCCTCAGATTTTACATGAAGCTAGCGCTGGCATTTTGTAAATTACGCTTAGATAGATGGGTGCGATCATACACCTTACCTGCTAATTGACCGCAAGCTGCATCAATATCAGCGCCACGCGTTTTACGCACTGTTACCACAACACCTCCGTCTATCAGAATCTGCGCGAATCGCTTAATCCTCTCCGGGCGAGAGCATAACAATCTAGATTCAGGGAAGGGATTAAAAGGTATTAAGTTAAATTTGCATGACATATCGCGGGTCAACGCTAGAAGTTGCTGTGCACACTTGTCGCTATCGTTAATGCTATCTAACATACAATATTCAAACGTAATAAAATTGCGAGGCGCAACACACAAATATCGTCTACATGCCATCATCAATTCTTTTAAAGAATACTTTTTGTTAAGCGGTACTAATTTATCGCGTAACGTGTCATTGGGTGCATGTAGCGATACAGCTAATGCCACAGGCAATTCATCCGCTAGCCGGTCAATCATCGGTACTAGTCCCGAAGTAGAAAGCGTTACGCGTCGACGTGATAATCCGTACGAGTGGTCGTCAATCATTAACCGCATGGAGGACACGACTGCATCAAAATTCAGTAGCGGTTCACCCATGCCCATCATTACTACATTTGTGATTACTCGTTCACTAGAAGGAACTCTGCTGCGTGATGCGCGCAGCGCGAACTCTGCCATCCATAGTTGGCCAATAATCTCTCCGATGACAAGATTGCGCGAAAAACCTTGTTTTCCCGTCGAACAAAAGAAGCAGTTTACAGCACAGCCGGCTTGCGAAGAAATGCATAGGGTACCGCGTTCCTGTTCCGGGATATAAACAGTTTCTATAGCATTTCCCGAACCGATATCAAGCAGCCATTTCCGCGTGCCATCTTCGGACGTGCAGTCTTTCAGAACTGGGGGATGGCGGATAGATGAACAGGTTTTTAACTTGTCGCGTAGAGATTTCGAGAGCACTGTCATCGCATCAAAATCGCTAATGCCATTTAGATGGATACAACGCTGCAATTGTCGCGCACGAAATGGCTTCTCGCCAAAACTTGCGCAATACGCCACGAAACCAAGAGGATCAAGATCTAGAAGATTCTGCGCTTCAGTCATTGTTACACTTTGAGTCTTAAGGAGTGCCCGAGGTAATAGAATATCGAGAATAGATATTCATTTCCGGGAAAAAGAAGGCGATCTCAATAGCCGCTGTTTTCGGTGCATCAGAACCATGTATTGTATTAGCATCAATACTTTCCGAGAAATCCGAACGAATTGTACCTTTGTCTGCTTTTTTAGGATCAGTCTCGCCCATAAGCTTACGATGCTTTGCGATTGCATCCTCACCTTCAAGCACCTGAATCATGATTGGGCCTGATATCATAAACTTGATCAGATTCTTAAAAAAGAACTGATTTTTATGTACTGCGTAAAACTTTTCTGCATCTGCATATGACAGATGAACCATACGGGCTGCTATAATCTTTAGACCGGCATTTTCAAAACGACTGTATATCTGACCGATTACATTTTTAGTGACAGCATCGGGTTTAATAATTGACAAAGTTCGTTCTTTCATCATGAAAAAATTCCGAGAAAATGAGAAAACTATGGAGCTTACATAGACACCATCCTAGCATGAACAGGTGTATTATTAATCGAAAACCCTACGGAATTGCCTGACTATAAATCAGACTATAATTCTGACATAACGTATTGCTTGGTGATCAAAGCATCACGATGAGGTGCTAGTACTGGTGCCAGCATCGTTAGCAAGTTAAATACCATAAGGAAAAACTATGGATGACTCTCGTATCTATGAGATAGGACATACTAGCGCCGTCGCGTCTACTCAAACGCAATATAGAGTATTGCGCAACACATACTGGTTACTAGCAGTATCTATGGTGCCAAGCGTGTTTGGTGCGTGGATTGGAGTTTCTACCGGCTTTTCACTATTCACCATCACCTCGCCGATAATAAGTTTTCTAGCTTTTCTTGCAATCTCAGTTAGCTTCATGTTAGCAATCGAGCGGACCAAGAATCGTGCGATGGGCGTGTACGTCTTGCTCGGCTTCACATTTTTCATGGGCCTGATGCTCTCGCGTCTACTAAGCTTTATTCTCGGATTTACAAATGGCACATCACTAATTATGATGGCTTTTGGTGGAACCAGTTTGATTTTTGCCATAATGGCAACGATCGCTACAGTTAGTAAGCATGATTTTACTAGTTTGGGAAAATGGTTATTTGTTGGTGTACTTGTGCTGCTTCTTGCTTCCGCTGCGAATATCTTTCTGCAGATTCCCGCATTAATACTAACAGCGTCGGTTTTAGCAATTATCATTTTCTCGGCTTATATACTGTTAGACGTACAGCGCGTGGTTAAAGGCGGCGAGACAAACTATATTAGCGCGACGCTCATGATCTATCTAGATCTATACAACGTATTTACAAATCTTCTAGCGTTACTCGGGATTTTTGGTGAAAATCGTGATAGCTAAATCATCAATGATGACGGGCGCATGCGCCCGTCTAAACCGGAAATAAAAAAGAACACCGCCAAGTTTATCAGCTTTTAGGCTTGTTCTATATTGCTACTTTTATACAGTACCCCTAATATAAGGGGGCTTCCTGTCCTAGTAGTCTAGTATTATTAGAATTATACCCCTTCAAAACAGGTAAGAGATTCGACATGCGAGATAGTGAAAACATGTCTACGATACCTATACCAGCCAGCTGATAGAAGCTCTTCGTATACTAGTAATCTGGTATCAGGCGCTGGGTAGCTAGGTTGCAGGTGCACAAACGATTCGCACTGGCGAAATGCCTATTGCAAGTCTGCTCAGTCTGCTGAGCGCTTTAATACAGTTAGCGTGCCTCTTCACGCGGGAGATTAATAAAGTGATCGCATTAAACCGGACAAGCCCGTGTAAGTTACAAGGCGTATACCTTGAATAAATCAAATATAAAAATGATGCATGCATTTTGAGATTATTAAAACAAACTTTAATATTAATTACTTCCTTCGCGAACCGTATGAGTGGCAATGTAAAATTGCCTAACCCATAAAATAAATCTAGTACACAGTCGATGCGTTCTGATGAAAGTAGCCACACCGACTTGATGATTATCGTTTATTCATCTACTAATTAACCTGTATTAAATCCGACTTCTGTATCGAGACCATCTAATAAATAGTCATATAGTCTATCGACTGTTAGGCTATGTTAGCCTCAAATACTAATTGAGTAGAAATCGTTGTATATTCAAAACAGCCCTAAATTTTTTAGCTGCCGTTAAAAAATCAGATTGTATCTAGGGCATGAAAGTGTACCGAGTGTACCAATTCTATGACGTCTATCAAATAAGCGTCACAGGATTTATATGTATAAACGTATTAAACACATTTTAATATTCACAGGGGTGTTATACACCTAGTGTTATTTAATAGTTTTTCTTTAGAAAAACGCGACGTCATCCATTATTCTTACAATAAACATCATAATATCATGATGTTTATTCTCGCAATAGCATCACCATATACAATAAAATCACATCAGACATCTCTTGATAGACAAAACTTAGTTTGCTTATCATTTATGATGAATGAATTTAATCCCCTTAAAGATATCTAGTATGCTAGAGAAGTCGAATAGAAAAAATGTAGATTGGGCCCAATTCTAAATTTTTCTATAAAAAAGCTAGCAATATAAGCACGATTTTAGTAGAAAAATATAATTCTAGTGACTAGGCCAAGATTATACTTGGTCATATCTTTTACTTACTATTAATCTACGTTTAAACGTATCCGATAAATATCTAACCTATAACAATATTCGAAATATTAGGAGAAAGATAGATTTACACTACATTCACTTTAGTCTACCCGCTATTGGGGTGGAAGATAGTTCATGGGATCGATAGGCTTACCTTGTTTCCGTATCTCAAAATGTAATATCGCCTTGTCCGAATTAACACCTCCCATTTCGGCGATTACCTGATTTTTTATTACAAAGTCACCTTCTTTAACGAGTAAAATACCGTTATGCGCATAAGCAGTTAGATATTGTTCATCATGTTTAATAATAATAAGATTCCTATATCCGTGTAGTCCATCTCCGGCATAAACAATGCGTCCATCCTCTGAGGCTTTTATTGTTGCACCGAACGCACCAATAAGATTTAGACCTTTGTTCTTTAACTTATCAAATGGACTAAGAACCAGCCCGCATATAGGCCATACAAAATTGATATTCTTAACTGATGCATCTGTCTGTATTGGAATCGATGCAATTATAGATGCTGAATCATGGGATGGAGCTAAATTAGTCGTGTTTCCTATACTAGGCAAAGAAGCAGCGACGTTAATTCCTGGAGGACTAACCCGTAGTAATTGATTAATTTCGATTGGACTCGTGTTCTTTAGGTTATTCCATGCAGCGATATCGCGGTAATTCTGCTCATTCTCAAGAGCGATTCGATACAACGTGTCGCCCAACTTTACACGATAGTATCCTAGCGGTGTCCGACCTAATGTCGCAGCTGATGCTATGGTGCCATTAGCAGAAAGTAGCGAGGCGCTATGACTAATAACGGGGGCAGGATCTAGTCGAGTCGAACACGCTGCTAGCATTACTAGCGCTGTAGCTACACAGCTTGTTTTCTTAACTTTTACTAGACTCTCATCCACGCTCTTACTCCATAATGTGCTCTTGAGCACTAATTTACTCGCGATTGAAGAGGATAAAGTAAATTTACTAAACATAGCGTTCAGTACTTCATGACAATCTAACGAAAAGCTTATTCCTTAAGACTATGAGAGCTTTCTAGCCATCATCGAAATACACGCGAATTCTTTACAAACACAACAGATGCATAATAGTTTTACTAGCTTATATAATATATTTATACATTTAATCGAATATGTATTGCTTACAAGGTAGCTCAGCATTACTGATGTTTACATAACTACAAACGTTAGGAGAAATCGTTTGCTAGCGCTCAATTAATAAGTAGTCTAGTATTCTTATAGACCTGTGTAGCCAGAACCTGGGTACTTACAGCGCCAGAACTTACGGATGTATCGACGTTATTCCCAAAGATATTTTCTATATTATCATTAATTATTTAGCCTAAGCTTAGGCGCATAGTGTGAAGAGGCAATAGCGGGTTGGTGTGTATCTATAGATTACATCGACGCCCCTTCGACCATTCTTTTAGCGAAGAAATTAATCTTATATCAGTTAAATCTAATTGCAGTGGTGTAAGTGAAATGTCGCCCGCCGCTACCGCATAAAAGTCTGTTCCTTCGCTGGCATCAAGTACGGCTCCAGCTGCCCCGATCCAATAGATAGGCTCACCGCGTGGATTTCTCGTGCAGATCACTGGCTGTGATGGCTGCCGCTTACCAAGACGCGTGACGCGCCAAGTTCCGATTTCAGAATATAGCTTATTAGGAATATTCACATTTAGTAGCATATGGGTGGACAGTGGTACCTGTAACCAATACTGCACAATATCAGCAGCTATTCGAACAGCCGAATCTAGATGTGCCCAATTTTTATTGACCAGCGAAAACGCAATTGATGGAACACCAAATAGAAATCCCTCAGCAGCTGCTGCAACAGTACCGGAATAAAGCGTATCCTCACCCATATTCTGCCCATTGTTCATGCCGGACACTACTAGATCTGGTTTACCATCTAGTAGCTGGGTTAGTGCCACATGTACGCAATCAGCGGGCGTTCCATTTACATAGCGAAAACCATTTTCGGCAGTAAAAACCGATACAGGCCGCCACAATGTCAATGAGTTTGATGCACCACTACAATTGTATTCCGGCGCGACCACCGCTACCTTTCCTAAAGGCGTAAGTGCACGGTAGAGCGTCGTGAGCCCGGGTGCCAAATAACCATCATCGTTACTAAGCAGAATCTTCATTAGGTGATTGTAACTGAGTATATCTCAATAACTGATAGCAATTAAGTGCAGACTTAAGCATGCAAGCGCAAGAAGTTATCTCAGCAATCAAGAAGAAGGTGCCGGCATAAAACGTCTATCTTATAGGAACTGTATCAGAACAAGCGGGCGCATCAAAACCATGCACACACCATCTACTATAGATGGATAGCGATAATTATTACTCTATACAATCGAAAACTATAGGCGTACTTTAAGCTATAAAATCTTTCTAGAACTCATCAGCTAGTTTCTAAATATTTAGGCTTAATTACATGCTTATACTGAGCGCCGATCTAGTACCGCACGAGCGATCGTTCCAGCATCAACATATTCGAGCTCACTGCCAATAGGCACACCGCGGGCAAGCCGTGTGACTGTTAGGTCGCGGTCTTTAAGCATTTGGCTTAGGTAATGTGCAGTTGCTTCGCCTTCATTTGTAAAGTTGGTAGCTAGTATAACTTCACTTACTATATTGTCAGTAGCTCGGCTTATGAGCCGACTGAAATGAATCTCACATGGCCCAATACCATTAAGCGGGCTCAAGCGTCCCATAAGCACAAAATATAGCCCACAATAGATAAGAGTTTGTTCGAGCATAATCTGGTCAGTAGGCATCTCGACTACACATAGTAGTGTTGGATCGCGGCGCTCATTACTGCATAGCTCACATATGTTATGCTCAGTGAATGTATTACACCGCTCGCAATGTTTAAGTGCCTGTGTCGCGTGCAGCAGAGACCGCCCGAGCCGCTGCGCTCCCTCTTGGTCATTCTGCATCAAGTGATAAGCAATACGCTGCGCGGACTTCGGTCCAATACCGGGTAATGTACGCAATGCATCAATTATAGTTTCTAGCGCGGAAAGCGGTTTCTCGTTCATACACGTCGCGCCTCAATGTAAACTAGCAACCGAAACGCGACATATTTATTCATAGAGAGCCCTCGAAAATCAAAATGGCAGTTTAAAACCTGGCGGCAGAGGAAATTCTGCGCCCATCCCAGACATTTTTTTCTGCGTTATTGCCTCCATCTTACGTACTCCATCATTAAATGCAGCTGCAACTAGATCTTCAAGCATTTCCTTGTCATCAGATAACAAGCTTGGATCGATTGTGACACGCCGCACTTCGTTTTTGCAGTCCATTGTCACTTTTACTAGACCAGCACCAGACTGGCCTTCTATTTCGATATGCGCTAGCTGTTCCTGCATCTTTTTCATATTTTCTTGCATTTGCTGCGCTTGCTTCATCCAACTAGCAAGTTGATCTTTCATCATAATAGAACTCCTTCAAATAGCTGGAGATGTTGCATTGGCTGATGATCATACAGTTATGCTTGATAATAGGTAGTAAGCGGACGAATGGAGCCTGAAATGATTGTTGCTCCAAAATCTCGAATCAATGTTTGTATCAACGGATCGGAGTTAATTTCTTTCTCAGCTTTCTGCTGTTGATGTGCTTGCCACGCAATCTCTGCTGCAGAGGCTGTTTGGCATGTAGAACCGATCGATACAGTCACGTGAACTAAGCGATCTAGAGCTAGCTCGAGCGCAGATTTCAACTTACTAACATGTACTACATCTGCATATTGCGGAACTGACACGCGCAATATAAGTTCATCATGATTACACGCTATAAACTCACTGTTCAATGCAAGCTGGTACGCAATGCCCCGAAGCGATAGAGATGCTGCTAATGTTGGCCAATCTCCGTTATACCCGAGAGACTTAAGGGACATATCTGAATTAAGTGTGAGATTATCTACTATCGCGGCGAAATTAGGCACATTAATCTCATTTTCAGGTGGCGTATTATCGCAGGCCGTTACCGCTGCCGCAGATTCAGGATAAATACTTTGGGCGCTCTGCGGTGTTCTTACCTCAACAGTTAGTGCACAACTGCGTTTACTTGCAATACGGAGAACTTGACCCTGCAACATACTAAGCGCGGTGCTAGCTAGACTATTAGTATACGATAAGTTTGGCCATAATGAGGTAATTTGTGGTAATGCTGAAGTAGCCATATTATTTGCTGACGCCAGTTGACTTGAATCAGCCTCAATTGTATCCAATGTCGTATTGCTCATGTTGACTACATTCATTTCATCTAGCTTTAATCGGTACGCTCTTACACTACTCGAATTAGTACTGCTGTCGCTCATGCATGTCGTATTCATGTGTACTACTTTCGTATGGAGTTTTTCCGTCCGCATTACCTTATTCACATCAGTTTCACTCTTTATAGCTTTAGGTTTTCTAGGAAAATATACAGCCACCGTTTGCTCTGCCTCAGCGGTGTAGATGCTACTAGCTGTCAAGTCTTTAGTACTCGGCATACTTCCTACTGGGATACCAATGGTAGGTGGTGTATTTTCTTCTGCAGACCCATATGTCGTATTCACAGTATCGAACACAAGCATGCGCAATAACGTCATCGTGAAACCAGCATACCCATCTGGGGCTAGACCTAGCTCAGAACGGCCGATCGTTGCGATTTGATAATATAGCTGCACAGTTTCTGGTGTAAACTGCTCCGCAAAATGACGGATATCCTCCGCCTCTGGCCATTCATCTAGTACCGAATCAGGCACTACCTGTGCCCAGGCAATACGATGCAGAAATCCAGACAAATCTTGTAGAGCGGTCGAAAATGATAGGCTACGTGCCGTTATCTCGTCAGCCAGAGAGAGTACCTTAGCACCATCGTGCATAGCAATCGCATTCAATAGCTGCACGAGGTAAATTTGGTCTAGTGCGCCGAGCATACTGCGTACAGTCCGCTCAGTAATAACTGTGCCGGCTGCATGTCCAATCGCCTGATCAGTTAACGATAGCGCATCGCGTATACTACCGTCAGCGGCGCGCGACAACAAGCGTAACGCTTTCGTCTCGAAACCAACGCCTTCTTGGGCTAGAATATGTTCTAGATGCGATACGATATAACTTATTGGCACTCGTTTAAGATTAAATTGTAAACAGCGCGATAACACTGTAACTGGGATCTTCCTCGGGTCCGTCGTCGCGAGAATAAACTTTACATGTAGCGGCGGTTCCTCAAGCATCTTAAGCATTGAGTGGAAGGCATGTTGGGTTAACATGTGTACTTCATCAATCATATAAACCTTGAAGCGTGCATTAACAGGAGCGTATACGGCACGTTCGAGTAGTACTGACATCTCGTCAACGCCTCGATTACTTGCTGCATCTATTTCAACATAATCGACAAAGTAACCCCCTTCAATTTCGAGACACGCCGAGCATGTGCCACACGGTGTATCGGTAATGCCGGCTTCGCAATTGAGTGCTTTTGCTAAGATCCGAGATAGCGTTGTCTTACCGACTCCACGCGTGCCAGTAAATAAATAAGCGTGATGCAGCCTTTGTGCCTTCAGAATATGGGTGAGCGCGCGCACTACGTGCTCCTGGCCGACTAACGATCCAAAATCTTTTGGACGCCACTTTCGTGCAAGAACTTGATAGATCATTACATGATTGTATCAGCAACAATCGGGGACGCTAGTTGCGAATTAGCTACCCAAAGTTTTAGATACAGGTGTATAAGTGAAGAAAAATAATATTGCGCTGGAGGATTAGCATATAACGGCATAGGCATGTTTTTGGCACCGGGCTAGCCGAGAAGGATTAGCTTGAAGATTAAGCTCATCTCAAAGAAGAAGGTGACGAGCCTAACCCTCGGCACTAGAAGAAAACGGCTATGGCTGTTTCGTTCCCGACCTGACCAGGTTTACCTTTCCGCTATGCGAGGAGGCCCGTCAAAAACATTCTAGCACTATATTACATCTCGACGCCAGTACGCACGATGAGGAACAAATTACGTTAAAATTGTAGATGCAGGATATGCGAACGATCAGGGGGCAGTCTCGCCCTTGCGTTTCGCAAAGACCGCCGCTCGACGATATGCTGCTGCCGAGCGGGTTTTTAGAGATCGGGTATATCGGGCATTATAAGGCCGTATCCCTGGGGGATTTAGAGGTAACGCGATAATGAGTAAACAAATCAAGCACGTCACCGATACTTCTTTCGAGCAGGACGTGCTAAAGGCAGACAAGCCCGTCCTACTCGACTTTTGGGCGGAATGGTGTAGTCCATGCAAGATGATTGCGCCGTTACTAGACGAAGTGTCATGTGAATACGGTGACCGCCTACAGGTTGGGAAGATTAATGTTGATCAGAATCCAACAACACCGGCTAAGTTTAGCGTGAGAGGAATACCGACATTGATTCTATTCAAGAATGGCGTAGTGGCCCAAACTAAAGTTGGCGCACTGTCGAAGGCGCAGATTACAGCACTGATAGACAGCCATATTTGAGCTATTGGCAATGCCCGAAATGTAACAGCGCTTGTTGCATTCTTGCAACAAGCGCTTTATTGCAGCTATGCTGATATCATAAAAGCGGATACGTTTCAAACCGTATAACAATTAGGCTCGTCGCCTGACGACTCCCTTTGGTCAATTTTTCTCTTTCCTTAGCGGGATTCCTGTATGTATTTGTCTGAGCTCAAGTCGCAACACGTATCCGCTTTGATCGAAATGGCTAATGGTCTGGAAATCGAAAACGCGAATCGCTTGCGCAAACAGGAGCTGATGTTTGCAATTCTAAAAAAGCGAGCCAAAACTGGCGAAACAATTTTCGGCGATGGAACACTTGAAGTGCTGCCAGATGGTTTTGGCTTTCTACGCTCACCCGAGACATCGTATCTAGCAAGCACTGATGATATTTATATCAGTCCATCGCAAATCCGCCGTTTCAACTTGCACACTGGTGACACGATCGAAGGAGAAGTTCGTACGCCAAAAGACGGGGAGCGATATTTCGCACTTGTCAAAGTCGATAAAGTTAATGGACATCCACCGGAGGCGTCGAAACATAAAATTATGTTCGAAAACCTCACGCCACTACATCCGAATAAGCCGTTGTCGCTTGAGCGCGATATGCGTGGCGAGGAAAACGTCACTGGCCGTATCATCGATATGATTGCGCCGATCGGAAAAGGCCAGCGTGGACTCCTAGTTGCGTCGCCCAAGTCGGGCAAAACCGTGATGCTGCAGCATATCGCGCATGCAATTAAGTCAAACCATCCAAATGTTATATTATTTGTATTGCTAATCGACGAGCGACCAGAAGAAGTTACTGAAATGCAGCGATCGGTATCGGGAGAGGTAATTGCATCTACGTTTGATGAACCGGCAGCGCGTCACGTCCAGGTTGCTGAAATGGTAATCGAGAAAGCAAAGCGGCTCATTGAGATGAAGCACGACGTAGTAATCCTATTAGATTCTATCACGCGCCTTGCGCGCGCCTACAACACAGTTGTTCCGGCTTCGGGCAAAGTTTTAACTGGAGGCGTGGATGCTAACGCACTGCAACGTCCAAAGCGTTTTTTCGGTGCCGCGCGGAACGTAGAAGAAGGTGGTTCTCTTACAATTATTGGTACTGCACTTATAGAAACGGGCAGCCGAATGGATGATGTAATTTATGAAGAGTTTAAGGGAACCGGTAATATGGAGGTGCATCTAGAGCGGCGCCTTGGAGAAAAACGGGTTTATCCGTCGATAAACCTTAATAAATCAGGTACGCGTCGCGAAGAATTACTTATTAAGCCAGAAATCCTACAAAAGATTTGGGTACTGCGTAAGTTTATCCATGATATGGATGAAATCCAAGCTATGGAGTTTCTTCTCGATAAGCTAAAGCAGACTAAGAATAATTCAGATTTTTTTGATATGATGCGCCGTGGTGGATAGTAGTTCTAAGATGCGTGTTATTGATCCGCAGCTCTTAAAAATGTATTGGTATAAATCTCCCGCTATAAATAAAGAGGGGCGTGTAGGTTTATGTGCGATAAATTTCTTTACATTAAATAAACAGGCATACATCCTACCCCTCCAAGAGCATTATCAACTCCCGCCAGGGGTATGGGGCGCGACTATAGGACGCGACGATGCTATAGTAAGAAAGATACCTACTATGTATAAGCAAGCTAATCTAGCTTAGCTCTATATTTTTCCTCATTAAGGATTTTCTTGACGATATGATTAATCCAGCGCTACTAAAAACTATACGAGGCATCGCACTACACCTTGTTATTTGTACGTTTGAATGACTGAAGTAGATAGTGCTACGTAAATATATAACAAGCTAAAAGCAATGTCAGCGCCAGAAACGAGGTTACCGCACAGATTAAAATCTAGTGGATACTAAACGACCTTAAACATATGGTAGAGCGTATAAGTTAGAGCGCATAATAAGATAATCACACTACTTACAAGTATATAATACTACTGCATACCCTAGGAGATAAAGAGCAACGTCAATTTATAAATAGCAATGGAAGCGACGTCTTAATATCGTGTTTCGTTTCATTTACTGCTTATAAAGCTATAGTCACTCAATCATGCTGCCGTTATATTCTTTTGTTGTTAGGTAGACTCTTGTCTATAAAACCTTTTGACTAACTATATTACATTTGCTATTAATAAGCCTCTTTAAAAGACAAAATTTCTAACGCGCTAATTCTTTTAGTTAACAGAAATCAAGCATAATCGCGCTTACTAATTTGTCTTTCTTATCACCTATGAAAAAATCCACATGATAATAAACGAATTTAAGTAACTGATAGAAGAGTCTCTAGGGAGACTAAGGCTTAGGTCTGCTTACCATTTTGAACCTAAAGCTTGGGCTATAAAGTCACTGCCTGCGCAGGTTTCTGATTTATAAAACTGTTGATGACAAAGCTGGCAGGCTTCATAATTTTGATCTACCTATACAAAACTCGGCTAGTATAAAGACCCTAAAAAAAATGATAACGAACTAATTGTCTCGAATAATATTCTTTTTTCTCTTTTTAGAAAAGCAGTGTTACACTCAAGAAATTGAGTACTTCTTAAAGTTAAGAAAGACAATGAAAAAAAATATTCACCCTGATATCCACGAAGTCGTATTCCAAGATATGTCGAATGGAAAAACTTTTATTATAGGCTCAACGATTCAGACACGTGAGAAGATCGAGCTTGATGGAAAACTTTATCCTCTTGCAAAAGTTGAAGTATCTTCTGAATCACACCCCTTCTATACAGGCGAGCAAAATAAGTTTTTAGATACGACGGGCCGAGTTGAAAAATTCCGACAAAAGTTTGGAAGCCGGGCTTCCGCAATGATCGTGAAGTAGAGCATACCCATAGAACAGCGTATCTTAGTGCCTGTTAGTGTTACTCTATTCATACATAAGCAGAGAGATATGCTTTAGTTTAAAGTAGTGCCTACGGAGATTAGATACCCCCAACTCTAATCGGCAAATCTATCACGCTAGATCGCTGGTAACTGTATTAGTATTTGTAATCTTTAATATAGATGACCAGTCCTTGCCCTAATAATACCCTTATTAACTCTTGTACTAAGCCTGTCCTAGATAAGCTAATAGATGGGCTAAATATTCTAACGCATGTGCTAGAGTTGTAATACGGGTGATTTATAGTGACTTTGACGAATGTGCTATGTTACATCTAAAGAGATGGTTCTATACAATCAAAAATTACTCCTGCTTTATATAGCCAGTGTGGCTGCTTGCTTTATGATGATAAGCATTGCTAGGGTAGACTGCTTCGTGTCTCGAATATAAATATTTTGATATCTGTATTCTAGTTACCGCTAGTATTAGTTTTTGCTATAGAGCTATCTAACTAACTAGTTTTATACTCTTGATCCCACTGCTTCGGGGATCTTCGCTGTTTAGGGATTACCGACTAAAGTGTCGCTTCTCTGTACTTAGCTTTACAGGACTAGGTTTTTTAAAAAGTCTAATCAAAACCGTGGATTTGACTAGCGTCTTCTATTATTAAGTTGAGTTATATTAGTATGTTAGTGCACGGTAACTAAGATAGTACTAGAAGTACCGCTCTAACTAGCGACAGCATAGCCCTGATGTTAATATGTCTAATAATGCTATGTTTTTAACAATATCTCAAAAATCGCCATATATTCACTATCTGTTTATATGCGTATTGAGTATCTTGCCAGTGTTTAATTAGCAATATCTTCAGAAATATGCGTTGTGCATTAGGCGAGAAGAATGATATGTTGATATATACCTAATACCTGAGGCGCTAAGTGCTCTATCCGTATGCTCGAAATCTCTCTTAGTAACAGCCAGCTTAGAAAGAAATAGTATATACCCTAATGAATAGCCCGCTTCTAAAGAATAAAGCTAACTTCCTATGTTTATTGACCTATCTATGTTCTAAAGTTAAATAAGTAAAGACAATCAATTTCACTAGACAAGATTAATGCTACTAGGCGAGTTAGTCACGCAGCTTGTTATACTTACTTGGCGCGCTCTAAATATAGTCGCGCGAACGGTTTTAGTTTATAGCTAAACTAGTTTGTTAAATTCATTAAAAGTCATGTGCCCATGCATCCAAACTTCTGACCTGGTTTAATTCTCATAAATCTTATTCTAATAGGTAGTAATTAATATATAACCAAAAGCCTGCTTGTATAGGCCTATAAATTGGCGGAGTGGACGGGATTCGAACCCGCGACCCCCGGCGTGACAGGCCGGTATTCTAACCAACTGAACTACCACTCCAATTTATTTTTACAATGTACAAGAGCCTGCTTATTTTAGTGTTAAAACTGGCGTCCCCTAGGGGATTTGAACCCCTGTACTCACCGTGAAAGGGTGATGTCCTAGGCCTCTAGACGAAGGGGACCTAATGTTTTTACACTAAAAATTAATTATGGATAACTTCTCTTTGTTTGTGAAGTCTTTTTTTATATTTCTTTATATTTAGTGTCAGAAAAATAAAGAATACTAATCGAGGGCATGACTCCTAAGTAAGTTAGAAGAATTTTTTATACGATATAACTTTTAACATTACTAGAATTCTATTCTAAAAATAATGATTTCATAAAATATTTTTTATATTTTATTATTAATACCCTCTTTTATTTTAGGAGTTATATATAAAAGTAATATTTCTTTATTTATTTTTTATATTTAAAGTTTAGGAAAAAATATTTGTGAACGATTCAAAATTTACTGAGAATAAATATTATTGATATATAAATTATATTTTTCTAGAGGAATTAATTTCTGGTTTCTGAAATTTCTAAAAACAGATTTAGAAACCAGATTGAGATGTTTTATTAAATTAGACGCTCTAAAAGCACTAAGAATCAATGTACTAAATTTAATATTTTTATATTATTTTTTATGTGGAGGTAAGCGGGATTGAACCGCTGACCTCTTGCATGCCATGCAAGCGCTCTCCCATCTGAGCTATACCCCCTATACGTAGAAATTCTAAAAATAAAATAACTGTTTGTAAAGTTTTTTGACTTATAATTCGCTTCCAATCTCAAAGAAGCACTGCTCGCAGCCGATCAAGTACTATCTCTCGGTCGAATAACTGCAAAACTGCATCAATAGATGGGGTATACGTCGTTCCGACGACAAGTAGACGTACTGGCATTGCTAGTTGAGGCAGTGTGAGACCATAATCTTCTATCACTACCCTAAAGGAGTCTCGAATTGCCTGCTTTGTCCAGGGGATTGCTGTAAGAATCTCGATAAACTTGATAAGAGCTAGACGTATAGCATCCGTTAGATATTGTTTCATCTCTTTCTCCGAGGGCGCCGGCGCTCGATAAAATATCACAGCACTTTCGGCAATCTCCTTGACAGTATTCGCTCGGTCTTTCAACAATGAGACGACCCTATCTAGCGGTACTCCTTGCGTTGCATCAATATTAAGTGTGATTAGCATTGGTAGTACAAGTGATGCGAGGTGTGAGTTTTTAGCTTCTCTTAAATAATGTTTATTCAGCCACTTTAGTTTATTATCGTCGTGTCGTGCCGGTGACTTACCTAAGTTCTCGAGTCTGAACCATTCAACGAACTGTTCTCTTGAAAATATTTCTATATCGCCATGAGCCCAACCAAGCCGAGCAAGATAATTTAATACCGCTTCGGGTAGATAACCTTTATTGCGATATTCTATTAAGCTCATCGCACCATTGCGCTTACTCATTTTTTCGCCTTGCTCATTCAGAACCGTAGGTAAATGTCCATAAATAGGTGGTATACCGCCTAGCGCACGTAAGATATTAATCTGACGGGGGGTATTGTTTAAATGGTCGTCGCCACGAATCACATGTGTGATCGCCATATCTAGATCGTCAACGACAACACAAAAATTATATGTAGGAGTGCCATCGGACCGGGCAATGATTAGGTCGTCAAGCTCATGATTTGAAATCTCAATACGTCCTTTTACTGCATCATTCCACGATACTGTCCCGGTTAGCGGATTATTAAAGCGTATAACGGGTTGCACACCAGTAGGTGGGGAGGGTAGCACTTTACCCTGTATAGGCCGCCAGGTGCCGTCATAGTGGGGTTTCAGACCCGACGCACGCTGTAGTGCGCGCATTGCATCTAATTCCTCAGTCGACATATAGCACCGATATGCGAAGCCTTGGTCGAGCATTTTTTTGACTACCTCACGATAGCGGCTCATTCGCTGCATTTGATAATACGGCCCCTCATCAAAATCGAGTCCTAACCACTCCATTCCATCAAGGATAGCCCGCGTAGCCTCTTCAGTGGAGCGCTCAAGATCAGTGTCCTCGATACGCAGAATGAAGGTCCCGTGATGTTTCCGAGCAAATGCCCACGGATAGAGCGCAGAGCGAATGTTTCCGAGATGGATATAGCCAGTTGGGCTCGGTGCGAAGCGAGTACGTACAGAGGTAGTCATTAAAATGAGAGAATTCAGAGCCTGGCCTAAAAGCCATCACGAAGAAAATGTAAGATGCAGAAATTTCTTAAGACATATGCGGATACGACTAAAATTTACAGATAAGTAACGGAAATCTGTATCGCCTATCTAGAAGACACACTTACTTTATCAAGATAAAGATTATTAAATATAATTTTTTAATTACCCAATTTATTGCGCGCTGCTCTAGTGTAAACGCTTACGCTGAACAGCGTGCCAATGAGTTTTATTTCTTATTTCTCAGGCACCTGATCCACTCGACTAGTTACTTTTAGGTGCGCTTAATAATAAAGGTATGCGCTTCTAAAGCGCTTGTCACTATATCAAAACTTATTTGAAGTGAGAAGATAAGTAACACACGACATACTAAATAATACAATAACATCCTTATCTAGTTGCATCCAATATTACTTGGCCGGGTGGAATTTACAGCTAAGAGTGCTTACACTCTTAGCTGTAAATTATCCGATCTTGATATTTTTCTAGATATTGAAAGTATATTACATTGAGATGAAATACATCCTGTCACGTTTTGCAGACAAGTGAACGGGCTGTGATTAGCATATAGCATCTACAAAAACTTTTGAATGAAGAGCAACTTTTCTGGAGAATCTTATGCATGCTAGTCATAAAAACCTTGTATATCTACCACTATTACAGTGGCAAGATGTGACTACTTATACGAAGTATGTATAGCTATTTATGAGAAGCACTAACTTATATAAAATATAAAGCTTATTTGATTGTGAGTGTACATTATTAGATAGTGCTGCGTTTAAACTGAACATCAGACTGCATGCAATTTCGATTGTACCGTGTACCAGTATGTCCCACTCTATACAAACAAACCCTTAAGCCTATCGAGTTAATATTATACTTACCTACTTCGAGTTACCAGCTGAATAGCGCTTTCTAGATCTATCACAGCTAGTTAGTATAATATATGTAGCATTATTGCAATCGCTTTTAAGCGATACCATTGTCTTATCCGCGTCGTGGGAGTTATTGGTATTCTAAACAAAAAATTTGTTTAACACAGCACTAAGAATCGATGGAATCCGAATAGATTAAATTTAATTTAACGTGTAAGCTCCATCACTAACCTGTGCTAAAAATGTCAGCGCTCTACCCCCCCTAATCGGGGTCTTATACTTTTTATACAGAGCAAGAAAGGGCAATAATCTAGGCAATAACTAGTAAATAAGTAAGAGAATAAAATTATAACTGATAATGCATTCACTGATGACCGGAAATTATAGAAACAGTCTAAAATTATATTTGTGGATCATTTCATAAAAATCAGGCACAAGATTAGCATGTTATGCTTTATATACTATGAGTTCGATATACCTCTAATAGTTCACTAGTACGCATCTAACATAGGAAGTATTCATGGGTCTTTTAACTGGAAAACACATTCTCATTACAGGTTTACTATCGAATAGATCGATAGCATACGGTATTGCACAGGCCGCATACCGCGAAGGTGCCCAACTTGCTTTCACCTATGTTGATTTACGTTTTAAAAAACGTATTACTGAGTTGGCTGCCCGCTTTAAAAGCGAGTTAATTTTACCCTGCGATGTTACAGACGACTCGCAAATCAATGCTCTGTTTATATCGCTAAAGCAGCATTGGGATAACTTAGATGGACTTGTACACTCCATTGGCTTCGCTCCTAGAGAGGCGATCGCTGGTAATTTCCTTGACGGGCTATCGCGAGAGGGATTCCATATCGCGCACGACATTTCTGCCTATAGTTTTCCAGCTATGGTTAAGGCTGCCGCTCCAATGCTAGGGAATAGGGCGTCTTTACTAACTTTGACGTATTTAGGCGCAGATCGCGTAGTACCACACTACAATACCATGGGACTTGCTAAAGCCTCATTAGAGGCCAGCATACGCTACCTAGCAGCTTCGATTGGACCACAGGGTGTAAGAGTAAATGGTATCTCAGCAGGTCCGATTAAAACGCTTGCAGCCGGCGGTATTAAAAACTTTAGTAAAATCTTGCAATCTGTCGAGCGACACTCACCATTACGCCGAAACGTGACTATCGAGGAAATTGGTAACGTAGCTGCTTTCTTACTCTCAGAGTTGTCCTCAGGGATCACTGCTGAGATTATCTATGTTGACAGTGGCTTCAACACGGTGATTTGTAGTTTACCTAGCCTAGATGAATAAATATGAATTATGCAAATCATATCTATATCGTTTAAGTACTTAATAAAATAATTAGAACCACCTCATTGGACTATATTCAAGATAGACTTTTATCGTGTGCATCTCGAGCGGTAGCTACTAATAATAAAGAATTTATGCCCCCTCAGCTTTAGTCAAAATTACAGCGCAGTGCGATTGTAGTTGTTTGTTAATCTTGTTCGACGCTACTTATACTATAAGTTTGTATAGTTTTTATGCTGTTGCTTAGATATATAAGTTTCTTAAAATTGGCCAACATTATTTATTCGCACAATACATCTTTTTTTAAAGAAAGATAAAACTATAACCGCTCTATCATAAAATATAGAAGACGCTATTCATTAATAATAATTATCGAATGCTTATTGAGCATACTAGCATGGTTGTATTAATAGAAGACCTACCTTAAAAAGGTGCGTAGCGTAAATAATAATATTTTCTATATAAAGTTAATATTTTTGTATTAAGCAACATATACAGCATAATTGTGCTGTACAAGCAGCAGAATAAAGAAAATGTTATATTATAGATCGCTAGTGTGCACCTAATCTACTTTGGAATTAATACACTTAATTCCAATACGAAGATCTAATCTAGGCACAAAATGCACTGAGCTATAGGTAATTTACCTAGTCAGAAAACAAATGTGCCCTGATAAGGCTTTCCATGCCAGTCTAGCAGACTTTCCGTCGCCACATAACAACAAAGCTGTATAGACTCTACACGATATACCCCAGAGAATATTCTTATAGAGAAACAATGGATTTTCTGCTTAGAAAGCATAGAAAAAATTGACTTTTAGCGAGAGTATTAGGGAAAATTATCTCAATTCGATATGTTTATTACTAGCTTAACTCTGATTGCATATCACGGCCGGAAAACTTTTTTGCTAGATTTTCATATCTGACTAGATTTGTATCACAACTTAGGCCCATCTGGATAGCATGAGCCACCATGCACTATCAGCAATAGCTAGTGCCAAAATAAAGCATAGTAGCGCGCCTATGCCCCGTAAAATACCAGCGCTAATACAGCGTATGTATCGCATAACAATTTTTATAGCAAGATATAAGCTTGCAATATTAGCTATTGCTAGAAATACAAACCATAACTTTTTTATCAAGTCAACTAATAATAGCAGATGATCAGCGCGAAGCAATGACACGGTGGTGGCTGATAAGCCGAGGAATACACTAACGCCAGCTATTGGGATTAATGCTTGCGTAAGGTGATGTAATCGTAATGCACTCCATCGGCCGAGCAATAAGTTACTGCATGCGACGCATGCTAGTAATATCGTGCCATATAACAGACCAGTCGTAACTATATAACCGATTACTAGACTACCATCTAGCCACGAAAACACATCATTCTGTTTGGGATAGTGTGTAAAAATAAACCATGGAGCATTAGTTTCTAAAGGCCAGAAAATATCGTGGTCGATCAAATATTCGGCTAGTAATTGCTTAACTGAAACAAACAGTGGACTAACACTCCAATGAAACGCGCCATTCGCGATACCAAGCAGTCCATATAAAATCAATGCCGTATCCCAACAGTTTGCCCCTTTTTCACCTAGCTCAACAATCTCTTGAGCCGGTGAACGCCATTGTAATGAAATTGCACCGCGGTGGCCGCTACAACGACTACACATATGACAGGCTGAAGCTCCCTTCATGTTTCGTAATGGGATTAGAGGTGCACAGTTCACTGGAGTTACGTGGTTGTCACGTTCAACCTGCATGTATGAAAAACGCCATGCATACTCATCAACCCGATAGTGTAGTGGAGCCAACCGAGCTAACAGCGCAAATACGCCATTAACTGGACAGAGATACTTGCACCATACCCGTTTTTTCTGGCCGTATAGTAAGCCGGTTACAATAGCAGCAATAGTCGACCCTCCGAGCACTAGCAGCACGGCCTTTGGATATTGGTATACACTGATCATTTGCCCATAGATCGTCGTGAGCCCGAATGCGATAAATCGCCATCCGCCCCAGCGCATCCAACGCGGAATTGCATGGCCTAGACCATACTTACTTACGAACTCAGACAACGCACCTTCTGGACACAGCACTCCGCACCATACACGCCCGAGTAGCACTATTGATAGCAGCACGAACGGCCACCATATACCCCAAAACACAAATTGTGCAAAAACTGTGAAATTTGACCAGATATGCGCGGCATCGTCTGGAAGCGGCATAAATGGCGGAATTAAGATTAAAATCGCATAAGCGAACAAAACAACCCACTGTACTTTGCAGATCACCATGTAATGGCGCCGCAGCCAGTGACCAGCCTTTTCTAATCGACTGGTTCGTGGAGCAGGCGTTATATTCATGTGTAGCTCTCCTGTACATATAAGAATTAGCAGTTCCGTGTCCGGCGTAATAATATCCAGACTACTAGCCAAAACAACACATACGCAAGGAGGTTAGCCAGCGCGAGATGGGCTCGATAGCCAGTCATCGTTGCTATTACTGAGCCGATTGTACCCGAGTCATCTAGAATCTGGGACGTGTCCCAGATGGTATCGATCCCTGTAGGGATGATTTCCTTATCGATTAACTTATCGACGCTAGATTCGAATAAACCAACACCTAGAAATAAGAGCATAATCTCTGTTATACGAAAAAATATGCGCCACGAAAATATTCGACTACCTAGTTGCAGCAGATAAAACGTGAGCAATGCAAGCGTCATACCAATCAACACAGCTAGCCATTGCATAATATTGATATGGCCTGACCGGCCGAAACCTAAGCCATATAAAAAAATTACAGTTTCACTACCTTCTCGAGCACATGCTAGAGCTGTGAGTAGCGAGACACCCCACCAATTTGCATTGTGCTGCTGCTTAACTAAAGACTGTTCTATGTCATGCTTAAACGTACGCCCATGCCGTCTCATCCATATCACCATCTGTACAATAAGCACGCACGCGATCAGCATCATCGCTGTTTGAAAATAATCCTGCGCATTACTAGAGAGTACTTCGGTAAAACCGATTAGCACTGCACCTAAGCTAATTGCTGCTAATAATCCTGTACCAACACCCAACCATAACCAGAGTAACCCCTGGTGTACGGAAGCATTACCGTTATTAAACCAGGCATACAAAATACCGACTATGAGCAGCGCTTCAATGCTTTCCCGCCATACGACGAACAGAATCTGACCCATTACATCTTCCTTCGCAGGGCTTGGCAGCCCATTATTTTGAAACTATTACGCCCTGCCCACTCCGATGGAAATCATCGAAGAACTTATATTCACCTGGAGACAGTGGTGCTATTACAATAAAGGATTCGGCACCTGGTGCTAGTACTTTCTCCTTTCGGAGTTGTACGCTCTCAAACTCAACAGCGCCTTGTCCAGTATTATGCAGCTCTATTTTAATACGCTGTCTAGCTGGCACTTCAATACGTGCCGGGTTGAACTTGCCATCAGCTATCTCTAGTTGGAACGTCAGCAAGTCTGAAGCGCGCATATCGTTACTAAATATAGTGCTCCAGGCGAGCATACACGCCACACTCTGTAATTTAAGGGTGTATTTCATTGATTAGTAACCACCTTTTTTACCAATGCCGGCGAACGGAAAGTCATAATTTAATTCGAATGGCTTAAACCAAGAACCGACACCGGTTTCCTTATCAATATGGCGACCAAAAACTATATGTCCGATTGTGTCAGGTGGTGCAATAGATAAATTCAAGTGGTACTTTCCGGGACCGGCAAGTTTTACATTGTCACCGTAGTGCGGACCATCACTCGCTACCATAGCCATCAGATTACCCCGTTTCACATAGTTTGTGCCGGGCTTTGTTAGTTCATACCTTATCCGAAGATATGGCATCCAATCACCTTCAGAAAACCCGGTTGGGTTATTCTTGAGTACATGGATATCTGCCTCCAAGTGAATGTCTGAGTCAGACGCCTTACGCATCATACCTGCTGGGTCCATCGTGATTGGTTGAAGATATACTGTACCGACTTCTAGCCCGCCCTGGATCTGTGGCTTACTAAGCGGATACTCAGCTGCTATTACTTCTTCAATATTTATTGCTAGAGAAAACAACGCCATGACCGTAACAGCACAAACTAGACGAAAATACATCATCTATATTCTTCCTAGAAGTATACAAAGATATAAATAAGAACAATTCTCACTAAAAACTAGTCTAGCATTATCTTCTTGTTATCCAAAGCCGCAATGTACGGCACAATGGCCGTACTCACAGTCTAACGATCTATATCAGATCTAATATATTGTTGCCGATACTTATGCTACATTTATGTAGTTTTATCTACATCAATTGATGATGTGTTTGTACTATTTTTTTAAATTCAAAATTCTTTACATCCTGAATGTGTTCCAGGGAAAGTTGTGCCTAGCAATGTCTGGAACGAAATCTATACAGAATAGCTGTAACCAGCTGACAAATAGCTTCTAGCTAATTACCCCTTGGAATAGTAGCCAATACAGTTGATAGAGTTAGTCACCGAAGACAACGAATTTTTCATGAGTATGTTACGTTTTTATTGTTCAACATAAATATAGCTGCTCCTTGTGGTTAAGACAAGAAAATGTATGTTTGAGCTTTTTAGAGCAACATTTAACCTAACTAAGCCTTGCTAAATTGTGCTGATATAGGTAGATCCGAATAATGCTTAACTCGCTATTTTTTTAAAATTACGTTCAATCACGCCTCTTTTATTAGATTCTTATGCTATAAACAGTTATTACGTATTTAGAAAAACTAGGCTTATATTTTAACTTCTAGTTAGTGCTGATACATTGGTTAGCAGTACCCAGATGTTATTTTATATTACTTCCGTTTCGGATATGTTGTAATGACGAGTAAAAACGCAGCAACTGTAGGTGTTTAATAAACCTCCTAAATAAATATTAGTAGCACTATGCTACCTAATCTAAAATGTGATAGCTTCGAAGGAAGGATACATCTATAAATCGTAAGATTTTCTGCGTCCGGAGCCAAATCTAAAATTTATTTGCTATATCGACATATCTGCATGTTTCGAAAATAGTTAGATTCTGTTAACTAAGTTTTATGCTCAGTTACGCTTAGACAAGCTAGCTTACAGCACGCCTCAAATCTTTGAGAAGTTTTTCTCTAAACGTAAAGATCCGTTCTGGGATAAATAGATGTATCCAATACGCTCCTGCTAAAATCCAGCATTATTAGATATTAGCAGGAGCTTAATAAGATATTCCATCTAATCATAAAACAATAACATCTAATAAAGGTATTCCGAGAGTCGATTATGCTATCTTCTTCAGAAGAGAGCTGACCTCTATATATTTATACGCAAAGATATTATCGCTTACGTTTGTTAACATTCGAAAATATTTACCACCAGAGCCCCAGCCTATTTTAGGCTTCTACATTAAATTTTATAAGAAAATTCATCGAATTTGATCGGCCGCTAAATTTCTCTTGATAGGAAGCTCCGTATAGTCTCATTACAACTGATAGCCAAAACGAAGCGACTGTAAGTGTGACTGTTGGCATAAAAGTAACCTATATATCTAAGGCATGTATACAGATTGCCAACTCAACACTGCTTAATATTTTTTACATGAGAGTGCTATGCGCACATGTATTTGACGCTTTGTATAAGCAAAATATAGACTTTTAAACTATAAAAATCGCACTTAATTACTTTTGTATAAAGCTATTAATATCCCATTTAACACTACCTAATTAATACTTAACAGTATTAAATGACAAACGGTTCATGAGTTTTATTTAAAAGATAACGGAAAATACGTAAAAGTCCTGTTAGACGCCGAAAATTACAATGAATTAGTGTTATAAATAGAGCTGAAAGAGAATTCGCGAATATGATAAATGAATCATGTTCTTGTCTTCTAACACTAACTAATTACCTACTAGGCTTTTCGCATAGTATATTTCGGTTAAGATTAATAATCAGTTAGACGAGATATCTACTTCATTTAGCTCGACTACACCGTTCCCTGCTTGTTCGTAAGAACTTCATAATAGCGTCAGTTTCTACGGCGCTTGACCAATTTTACTGCGCATGTTACCTACTACCTACCCTATTGTATATAGGGTCTTGATATCATATAGTTCGCAAACTTTTTAATTCCACATCGCTATACGCTTAATAAGTTAATTCTTATATTTCTATGGTCGATGTAACTTCGGTTTGTAATACTAGATTCGACCTGTGTCCTTAACTTTGGACTCGCATGGAAAGTTACTACGCGCCGCGCATCGATTGGGATAGCTTTCCCTGTCCTTGGATTACGTCCCGGCCGGGGGGGTTTATCGCGCAACTGGAAATTCCCAAACCCTGATAATTTAATGTTCTTACCGTTTTCAAGTGCATCACAGATTTCCTCAAAAAATGCTTCGACCATATCCTTTGCCTCTCGCTTATTAAGAGCGACTTGATCAGATAGAAACTCGGCTAGCTCAGCTTTCGTTAACGTTAGCATATCGGAAAACTAGATTACTTTAAGAAAAATTGACACTACTTATCGCACTGCGTTATACAGAAAGAAGTGCTTCAAATTCACTGGAGTTTATTAGATACTAACTATATAAAAGTAGTTTTTAGTTGCTTTTGATTGAAGATCATTTAATTTAGCCGCGCACTCTTGCACCAAAGACTCGCGCTAAACGTTTCACTAAAGTTTTGATAGCAAGCTTAATTGTCTCCTCTTGAAGAGACCCGTCAGCATCTTGTAGGGTTACTCGGAATGCTAGACTCTTTTCGTCGTTTGATAGCTCCTTTGAAACAGTGCTGCAAGCAGTTTGCTTCGTATCGAATTTCCGATAGAATTGATCAAATATAACCATTTTTTGCGCGAAACGGAGTGCATTATTGTCAAGCCTGGCCTTTGTGAATTCATCAAGTATTGATTGGACTTCGACATTTCTCTGCACAATCATTGCGATATCACGGTATACTGGAGGAAATTTAGAAACAGTAGTTACCCTCGGAAGAGCACGCTTAGCTATCGCATCAGCCTTGATCTCGAATAATATCGGCGCATGCGAAAGATCGTACTTTTGAAGCCAACGCGGATGCAACTCACCAATCCAACCAACAATATCGCTATCGATCTCTATCTGGGCGCTGCGCCCAGGATGTAGTGCTGGATGTGAAACTCTGGTGAAGCGGAGAATAGTCGGTGTACATAATGCCTGGACGTCGCCTTTCACATCAAAGAAATCAACATGTCGTGCTGACACCCCCCATTGTTCATCAACGACTGGGCCATAAGCTAGTGCACCAATCATCTGCGGTTGAGCGAAGCCTTCCACCGTTAATTCGCTTGCTCTTACCCTTGGGTCAGCGTGAAAGACCCGCCCAATCTCAAAAATACGCACACGCTCTACGCGTCGATTCAAGTTATGCCGTAGAACGCCAACCAAGCTTCCAAACAATGTAGAACGTATCACTGATAATTGGCTTGCAATCGGGTTAAGAAGCGTAATAGGATGCCTGTTTCTCGAAAAGTCTTGCTCTGATTCAGCATCAATAAAGCTAAAATTAATCGTCTCTGCGTAGTCACGCGCCGCTAGTGTATGACGTAACGTATGGATAGAACGCCGCTCTTCCTGCGTAATCTGCATTTCACTTATCACTACTGGCAGATGAGCAGGGATGTTTTCAAATCCCCAGATACGAGCAACTTCCTCGATTAAATCTTCTTCGATCTCGATGTCGAAGCGATAACTTGGAGGCGTCACAACAAACGTATCATCATCTACTTTCTGATTAAATGGCAGATTCAGGCGCGTGAAGATGCCACTAATCTCATTTGTATCAATTGGTATGCCAATAATTCGGTTGACCTGTGATGCGCGCATTAAGACAGGTTTACGCTTCGGCAGATTGATAATTTGATCCTCTACCGGGCCTGCGTTTCCCCCACAGATTGTTGTAATTAAGTATGTTAAGTACTCAATATGTTCAATAACATTCGCGTAATCTACGCCTCGCTCGAAGCGATACGCAGCATCAGTTGATAAATTATATTGGCGGGCTCGTCCACGAATGCTATCTGGCCACCAAAATGCAACTTCTAAATAGATGTGCCTTGTATTAAGCGTCACCGCTGTATTATCGCCCCCCATAATACCAGCTAAGCTCTCAACACGTCCGTAATCATTTGCGATCACGCCGACAGTTTCATTCAGATAAACCGTGTGGCCGTTAAGCAGTTTCAGCGTTTCGCCGTGCCTTCCCCAGCGTACATGTAAGCCACCACATATTTTATCTAGATCAAATATGTGTGATGGACGTCCGAGCTCAATCATTACATAGTTTGAAATATCGACTAGCGGCGAAATGCTACGTTGTCCTGCCCGCTCTAGTCGTCGAACCATCCATATAGGCGTATCCGTCTGAGAATTAACATTTTGGATCACTCGCCCAGAAAATCGTCCACAAAGCTGAGGCGCTTCTATACGCACTGGTAATTGCATATCACAGGTGACTGGAACAATGTTGTAGGACGGTGTATTAAGTGGTGTATTGGTGAGTGTAGCCGTCTCGCGCGCGATGCCAAATACTGATAAGCAGTCGGCTCTGTTGGGCGTTAATTTAATCTTTAAAATTATGTCGTCGAGTTGTAAGACGTCGCGGATATCACGACCTATCGGGGTATCGTTTGGCAGAAGTAATAATTCATTATAGTTGTCTGACAGTTTTAGTTCACCAGCTGAACATAACATGCCTTGACTTTCGATAGAACGTATCTTTGATAGTTTAATTTCGAGTGGTGTACCACCCGCTTCCTTAGATGGCAATGTTGCACCGACTAACGCAGTCGGTACCTTAATGTCGGATACCACATTCGTCGCACCACACACGATCGTCAATGCCCGCCCTGCGCCAACATCAACTTGGCACACGCTCAACTTATCAGCATTCGGATGTTTTACAACTTCCAGAACCTTTCCGACAACAATCTTCGATGTTGGCGGTGCTATCGGCACTAATGCCTCAACCTCGAGTCCCGCCATCGTTAGCATATTCGATAGTTTATCAGTCGATAATTTCGGATCAACAAAACTTCTTAACCAGGATTCAGAAAATTGCATGGAGTAGTTGACGAAAAAAATTGCATTAGATGAACTGACGCAGAAAACGTAGATCGTTTTCAAAGAACGTGCGTAAGTCGTCTACACCATATCGCAACATTGTTAGTCGCTCAAGACCACTTCCAAACGCAAAGCCAATATAACGATGAGGATCAAGTCCTATATTATGTAACACATTCGGATGCACCTGTCCTGAGCCAGAAATTTCAAGCCAGCGCCCGGCGTTTCTGCCATGCTCGAACCTCATATCGATCTCAGCGGATGGTTCAGTAAACGGAAAGTATGATGGACGAAAACGCACAAGGATATCGCTGCGCTCGAAAAACTTCTTTAAGAAATCTGTATAGACACCCTTGAGGTCCGCAAAGCTAATATTTTTGTCGATCCATAGTCCTTCGACCTGATTAAACATTGGGGAATGCGTTGAATCGTTATCAACGCGATAAGTACGACCAGGAGCAATACCCTTGATTGGCGGCTTTTTCATCCTCGCATATCGGACCTGCATCGGGCTTGTATGCGTACGCAATAATAATGCCCTACCTTGGGTATCTTTAGCGTCTAGATAAAAAGTGTCTTGCATCGAACGTGCCGGATGATTCTCAGGGCTGTTTAGAGCGGTAAAGTTATACCAATCGGTTTCTATTTCTGGACCATCAGCTATGTCGAAGCCAATTGAATGAAAAATCTGCTCAACGCGCTCCCAAGTTTGCATTACTGGATGCAAACTACCTGTGCCCGAACATCGTCCAGGAAGTGTTACATCAACCGCATCATCTGCTAGGCGCTGATTCATTAAATCATCGGCTAGTTCTTGTCGACGCATATTTAATGCCACCTTAACCTGTTGTTTAGCAACGTTAATGCGAGCCCCTTCGCTTTTTCGAACCTCTGGTTCCGGCTCTTTGCCTAAATTTTTTAGAAATTCTGTTAACTTACCGGTTTTTCCAAGGAAACGCGCTTTTTCGTTTTCGAGCGTCACGGGGTCTGTAGCATTAGAAAATGCGCGCTGTGCCTCAGCGACAATGCGCTTAAGATCGCATAATCTCATTATTTTAACGTTTATCTGTAATGAATAGGCTTTCGGCTAAGATAAACAGGGGCTCTTATGGAGCCCCTGTTTAATTTTTGAAATGATTGGGCAGAGCGATCTATGAAATACAACTAACTCGAGCGCTAGCTATCATTGCGGTTAGTAGACAGAAGCAGCTTTTACCTGACTTACAATAGAAGTGAAAGCTTCTTTATCAAACAGAGCCATATCAGCTAGAACCTTACGATCAAGTTCACTAGATACTTTTTTTAGGCCGCTCATAAACGTGCTATAGGTTATACCGTGTTGTCGCGCTGCCGCATTAATACGCGCAATCCACAAGCGCCGAAACACGCGCTTCCTGTTGCGACGATCTCGGTATGCGTACTGACCAGCACGCATAACTGCTTGCTTCGCAATCCGAAATACACTATTTCGGCGGCCACGATAGCCCTTTGCTAAGTTTATAATTTTTTTGTGACGGGCCCGTGCGGTAACTCCACGTTTAACTCGGGGCATGTTTCTTCTCCTATGAGTTTAATTTAGGGGTTACGCAAACGGCATCATCGCGCGAACGGAATTAACATCTGACATATGAACATGCGTGCTGCCACGCAGCTGGCGTTTATTTTTAGTTGTTTTTTTAGTCAAAATATGACGCTTAAAAGCTTGCCCGCGCTTCACGGTACCACCCGGACGCACGACAAAACGCTTGGACGCACTTTTTTTGGTTTTCATCTTAGGCATTGCTACCACTCCAGTTTTTATGGACACGGATGTGCGTCTGAAGACTTTATCCTTGCAAATTCCAAGAACGACTGGTAGTCAGTATGCGTTGTGATTACTGGGACGACACCTTTTTATGGGTTATATAACTGCCTATGCGGGGCATAGCTTTTACTTTTAAAAAGTAACATTTTCACATGTTTACGCACCCATTATTTCCTTTTTTTAGGAGCTAGCACCATAACCATCTGACGACCTTCCATCTTTGGCATTTGTTCAACTTGACCGTAGTCATCTAGATCCTGGCGAAGACGGCTAAGCATCCGTGCACCAATTTCTTGGTGCGCCATTTCGCGTCCACGAAAACGTAACGTTACTTTCGTTTTATCGCCTTCCTCAAGAAACCGTATCAGGTTGCGTAGCTTGACATTGTAATCCCCATCATCGGTACCGGGGCGGAATTTAACTTCCTTTACCTGGATTACTTTTTGCTTGAGCTTTGCTTCGTGCTGCTTTTTGGATTCTTGATATTTAAACTTGCCGTAGTCCATCAAACGGCACACGGGTGGACGCGCCTGCGGAGCAATCTCAACAAGGTCTACATCTTGCTGTTCTGATAAATGAAATGCTTCGGCTAGCTTAACAATACCAATGGGGTCTCCATCGACTCCAACTAAACGCACTTCTGGTGCGTTAATCTCACCATTAATGCGGTGCAACGATTTATCAGTAGCGATGTTAAGTTTCCTATAAAAATAAAAAAACTAACCGCGGCGCGCTGTATATAGCCTACTCAGATACTTTTAACTCATTGCGCAGACGATCTAGAAATTCTGCGAATAGCATCACACCTAAGTCTATTCCACCACGGACACGCACGGCTAACGTTTGTTTGTCGCGCTCTTTGTCACCGACAATTATCAAGTACGGAACTTTTTTAAGCACGTGTTGTCGTATTTTATAGCTAATTTTTTCGTTGCGCAAATCTGATGATGCCCTAAGCCCTTGTTTTTTCAACGATTGGGTTATTACATCTGCGTAAATAGCTGAACTTTCTGAGATATTTAATACAATAACTTGTGTTGGAGCCAGCCATAGCGGCATTGCTCCAGCATAGTGTTCGATTAGAATGCCGAGAAAGCGCTCCATTGAACCTACAATCGCCCGGTGAAGCATTACTGGACAGCGGCGGCTATTGTTTTCTGCTACATATGTCGCTCTAAGACGTTCCGGTAGTACAAAATCTAACTGAAGGGTTCCACACTGCCAAGACCGCCCTAGAGCATCCTTGATATGATACTCGACCTTCGGACCGTAAAAGGCCCCTTCGCCACTTAGTTCTTGCCACTCTAGATCACACTCCATTAGAGCTATACGCAACCTCTCCTCAGCACGATCCCATGTATCGTCTGTTCCTATGCGTTGCTGCGGCCGCAATGCCAACTTAATGTCGATCTGACTAAAACCGAAGTCCTTGTACACACTCATTGCTAGAGAATTAAACGCGACAGACTCCGAGATAACCTGGTCTTCAGTACAGAAAATATGTGCATCATCCTGCTTAAACCCGCGCACCCGCATCAAACCATGCAATGCACCCGACGCTTCATTTCGGTGACATGAACTAAATTCTGAAAAACGGAGGGGTAGATCGCGGTATGAATGCAGACCATAATTAAACATCTGTATATGTCCGGGGCAGTTCATTGGCTTAATCGCATAATCATGTTTCTCTGATTCCGTCGTAAACATATTCTCGCGATAATTTTGCCAGTGGCCAGAGCGCTCCCATAATGAGCGTTCCATGAGCATTGGCGTCTTTACCTCAAGGTAACCAACTTCACTCAGTCGACGTCGGAGGTATTGCTCTACCTGCTGCCACAGTGTCCATCCCTTCGGATGCCAAAATACAAGTCCAGGAGCTTCTTCTTCTAGGTGGAATAAGTCCAGCTGCTTACCCAGTTTTCGATGATCGCGTTTCTCAGCTTCTTCAAGCATATGTAGGTAGGCGACCTGATCTTCCTTGTGCGCCCACGCTGTACCGTATATCCGCTGTAGTTGTGCGCTATTCGAATTGCCCCGCCAATACGCGCCAGCTAGCTTCATCAGCTTGAATACTTTGAGCTTACCTGTGGATGGCACATGGGGCCCGCGGCACAGGTCCGTGAAACTACCATGTGAATATAGCTTGATCTGCTCGCATTTCGGAATCGACTCTATAATCTCAGCCTTATAGGATTCACCAGCGCATTTAAAGTACTCGGCTGCTTCATCGCGAGATACCACGCGCCGTAAGACTGGTTCGTCTCTCTTAACAAGCTCGCGCATCCGCCGCTCGATATTTTGAAGGTCCTGGGGTGTGAATGCGCGATGATAAGCAAAATCGTAGTAGAATCCGTTCTCTATAACCGGGCCGATTGCTACTTGGGCTTGAGGAAACAGCTCTTTGACTCCATAAGCAAGAAGGTGCGCCGTTGAGTGACGAATAATCTCAAGCCCCTCTGGGTCTTTATCTGTGATAATCGAAACATTAGCGTCATGCTGAATCAAAGCTGACATGTCTACAAGTTCGCCATTAATCTTGCCCCCAAGCGCGTTTTTCGAAATACTCTCTCCGATTGAGATCGCTATTTCAGCTACCGTTATCGGATGATCGTACTTTCGGGCAGAACCATCAGGTAGTCGTACCGAAATTATTGCGTTTTCTTGGTTTTGTGCCATGTATGGTTAAGTTGAGGGACAATGACCTCCCGCAGAAATATAGACCTCAAAGAGGTTCATTTATGTTTGATACGAAACAAAAACTGAAACAGACGCCCCCCCTCTTTTACTCTAAAGAGTTCTAATCAAGAGAGTTTTAATCAAGATTTGATTTATAGTGTCGTAGCGATTCTATTTTCTGGATACTGAGTTACTGAGAGGCGGATTTTTATGCGGTATTGTATTTTTATAAAATTTATTGATTGGTGGGCTCGATTGGACTCGAACCAACGACCCCCACCATGTCAAGGTGGTGCTCTAACCAACTGAGCTACGAGCCCGAATAAAACTTAAGTTTAGGGAAAACTTTATCTTCTGCCAAGCGTTTTATATAAGTAATTATAATAGCATTATACTTAACTATATAGAGTGCACTTAGGTCTGAAATCTCACTAGAAATAGCACAGCCTAAAAAAATGCGGAAGAAGAAGTTGGCGTTCAGTACAATTGATAATCCACACAGTTTTTTTATACGTGCTCAAAGAGCATTAGATTAATCCAGATTATACCCCTCAGTATACCTCTATACTTGACATCGATCCATCAAACATCGCCATGGATAATAAAGTTCGCATTACAGATTCGATACTTATCTTTTAAGTAAAACAGGAGTTAATAAAAGAAGTGTACGGTTATCTTACTAAGCAGTAAAATAATTTAACTTCAAATAAGTATTGCGTGAGCAAACTTAGGGATAGTGAACTTCAAAGATATATTTAGCACGTTATATGCATAACGTGTTTTGATCATGTAAGAAGTTACAAATCCTCCGTTTATGTAGAGCATCACTTTAAACTTTCGCGCGTCTCGTAAATTTAGCTGAGTACAATGAGAAAAACACTGCTTATAGTTATATACCGGAGGTAATAGTACTTGAGTAAAAACGTTGTCTTAGCATTAACACGACATACCCTAACTATATCGCCCTGAATCTAAATAGCGGTCTATAAACACAAGTGACATTCCGCTGAGCTAATAAGTTGCGATTGATTGACGCTTCGGTTAACAATTAATTAAAGAGTGAAAGCCTCGGTCCGCAAGCTACTGCTTAAAGAAATAAAGCTAGGCGCGATAAATGAGTAAGTATGATAGAACTTGTTAAGCTGGGTTGTTTTTGCCAGCATGAAGCCCCGTCTAAGTCACATATTATCAGCTCCTCGAAAGGCTTGTCATATACTTTTCCCAATTAAAATAAGGTAGGCTTTTATGTTTGACTTTAATACAGTGTAGAAAATTATACTTATAGTATAAGAGAGTACCGCAATCTATTGACCGCAATACTGCTAGAGAATATTGCAAGCTAAGATTGCTAGCACTAGATATGCACCTAGTGCGCCATAAATAGATCACAATTATTCTTTTAGCTGCGACCCGAAACTCACAGATTATTGCATATAGATATTTAGTATGACTGCGTCATATTTATATTCTAAAATTGCTGCGCATAATACGTCATTGCTTATCTAGTTAGTTAGATCGCCAACGATCTGCACCAAGATTCTTCTAAAGAAATACACTGAGTACTCTAGATCACAGAAACCGTACAGGTAGAGATTTATAGAAATAAATCATCATATTATTAATACGAATTTATTTCGCTCAACAAAGATGTCTTCTTTTTTCTAATTTTTTCATATGAATAACTTGCTGAGGCGTAATGCCTAACAGCAATAGGCTACTACACCTTACTAGAAAAATAATAATCTAGCTTTTATCTTCTTGAAAGATAGCGATTGTGCCGACCTAAATTTCTGGAATATACAACTAAATTTTTAGTGCTACTATAGTATCTCTCCAGACAATAGTACATTAGTAGATATTTCTAACAGAGAAAATATTAATGACCCCGCAAAGCTGGATCGATCAGTATGGACCACGCGAATCGATAGAGTATGACGTAGTAGTAATAGGCGGCGGTGTGGCGGGGCTAAGTGCCGCAATACGGCTTAAGCAGAGAGCAGCGGAGCAAGGGGTAGAGCTAGCAGTGTGCGTTCTAGAGAAAGGCTCAGAGATTGGCGCACATATTATATCAGGAGCAGTGATAGACCCGCGCGCACTGAATGAGCTAATTCCAGAGTGGCGTGAGAGTAATGCACCACTAACAGTGCCAGTAGTAGAAGATCGTTTCTTGTTTTTGAGCCGTACGAGAGCGATAAAGATACCTAACTGGGCCCTACCGAAGAACTTCAAGAACCACGGTAATTATGTGGCGAGCTTAGCCAACGTGACACGTTGGCTAAGTCGGCAGGCCGAAGCGCTGGGGGTGGAAATTTTTCCAGGATTTTCAGCGGCCGAGGTATTATATGACGAATGCGGCGCGGTGCGGGGGGTAGCTACTAGCAATCTAGGAGTCAGTCGAGATGGTCGGCCTACAAAGCACTTCCAGCTAGGTATGGCGCTGTATGCAAAGTACACGCTCTTCTGCGAGGGTGCACATGGGCACTTAGGGCAGCAGTTGCAGGAGCGCTTCGGGCTACGCAGGGGAATAGATCCGCAAGTATACAGCATCGGCCTTAAAGAGCTCTGGAAGGTAGAGCCATCACAGCATAAACCAGGGCTAGTGATCCATACAGTAGGCTGGCCGCTGAATACGCAGACTTATGGTGGATCATTTCTTTACCACCTAGATAACTATCAAGTAGCAGTAGGATTCGTAGTAGGATTAGACTATGAGAATCCATACTTATCACCATTTGAAGAATTCCAGCGCTACAAAACACACCCAACTATTCGCGGGTTCCTAGAAGGCGGCAAGCGGATCGCGTACGGCGCCCGCGCAATTACTACAGGTGGACTTATGTCTCTACCTAAACTCACTTTTGCGGGAGGAGCGTTAGTAGGTGACGAAGCTGGATTTCTAAATACCGCGCGCATCAAAGGTAGCCATGCGGCGATAAAAACAGGGATGCTAGCCGCTGAAGCGGCATTTGAGGCGATAAAAACAGGCCGAGCTCACGATGAACTGCTCGCGTACCAGAAAGCATTCGAGTGCTCATGGTTGTATGAGGAGCTTTATAAAGCACGTAGCTTTAAGCAGTGGATTAACAAAAGCTTATATATAGGTTTTATAATGGCATTTATTGAGCAAAATCTAATGAGAGGCCGAGTACCGTGGACTCTGCATCACCAGCATGCAGATCACGAACGGCTAAAGCCGGCAGCGCAGTACCAACCAATTAAATATCCGAAGCCCGATGGCAAGCTTACATTCGACCGCCTCTCATCAGTGCTTATCTCAAACACAAATCATAATAAAAACCAGCCGATACACCTAATATTAAAAGACATAAGCGTCCCAGTTCAAATTAACCTGCACAAATATGCGGGCTTAGAAAGCCGATACTGCCCGGCAGCTGTGTATGAGTTTGTACGCGATAAAATCGGCAAAACGCGACTAGTGATAAATGCGCAGAACTGTGTACATTGCAAAACCTGCGACATTAAGGATCCGACACAAAATATCGTATGGATCACGCCCGAGAGCGGTGGCCCTAATTATCCTAATATGTAATAATGCTGGCTTAATTATAGTTTAATTATAAGTTAGCTCGCACCTAGTGCGTTTATTAATTACACTGTCAAGTACACTCATATCTAGTTATATTGCGTTATACGTTAGATCTACTCACCTCACAGTGATCAAGTCCCTCTTAGGGCGTCGTTAACCCTATCGGACAACTTCTGTGTGCAAAGTTGATGCTCAGACTAAGCAATTCCTGAAAAGTCGTTCTAAGACCTGAATATGCATACTACTCAGAAATTTCTTAAACTATCTGCTTATCTCAGTGTTTTCACTACGTACACATGCATAAAAGTGATTAAAATAAATACTTATATGCTTCACTTCAACAATACAAATTTTTATAAAAACTTAAATGCTATTTGAGCATGGGTTTTCGTCAGAAACACACCGGAGTATATATTTTTTATATAAAAACAGATTAATTAGTTTTTTTAAATAAAAACGTTTTAATTATTAAAAGTGCTTTTTAAGCTTGTCAGAAATTAGCCTTATATATTTAATATGTGTAATATTAACTTAATCTGTAAGTTATAATACTTTATTGATGCACCCATTATATTCTGAATTTTTATAGAAATTAAATTTCGGTATAACTAAATGTTAAAAAAACTAATTAGTAATACAGCTGAACTTTTTTATCAATAAAGTAATAAATAATATTCAGCAACTCCTATATTCGATATACTCTTTGATAAGAGAGGCTAAGCTGCTGATATTTGTTGTGTTGTAGGAGAGACTGTTACCTGAGGAGAGCATGGGAGGCGACGGGCGGTAAACAATGTAGCCAGTGACACATCTAGGCCACAATGGTCAAGCGCAGCAAGCAGAGTCCGACTATCAACATGCGCAGTATCAAGATTTAACTGGTAAGTAAACTCATTACGATCAATAACAAATAATTGATAGAGATACCGCAGACTTGCGTGCCGCAAATTTACTACCAGTACATAACAATCTGAGTCGTGTTCATATGGTATACGGGCTATCCAATTAATCGCCTCTAGTTTGCCTAGTAAACAAGCAGTCCTTTTCAATCCGCAGCGCTGCAAGCGCGCAAGTTCATGTAGCGTATAGCGAGTACGACTTGTATCGCGAGCATCATTCAACCATGCAAGCAGTTCTAGTGCATCTAGTAGATCACTACCCGCATAATCAACTCGATGAAAGTGCCCAAGCCGAATCTCTGGCAACGCAGATGTTAACATCGCCCCAAATAGCGTAATTAGCCAGCTCAAGTAGACCCACAGCAAAAAAATCGGAATTGTTGCAAATGCGCCATATACAGCTGTATATGTCGGAATACGTAGAATATAAAATCCAAAACCTCGCTTAGCACACTCAAACGCAATCGCCGCACACAACCCACCAATAAATGCATCGCGCCATGCTACCCGGCAGTTCGGAAGATAAACATAAGATAATGTAAACGCTAGTACCGATAGCGGTAACACTGCGCCAATTAAAACCCACTCAATAAATATTGGCATTACACGTGTCACGATTCCTGATGCTGCACTAGCTACACCGACCATATTAGCAACCGCGTTAGCAAGCATTGAATGTGTAAGCAAGTAGGATGATGCCGATAAGCTCACGCCAATTAATAGGGGCCCCAGTGTAATTATTGCCCAATATACCAAAACACGCTGTGCAAGCGGTCGAGACTTACGTACACGCCAGATTGTATTAAATGCTGACTCAACAATCATCATCGTCATAACTGAAGTAACTACAAGAGTAATCATCCCAATTGTTGTCAGCCCTTTTGCTTTTTCCTCAAACTGATTCAGATATTTAAAAATTTGACTATTAATCTGCGCTGGCATTAAATGATCAGCGAGAAAACCCTGCAATGACTGCTGGAATGATGCAAAGAGTGGAAAAACAGTAAATAATGCAAAAGCCACAGTTGCCAACGGCACTAGAGATAATACAGTCGTAAACGTAAGACTACCCGCTACCTGAGGGATACGATCCTCAGCGCTGCGACGCGCAACAAAGCTTGCAAGCCGCTTTAGCGCATCTAAATCAACATCAAACTTCGTCAAAAGCGACCCTCCTTACTATCCTTATTTATCTAAGTAACTTTTAAACTACTATTGTATTAATAACTTTTATAAAAGCGCTTTATAAAGAAGCTG